>NZ_CP111085.1:2807500-3452500 GCF_026278345.1 Tellurirhabdus rosea
GGTTCTATAGTGAAGTACGTAGAGTCAGGTGGAAGTTGAAAGTACCCAGGGCCCTTCGGGGCTGCGGGATAGCGCCGGGGATGGGCTTCCAAGAAAAGCCGCTATCGTTAATCTTTCCGGTAACCGTACCGCAAACCGACACAGGTAGTCGAGGCGAAGAGCCTCAGGTGCACGAGTGAGTCATGGTTAAGGAACTCGGCAAGATGACCCTGTAACTTCGGGAGAAGGGGGGCCTACCCAGTGATGGGAGGTTGCAGAGAAGAGGCCCAGGCGACTGTTTACCAAAAACACAGGACTTTGCGAAATCGAGAGATTCGGTATAAGGTCTGACACCTGCCCGGTGCTGGAAGGTTAAGGGGGGATGTTACCGCAAGGGAAGCATTGAACTGAAGCCCCAGTAAACGGCGGCCGTAACTATAACGGTCCTAAGGTAGCGAAATTCCTTGTCGGGTAAGTTCCGACCTGCACGAATGGTGTAACGATCTGGGCACTGTCTCAACCATGAGCTCGGTGAAATTGTAGTAGCGGTGAAGATGCCGCTTACCCGCCACGGGACGGAAAGACCCCGTGCACCTTTACTATAGCTTATCATGGACTTCGGGGCAGGGATGTGTAGGATAGGTGGGAGGCAGTGAAGCGGTGTCGCCAGGCATCGTGGAGCCAACGTTGAAATACCACCCTTGTCTGTGCTGGAGTCTAACCCTTAGGTTAAGGGGACAGTGGTTGGTGGGTAGTTTGACTGGGGTGGTCGCCTCCGAAAAGGTAACGGAGGCTTCCAAAGGTCCGCTCAGGCTGGTTGGTAACCAGCTGGGGAGTGCAATAGCAGAAGCGGGCTTGACTGTGAGGCGAACAGGCCGATCAGGTGCGAAAGCAGGGTATAGTGATCCGGTAGTTCCGCATGGGTGGGCTATCGCTCAAAGGATAAAAGGTACGCCGGGGATAACAGGCTGATCTCCCCCAAGAGCTCACATCGACGGGGAGGTTTGGCACCTCGATGTCGGCTCGTCACATCCTGGGGCTGGAGAAGGTCCCAAGGGTTCGGCTGTTCGCCGATTAAAGTGGCACGCGAGCTGGGTTCAGAACGTCGTGAGACAGTTCGGTCCCTATCTGTGGTGGGCGTGGGAAGTCTGACGGGGGCTGTCCTTAGTACGAGAGGACCGGGATGGACCCACCGCTGGTGGACCGGTTGTCGTGCCCGCGGCACGGCCGGGTAGCTACGTGGGGAACTGATAAGCGCTGAAAGCATCTAAGTGCGAAGCAGGCCCGAAGATGAGACTTCCATGAAGGGTCGTCCGAGACCAGGACGTGGATAGGCGACAGGTGCAGGGCGTGAGAGCGCTAGAGCCGAGTCGTACTAATGGCCCGAACGCGTGGCTCCATTCCTTTACAGGCCAAGAAGTGCAGTCGACAGACTCACAAGGTAGCGGTTGTAGTTTCCAGTGCGGCAGGAAACGCCAGAGACATCAGGGGAGCCATTCCCTTAACCCACCGTCGGGACGCGAGTGCCGGGTAAGTGTGGGGGAAGAGCAGGGATGGTGGCCATGGTGCGGGGGTCCACCTCTTTCCATTCCGAACAGAGCCGTTAAGCCCCGCCACGCCGATGGTACTGGAGTCGCATCCGGGAGAGTAGGTAGCCGCCACCGCTGAATCAGGGGCCACAGACAGTGTCTGTGGCCTTTTTTGTTTTACGCCCTTTCAGCTGGTGATTTTATTGTCCGGAAAACCACAATATTCTTCCTGATTGATAAATACTTGCATGCTTTTTGATTTATGACAGAAGACCCATGTCATCGTTCGAATCGGAATGCAGAAGAAAATAAAAGTTCTGGAAACAATACGCCAGGGAAAAATAGGTGGTGGCGAAAGCCACGTATTAACGCTGGTCAGCAATCTGGATAAGCGTCGGTTTGAACCTGTCGTCCTTTCGTTTACCGACGGCCCCATGGTGGAGCAGCTAACGGACATGGGCATTCGGGTACACGTGATTCCTTCCAGCCACGGGTTTGATCTTACAACCTGGACAAAAGTCAGGAAGCTTATCAGAGACGAGCAGATCGACCTGGTCCATGCGCATGGCACCCGGGCTTTGACAAATGTGTGCTATGCTTGCCGCAAAGAGAATGTTCCCCTGGTTTATACGGTACACGGCTGGTCGTTTCACGATAGCCTGTCGGCTCCGGTTTATTACGCCCGGATGATTGCCGAAGGCTGGCTGGCAGCCAAAACCCAGAAAAATATATGTGTCTCGGAAGCAAACCTGCAGTTTGGCAAAGAACACATTGCTGGATTTGAGGCCGAAGTCATTTACAATGGCATCGACCTCAATCGGTTCAACCCCAAGAGGGCGTTGACTGATATCCGGAAGGAATACGGCATTGCTTCCGACCAGCCCGTCATTGGATTTATAGCCAGGATGACGGTTCAGAAAGATCCTGTCAGCATGGTTGAGGCATTCGCCCAGGTCGCCGCCAGGCATCCACGCGCGATGCTGCTGATGATTGGGTCCGGAGAACTGCTCGACGAGGTGAAAAGCAGAATCAAGGAACTCAAACTTCATAACCGGGTCATTCTGGATGCGTTTCGACAGGATGTTCCCGAATTGCTGAATGCGATCGATATTTTTTGTCTGCCCTCGCTTTGGGAAGGCATGCCTATCGGCCTGATTGAAGCGCTGGCTATGGAAAAAGCCATTGTTGCGTCGGCGGTAGATGGCACCCGGGAATTAATCCGGAATGCCTTTAATGGACTGACCGTGAACCCGCAGGAGCCGGAGCGGCTGTCCGCCGCGATTTGCAGACTTCTGGAAGATAACGAACTTCGACACCAGCTTCAGCTCAACGCCCGGGACAGTGTCCTTACAAGCTACAACGCGGTGGTGATGGCCGAAAAAGTAGAAAGAATCTATCACCAGCTCGTTAAAAAAGTCATTCCGCAGAGCAGCTTACAGGTAAATTAAAAGCTCTTCAGGTACTCAAACACCATTCGGGAAGTCCGGACGGTATTATTTTATATTAGAATATTTATATATGCTTCGAGAATCCCTGCTGTTCCAGCCAGAATCAAATAGGGGTACTAGTCCGCAAATAAGTCGGTTCATCCCTTAAATCAGTAGCTTCATCCTTTATTTTTTGCAGAGTTAAGACCGTAGCCGCAACTTTGAACACCCGCTAAGTTCATCCGCAGTAAATTATTTTTTGGAAACTAAGAACTTTCCAAAAGTTTCCTCAGTTCACCGCTTAGGAAAAATGCAATAAAGTGGAAGTTAAGGAACGGATAATCAAAGAAACTGAAGCGTTGTTCTGGAAATATGGTGTCCGGAGCATCACGATGGATGATATTGCCCGCCAGATTGGAATTTCGAAAAAGACTATATATCAGCATTTTACGGATAAGGACGACATTGTTTTTCAAGTCATGCACTACCGAATGGAGCTTGACCGGAAAAACGCCGACTGCCAGATGGCGGAAATTGAAAATCCGATAGAGGAGATGCTCATGGTTTCCGAGATGATGCGGACGCAACTGGCTACCATGAATCCTTCCCTCATCATTGATGTCCAGCGTCATTACCCCCGTGCCTGGCAGGTCTTCACGGATTTTAAAGAGAAATTTGTGCTGGAACAGATTAGGGAGAATCTGCGGCGCGGCGTGGCACAAGGCCTGTATCTGGCCAGTGTTGATATCGAAATTATGAGCCGACTGCGCATCGAACTGGTGCAACTGGGGTTTAACGAACTCATTTTTCCGGTCAGCCGGTCGCGTACGCTGGCAGATGTCCAGATTCAGTTACTGCATCACTTCATCAGAGGAATTCTTACCGAAAAAGGCATTTCAATTTACAATCAATACTTAACCGAATATCGTAATGAACAAGCTTCTATCACCGGGTAAACTGCTGGGAGTGGTGGCGTTGTCTGTTGGGATAACTTCGTTGGCGATGGCACAGACGCCCCGGGAGTTTAGCCTTACCGAAGCAATACAATTTGCAACGCAGCAGAATATTAACGTCAAAAATTCGCAACTGGATGCGGTCAGTGCCGAAGCCCGTATCAAGGAGGTAAAGTCGGTGTCGCTGCCGCAGGTTAGCGTATCCGGGAGTCTGCTGGATAACCTGGCGATTCAGACGGCCTTTCTACCGGGCAAGTTCTTCGATCCCAACGCGCCGGACGACGCGCCGCCGATTCCGGTCCGTTTTGGGGTAACCTACGCCGGAAGCCTGCAGGGTGCCGTCAACCAGCTGCTTTTTGATGCCTCCTACCGGATCGGGTTGAAGGCGGCGGACGTGTATCGTGAACTGGCCCAGAAAAACATTACGGCCTCCAAAATCTCCGTGGCCGAGCAGGTGGCCAAAGCGTACTACGGCGTTCTGGTGAGCCAGGAACGGATGAAACTGCTGGACTACAACATCGGCCGGCTCGACACGCTGCTTCGCGAAACCCGGGCGCTGAACCAGCAGGGTTTTGTGGAAAAGATCGACATCGACCGGCTGGAAGTACAGCTGAACAACCTGCAGACCGAAAAACAGAAAGTGCAGAATCTGGTCGGCCTGAGCTACTACCTGCTGAAGTTTCAGATGGGCCTGAATGTGAACGACCCCATCTTGCTGACGGACCGCATCGCCCAGATCAACGTCGAGGAAATGGAACGGGAGATCAACAATTCAGCCACGGGCTTCGATTATGCCAACCGGATCGAGTTCGACCAGTTGCAGTCGCAGTTGAAACTGGCTGAGCTGGACATTCAGAATACCCAGAAATCGTATTTCCCGCGCTTGTCGGCATTCTTTAACTACGGTTATAACAACGGCCGGAACAAGCTGAGCGAGATGTTTACCACAAAATGGTTTGCGCTCTCGTCGGTCGGGCTGAATCTGTCCGTTCCGGTTTTCGACGGGTTTGCCCGGAAGTACCGCGGACAACAGCAGCGCATCACGTTGCAGAAAGCCCAGAACAGCGGCGACCTGTTGAAAAACTCGATTGATCTGCAGATCCGGCAGTCCCAGATTACGCTCCAGAACAACCTGCAGACCCTGCGGACCCAGCAGCGGAACCTGGATTTGGCCAACGAGATTCTGCGGGTAACGCGGATTAAATACAAAGAAGGGGTTGGTTCCAACATCGAAGTGCTGAACGCCGAAACTTCATCGCGGGAAGCCCAGACGAATTATTACGCCGCCCTGCTTGATTTCATGCTGGCAAAAGTTGATTTGGATAAGGCTACCGGCAAACTGTTCGCCGGCAACTAACCGTACGGATTACACCTGAATTTTTCAGACCTACTTACCATGAAAGCATATTACGCCCTCGGACTTACCGCAAGCCTGCTTGTCGCTTGCTCACAGGAAAAGAAATCAGACCTTGAAACCAAAAAAGCGGAACTGGCTGAACTCAAAAGCCAGCAGGCCGAACTGGCCACTCAAATCCGCCAGCTGGAAAGCGAAGTGACGAAACTGGACCCGAAAAAAGTCGAACAGGTACGCATCAAAGACGTAGCCGTTGCGCCCGTGGCCGCTACCACCTTCCGGCATTTTGTGGAACTTCAGGGGACCATTGATGCCAAGAACAACATCCAGGTAACGCCAAAATCCGGCGGGGCGATCACCGCCCTGTACGTGAAGGAAGGCGACGCCGTCAGGCCCGGTTCGGTGGTGGCCCGTCTGGACGATGCCGTTCTGCGCGACAATACCGAACAGCTCAAAACCCAGCTGGCACTCGCTACGACGGTTTACGAAAAACAGGCGAACCTCTGGAAACAACAGATCGGCACCGAAATTCAGTACCTGCAGGCCAAAACGAACAAAGAGGCCATCGAACGGCAGCTGGCAACGCTGAACACGCAGCGTTCACAGTTTACCGTTACGTCGCCCATCGGCGGGGTGGTGGATAAGGTGAACGTCAAAATCGGGGATGTGGCCATGCCCGGCATGGGAATGGTTCGGGTCGTGAACCTGTCTTCGCTGAAAGTGGTGGCCAAAGTGGCCGATACCTACGCCGGCAGCGTCCGGAGAGGCGACCCGATCATGGTGGTGTTTCCCGACATTAACAAGGAGCTCAAAACGACGATCAATTTTGTGTCGACCACCGTTGACCCGGCCAGTCGGACCTTTACCATCGAAGCGCCGCTGCCGTCGAGCAACGATCTGAAGCCGAACATGCTGGCTCAGGTCAAAATCAACGACGTATCGAAGCCGAACGCGGTGGTCATCAACCAGAACCTGATTCAGAATACGGAAACCGGAAAAATCGTTTACGTCGCCGTTAATGAAGGCGGCAAGAAAGTGGCGAAAGCCCGCACGGTGGAGACTGGCCTGAGCTACGGCGGTCAGATCGAAGTTATAGAGGGCCTGAAAGCCGGCGACCAGCTGGTCACCAAAGGCTATCAGGAACTGGTGGACGGACAACCGATTAATTTCTAACCAGTTTAGGGTTTATAGTTTATGGATTATCGTTGGAACTCCAGAACCATAAACGCTGAACCCTAAACCATAAACTGGTAATTCATGAAATTCGAACAATATAAAACCCTCGGTTTTACAAACTGGTGCGTAGAGAACCGGACGGCCATCTACATCTTCACCTTTATCATTACGATGTTTGGGCTGGTGGTGTATAACAACCTGCCGAAGGAGCAATTCCCGGACATCAAGGTGCCGCAGGTGTATGTGCAGACCATCTACGCCGGTACCGCCCCCGCGGATATTGAAAACACCATTAACAAACCGATTGAGAAACAGCTGAAGTCGATTTCGGGGGTTAAGCGGATCAAGTCGAATGCCCTGCAGGACGTGTCGGTTATTCTGATCGAGTTCAACCCGGATGTAAAATCGGAGGACGCCCTGCAGAAAGTGCGCGATGCCGTCGATAAGGCCAAACAGGACCTGCCGAAGGAAAGCGACCTGACTTCGGGTCCGACGGCCCAGAGCGTCGAGTTCTCGGAGTTTCCGATCATGAACGTCAACATGGCCGGCAACTTCTCCCTGAAGCAGCTCAAGGAATACGCGGAGGACCTGCAGGATGCCATCGAGGCCATGCCGGAAATCAGCCGCGTGGACATCGTCGGCGCGCTGACCCGGGAAATCCAGATCAACGTGGACCTGCCCCGCATGCAGTCGGCCGGCCTGACCTTCAGCGACATCATGATGGCCGTTCAGGGCGAAAACGTCAACGCCTCGGGCGGCGAACTTCCGGTGGACGGTGTCCGGCGGACGCTGCGCGTGAAAGGCGAATTCACGGATGTTTCGCAGATGCAAAACCTGATGATTCGCACCGCAACCGGGGCCACTGTCCGGCTCGGCGACGTGGCGGAAGTGGTGGACAGCTTCGAGGAACAGCAGGATTTTGCCCGTCTGAACAACAAATCGGTCGTTACGCTGAACGTCATCAAACGGGCCGGCGCCAACCTGATTTCGGCTTCGGATAACATCGAAAAGACGATTGAAGAATACAAACTGGACCGTTTTCCGCAGGGTCTGGAAGTGAAAGTCACGGCCGACCAGTCGGAGCGGACCCGCGCCGAGCTGCATGACCTGCTCAACACCGTGGTACTGGGCTTTATCTTCGTCGTACTGATTCTGATGTTCTTCATGGGCGTGCGCGACGCCATCTTCGTGGGTCTGTCGGTGCCGCTGTCGGCGCTGGTGGCCTTCGTTTGTATGCCGATTGTCGGTCCGGTGGTTGGTACCAACTTCACGCTGAACACCATCGTGCTGTTTGCCTTCCTGCTCGGTCTGGGTATTGTGGTGGACGACGCGATTGTGGTTATCGAAAATACGCACCGACTCTTCAACCAGCATAAAGACTGGGACATCAAGAAGTCGGTGAAGGCTGCTGCCGGAGAGGTGTTCATCCCGGTACTGTCGGGGACGCTGACAACCATTGCACCATTCTTTCCGCTGCTGTTCTGGCCGGGTATCGTCGGGGAGTTTATGAAATTCCTGCCGCTGACGCTGATTCTGACCCTGTTTGCCTCGCTGTTTGTCGCCTACGTGATGAACCCGGTTTTTGCCGTAACCTTCATGAAACGGCACGACGAGGAGCACAACGAGGCTGCGGATACCAGCTTCAGAGCCATCCAGCGGCCGATCATCATCATGGCGGCGCTGGCGGGGGTAGGCTATATCATCGACCGGGGCATTGGCAACCTGTTCGTGTTTTTCATCTTCCTGTACACCTTCAACCACTACGTACTGACGCCGCGGCTGATTATTCCTTTCCAGGAAAGGTTGCTGCCGAAGCTGAAAGACGGGTACCGGAAGCTGATTTCGTGGATTCTGCACGGCTGGCGGCCGGTAGGGGCGATTGTGTCCATGTTCGGACTGCTGATCGTGACGTTTGTGCTGATGGGTATCGTACAGCCGAAAGTGATCTTCTTCCCGAGTGGCGAGCCGGACTACGTCTACGTGTATAATGTGATGCCCGTCGGAACGGACGCCAACGTGACGGACTCGATCACCAAGGTAATCGAAAAGCGGGTGTTCGCCGTCCTGGAACAGAACAAGGCGATGGACATGGTCAACTCGGTTATCTCGAACGTCGGGAAGAATGCCGGTGACCCGTTCAACCCCGACCGTTCGGCTACGCCGCATAAGTCCAAAGTGACGGTGGCCTTTGTGAAAAATGAAGAACGCGGAGGTCGCTCAACGGAGGAACTGCTCAATAAGGTACGGGCGTCGCTGACGGGCATTCCGGGCACCGAAATTTCCGTAGAACGCGAACGCAACGGGCCGCCGACGGGTAAGCCGATTACCATCGAAATTGCCGGCGACGATTTCAATACGCTGATGAATCTGGAAAAAAGCCTGCGGGCCCGGATTTCGGCGGCAGGCATCGAAGGAATCGACCAGCTGAAATCGGATCTGGTCACCAATAAACCGGAGATCATCGTCAACGTAAACCGGGACAAAGCCCAGCGCGAAGGCATTTCGTCCGGGCAGGTGGCGCAATCCGTCCGGACCGCCCTCTTTGGTCTGGAGATTTCGCGCTTCCGCGACGCCAAGGACGAATACCCGATCATGGTGCGTCTGAAAAAAGACGACCGGAATCAGATTGAGCGGCTGCTGAGCATGAACATTGTTTACCGGGATATGAACCTCGGAGGCGTACTCCGTCAGGTTCCGCTGACGGCGGTAGCCGATGTGAACTACTCGACGACCTTCAGCCAGATCAACCGGAAAAACCAGGAGCGGCTGATTACCCTGAGCTCGGATATTGTGCCGGGTTTCAACGCCAACCAGATCGTCGCGCAGATTCAGCAGGAAGTGAACCAGATGGAAGTTCCGAACGGCTACAGCGTGAAAATGGGTGGTGAGCAGGAAGACCAGCAGGAATCCATGAGCTTCCTGGGTGGTGCCTTTGGGATGGCGCTGCTGCTGATCTACCTCATTCTGGCCACGCAGTTCAACTCGGTCGTGAAGCCGATCATCATCTTCGTGACCATCATTCTGTCCCTCGTAGGCGTACTGTTGGGCTTCATGGCCTTCGGAAAAGCCTTCTCGGTCATTATGTCCGGCGTCGGGATCATCGCCCTGGCGGGGATTGTGGTGAAAAACGGGATTCTGCTCATCGAGTTCATCGACGAGCTGCGCGGGCGGGGCATGCCGCTGCGGGAAGCCATCATTGAAGGCGGTGCCATTCGTCTGACGCCCGTATTGCTGACGGCCTCGGCCGCCGTGCTGGGCCTGGTGCCGCTGGCGACCGGTCTGACCATCGACTTCGTAGGCTTGTTCCGCGATTTCGATCCGCACGTCGTCATCGGCGGGGATAGTGCCGTATTCTGGAACATCCTGGCCTGGACGATCATCTTCGGTCTGACCTTCTCGACCGTGCTGACGCTGGTCATCGTGCCCTGTATGTACTGGGTCAACGAGCGTATCCGGATGAAATTCTTCGGCAAAAAAGACCCGGCGCTGGAGCCGAAAGCCCAGCCGGAGCCGGAGTTTATCAACGAATAACCGCCGCGTCGTTAAAAACAAATGCCATATCTAACGGATATGGCATTTGTTTTTAACGACGTGAATTAATGACGGGCGGTATAACCTATCTACACCCGGCTTCGTTAAATCTTCACAAGTTTATTACTATGAACCGACTGATTGTCATTGTCTTTGTATCCGCCGTGATGCTTCTGATCGACTGGTACGTCTTTCAGGCCGTCAAAAATGTAACGGACGATTCTGCGCTCACAACCCGCCGCACGGCCACGCTGGTTTACTGGGGCTTTACGGCATTTTTGCTGCTGGTCTACTGGGTGGTGCAGTTTAGTCCGCCCGATGCGTTCGGGCGCGTCACCCGCAATTTTCTTTACAGCCTCATCGCCATTCCGTACCTGTGCAAGATTCTGCCGGTAATTTTCCTGCTGATTGACGACATCGGCCGCCTGGGCCGCTGGCTTGTTTCGCTGGTCAACCGGCCCGATATCCGTTCGGCCGTAGACGATACCCGGCAGGCGACCATTCCGCAGACGGACGTTATTTCGCGCTCCGAATTCCTGTCGAAAGCCGCCCTCGTAGCCGGGGCCGTTCCGCTGGCGGGCTTTACCTGGGGCATCGTGTCCGGCGCGCACGACTACCGCGTCCGGCGCGTCCGGCTGCCGCTGAAAAACCTGCCGTCGGGTTTCCACGGATTCCGGTTTGCCCAGCTATCGGACATTCATTCGGGCAGCTTCTTCAACAAAACAGCCGTAAAAGGAGGGGTGGAAATGCTGCTGCGCGAAAAGCCCGACATGGTCTTTTTTACGGGCGATCTGGTCAACAATACGGCCGATGAGGTAAAGGACTACATCGACATTTTCGGCAAAGTGAAAGCCCCGATGGGCGTTTTCTCGACGCTCGGCAACCACGACTACGGCGATTACGTGGCCTGGCAAAGCCTGGATGCCAAGCGGGCCAACCTCCAGAAACTGATGGACGCCCACCGCCACATGGGCTGGAACCTGATGATGGACGAAAACCGCATCCTGACCGAAGGAGGCGACAAACTGGCCCTGATCGGCATTCAGAACTGGGGCGCGGGCGAACGCTGGCCGAAGTACGGCAATCTGGCCAAAGCCTATGCCGGAACGGAAGACTACCCCGTCAAACTGCTGCTTTCCCACGACCCCAGCCACTGGGACGGGCAGGTCCGCAGACAGTTTCCGGATATCGACCTGATGCTGGCGGGCCACACCCACGGCATGCAGTTCGGCGTGGAAATCGGTGATTTCAAATGGAGTCCGTCCAAGTACGTCTACAAACAGTGGGCGGGACTGTACACCGAAGGCGATCAGCATCTGTACGTAAATAGAGGGTACGGGTATCTGGGCTATCCCGGCCGTGTGGGAATTTTACCGGAAATTACGATTATTGAACTTGTAAAAGCCTGATGAAACTTCAACCCCTTCTCTAATCCTATGAAAACCATTTTTCTCTCGTTTGCCGCCCTGTTTTTTTCGGTATTCGGGACCCGAAAGGCGGACGAAACGGCTGCTTCCAACACTCCGGACGGCGTACCGCTTTGCCATAGTGTTCCCAATGACATGGCTCGTTTTGCCTCGAACCCGGCGTTTATGGCGGCTCATGCCAATCCGGCCTCTTTCCGGTACGTCAGCGCCGCCGGTGAGATGATCAAATTCAAAACGCCGGACGGAAAAGAAGCCAACGGCTTTTTCCTGAAAGCAAAGCAGCCCTCCGACAAGTGGCTGTTTGTGTACCAGGAATGGTGGGGCCTGAACGACAACATCAAGCAGCAGGCCGAGAAGTACTACAATGACCTGACAAATGTGAACGTGCTGGCCGTGGACATGTACGACGGAAAAGTAACCGCCGACCGCCAGGAGGCCGCCAAACTCATGCAGGGCGTAAGCCGGGATCGTCTGGGGTCCATCATGCAGGGTGCCATTAACTACGCGGGCAACAAGGCAAAGATCGCCAGTGTGGGCTGGTGTTTCGGGGGGGCCATGTCTTTGCAGTCGGCGCTGCTGGAAGGCGACCGGGCCGTGGGCTGCGTGATGTATTATGGCTCCCCGGAGCAGGACGTCAACAAACTGAAAACGCTGAAAACCGATGTGCTGGGCCTGTTTGCTTCCAAAGACGGCTTTATCAATCCGCAGGTCGTCAAACAGTTTCAGGACAACATGGACAAGGCCGGGAAAAAAGTAGAAGTGAAAATGTACGAGGCCGACCACGGTTTTGCCAATCCGAGCAATCCCATTTTCGACAAGCAGGCCACCGCGGACGCCTACCAGCGTTCGTTAACGTACCTGAAGGACCGATTGAAAGCCTGATGTATTCACGGGCTTTAGCCCGTGATCATGTACCCACGACTTTAGTCCGTGATTGTACGCTTGGTTTCAAGTCGATCTCGTCACGGGCTAAAGCCCGTGGATACATCACGCAGCGGCAAACCGAATAAACCTTCGTAAATTTTTGTTGTCTAAGGAGAACACAGTCAACCCTTTGGCGCAAAATGCTATGAAAACGGGAAAATTGCTTTCTATCGTGACCGGTGTGCTGCTGGCGCTTTCGCTGGCAAGCTGTGGTCCGACCTACGTAGGTGTCCGGCCCGATTACGGCCCCGGATATCGGTATTACGGAGCCCGGCCGTACGCCTACCGTCCGCCGGTGATCGTGACGCCTCCGCCGCGTTATTACGCTCCTCGCGCGTATCGGTATTATAAACCCAGTCCGCGTTATTACGGAAACCGGGGGTACCGGACGCCGTATCGGGGCTACCGCAGACGGTAAGGAGTCCATATAAAAACCGGCTTATTTCGAAAGCCGGTTTTTATATGTCCGGCCGGAAAAAAGCCCTGTCGGAAGGTCAGGTGATAAAAACTTTTTATCCGGTGTGACGAACAGCGCCTTCTTTACGTTACACGGATAAGTCTGACAACCATGAAGAAGCTACTGATTCTGAGCATGACCTTTGGGATGCTGCTGCCGGTTGAGTCGTCGGCAGAGGCACTCACCTCATCTGCGGCCCCCTCCGAAGTAAAAGAGGCTAAAATCGTAAAGCGCAAACGTAAAGCCCGCGGCTACCGGAAGAAAAAAGGATTTATGTGGGGCCTGTTTCGCAAAAACGACTGCGGCTGTCCGAAGCATTGAACACCAACCTCCTGACTGACAAGCCGGTTCAGACCGGCTTTTGCGTTAAATGTGGGTTAATAAATTGTAAATTTCTGTTATTCAGGCCAAAATTTCGTAATTTTGCGGGCCAATTAATGTCTTGAACTGGGATTTACGGTGATTTTATGATTACCCGGATTCTTCGAAGATTAAAGATTTGACAAAGAGCTTACAAGCTTGGACACTTTAATCAGCAGAATCGATCAAATCAAGTGAATCAGAGTTCTGAATCTGTATGCAATCTATTCGCAATATCGCAATTATCGCCCACGTTGACCACGGTAAAACGACGCTGGTTGACAAGATTATCCACGCCTCGAAGATCTTTCGGGAAAACCAGGAATTTGGGGATTTGATCCTCGACAACAACGACCTGGAGCGGGAGCGGGGCATTACGATTGTCTCCAAGAACGTTTCCGTCCGTTACAAAGACGTGAAAATCAACATCATCGACACCCCGGGTCACTCCGATTTCGGAGGTGAGGTAGAGCGCGTCCTGAAGATGGCCGATGGCGTTTGCCTGCTCGTCGATGCCTTCGAAGGTCCGATGCCCCAGACGCGCTTCGTTCTGAGCAAAGCCCTGCAACTGGGCCTGAAGCCGGTCGTGATCGTCAACAAAGTCGATAAGGAAAACTGCCGCCCGGAAGAAGTTCAGGAGCAGGTATTCGACCTGATGTTCAACCTCGGGGCTACCGAAGACCAGCTTGATTTCGTGACCGTTTACGGTTCGTCGAAGCAGGGCTGGATGGGCCCGGACTGGAAAACCCCGACCGACAACATCACCTTCCTGCTGGATACGATCGTGGAAGTTATTCCGCCGGCACCGAGCAACGAAGGAACGCCGCAGATGCAGATTACCTCCCTCGACTACTCCGCTTTCGTGGGCCGGATCGCCATCGGACGCGTACACCGGGGAACGCTGCGCGAAGGCTCGAACGTAGCCCTCATCAAAGCGGACGGCTCCATCAAGAAGTCGCGCATCAAAGAACTGCACGTGTTTGAAGGTCTGGGCAAGCAGAAAGTATCGGAGGTGAGCTCCGGTGAGATCTGCGCCGTGACCGGTCTGGAAGACTTCGAAATCGGGGATACCATCGCCGACGTGGAGAATCCGGAAGCCCTGCCGCGTATTTCGGTAGACGAGCCGACGATGAACATGCTGTTCACGATCAACAACTCGCCTTTCTTCGGAAAGGAAGGAAAGTTTGTGACGTCCCGCCACCTGCGCGACCGTCTGTTCAAGGAAACCGAAAAGAACCTGGCACTGCGCGTAGAAACGACTGACAGCGAAGACCGCTTCCTGGTGTATGGCCGGGGTATTCTTCACCTGTCTGTCCTGATCGAAACGATGCGTCGCGAAGGCTACGAATTGCAGGTAGGCCAGCCGCAGGTGCTGTACAAGCAGGACGAGAACGGCAACCGCATGGAGCCGATCGAAACGCTGGTCGTTGACGTTCCGGAAGAAACCGCCGGTAAGGTTATCGAACTGGCTACGCAGCGCAAAGGCGAACTGCTGATCATGGAACCGAAAGGCGATCTTCAGCACCTGGAGTTCGAGATTCCGTCACGCGGCCTGATCGGTCTGCGCTCGAACGTACTGACCGCTACCTTCGGGGAAGCCGTAATGAGTCACCGTTTCAAGGATTACCAGGCATACAAAGGCCCCATCGCCGAGCGGATCAACGGTTCGCTGATTTCGATGAACACGGGTCCCACCACGGCCTACTCGATTGATAAGCTTCAGGACCGCGGCGTCTTCTTTGTAGAGCCGGGCGAAGAGGTGTACATGGGTCAGGTAATCGGTGAGCACAACCGCCAGAACGACATCGTGGTCAACGCCATGACGGCCAAAAAACTGACCAACATGCGGGCTTCCGGCTCGGATGATAACGTCCGGATTGCGCCGAAAGTGACGTTCTCGCTGGAAGAAGCCATGGAATACATCCAGAAAGACGAATACCTGGAAGTAACGCCGAAGTCGATCCGGATGCGTAAGATTTTCCTCGACGAAAACGAGCGCAAGCGGAACGAGAACAAGCTGGCGATGGCGTAAGCAGGAATAGACAAAAGAGAAAAGAGACAAAAGACTTTTGGTCGTGTGAAGCTTCTTCCCGACTTAAGTCCTTTGTCTCTTTTCTCTTTTGTCTTTTCTCTCTTGTCTATCTCAAAAACTAATTCCCGCCCGCAGTGCTACGCGGTTGTACACCCGGGTTTCGTACTTGTAGAGTTCGTTCCCGCCGAGGGGCTTTTCGGCTTCGGCTTCCTGCCGTTTGTAGCTCAGCGATAAGATAAAGTTTGTGCTCTGCGGCTTGCCGATGCGGAAGCCCACACCCGGCGAAATCATCCAGCCTCCCTTCGTTTTGTAGCCCGTCGGGTCTTCGTTGAACCAGGTAAAGCCGTAACCCGTGTCCAGACTGGAGAAGATCCGTAAGTTCCGGCTTGGCTTGCCCAGGTCGTAGCGGACCCCCGCCCCAATGGGCATCAGCAGAGCCGAATTATACCAGTCCACTCCAACCACGCCACCCACGGCCAGTCTGGGGCGCAGCTGCACGCCGTTGAACGTCTGCCCGGTAATATTTTGCCGCTTCTGAACACCTTCATTAACGCCGCTTACGAATGTTACGCCGTAGCGCACCTGACCGAACAGCACACCCAGTTCGGTCATATTTGTGAAATGCGGCCGGAACGGCGTCTGCTGCCCAAACGCCGAGGTAAGCAGCAGGAGCCAGGCAAGCAGCGTGAACGGAACGGAAAGGTGCTTATGACGCAGCAGGAGCCGCAGAAAAGAATTCGTCGTTTTCATGTTGTTACGGGTTTACCAGGGACGATCGACCGGAATTTTGCTCAGTTGCCGCAGGCTTCGCGGGTTGCTGTAGTCAAACTGATAAAGCCCGTCTTTGCCGATCATCAGCAGGAGGCGGCCGCGGTCGTAGTTGCCGAGCGGAATCACGTCGTAGGCGTCCATACCCGTCAGCCGCTGAAGCTCCGTGATGTTCAGGATGCTGTTGGCGTCCAGTGATTTCAGCCCGTGGCGGCCTTCGCAGACAAACAGCGTTTTGGCGTCGATGCCCAGCCCGTGCGGATTCTGCATCGGATAGGTTTTGATCAGGCGCGGCGCGGCGGCATTGCTCACGTCCACCACATCCAGCTGGTTGCTGGCCCGGGTACAGAAATTGCCCGATCGCAGCGTCACATACGCAATGTCGTTTTCGACCACCACCGGGTCGCAGGCCATCGCGTGCTGGAACGTGCTCAGGTGCGTTGGTTTGGCCGGGTTGCTGGCGTCGTAGATGTGCATTCCCGTCGTGGAGCCGATAAACAGTTTGTCTTTATACGGAAAGATGGTTTCGATGCCCCAGCCCAGATTAACCCGGCTGCCTTTGCGCGGACTGGTCGGATTCTGAATGTCGAACAGAACCAGTTCGTTCTGCCCCACGGTATACAGGTAATTGTTGTAAAGCGTGAAGCGGGCCATCGAACCGCCGGTGCCGTTGGAGTTCTGCGAAGGAGCGGCGCTGCTCATGTTCGATAGGCCGCGCGTGTCGGCAAAGAAGGCCACGCCGCCCCACCACCAGTTGCCCGACGGCTGGCTGTTGTCGCAGTTCGTGTTGACGGTCTGGGTCACGTAGTCCACACGCTGGTCGCTGACAAGGTTCCGGGTCGAGTCGAACGACCACCAGGCCCCGTCGAATGTCCCGTTGCGGAAGACGTTCTCGGCCCGTCCGGCGGGTTTGATGCTGGCCGGATTGCTGATGTCCAGCGCCACCAGATCCATGTAGCTGTCGGCGTACAGAATGTTGTTGCGGACCGCCATGTCGCCGTTGCCCGGAATCCGCAGGAAAGTCACCATTTTCGGGTTTTCCGGATTGCGGTTGTCGATGACGTGGATGCCTTCCTTCACCTCGTTGATGAACAGATAGCCGTCTTTGTAATAGATCTTGCCGGGGTTGACCAGCGTGCGGGCTTCTTCCTGAGCGATGCTTTGCCGAAGCTGCGCGGCGGTAAAGGTTTGCGGCGTAAACTGCCGGAACACGCGCGTTTCGCGGCATTTATCCGTGCAGCCCCAGGAGGCCAGCAGGGCTGCAACAAAGAGGAGTAAAAGGTTGGATTTCATAACAGCCTGGTTTAGTGACGCGGTTATGACCCCGGTTAAGAAAGGAAGGTTGGAATGGCCGGATTAAAATACGATAACTTATTAATAAAAAACCCGGCAGCAGGAGCCGCCGGGTTTTCGCGTTTTTGCACAATGAATCAGAGGTAATGAACGGTAAGTTTTTGCTGACCGGACTGGGTGTGGACAGCCCGGCCAATGGTGTATTCAGGTTGTCGCTACTTTGTTTTCTCGTAAATCAGTACGCCGGACTTGCTGCCGTTGTACAACAGCCGCAGACGGTTTCGGGAGGTCAGCTCGTACCGGCTGACGGCCTTCAGGTTGTTGAAGTACTCCGTCTCAAACTGCATGGCTTCGGGCGGACCGGCCATTTTGGTGGCACCGATGACCCCAACGCTGACGCCGTTGCCCGGGTTGGTTCCTTCCTGGGCGGATGACCCGAAAGAAGCCAGCGCAAAGTACTGGTTGACCGATGACCGTCCGGACACTTTGAAGGGCGTAACGCCAGCGATAGTCTGCGCCGCCGGGTCTACTTCCAGTTTGAGCGTCACCTCATACGCCGAGGCCGGCTCCACCAGTTTCCACTCGCCGCTTAGTTTGGTCGGGTCGGCCGGAACCACGCTTTCCTCGTTTCGTTCGCAGTTCGAGAGCGACATCAGGACCGCAGCAACCAGCGTCATCAGAAATGCACGTATCATTTTGATTCCGGATTAACGATTTTACCCATAAACAGGACCGCACCCGTCTGCTGTTCCGTAATCAGCACCACAAACGGCCGGTCGCAGATGATCGGAGCCGGGCCGACGGACGTCAGTTCGACGCCGATTGTTGTAACGGCCGCCGCTTCCGTACCTTTTTCATCCACGGCGACAAACGTATTCTGCTTTACGAAGCTGACCGCCAGGCCGTTGCTTTTGCTGATTTTTGAAAAGTCCGCAAACTGGCTGAACGCCGTAGGCATGCCCATTGCCTTTAGTTCGTCGTTCAGATTCTTCTCGTATTCCAGCGTAAACTTCGGCAGGCCGACCATCGTCTTGCCTTCGGTCATGCTCTGCTGCAGCTGCGCCCATTCGGTGGCGTTCAGCGATTGAACGAGGGCATCGGCCGACGAATTGGTAGCGGGCAGCAGAACCGTCATGCGGTACGTGCCGTCTCCGTAGGGCAGTTCAACGGCCGAATAATTCTGGCGGTAAGCGCGGCGCAGGTTGGTGTTCAGATTCATCATCTTCACCGTCTTCTGCTGGTCACCGGTGATCTGGAACGGAGCGTCGTAGGTCGCTTTCGGGTCGAACGGGATTTTCCAGTCGCCTTTGAAATACAGGGCGTTCAGCAGGAACATTACCTGATCACGCGTGATTTCGGTCAGCACTGTGGGAATCTTGCCGTTGGTATTGTCGCTGGCCCACCGGTTGATTTTGGCGAGTGCGGCGGCCTGATTCGAGAAGTCTTCCGCCGCTACCTGCGCCGAGAAGTAATTGCGGCTCAGGTTCAGGAAGTCCGGCTCCACCGAAAAGTCGTTCCGGTAGAAAATGGCGTTGGCAAGCTTGGTCGTCACCTTGGGGTCGGCTTTGGGCAGACCTTCCAGCAGCTGTTTGTACACTTCGTTGGCATCCTGGGCCGACACCTCGTCGAGTTTCAGCGTTTTCCGCATTTCCTCGGCGGTTTTGCCGTTGGCTCCGTTCAGCAGCATGCCGAGCGCCATGTGCAGGCTCAGCGGCGAGATGAAGATATTCTTATCCTTCTTTTCCAGCTGATTGACGTTTTTCAGAAAATCAAAGGAAAAGTCGTTGGTCTTAACGGCGAATTGCCGCGCTCCGGCCGAGGGCGTAAACGTTCCTCCAGCGGGCGCAGGTGTGTTGTCCCGCTGGCAGCTATTGGTTATCATCACCAGAGCCAGAGTCGGAATGGCGAGGGTTCTGGCAAAAAATGAGATCTTTTTCATGGGTGGTAATGCAATTTATTTGTTTACTGTGCCCAAAAGACCCGGCACAGCAGGGAGGGGTTGGAAGAGAAGAGAAAATTTTTGATTGAAGCGCAAAGAAGCCGTCTGCGCTTCAATCAAAAGTGGTAGTTCATACCGACCCCGATACCCATAGCCTGCGGGCGGGTCTGCACCTGGGCCTCCGGACGCGTACCCGTCTGGAGCGCGTACTGATAAGAGCCGGTCACTGAACCTGACCAGCGGCGGGTGGGGCGGTAGTTGATGCGCACGCCTCCCGTTCCTGAAAGCGTAACGGGGCGGTAAACGGCGTCGTCCGGCGTTACTTCCACCGTTCCGACGGTATTCTGAAGGAAGACATTGGCCAGAATTCCACCCAGCAGGGCATAGCTCACCTTGCCCGCCGGGCGAATGTGGTAGCCCGCCTGAACCGGAATCTGCACAAACCGGAATTCGTTGGCAACCGTCGTGCTGTTGGTCGCCGCGGCATAGAGCGAATTGCTGCGACTGGGGTCAAAGTTTGCCTGCTTGTCCTGTCCCAGCGCGCTGTTTTTGAGCGCCGTTTCCAGCAGGTTGTCGGCCGAACTGCTCATGGCGGTCATGACCACGGCGTTGCTCTGGGCGGTCGCGTTACCCTGCAAATACATGACGCCGGTTTCGACCGACCAGTGTTCCGAAACTTTCATCCCAGTATTCCACTGCATCGACAGCGACATCCGGGCGCGGTTCTGAATCTCCGGCTGGGTCGATACGCCCTGGTTCGACAGCATCGAGGGGCTGGCCGTTGCGTAGACCGGCGTCAGGCCCGTAACCCGGACGGAAGCCGCGGGGTTGAACGACATAGGCATTACCGTTACGGCGGTCCAGTATTCCTTGCTGCGGCTCTTCCGGTCGATCTGGGGAGCGGCCAAGTCATCGGGCATCCGGAACCAGACCACCCGGCTGATGCCCTGGCGGGAACGGAGCGAGAACGGTTTGCCCGCCAGCAGGGCATAGGAAGCCTCCCGGCGTTCGAGGGCTCCGGTTGCCATAGCGGCATCCGAACGGCTGAAACGCTCCTGTACCGTCTCTGATGTCTTTGCGGCAATTGCTGGTTGATGGTCTGCGCTTTCGCCCGACCGGAAATCTGTCCGGCTCCGGGGCGAAACGGCCGACATCGTACTGGGCAGGTCCGCAAAGGACTCCGATCGGGGGGGCGTTTGCAGCGCCGACGAAGTACCGGGCGTTTTCCAGTTCGTGCGGAGCCGTCCGGCAACGGCTTCATCGTACCGCACCGCGGGGGGCGTGGCGGAGGCCTCGGGTTGTTCCGGGGAAAGGGAATTCGGATTCCGTCCGGCCGCGTCAGCCGCCGTTTGCTCTGCCGCCGCCACCTGTTCGGATGACGCCGGACCCGAGGGCGCCGGTATGCTTTCCTGACGGGCCAAGCCCGGCGAGTCTGCGCCGGCCCGGTCGGCCTCGTAAAAGGCCCACCAGCCCAGCAGAATGAGGGCTACGGCCGCTGCGGCTCCGTAGGCAAACGGCCGCAACCGTGTCCAGAACGGAATAACCACCGCCCCGTGCTCCTCTTCGTTGAGCTGGCGTTCAATGGCATCCCAAACCCGCATGGGCGGAGTGTCGGTTGCCTCATTGAAGGCGTTGCGCCATTGTTTTTCGAACATATTTTCTTCAGACTGACTCATTTCTTATCCGGAGTTCGTTCTGAATTTTTTGTTGCAGCAGCATCCGGGCCCGCGAATACTGGGACTTGGACGTGCCTTCTGAAATTTCGAGCATATTAGCAATTTCGGGGTGAGTGTACCCTTCGATCGCGTACAGATTGAATACGGTCTGGCAGCCGGTCGGGAGTTCCTGTACCAGTCTCAGCAGTTGCTGGTAGTGCAGGCCCGCGAGGCTGTCTTCCGCCTGGGGCAGGGCGTAGGCCACTTCTTCCACGTCGGTCTGGTTTTGCCAGGGCTTTTGTTTGCGGATGTGTTTGAGGGCCGTATTGATAACAATTCGTTTGAGCCACGCTTCGAGCGGGCACTCAAACCGGAAACTGTCGAGGTGATTGAATGCCTTCACGAAAGAGTCCTGGAGCACATCTTCGGCATCATCGCGGTCTTTGGTGTAGCGCTGGGCAACGACAAATAGCTTCCCGGCGAACAACTCATAGAGTTTTCGCTGCGCCGTTCGGTCTTTTCTTCGACACCCGTCAACTAGTGCTCGTTCATCCAGCATACCGTTCAACTTCCAGACCCGGTTTGGGAGAAAAGGGTTGGAAGTGAGTGAAAATTTTTTGAAAAAATACTTTTAACAATCAACAGGTTTCCCGCAGATTAGCGGTTCGCCGCGGCGACACAGATTTGAAACGCAGATGTTCGCAGAGAAATCGGCAGAATCTGCGTTTCAAATCTGTGTCGCTGCGGCGAATCGTTAATCTGCGAGAAAAAAACGCTATATGAACCGCCGAACCGTCCTCACCACCCTGGCCGCGCTGCCTTTCGTCACACCCGTTCTCGCCCGGAAACCCCCGCGCTTCCAGATCGGGGCCTGCGACTGGTCTATCGGTCAATCCAGCAAAATTGCCGCCTTCGAGGTGGCCAGGCAAATTGGTCTGGATGGACTGCAGGTTAATATGGGTTCAGCGGACAATAACATGCATCTGCGGCAGAAGGAGGTGCAAAAAGCGTACCTCGATGCCGCCCGACGAACGGGTGTCAAAATCGGCGGCCTGGCCCTGGGTGAACTCAATTCGGTTCCCTACAAGTCCGACCCGCGCGCCGAAGAATGGGTTCAGGACAGCATCGGCGTAGCCCGCGCTTTAGGCGTCCGGAATGTTCTGCTGGCTTTTTTCAGCAAAGGCGATCTGCGCAACGACCCGGCCGGGCAGAAAGTGGTGATTGAACGCCTGAAAGCCGTAGCGCCCAAAGCCGAAAAAGCCGGCGTGACGCTTGCCATTGAATCCTGGCTGAGCGCCGAAGATCACCTGCGAATCATTGAGGCGGTCGGCTCCCCGGCGCTGAAGGTCTATTACGACGTCTGCAATTCAACCGTCATGGGCTACGACATTCTACAGGAGATGCGCTGGCTTGGGAAACAGAACCTGATCTGCGAACTGCACTTCAAGGAAAACGGCTTCCTGCTAGGCCAGGGCAAAGTGAATTATCCGGAAGTGCGGCGAGTGCTGGACGAGATCGGCTACAGCGGATGGATTCATATCGAGGGTGCTATTCCGGACAAAAAACCGATGCTGGAAAGCTATATTCAGAACAACGAATTTACGCGGAAACTGCTGGCCTAGCAGCTTGCCTGATCAGGTCCTATGATGGAAGCAACATCGTTCCACGATATTTTTAGTAGAACTTATAATAATAAGTTGCATATCCTGAGATTTCATATTTCCTTTGGTTATGAACGCCTTAACGAGCCAGCCAGATGAGATTTTCAACCGGAATAGCCATGCCGAAAGCGCCGTTTCTGATGCTTTCGGGCTTCGTTGCCAGCCTCTTCTGGTGGGCCGAACTGAACGAAAGACCGGCAACGCCAGCCGCCCTGCCCGCTGAGCCGGAAAGCCGCGTCCGCCAGTCCGCGCCACTGGGCAGCGACTCCGCCCGACTCTATTTACCAGACGATCTGGAGGCAACGCTCTGGGCCGAGTCGCCGCAGTTTTTCAATCCGACGAACCTCGACATCGACGCCCGGGGCCGAGTCTGGGTGACCGAAGCCGTCAACTACCGCGACTTCAACAACAAGCCCGACGCCCGCCTCAACCACGCCGAAGGCGAGCGGGTGGTCATTCTGGAAGACACCAACGGAGACGGGCGCGCCGACCACAGCAAAGTGTTCGTGCAGGATAAAGACCTGAAATCGCCGCTGGGTATTGCTGTTATTGGCAATAAAGTCATCGTCTCGGCCGCGCCGCATCTGGTCGTGTACACCGACCAAAACGGCGACGACAAACCGGACAAAAAAGAAATCCTGCTGACCGGCTTCGGCGGCCTCGACCATGACCATTCGCTGCACGCGCTGGTAACTGGGCCGGACGGCAACTGGTACTTCAACACCGGCAATGCCGGGCCTCACCTGGTGACCGACAAAGCGGGCTGGACACTCCGCTCGGGTAGCCTCTACACTGGCGGGACGCCGTACAACCTCAAAAACGAAGGCGCACAGACCAGCGATGACGGGCAGGTCTGGGTCGGCGGTCTGGCCCTCCGCGTTCGGCCGGACGGGACGGGACTGAAAGTGCTGGCGCACAATTTCCGGAACAACTACGAAACGGCGCTGGACTCGTACGGCAATCTGTGGCAGAACGATAACGACGACCAGGTGGTGGCCTGCCGCACGAGTTTCGTTCTGGAAGGCGGCAGCATGGGCTACTTCAGCGCCGACGGGACCCGTTACTGGCAGGGCGACCAGCGGCCGGGTCAGTCGATCGCTGCGGCGCACTGGCATCAGGAAGACCCCGGCGTGGTGCCGCTCGGCGACCTGACGGGCGCGGGTTCGCCGACGGGGGTGGTCGTCTACGAAGGCGACGAACTAGGTCCGCAATACCGGGGCATGCTCCTGAGCGCCGAGGCTGGCCGCAACGTGATTTTCAGCTACAAACCCGAACCCGAGGGCGCGGGCTTCCGGCTTCCCCGCCGCGATTTTATCAGCACGTTTCCGCAGGTCGATGAGACTTATAAATGGAATGACGTCGCCAACGACACCCGCAAATGGTTTCGGCCGAGCGACGTGGCGGTAGGAACCGACGGGGCGCTGTACGTTGCCGACTGGTATGACCCCATCGTGGGCGGCCACGCCATGCACGACAAAAAAGGCTACGGCCGCATTTACCGCATCACGCCCAAAAACCGGAAACTGACCACGCCCCGCATCGACGTAAAAACCACGAAGGGGCAAATCCTTGCTTTGCAAAATCCCGCCGTGAACGTGCGGGCGCTGGGCTTTGCGGCGCTGCGGGCAAAAGGGGAGAAGGCCATCAAGCCCGTCAAAAAACTGCTGACGGCCGCGAATCCGTTTCACCGGGCGCGGGCCATCTGGCTGCTGGCGCAGCTGGGTCCGAAGGGCGTGGCGGAGGTGGAAAAGCTGACGGTGCATCCCGACGAAAACACGCGGCTGGTGGCGTTCCGGGCCCTGAAACCGCTGTTTACCGACCGAAACCAGTATCAGTTTCCGCAGTACCGTAATCTGGTCAGTATGCTGGCCGAGGACCCGTCGGCGGCGGTCCGGCGGGAGGTGGCAATCGTGCTGCGGGACGTTCCTTTCGACGACTGCCGGGTGATGCTCGCCAAGCTGTTCAGCCAGTACGACGGTCGTGACCGCTATTACCTGACCGCGCTCGGCATTGCTTCCTGGCGCAAAACGGACGCCATCTACGACATGCTGCGGACCGGACTTCCGGCCGACCCGACGCAGTGGAGCCAGCCGCAGGCGGACCTCGTCTGGGAACTGCACCCCGCCGCCGCGGCCGAAGCCATGAAACAGCGGGCCGCGGCCCCCGCGCTTTCGGCGGAGGCCCGGCGACAGGCGCTTGTGGCGCTGGGTTTTATGAACGACGAAAAAGCCGCCCGGTTCATGGCCGACCTGACCAAATCGGCGGATACGACCTTGGCTCGCCAGGCTGACTATTGGGTTTCTTTCCGGCGCGGCAACGACTGGGCCAATCTGTTGAACTGGGACGAAGTAGTGCCGCCCAAACGGTCCGAAAGCGAACAGCGAATGCTGGCCCTGCGCCAGAAACTGCTGGATGAATACACGAAAGCGGAAGAAAAGCAGAAACTGGCCCGGGAAATGGCGGCCACGCCGGAAGGCGGTAAACTGCTCGTCGGACTGGCGGCGGATAAAAAACTGCCGTCCGACCTGACGGCCCTGGTCGGCGAAGTGATCTTCTCCAACCCGGACCTGAACGTGCGCATTATGGCCGCGGATTATTTTACCAAACCCGGGGCTTCAGCCAGTCTTTCGCCGCAAAAAATTAATGCCCTTAACGGCAGCAAAACGGCCGGGCTGACCGTCTTCAAAACCCACTGCGCCACTTGCCACCGGCACGGGGAGCAGGGGAATAACATCGGTCCGCAGCTAACCCGGATTCACACGAAATTCGACAGAAACGGCCTGCTGGATGCCATTCTGAATCCGAGCGCGAGTCTGGCTTTCGGTTACGAGCCCTGGCTGATTACGACCCAGTCCGGCGATACGCACTACGGTTTTCTGATCAGCGACAACAAACAGGCGTTGGTCATTAAGGATGCCGCCGGACAGAAACAGACCATCCCGACCTCAAAAATTGCCTCCCGCAAACAGTACACCACCAGCCTCATGCCCGACCCGACGGCCATGGGCCTGAGCGAGCAGCAGCTGGCCGATCTGCTGGCGTTTCTGATGAACCCGTCCTGAACCGCGCGGCGGACCGTCGGGATTGACGCTGATTTTAGCGATTTATCTTGAAGAGCTTCGCCTCCATAAAAATCATGTCAATCATTAAAATCAGCGTCAATCCCGACGGTCCGCCGCGCGGTTCAGACAATTCCTCCGAACGTCCCCGAGCTCATCATCAGCACCACCGTCGGCAGGCCGTTCTGCTGGGCATCGATAAACGCTTTTAACTGGGTCGGATCGGTGAAGACCTGCAGGTCCGGGCGGTCGAAGGCAGACACGATTTCGTCGGCCGAGATCGGCTCCATCCGTTTCATTTCGAGCGTGTGCGGACTGTAGAAGACCGCCGCCGCGTCGGCTTTGTCGAGTTTGTCGCGGTACTGACTCAGAAACGCCTTGTTGAGGCTGCTGAAGGTGTGCAGCTCGACGCAGGCCACCAGCTTGTGCCGCGGAAACTGCTGGCGGACGGCAGCCGTGGTGGCCTCTACTTTGGACGGCGCGTGGGCAAAATCGCGGAACACGGTTGTCTGTTCGTTCTGCGACACCAGTTCCAGCCTTCGGGCCGCGCCTTTGAACGATTGAATGGCTTCGTAAAACTGCTCCTCCGTGATGCCAAGCCGCTCGCAGACGGCCAGGGCACCGGCGATATTCTTCATGTTGTGCTCGCCGAAAACCAGCACGGGCACGTCGCCGAGCAATTTCGTTTTGAGGAAAGTCTTTCCATTTTCGATGCGGTACGGGTGAACGTCGTAGGGCTGGCGGGTCACGCCTTCGCGTTCCTTCAGCGCGATGACGTCGAGCATATCGTCCGTATCGTCGAAGATGATAGTACCGGCTTTGGGCAGCGAATCGGCCAGCAACTCGAACTGGTGGACGTACTGTTCGTAGGTCGGGTAGATGTTGACGTGGTCCCAGGCGATGCCGCTGATGAGCACGATATGCGGCTGGAAAAACAGGAACTTCGGGCGCGGGTCGAGGGGCGAGGCTCCGTATTCATCGCCTTCCACCACCAGCACGGGAGCTTCTCCTGTCAGCTGAACCATGGTGTCGAAGCCGTCCAGCTGCGCCCCGACGAGGTAATCGAACGAACGCCGGTGGTGCCGGAGCACGTGCAGAATCATGCCCGTAATGGTCGTTTTGCCGTGGCTTCCGGCGATGACGACGCGCTGTTTATGGCGGCTTTGTTCGTAGATGAATTCGGGATAGGAATAAATCGGCAGGCCCAGTTCCTGCGCGCGCAGCAGTTCGGCATTGTCCTTGCGGGCATGCATGCCCAGGATGACGGCGTCGAGGCCCGCGTGGATGTGGTCGGGGTTCCAGCCCATCTGCGCCGGCAGGAGTCCGGCGCGTTCGAGGCGCGAGCGGGAGGGCTCATAGATTTCGTCGTCGGAACCGGTGATGGAATGGCCCTGCTGTTGCAGTGCGAGGGCAAGGTTGTGCATGGCGCTGCCGCCGATGGATATGAAGTGAATGGACTTGGGCTGCATGTAAAATTTTTTGTCGTGCTAAAATAGAAGTTTTTTAAACGCGCCCCGTTCAGAGGTCTGGGGGAAAAGCATTTAAAAAAAACGGGCCGGACCGAATCAAAAACCCCGGAAATTTCGTTTCCCTAAGTGCGAAAGAACTATCGTCAGCGACTTGACAATCAGGCGTCCCGGATGTGGAGATTATGGTTTCGTGAAGGGATTTACCAGACTGTTGGAAAGTCGCTCTTTTTATGTCAATTTCGCACACTTTTTTTATAACCAATAAATCGCTTTTATGCTTCTGCCGAAAGGATGAAAAGCTACAACGACCTGATTGAACAGACCTTCGAGTTTCCGACGCTCGAATTCAAAGTGGAGAACAATTCGCTGTTGTTCAACAACGTCCCGCTGATGGACATTATCAAGCAGTACGGTACGCCGCTGAAACTGACGTACCTGCCGAAAATCAGCGAACACATCGAGCATGCCAAGCTGCTGTTCAAGAATGCGATCAAACGCTATAATTACAAGGGCTCGTACACGTACGCGTACTGTACCAAATCGTCGCATTTCCGGTTTGTGCTGGAAGAAGCATTAAAGAATAACATTCACCTCGAAACGTCGTCGGCCTACGATATTCCCATCATCCGGTCGCTCTACGAAGACGGCAAGGTGAGCAAGAGTACGTACCTCATCTGCAACGGCTACAAACGGCCGCTGTACACGCAATACATTTCGGAACTGATCAACGACGGCTTCAACGTCGTGCCCGTTCTGGATAACCTGAAGGAAATCGAAGCCTACGAGAACGCCGTAACGGCCGACACGGTGAACTTTGGCATCCGGATCGCCACGGACGAAGAACCCAACTTTGCGTTCTACACCTCGCGGCTGGGTATTCGCTACAGTGACGTGAACGAACTGTACCGGTCCAAAATCCAGAACAACCCGAAGTTCAAGCTGAAAATGCTGCACTTCTTCATCAATACGGGCATCAAAGACAGCGCGTATTACTGGAGCGAACTGAGCCGGTTTATGTACAAATACTGCGAACTGCGGAAAATCTGCCCGGACCTCGACTCCATCGACATCGGGGGAGGCATGCCGATCCAAACCTCGTTCCAGTTTACGTACGATTACCAGGCGATGGTCGACCAGATTGTGGAAAGCATTCAGTGGATCTGCAACAAGAACAACGTGCTCGTGCCGCACATCTTCACGGAGTTCGGTTCGTACACGGTGGGCGAGAGCGGCGCGGTGATCTACAAGATCATCGACCAGAAGCTGCAGAACGACAAGGAACTCTGGTACATGATCGACGGCTCGTTCATTACGCATCTGCCTGATTCGTGGGGCCTCGGTCAGAAATACATCATGCTGGCGATCAACAACTGGGATAATCCGTACCAGAAAGTGAACCTTGGCGGCCTGACCTGCGACTCGCACGACTTCTACAACACGGAAGCCCACAGCGCCGACCTGTACCTGCCGATCTACGACCAGGACAGCGAGGACCAGTACATCGGGTTTTTCCATACGGGTGCCTATCAGGAGTCGCTGGGCGGCTACGGCGGCATCCAGCACTGCCTCATCCCGGCACCGCAGCACGTCATCGTGGACCGGGACTCGGACGGCAACATCACCACGCGCCTGTTTGCGCCGGAACAGGAAAGCGAAACGATGCTGACCATTCTGGGCTACCAGAAGCCGGTAGACGCCGACCTGAAAACCGAGAAGCAGGCCGCCCACGAAGCCGGTCAGGACGGACAGGAGCAGCAGCCGGTCGAAGAATTGGTATAAAATTGAAAAGTCAGCCGACGGAGAACTTCGCCGGCTGACTTTATAAATTAATTTTTGTATTTTCGTTCGGCAAGCCGACAAGCCGTAACGGCCTGTAAACTATAGCAAAAGACTATGAAAAAGATCGTTTTCCTCCTGGGAGTTCTGACCGTTGCGTCTTTGGGTTCCTGCGCCCGAAAAGGGTGCCCGGCCTACGACAGCTACAACGTAAAGAAAAGCCCGGCTCCGCAGACCCGCACGGTTTAAGCGGCTTCGAGTACATACCGCGTCGCTTCCAGCAGGTCACCGGCCTGCTGGTCGCCGACGGGCATTTCCGGTCGGTGGTGCGTGATGTGCACCGTCCGGACGCCGACCCGTTTTCCCGCGTGCATATCCCGCGGAGCATCCCCGAACATCCACGACTGCGACACGTCGATGTTGTACCGGGCAATCGCCTTTTCCAGCATCAGCGAGTCCGGTTTGCGCCGCAGCGACCGCGACGTATAATCCGGGTGGTGCGGACAGTAGTAGAAGGCGTCGATGACGTTTCCACAGGCTTCCTGCAGGTACGTATGGCATTTGGCCACGTCTTCCCGGGTATACAAACCCTTGGCAATGCCCGCCTGGTTGGTCACCACGATCAGCAGATACCCGGCCTCTTTCAGCTTTTTCAGCCCCTCAGGCACGCCCGGCAAAATGTTAAAATCCTCTACCCGGTAGACGTAGTCAATCCGGTCTTCGTTCAGAACCCCGTCGCGGTCCAGAAATACGCACTTATTCATGTAGGCAAAATTGGTAGTCTGTTGGTTAAAACGGCTGGTGTGGTTTCTGTTTGGGGTAAAATACCATTTTTTGTAAAAAATATCTAATGGCTTGTCTGTCCATAGGCGGATTTTGTTTTCCCTTTAACAAATTTTAACGCCCATCGTCTTTCTCTACTAAGCGTTGATGGTCGTAAATTCGTTACTCATACAGACGCTAGAAGGGACGATTATGAAACGCTGGATACCGGGATTATTGTGTTTTTTCATATTTCTGGCGCAGACCGCCGGGGCTCAGAAGATAGAACAGAAAGATATCAATCCGCCGCAGAAAAACGTGCCGGGCGGCGGACGGATTACCCGAATTGATTACACCCGTCATAAAATGATCGTTCATTTTGAGACGGAAAACAACGAACGGGCGACGGTTTCCGGCCCCGGCCACCGCAACGCCTGGCGGCTTTACGACGCCCAGTCGCGGAAGCAGTACAACCTGATTTACGTCAAAAATATCCGGGTTGACGGCGAAACCAAGGTGGATTATCTGGACGAACCCCGGAATGCCCAGTTCTACAATGTCCATTCCCTGAAATGCGAAGCCCATTTTGAACGGCCGGGAAAAGGCGTGACCCGGGTCGACATGATCGAAGAGGACGTAGAGCAGTTTGAAGGGCGGCAGGACCCGCTCAGCGGCGGGCTCAGTTCGCAGTGGCCCTACAACGTGTACAACGTGCGGGTGCTGCCTTATGACGACAAGGAGGAACCGGCCACGGTCATGCGCAACAACCGTCCGCCCGTGGCCGCTCCGAAGTCCGCTCCGGCGACCAAACCGGCCGCCCCTGCCCGAAAACCGGCTCCCGCTGCGCCTGCCAAACCCCGACCGGCCCGCCCGGACTCGGTCGTGGCCCGGACGCCGCCGGTGAAAACGCCCGCCCCCAGGGTGGAAAACTTCGACAACCGCGTCGAGACGGGCAAAACCTACCGCCTTTCCAACCTGCTGTTTCCGCAGTCGGATTACCGGATTCAGGCGGGTTCGTATCCGGAACTGAACAAACTCGCGGAGGTCATGCGGCAGAATCCCGAAATCAGGATCGAACTGGCGGGGCATACCGACAACGTGGGCGACCCGAAACTGAACGTTGAATTGTCGAGAAAGCGCGTGGAGGCGGTGAAGAGCTACCTCGTCAGCAAAGGCATCGACCGGGAGCGGATTCGGACGGTGGCGTACGGCGGCAGTCGGCCGGTTGCCGACAATACCCGGGAAGAAACGCGTCGGCTGAACCGCCGGGTCGAGGTGAAAGTTGAGTAAAACCTATTTTTTCTAAAATCAGTACTTTTTTGAAGGCATCCCGGTGGTTTGGGATGCTTTTTTTGTAATTCAGGCCGAAAAACAAACCTAAAAATATTTTTTAGGCACAAAAAAGCCCCAAAAGAGCCAAATTTTCGACCTTTTGCGGTTACAAAGAGGTTACTAAACTTCCCAAAGCGTATATACTAAGTTGTTTTACTTAGACATATGGTTTTTTTTTGTAGCAGTTTTTTTGCGTCAAACTAAAAACCTATGAAGCAACCACTACGTTTTTTGTTTTTCCTGCTGACACTTGTGGCGATTACCACCGGCTACGCGCAGGAGCGAAAAGTAAGCGGGCGAGTCACCTCCGCCGATGACGGAGCACCCTTGCCCGGCGTCTCCATTGCCATCCAGGGAGGCACCCGCGGAGCCCAGTCTGATGCTCAGGGAAATTACTCATTGTCTGTGCCGGATTCGAAGGCCGTTCTGGTTTTCAGTTTTGTCGGGATGGTCAAGCAGGAAATCACCGTCGGCAACCAGAGCGTTATCAACGTCGATCTGAAGTCCGATGCTTCTCAACTGAACGAAGTAGTGGTGACCGGCTACGGCCAGGGCAATCGCCGGGAGTTTGCCGGCTCGGTCGCCAGCATTTCGCCCGCCCAGATCAAGAACCAGCCGGTTGCTTCGTTTGACCAGCTTCTGCAGGGGCAGGCTCCGGGCGTTCTGGTAATCGCCAACAGCGGTCAGCCGGGAGCGGCGGCTTCGGTTCGCGTGCGCGGCTCCGGTTCGGTCAACGGCAGCAACACGCCGCTTTACATCGTCGATGGCATCCAGATCGACGCGGCGGCTTTCCAGACCATCAACCCGCAGGATATCGAAACCATTTCGGTCCTGAAAGATGCGGACGCAACGGCCATTTACGGCTCACGCGGCGCCAACGGGGTTATCGTCATCAAAACCCGTCAGGGCAAAGCCGGTAAGACACGCATCAGCTACGACGGCCAGTACGGTCAGTCGTACTTCCCCCAGAACCGTCTGGAACTGATGAACACCAATGAAAAAATCGATTACGAACTGCGCCGGGGCGGTACGGATCTGGCCAAATACACGGCCGCTCAGATCGCCGACCTCCGCAAGGTCAATACCGACTGGCAGAAGGAGATTTTCCAGATCGGCCAGACGCAGCAGCACCAGCTGAGCGCTTCGGGCGGTAACGAAAGTGTGCTGTTCTATGTATCCGGAAACATGTTTTCGCAGACCGGTACCGTAAAAGGAACCGACCTGAACCGCTATACGGGCCGCATGAACCTGGAGGCCAATTCCGGACCTCTGCGTTTCGGCCTGAACGCCACGGTTGGCTATTCGATCCAGAACTTCCAGACGGAAGGCAACACCACCATCACCTCGCCGCTGAACGCCATCCGCTGGGCCAACCCGTACGAAACGCCGTACAATGCCGACGGAACCTATACGGCCTTCCGTTCCGGCCAGCCGAACCCGGTCCGGGAGCTGAACGAGACGAGCCGCCAGTTCAACGAACTGAAAACGGTAGCGGCCGGCTTTCTGGAGTACGATTTCCCGTTCCTGAAAGGCCTGTCGGTCCGGACCAACTGGGGCGTTGACTTCTCCAACCAGGAGCAGACGGTGTACAACAGCCGGTTCGGCCAGGTGGGAACGGGCTCGGCCGTAAAAGGCCGTCAGGGTCGCCTGAGCCGCGATTTCTACAAAAACACGCGATTCACCGGCACTACCTCACTGAACTACAACAATACCTTCGGCGACCACTCGGTCCGCGTGGGTCTTTATACCGAGATGGTGCGTCTGAAACTGGGCTCCTTCGGGTACACGGGTTACGGCCTGGGCGGTATCCTGCAAAACGAAGCGGGCATTACCCAGAACAACGCCAACATGATTCCGGACACCCGGGGCGACGGCATCCAGAACGCCCTCGTGTCGTACTTCACAACGCTCGGCTACGGCTTCAAAAACCGCTACTACCTGAACGTGAACCTGCGTCGTGACGGCTCATCCCGCTTCGGGAAAAGCTACCGCTTCGCGGACTTCGGTTCAGTGGGGGCAAGCTGGGTCATCAGTGACGAGCCTTTCATGCAGGGCATCACGAGCGGCGTCCTGAACAACCTGCGTCTGAAAGCCAGCTACGGTTCGGTGGGTAACCAGGAAGGAATCGGCAGCTTTGCCTCCCTCGCCATTTACCAGGCGCGCGGCGGACGGACCAGCCAGACGATTTCGTCCTACGACGGTAGCTCAACGGTAATTCTGACGCAATTGGAAAACCCCGAGCTGCGTTGGGAACAAAAGAATACGTTTAATGCCGGGGTGGAATTCTCACTGCTGAGCAAGCGGATTTCCGGCGGCGTGGAAGTGTATAACTCGGTGACGAAAAACCTCTTCCTGAACGACCAGCTTTCCCGCACCACGGGCTTCAACTCGATCAACCGGAACATCGGTGAGTTGCAGAACCGCGGTATTGAAATCGGTCTGAATACGGTGAACGTCGATGCCGGTGACTTCAGCTGGGAAACCAACATCAACTTTACGCTGAACCGGAACAAAATCCTGAAGCTGACGCCGACCACGCCGGAGCGCGGGATCATCTCGGGCAACACCATCAACCGCGTCGGCCAGCCCATCAACAGCAACTGGCTGGTGGAGTACGCCGGGGTGAATCCGCAGACGGGTGCCCAGCAGTTCCGTAACCTGAAAGGCGAGATCACCGAAACCTACAGTCCCAACGACGCCCAGATTTTCGGACCCCGCGAGGCTCCGTATTTCGGCGGTGTTACGAATACGCTGCGTTTCAAAGGCATTGAAGTGTCGGCCCTGTTTACCTACGCATTTGGCAACTACATCTTCAACAACGACCGGACGAACGTAGAAAACCCCAACTACTACGCCGACAACGTGTCGCGGGCGCTGCTGCGCGAATGGCAGAAAGCGGGTGACATTACGGACATTCCGAACCCGAACCTGCCTTACCAGACGGCGGTCACGCATTTCCTCGAAAAAGGCGACTTCCTGCGTCTGCGGAACCTGACGGTATCGTACAACCTGCCTGGCACGCTGATGCGCAAGGCCAAAATGTCGTCGGCCCGCATCTTTGTACAGGGGCAGAACATGCTGACCTTTACCAAATTCCAGGGCTTTGACCCTGAAATCACGGGCGGCCAGCTGACGGGCGCTCAGTACCCGGCATTGCGTACGTTCACGGCTGGTTTGGGTATCGGGTTCTAAATTCAACGAAGGTTTACCGGGTGAAGCGCCGGGTCCGGAACATCGGCAGGCGGTCAGCCGGTAAACCTTCCCTCAAACACTAAACGATAGATGAAAAAACTATATGCCCTTCTGTTGTGCGGCAGCCTTCTGACAGCCACCTCGTGCAACGATATGATTGACCTGACACCCACCCACTCCCTCAGCAGTGCGAACGTGTTCGGGAAACTGGACGACTTTGAGCCGGTGCTGAACGGAACGTACGCGTCCATGCGGGATATGTACGCCTACGGCCTGTTCTCCTCCGTAGCGGCCGATATGATGTCGGACAACCTGATCGAAACCAACGAATCGCTGGTCAACTACAAGGCCGTGACCGACTGGACGTACGCGGCCGACCAACTCCGGATCGGAGAAGTGTGGCGCTTTAATTACCTGATGATTAATGACGTCAACCTGATTCTGGAGAATATCGCTCCTTACGAAGCTTCGGCTCCGAAGAAGGCAAACCGGATCAAAGGACAGGCGCTGGCGATCCGCGGACTGCTGCACTTTAACCTGTTGCAGTACTATGCCCCTAACTTCGACCGAAATTCGACTTCGCCGGGTGTTCCGGTAAAAACGACGTCAAAAATTGAGACGCCGGCCCGCGCAACCGTCAAGCAGGTTTACGACCAGATCATCAAGGACCTGGAGGCTGCCCTGCCGTTGCTGAACGACGTGGATGCCGCCATCAACACGGCCACGAAGCGCAGCCGGATCGATGCCGCTACGGTCAACGCCATCCTGGCCCGGGTATCGCTCTATGCGAAAGAGTACGACCGGGCTATCACGTACGCCACGGCGGCCATCAGTGCGCGTCCGCTGGCTACCCGTGCCAACTTCCCCGGCATCTGGTCCGACGCCAACGCCGATGAAGTGCTGTTTGCCATTCAGTTCAACCCCGGTGAAGGCGGTCCGGCCCTGGACGTATGGTCTCCGGCCACGAACCGTTCGCAGTGGGAACCGGCGGCGACGCTGCTGAGCACCTTCGACCGGACGAACGACGTGCGGTTTGCTTCGTATTTCACCGCGGGCGAAAGCATCACGGGTTCGGTGAACCGGGCCGGTCGCTTTGTGGTAACGAAATACCAGGGGAAAGGCACGGCCCGCGACGGAGCCGCCAACTTCAAGGCGTTCCGGACGGGGGAAATGTACCTGATCCGCGCCGAAGCCCGCGCGCTGACCAACCGCGCCGCCGAGGCGCTGGCCGATCTGAATACGCTGCGGGCCGCCCGGATTGCCAACTTCGCGCCGGGTACCGAAACGGGCCAGGCGCTGATCGACGCGATTGCGCTGGAGCGCCGCAAGGAACTTTGGATGGAAGGTCACCGCTGGTTCGACCTCAAGCGCACGACGCGCGTGGTGAACCGGGCCGACTGCCGTCCGGGCTCGGTGTGTACGCTCGCTGCCAACAGCCCCAAATGGGCATGGCCGATCCCGCAGGGCGAAATCCTGGCGAATCCCAGCATCGCCGGCGCGCAGAACGACGGGTACTAAGAAGAACTAACTGTTAACCACAGAGGGCGCAGAGATTAGCACAGAGTTTCACGGAGTCATTACTCTGTGTTCTCTGTGCTAACCTCTGCGCCCTCTGTGGTTAACCTACTTTAAGCCTGCAGCAACGCCGCCAGACTGGCCTGCAGCGCCTTCATTTTTGCTTCGGCATCGGCCAGTTTCTGCCGCTCGCGCTCCACGACTTCCGGCTTGGCGTTCGCCACGAACCGTTCATTCGAAAGCTTTTTGGCCGTTGCTTCGTAAAAGCCTTTGGTATACTCCAACTCCTTCGTCAAAGCGGCGATTTCCTGTTCCACGTCGATTTCGCCGGCGATGTTCACAAAGAACTCGTCGCCTTTGATGACGAACGAAGAACCTTCCGCTTTTTCGCTGACGTAGCTGATGTCCGACACGTTCGCCATTTTCCGGATCAGGCCTTCCAGCGGGTTGAAGCGGTCGGGCGTTTCGGTCCGGATGGCGAGCGGCAGTTCGGTTTTTGGAGAGATCTGCTTCGCGTTCCGCAGGTTCCGGATCGTCGTCACGACGTCAAAAAGCAGGTCGAAATCGGCCAGCAGGGCCTCGTTGACGGGTCCGCCGGTCGGGTAGGGAGCCACACAAACGCTGTCGCCCGCTTTCCGCTCGCGGATGTCCTGCCAGATTTCTTCGGTAATGAACGGCATGAACGGGTGCGTCAGGGCCATCAGTTGTTCGAAGAAATTGATGGTGGCGTCGTAGGTGGCCCGGTCGATGGGCAGTTCGAAGCCCGGTTTGATCATTTCCAGATACTGCGAACAGAAATCGTCCCAAATCAGCTTGTAGACCGTTTGCAGGGCATCCGACATCCGGAATTTGCCGAAATGATCCTGCAGTTCGGTAATGGCCTGATTCAGCTTCGCGCTGAACCACTCAACAGCGAGTGCATTGCTGTCTTTTGTCTCTTGTCCGTTCTCTGTGGTCTCTACAACCGTCCAGCCTTTGACCAGCCGGAACGCGTTCCAGATTTTGTTGCAGAAATTCCGGCCCTGTTCCACCAGTTTGTCGTCGTAAGGCAGGTCGTTCCCGGCCGGCGAACTGAAGAGCATGCCCGTCCGCACACCGTCGGCCCCGAACTGTTCGATGAGGTCCAGCGGGTCGGGCGAGTTGCCGAGCGATTTGGACATTTTCCGGCCCAGTTTGTCGCGGACAATCCCCGTCAGGTACACGTTTTGGAACGGCTCGCGGCCTTTGTATTCGTATCCGGCAATGATCATCCGGGCAACCCAGAAGAACAGGATTTCAGGAGCCGTCACGAGGTCGTTGGTCGGGTAATAGTAATCGACATCGCCTTGTTTGGCTTTCGGGCGGGCGGAGTTTTCCGGTTGACTTTCCGGGATGAAAACCGACATGGGCCACAACCAGGACGAGAACCAGGTGTCGAGGACGTCTTCATCCTGCGTCAGGTCGGCTTCCGTGAGGGCAAACAGCAGGTGTTCGCGCTGGGCTTTCCGGAGCGCTTCGCGCTTGTTTTTGGCCACGATGACCGTGCCGTCCTTCATGTAAAACGCCGGGATGCGGTGGCCCCACCAGAGCTGGCGGCTGATGCACCAGTCATGAACGTTCTCCATCCACGAACGGTACATGTTCTTGAACTTGGGCGGCACCAGTTGCACCGTGTCGTTCATGACGTTTTCGAGGGCGGGCTGCGAAAGCTCCTTCATTTTCAGGAACCACTGCAACGACAGTTTCGGCTCGATGACGGCGTTGGTCCGCTCCGAGTATCCGACGTTGGACTTGTATTCTTCCGTTTTTTCGAGGTTCCCGGCCTCTTCCAGCATCTTGACGATGGCCTTCCGCGCCGCAAAACGGTCCATACCGACCAGAATCTGGGCTTTTTCGTTCAGCGTGCCGTTATCGGCCAGAATGTCGATGACCGGCAGTTTGTGCTTGATGCCGAGTTCGTAGTCGTTCGGGTCGTGGGCCGGTGTTACTTTCAGGCAGCCCGTCCCGAAATCCATCGTCACGTATTCGTCGGTGATGATGGGAATTTCGCGGTTGATGAGCGGAATGAGCGCTTTTTTGCCGTGGAGGTGTTTGTACCGCTCGTCGTTCGGGTTGACGCAGATCGCCGAGTCCGCCATGATGGTTTCCGGCCGGACGGTAGCAATCGTGATGAAATCACCCGCCGAACCCTGAATGGCGTATTTGATGTAAACCAGCTTCTGCTGGACTTCCTTCATGAGCACTTCCTCGTCCGAGACGGCTGTCATGCCCTGCGGGTCCCAGTTCACCATCCGGACGCCCCGGTAGATCTGGCCTTTGTTATAGAGGTCCACGAAGGTATCAATGACGGCGTCGTACAGGGCCGGTTCCATCGTGAAGCGGGTCCGGTCCCAGTCGCAGGAAGCGCCCAGCTTGCGGAGCTGCTGGAGGATGATGCCGCCGTATTTGTGGGTCCATTCCCAGGCGTGTTCCAGAAATTTCTCCCGGCCGATTTCCTTTTTGTCGATACCCTGCTCTTTCAGCATGCTGACGACCTTGGCTTCCGTCGCGATGGAGGCGTGGTCGGTGCCCGGCACCCAGCAGGCGTTTTTGCCTTCCATGCGGGCCTTGCGCACGAGCACGTCCTGAATGGTGTTGTTCAGCATGTGGCCCATGTGCAGCACGCCCGTCACGTTCGGCGGCGGGATGACGATGGTGTACGGCTCGCGGTCGTCCGGCTCGGAATGAAAAAAGCGGTTGTCCAGCCAGTACTGGTACCACTTTTCCTCAATGTCTTTGGGATTATAGGTCTTTGAGATCATAGTCAATTAGATGAAAGAGAATAGATAAAAGAAAAAAGACAGAGGAAAGCCTGTTAGTAGTCAGAACAGAAATAGTTCTAGGCTAAATTCTTTTCTCTTTTGTCTATTCTCTTTTCTCTTGCACGACAAAATTAGTCAATTCAGAACGGGCGCGAAAACGAAAGGCGGTCTTTGACAGTTTTAACGGTACACTTCTACTCCTGCACCCCATGGAATTCGGTAAAGTAGCGAACCTCGACGCGGTGGATTTCACCCTGCCGCCCGACCACCCGTTCAACCAGCGCATCTGGGACATGGTCGAGCCGGCGGCCCATCCGGAAGTTCTGATCGGCGGGCCGATCTGGGCCAATAAATCGTATGTCGGAAAAATTTATCCGACCAACGCAAAGGACAAGGATTTTCTGCACCACTACACCCGGCAGTTCAACACCATTGAGCTGAACCTGACGCACTACCAGATTCCGACCGAAAACATGATCCGGCGGTGGAAAACCGAGGCGGCCGACGGCTTTGTGTACTGCCCGAAATTTCCGCAGGCGATCAGCCACGACCGGGCGCTGGTGGCGACCGAATCGCTGACGGAGGAGTTCATCAACGCCGTGCTCGGTCTGGAAGAGTTTCTGGGCACGTCTTTTCTGCAACTGCCCCCGACCTTCGGCCCCGACCGGCTGCCGATTCTGGAAAATTACCTGAAAAACCTGCCCGACGACCTGGAAGTGGCCGTCGAATTCCGGCACGAAAACTGGTTCCGCAAACCGGAAATCTGGCAGAAAACGCTGGACAGGCTCTTTGCTCTGCGCCGCGACCTGGTGATTACAGATGTGGCCGGTCGGCGCGACGTGCTGCACATGAGCCTGTCGAGTCCGAAGCTGGTGTTACGGTTTATTGCCAATGACGGCCACCCGACGGATTACCAGCGCGCCGACGCCTGGGTGCAGCGCCTGAAAACCTGGTTCGACAAGGGCCTGCAAACGGCTTACCTGTTCATCCACGGCGGGGCCGAAAACGATACGACCCCCGAACTGATCCGCTACTGGATTCGCCAGCTCAACGCGGTCTGCGGCCTGAACCTGCGCGAGCCCGCCCTCCGGCCGGAAGTGGTGCAGGGGAGTTTGTTTTGATTTAGTTTAGACAAGAGAGGAGAGATGAGAGAAAAGAGACAGGAGAAAAGAGAGATGAGGAGATAGATGTTAACGAACGGGCAGTCTTCTGTCCTTCGTCTTTTGTCTCTCGTCTTTTGTCTAACCTCTCTTTTTCTCTTTTCTCTCTCGTCTTTTCTCTTTTCTCTCTTGTCTAATAAAGCTACCTTTGCTCCATGAAAACCGCAAACGCCATCCATCCTCATCATTCTGTCTCGTAATCAGGCAGGACGGATGCGTTTTTGGGATAAACAGTGACACAACGAAATACCCGATAACCAAAGCCCGGTTCTGCCAAGGAGCCGGGCTTTTGATTTTTAGACAAAAGAGAAAAGACGAGCGACAAAAGACCAGAGACAAGGCGGGGGCAGACGGCTTTCTCTTTGTCTCATGTCTATTGTCGCCTGTCTACAGAATTATGAAAACCGTCATCATCAAATACAACGCCGGCAACGTACAGTCGGTCATGTACGCGCTTGATCGCATCGGGGCCAGCTACCTGCTTACGGACGACGAAGCCGAAATCCGCTCGGCCGACAAGGTTATTTTCCCCGGCGTCGGGGAGGCGAGCACCGCGATGGCTTACCTGCGCGAAAAAGGCCTCGACCGGGTGATTCCGTCCTTGAAGCAGCCGGTGCTGGGCACCTGCGTCGGCATGCAGCTGCTCTGCCGGTACTCGGAAGAGGGCGACACGACCTGCATGGGCGTGTTCGACGTAGACGTGAAGCGCTTTCCGGCGAAGCTCGGCTTTAAAGTGCCGCACATGGGCTGGAACAACCTCCGCGACCTGCGCAGCCCCCTGCTGACGGGCGTAGAGGAAAACTCGTACGTCTATTTCGTGCACAGCTACTGCGCCGGCATCTGCGACCAGACCATCGCCTCGTGTAGCTACGTTCAGCCGTTTAGCGCGATGCTGCATAAAGATAATTTTTACGCCGCCCAGTTCCACGCCGAAATCAGCGGCAACGTCGGGCAGCGGATTCTGGAGAATTTTTTGAAACTGTAAATAGAGATAAAAGAGGTTAGAGAAAACAGAAAAGACTCCTGCTTCGACCTGCTGTCTTTTTTCCTTTCTCTCTTCTCTTTTTTCTTTCATACTATGTACATCATCCCCGCAATCGACCTCATCGACGGCAAGGCCGTCCGCCTGACCCAGGGCGACTACAGCCAGAAAAAAGAATACAACGCCCGTCCGCTCGAAGTGGCCCAGCAGTTTGAAGACGCCGGCCTGACCCGCCTGCACCTCGTCGACCTCGACGGGGCGAAGGCCAAGCGCGTCATTAACTGGAAAGTGCTCGAACTGATTGCCACCAAAACAAAGCTGCACATCGACTTCGGCGGCGGCGTGCAGTCTGAGGAGGATCTGAAGGTTGTGTTCGAATCCGGTGCCAGACAGGTAACGGGCGGCAGCATCGCCGTCAAGAACCCGGACCTGTTCGAACACTGGCTGAAAACCTACGGACCCGAAGCCATCATTCTTGGGGCCGACGCCAAAAACGAAAAAATTGCGGTCAGCGGCTGGGAAGAAGGAACGGACGTGTGGGTGTATGACTTCGTGGAGAAATGGCTTGAAAAAGGCATCAGGTACACCATCAGCACCGACGTCGCGAAAGACGGTCTACTGCAGGGCCCTTCGTTCGACCTCTACAAAAACCTCCAGGAACGCTCTGCCGACCTGCACATCATCGCCAGCGGCGGCGTGAGCAACCTGGCCGATATCGAGCAGCTGGCCGAAATGAACCTCTTCGGCGTCATCGTCGGCAAGGCGATTTACGAAGGAAGGGTTACGCTGAAGGAGTTAGAAAAAATGAACCGCGGCGGCGGGCCGCAATGAACAATAAATAATGAACTACTGCGGTTCATTGCGGCCCGCGGCGGTTCATTGTTCATTCTTCATTATTCATTGACCACGAAGTTCATTCTTCATTAACCACAAAATGTTAACCAAACGCATCATTCCCTGCCTCGACATCAAAGACGGGCGCACGGTCAAAGGCACCAATTTCGTTAACCTCCGCGACGCCGGCGATCCGGTCGAACTGGGCCGTATTTACGCGGAACAGGGCGCCGACGAGCTCGTTTTTCTGGACATTACGGCTACCGTCGATGAGCGCAAGACGCTGATCGAACTGGTTAAACGCGTGGCGCATGTCGTCAACATTCCCTTTACGGTGGGGGGCGGCATTTCGTCCAAGGCCGACGTGTCGGCCCTGCTCAATGCCGGGGCCGATAAGGTTTCCATCAACTCGTCGGCGGTGCGGAATCCGGGCCTGATCGACGAACTGGCGCAGGAATTTGGTAGCCAGTGCATTGTTGTCGCCATTGACACGCGGTACGTGGACGGCGAGCACATCGTCCACACGCACGGTGGCCGCAAGCCGACCGAACTCCGGACGATTCTTTGGGCGAAGGAAGTGGAGGACCGGGGCGCGGGCGAAATCCTGCTGACCTCCATGGACACCGACGGCACCAAAGCCGGGTTTGCGCTGGAACTGACGGCCCAGATTTCCGGTGCTGCCAACATCCCCGTTATCGCTTCCGGGGGTGCGGGCTCAATGGAGCATTTTGTGGACGTATTCACGGCCGGGAAAGCCGATGCCGGACTGGCGGCGAGCATCTTCCACTTCAAGGAAATCGAAATTCCGGCGCTGAAGAAGTACCTCAATCTGAAAGGAATTGAAATGCGGATGACGGATTGAGGAATTGGTTATCTTCGCCTGCCTCCCGTAACAGTTCTCAAACTATGGAAAATCAGATCGTTATTTTTCAGACTCAGGACGGCGCTGCAAATCTTGAAGTCAGATTAACAGACGAGACCGTCTGGCTTTCACAAGCCCAGATGATTGATCTTTTTCAACGGGATCAATCCGTAATCAGCCGACACATAAACAGCGTTTTTGCGGAGGGTGAACTGGACAGAAAAAGCAATATGCAAAAAATGCATATTGCAAATTCCGACAAACCGGTATCGTTCTACAGTCTGGATGTTATTATCTCGATTGGCTACCGTGTGAAATCGCAGCAAGGCACGCAATTCCGCATCTGGGCTAATAAGGTACTGAAAGACCACTTGCTGAAAGGCTATACCCTGAACGAAAAACGGCTGCAGCAGCAACGGGAAAGTTTACGGGAAATTCAGCAGACACTCCTTCAGTTTCAGCAGTCGGTGGAACAGGAGAGCCTGACCTTACAGGAAGCAAAAGGGATGCTGTCGCTGATTACTGAATACGCCAAATCGTTTACGCTGTTAAATCAGTTCGATACCAATGAAGTCGACACGATTGGCCTTGGGGAAGATGTCGTCTACGAACTGGATTATGACGAATCGCTGGCGGCAATTGCGGAGTTAAAGCAGCGACTCATGGAGCAAAAAGAAGCTTCCGATCTGTTTGGCCGCATCCGCGACGACGGCTTCCGGGGAATTCTCGGCAGCGTAGCCCAGACGTTCGGCGGGCAGTACCTCTATCCAACGATCGAAGAACAGGCGGCGCATTTGCTTTATTTTGTCATCAAAAACCACCCGTTCAGCGATGGCAACAAGCGGATTGGGGCCTTTCTGTTTGTCTGGTTTCTGGAAAAGAACCGGCACCGGCTGAAGAAAAACGGCGTTCTGAAAATAAACGAAAACGCGCTGGTGGCGCTGGCGTTGCTGGTGGCGCAAAGCGACCCGGCCAGTAAGGAGCTGATGATTCAACTCATCATGAATTTAATCAAGAATGACTAAACGCAGGGACGGGTTACGGAGCCGTATCGGTCTTTTGTCCCTTGTCTAACCTCTTATGTCCAAAGAACTAAACTTCGATAAATCCCCCGACGGCCTCCTTCCCGCCGTGATTCAGGACGCGCAGACCGGCAAGGTGCTGATGCTGGGATACATGAACCGGGAAGCGTACGACAAAACGGCCGCCGAAGGTGTCGTGACGTTTTTCAGCCGGAGCAAACAGCGGCTCTGGACCAAAGGCGAAACGTCCAGCAATTTCCTCCGCGTCGAACAGATGCTGGTGGATTGCGACGGCGATACGCTGCTGATCAAAGCCCGCCCCGACGGTCCGACCTGCCATACGGGCGCTGATACGTGTTTCGAAGAAGTGAACACCGGAAAAGGCCAGTTCCTGAATTACCTGCAGCACATTATCCGTGACCGGAAGGCCAACCCGTCCGACAAGTCCTACACAGCCAGCCTGTTTGCCAAAGGCGTCAACAAGATTGCCCAGAAAGTAGGCGAAGAGGCTGTGGAACTGGTCATTGAGGCGAAGGACGATAATGCCGACCTGTTCAAAGGCGAGGCCGCCGACCTGCTGTTCCACTATCTGGTGCTGCTGGAGCAAAAAGGGTTCGACCTGGACGACATCATCGCTGTCCTCCAGAAACGGCACGCAAAATAGCGGTTCTGAACAGTATTAGCCGCTTTGAGTTTGAAGTTTGACGAGGTTTTCATTTATTGGCGCGTACTTAACGCCAATCGTTCTACCACAAACTTTACACAAAGCATGGGCTTACTCATACGAATTCTGATCAGTGCGGTCGCTGTGTTCGTCGCCAGCCGCCTGATTCCGGGCATCATCGTCAATAATTTCGGGACGGCCATTATCGTAGCCATTGTTCTCGGGCTGCTGAACGCATTCCTGAAGCCGATTCTGGTCTTTTTGACCATTCCCATTACCATTATGACCCTGGGGTTGTTCTATTTCGTCATCAACATCCTCATGGTATACCTGGCGGCGTATCTGGTCGACGGCTTCGACGTCACCGGCGTCATCGCGGCGATTCTGTTCAGTATCGTCGTCACGGTGGTCACCTGGATCATCGACGCGATTACCTAGACCAGGGTCTCTCTCAATCGAAAAAAACGAATGCCATATCTCCGAGATATGGCATTCGTTTTTTTCGATCAGAAAGCGGTATCTTTTGTAGATAGAGTCTTTTAACCCACGCCGTTCATGCCCTACGACGTCCTCATCATCGGGGCCGGTTATGCCGGACTCACCGCCGCCCGCGAACTGACCAGGGCGGGGAAGAATGTGCTGGTCCTCGAAGCCCGCAACCGCGTCGGCGGACGGGTCTGGACCGAACGCTTCGACGACGGCTCGGACGTCGATTGGGGCGGGGCCTGGGTCGGACCCACGCAGGACCGGCTGTTCGCGCTGGCCGACGAATATGGGATCGAAACGTTCCGGACCTACGACGAAGGCAAAAGCACCCAGTATTTTCGGGGAAAGGTCAAACGCTACCGGGGCCTGATTCCCCCGCTGCCCGTCCTGCCCCTGATCAGCCTCGACCGGGCCATCAAGCGGATGAACAAGCTCTCCCGAACGATCAATCTGGAAGCACCCTGGCTTTCTCCGGACGCCGCTCACCTGGACGCCCGGACGCTGGCCGACTGGATGAACAGCCAGATGCGCTTTCAGACCGCCCGGCAGTTTTTCAAAATTGCCGCCGAAGCCATCTGGGCCGCCGACCCGTCCGAAATTTCCCTGCTTCACGCACTGTTTTACGCCCGCTCCGGCCGGGATCTCGATACTTTAATGAACATCCGCAACGGGGCGCAGGAAAGCCGTATGGTCGGCGGGATGCAAACCGTGGCCGACCGGATGGCCGAAACGCTGAGTGGTAGAATCGTTTTCGATTCTCCTGTGAAAGCCGTTTGGCAGGAAGGCGAAACGGTGAACGTGGTGACGGGTAAAGAAACATACACGGCAGGCCGGGTCATCATCACGGTGCCGCCCGCCCTGCTGACGAAAATCGACTTTCGGCCCGGTTTGCCCCAAAGCCGCCTGCAGCTGGCCGGCGGAATGCCAATGGGTGCGGTCTGGAAATGTTACGGCATCTACGAAAAGCCGTTCTGGCGTTCGCAGGGCCTTAACGGACTCGCCGCCACGCCCGACGGCCCTGTGACCGTCACCTTCGACAATTCGCCCAAAGACGGCAACAAGGGCATCCTGATGGGGTTTGTCCTGGGCAGGCAGGCCCGTGAGTTTGGGGCGTTGCCGGACGTCCAGCGGCGCGAATCGGCCCTGAACTCGTTTGCCACCTTTTTCGGCCCTGAAGCGGCGAAGCCGGTGCGTTATCTGGACCATAGTTTTCTGAACGAAGAATGGTCGGGCGGGTGCTACGCGGGCGTTTTTCAGCCCGGCATCTGGACGCAGTACGGCGACGCCCTGCGACAACCCGTCGGCCGGATTCACTGGGCGGGCACCGAAACATCGGACGTCTGGAACGGCTATATCGAGGGAGCCATCCGGTCGGGCGAACGGGTAGCGCGGGAGGTGCTGATCTAAAAGCAAAAGGCGGGTCACCTCGACCCGCCTTTTCGTTAATACCACTTCTTTTTAAACGGCTTCCCGCCGCCTCCGCCGCCCGGCTTGTCCTTCTTCGGACTGCCCAGCAACTTGTCGGCCAGGTCCGGGCGCTTGAGTTTGTTCAGGCGATTGCGGATCCAGTCGCGGTATTCGGGTTTATACCAGAAGAAATAGCGGTTCTGCGCCAGTTTCTCGTCCCGCGTCTTGGCCGTCTTGACCGGCTTCAGCGTGTACGGGTGAACCCCGGTGTAATAGATCACTTCAGCCACCGTCATCGGTGTGGGCGTAAAATCCTGCACCTGTTCGAGCTGGAAGCCCATGTCCTTCGTCTCGGCGGCCAGATTCGCCATGTCGGCTTCCTCGCAGCCGGGGTGCGACGAAATGAAGTACGGAATCAAGGGCTGGCTCAGACCGTGTTTCTCCTGAATCTTGTCGTATTTTTTCTTGAACAGCTTGAAGTACTTGAACGACGGCTTGCGCATCACCCGCAGGGTATCGTCAGCGGTATGTTCGGGAGCCACTTTCAACCGGCCCGATACGTGGCGCGTCACCAGTTGCTCCATGTACTCGTCGTGGTTGCCGTCCTCGTTGTTCTTGTTGAAATCGTCCACCAGCAGGTCGTACCGGACACCCGAGCCGACAAAGGCTTTTTTGATGGCCGGGTTGGCGTCCACCTTGCGGTACAGTTCCGTCAGCGGCTTGTGCGAGGTGTCGAGGTTCGAGCAGATCACCGGGTGAATGCAGCTCGGGCTCTGGCAGCGGGCGCAGATGCTTTCGTCCTTGCCCTTCATCTTGTACATATTGGCCGACGGTCCGCCGAGGTCCGACAGGTAACCCTTGAACTCCGGATGCTTTGTCAGTTCATCCACTTCCTTCAGAATCGACTTTTCGCTTCGGGAGGCGATGAACTTGCCCTGGTGGGCCGAAATGGTGCAGAAGCTACAGCCACCGAAACAGCCCCGGTGCATGTTGACCGAGAACTTGATCATTTCGTAGGCCGGAATCGGGCCGCGCTTCTTGTATTTTGGGTGCGGCAGGCGCGTGTACGGCAGGTCGAACGACTTGTCGATTTCATCCTCCGTCATGGTCTTGAACGGCGGATTGATCACCAGCACCTGATCGCCCACGTTCTGCGTAATGCGGTTGGCCTGCCACTTATTCGACTCTACTTCGACAATCTTGAAGTTGGCCGCGTATTTGATTTTATCCTCCAGACAGGTCTCGTGGCTCGCCAGTTCGACCGTGCTCCAGTCGTTGTACTCGCGCAGGTCGCCCGTCTGGGTGTCGTGCAGAAACGCCACCTGGTTGATGTTGCGCATGGACGAGAACGGCACGTCTTTCTTCACCAGCCGCAGAATTTCGCGCAGCGGCTGTTCGCCCATGCCGTAGACCAGCATATCCGCCTTCGAATCCACCAGAATCGACGGCATCAGCGCGTCCTTCCAGTAGTCGTAATGCGTCACGCGGCGGAGCGAGGCTTCGATACCGCCGAGCAGCACCGGCACGTCGGGGTACAGCTTTTTAAGAATATTGGAATACACGATCGTGGCGTAATCGGGCCGGAAACCCGCTTCGCCGCCGGGCGTGTAGGAGTCGTTCGAGCGCAGGCGTTTGTTGGCCGTGTAGTGGTTGACCATGGAGTCCATGCAACCGGCCGTGACGCCGAAGAAGTATTTGGGCCGACCAAATTTCCGGAAATCCCGCAGGTCGTCCTTCCAGTTGGGCTGTGCGATAACGGCCACGCGGAAGCCCTCGCTTTCCATGATACGGCCAATCACAGCGGTGCCGAAGGCCGGGTGATCCACGTAGGCATCCCCGGAAACCAGTACAATGTCCACTTCATCCCAGCCGCGTTTCTCCACTTCCTGCTTCGTCAGCGGCAACCAGTCTGTAATGGGTCTTTCAATCATGAGTAAGAGCAGTGATGTTAGCGGCGAAAGAGGTAGGAGGGGTGTTCAAAACGTTTATAGTCAAGCGTTCCGGTTGCCCGTTTCCATGCTCTCTGGCCTATGGGAAAAGGCTCCAAGTTACGAAATAGTTCAATTCGTTGGCCGATTTAATCCCGTCTGCTGGTGGTACGGCTCGGAGCTGTGCCACCCCGAACATCGTGGCAAAACCCTTTTAAGCCCTGGTAACCATACTACGTTTATGCTTCGGCTTCCCGCCCGAATGCAGGCACCGCAGCGTTGTAGACCATTAAATACCTCTCCGGGAATAGTAGTTCTGCGCATATTCCGTGGAATACTTGCAGCTACTGCGCTATGCCTTAAAAAACTATTCCAACGTATCAGGCATCGGCAAATCACGTACGTAGCAGGTTGGAGTCTGTTGGCTTTGGCACTCTTACCACTGCGTCTGCTTTTGTAGTGGATAGATAAGCGGATTTAGGTTTTGAGCCATTTTCGAGCTAGTCCTCTGGTGCGTAGTCATCTTTTTAGTAGTTTTCCCCGGCCTGACCCGCACAACGCCAAAAGCAGCCGAACGCCTCGATAAAGCTGAAAAATAAAGTGTAAATTATCGCCGTTCGGCGCGGCTCATGCCGCACCTGAACCTGAAGCAGTATTCGTCTAACGTTACGCCTTCGATCCATGTCCAAAAAAATCAGTCTGAGAATAATGCTACAAAACCCGGCCGATGGGACGATGTATGGATTACAGAAAGGGAAGAGCCCTAATTATGAGACTGTGCAGCCGCAGCTCGGAAATGGCCAGGATATAACCTTTGACTTTGTTGTTCACGCAAAGCAGACCAACGGGTCTGCCTTCTCGCTTACGGGCCCGTTCGTTCAGGGCACTCCCGGAAACCGCTTCGTTTACATCAACCTTGGCAGCTACGCCGGACAGCCTGGAGCGCCCTGGAGTGGCCGCATGAAGGTTCCCCTTGCCGAAGCCGACTTCCAAAACGCGCTGTCAGAGGGTGGTGCGTACGGCTGGTCCTGCACAGTTTCTGGCAGAACGGTGGATGGAAAACCTGTTTTTGCCACCGTGAAGCCTTTTGGCGGCTGGACTATGCGTAAGCTTTCCGACTGAGGAAGCGCTTAGCAGGGAATTTGACGCAAGCAAGGCTATACTACTCTTGCAAACGGTACATCTTAATGCAACTTTGGAAAGGCAATTTTCTGCCTGAGGGCCTTACCCGAACGTTGACCGTAAACATTCATATCCCTACTTCCTTTCTGCCGCACCAAACGCCTCTACCCGCGCCCGCACATTCTCGCGAATGTTCATCCAAAACAGGTTGTAATCGAACGTGTGCAGGTTTTTTAGATTTTGCAGCCGCGCTCCGGCCTTCTCCGGTAAGGTAACCCACAGAATGCGCGAGGCAGGTTCGATGCCCGCGCCGATGGCCTGGGGAATAAGGGTGTTGAAGCCAATCAGTGAGCCCCGGTTCTGCGACTTGTCAGCCCACTTTGTGTCAGTGGTCCAGGTGAGGGGATTGACGCAGACGGAATTCCCTTCTTCCCGCGCCACGGCCGGAGGCATGACGTCTTTCTGGTAGGTTCGCCAGCCCACAAAGCAGCCCGTCATGGTCGGGGAGGTGCCAACGGGAAGGCGTTTGAAGGTGTTTTTGGGAAGCTGATACCCGATGAGATACGCGCACACCAACTGATTCTGCAACGGCTTATCGTCAAAGAACTCCTGCAAAAGCCGAATCGCGTGCAGCGTTCCCTGACTGTGGGAGGCAATCAGGATCGGGCGGCCCTGGTTTTCGTTTTTCAGGTAATGCTCGAAAGCGGCTTTGATGTCGGCATAGGCAAGGTCGAACGCCCGTTGGGAGGCGGGCGAGTCGCGGATGAAGAACGCTTTGAGGTTGGCCTGCCGGTAGCGCGGCGCAAACACCCGGCAACTGCCGTTGAAAACGCTCGCCTGGTACCGAATGGCCCGCGCATCGGTCCGGTTGTTGACGGCCGTGTCGGTCAGGTCGGCATTCCAGGGCTCGGTTTTGAGAGCTTCGAACGCTTCGCGGCGGTTACCGCCGTTCAGGAGGTCCATTTCGCTGGCATCGCCGAGGTAGGAGGTGGGGTGAATGAAAAACACGTCGGCCCGGAGGTTTGGGGTTTCCTTCTTCAGAAAAGCCGGGACGCTGTCGCTGGGATCCGTTTTGTGGGGCGAGGCGGCCCAGAACCGGAGGTCGCGGTAGTCGGGAGCCGGACCCGTGTTGGGGGCCGATTCTTTTTCGAATTGGCGGATCACGTACTTCTGCAGTAACTGGCCCTGCTGCGCCTGAAGGGAGCCGGTGCTGAGCAGTGCGAATAGGAGAAAAAGGTGTCTCATGGGTTTCGCGAAAAATAAGTCTACCATCAGACACAAAACGAGCGCCAACGTTTATTACAAGCCGTCTCTTTTTAGCATCAGTAATTTTGCCGCCTCTTTTTCTTCTTGCCTGTAGAAAGCCTCCATACGCAAAGTTTTTACGCTTATCCGGAAACGAATGAAATCCTCTCTTTTACTCACCACACTGCTGCTGAGCACGCTGGCGGGGCAAACGCCTTCGCGGGCGGATCACGGTAAAAAGCCGACTCCCGCCAATCCCAGAAAACAAACGGCCGCTGCCGATCTGAAAATGCCTTCCGGCTTTACGGCCACCGTGCTGGCCGAAAACATCGGTCCGGCGCGGCACATCACCGTCAGCAAAACCGGCGACGTGTACGTAAAACTCGGCAAACTGAAAGACGGGAAAGGCATCGTCCGCCTGCGGGATACGAACAAAGACGGGGTTGCCGACGAGCAGATGAGCTTCGGTGATTATCCCGGCACGGGTATTCTGATCAAAAACGGCTACCTCTACACCTCGTCCAACACCGCCGTCTTCCGGTATAAACTGAACGAAAAGGAAGAGGTGATGAACCCCGAACAGCCCGAGCGGCTGGTGTCCGGTCTGCTGAGCAAAGCCCGCGACGAATCCAAGTCCATCGAGATCGACGACAAGGACAATCTGTACGTCAACATTGCTTCCTGGAACGACGCCTGCCGCGAGCCGGGCACCGGAAAAGGAATGATGCCCTGCCCGCTGCTGGATTCGGCGGCCGGAATCTGGCAGTTCAAGGCCAGCAAACTCGACCAGACCTACGCGACGGGCGTCCGGTTTGCCACGGGTTTGAAAAATGTCGTCGGCCTCGACTGGAACCCCGTCTCCAACTCGCTTTTTGTGCTCCAGCACGGCCGGGGACAGTTCCATGATTTCTATTCGCAGTATTACACCCCGCAGCAAAGCACCGAACTGCCCGCCGAAACCATGTACGAACTGCACAAAGGCGACGATGCGGGCTGGCCGTACGTTTACTACGACCACATTCAGAAAAAGAAAATTCTGGCGCCCGAGTACGGCGGCGACGGCAAAAAGACCGCCGGTGAGAAAACCATTGACCCTGTAGCGGCTTTCCCGGCTCACCTCGGCCCCAATGGTTTGTTGTTTTATACGGGCACTATGTTTCCGGCCCGCTACAAAAACGGGGCGTTCATTGCCTTCCACGGCCAGAACCAGGCGCTGAAAAAGGGCTACATGGTGGCCTTTGTGCCGTTTAAAAATGGCAAACCGTCCGGTCCGTGGGAGATTTTCGCGGACAATTTCGCCGGAACCGATCTGGCCAAGCCGACCGGCCCCGTACAGCACCGCCCCTGCGGACTGGCGATGGGTCCCGATGGTTCGCTGTACGTGACCGACGACCTGAACGGAACGGTCTACCGGATTGCCTATAACGCCGCAAGCCCCAAAGCGTCAGCGAAGCGGTAAGAAGGTCATTTCCGATAAAACCGCAAAAGCCCGGCGTCCTCCACGCCGGGCTTTTTTATGTCGCTGAACTTGAAATCGTCGTTTTCTCAAGCCTGTCCTATAAAATATCAATCCTCGCCGACGTGCAGCCGCCCCGGTCCTGACTTAGTTTTGACGCTTACAAGGATGGACTAAAACCCTTTAATCGAGATGAACGATCAACCAATTCTTAAACAGCTTTACCGGGATTTCAATGCCCGGAACATCGACGCTGTTCTGGCTTTCATGCACGCGGATGTCGACTGGCCCAACGGATGGGAAGGTGGGTATGTATCGGGCCATGACGAAGTACGGGCCTACTGGCTGCGTCAATGGCAGCAGATCGATCCGGTAGTCGAGCCCGTTTCTTTTGAGGAAAGACCCGATGGCCGTATTGCCGTTGGCGTCCACCAGCTTATCCGGTCTTTAGACGGTCAGATAGTGAGCGACGGGCACGTAAACCATGTATACACCTTTGACAATGGAAAGGTGAGAACAATGGCCATTGAACAGTAATCAAAAGTAGTCGGGCAGGCTGCCCAAACCAACACATCCCGCCTTCGGAAGAAACAACCGAAAAAACGTAGCTGCAAAGGTCAGTCGCCCGATTGGCGATGACGTCAAGCCCAAAGACGTCATCGCCAAAATTCATTCTTCATTTTTCATTAGCAACCACCACCCGTCCTCCGTTCGAATGCGCCGCAAATTCCGGGGCGTAGAAGCATTGAATCGTGGCTACGCCGCTCGTGAAGTCGCCGGCGTGGACGACGCGGAGGTCGTATTCGAAGACGTGGGTTCCCGTGGGCAGGTAGCTCAGAAAAAAGTCCATCGAGGCGTCGCGGGGCGCTTCGTAGTAGCTGAGGCCGTTCTGGTATTTGTAGCCCGACAGCGCCGCTACCGGCTCGAAGCCCGAGGCCCGGCCGTCTTTCAGATGGACGTACGCCAGCGCCCGGTCGGTCCGGACCACCACGCGCACTTTGACCAGATCGCCGGGTTTCAGTTTCGTCTGCGGCGAAAGGGCCGTCACGACCGGCCCGTTTGGCGAGTCTTTTTGCAGGGCCAGCGTTTTCTCCACCGTCAGGCCCGTTGAGCCCGACACCACCTTGTCCATCGGTTCGAAATGCTGCCAGTACAGCGCCCCCCAGGCCGGTCCAGCGCCCTTTCGGCTGATTTCGATACGACCCATGTCCGGTTTGATTTCTGCCGGAGCAAACGTTGCTTTCTGATAACCCGGCGTAGCCCGACTGGCGAGAACTTCGGCCTTGTCGGTACGGGAGGCGAGGGCGATGCCGCCCACCTTAACGTCCGTATTGGGCTTTGTGTCCAGCCAGTCGCTTCCCCGGAGCAGAAGGGCGTAAACGGCCTCCGTGGTGGCTTTGGTAGAAGGCCAGGCCTGCGTCTGCTTCTGCCGGAGAAGCCATTGTTTCAACCGATCGCCCGTTTTGCCGTCGGCCGCAATCTCGCTGAACGCTTCAATGGCGTACGCCTGCGTTTCGACCGGAGCCTGGTGCCAGTTGGTCCCGGCTTCGTTTTCGGGCCAGTACATTCCCAGTTCGTCCGAAACTTTTGCCCGTTCGCGCAGGGAGGTCAGGATCGCCCCCGGCGTTTTGGCCGTGCCGAACCGATGGAGCGCCAGCGCCGCCAGCACCTGCGTTTGCAGCGGCTGACTGAGCCATTCGGCGGCCAGTCGGGTCTGGAGGTCCGCCAGCAGAGCTTTGTCGAGCGGCTGGGCGGTGTAGAAACTACGGGCGTAGAGGAACTGGGCGGGCAGGTAACCGTACCACGCCGCCTTGCTTTTCTTCTGGCCGTCCTGCCACTGCTTCATTTCCGCATCCACAAACCGCACGGCTTTGGGCAGCATGTCGGCTAAATCCCGCTGCACCGCGGCCGGGAGCTTCACCCCCAGCTTTTGCAGGTGCCCGTACGAAGCCAGAATGTGCAGCGTCATGGTCAGGTCCGGCTGCATGCCGCCGAACCAGCGGAAACCGCCGTTGTCGCTCTGTAATGCTTTCAGTTTATCCACCGCCCGTTGTTGTTCCGAGGCCAGCCTGTCGGTGTCGAGCAGGTTCGCCAGTTTGGCCTGTTGCTCGGTCTGCGAACGGGCGTCGCGGAGCCAGGGCGTATTTTCGAGCGTCACGGCTTTCAGTTCGGCATTGGCTTCCAGCGGATTCCGGGGCGGGGTTTTCTTCCATTCCGCAATCTGCTTTTGAAACTCCGGCCGCGAACCGAGGATGTGCGCCGCCAGCGAATTGGCATACACCCGGCCGAACAGCTGCTCGGCGCACTCGTACGGGTATTCCATGAGATACGGCAGACTTTGCAGCGCGTACCAGGCGGGGTTGGAGGTCACCTCCACCGTCAGGCGTTCGTGCTGCACGGGTAGCTCGGGGTTCAGCTTCGCCAGCGCGTCGAGCCGGAAGGTTTTGGTCTCGCTGCCGTTGACCCAGAACGGCAGCGTCTCGGTCACCAGCATCCGGTTAGGCAGCACCGGCACGGTCTGTTCCTCGGCATCCGAGAAGGCCCCTGCCGTGGCCGTTACCCGCACCGTAACCGGCGGCAGACCGGCCGGGATGACGAGCGTCCAGGCCGGAGCGGTGCTTTTCCGGGAATCAATTTTGAATGATTGAAGGATTGAAGGATTGAAGAAAACGCCCTGAAGCGGCTCGCCGGTCTGGGCGTTGGTCAGGTCGAGACGGGCGGTGCCGGTGAGGGCTTTGTCCGTCAGATTGTTGATGCGGGCGGTCAGTCGGATGGTGTCGCCTTCCCGGAAAAAACGCGGAACGTTGGCCGTTATCATCAGCTCTTTCTGCGTGATGATTTCCTTTTCCAGCAGGCCGGTCTTCAGGTCTTTGGTATGGGCGAAGGCCAGCAGTTTCCAGCGCGTGAGCGCATCGGGCATGGTGAATTTCAGCACCACGCGGCCCTGCGCATCGGTTTTCAGGCTCGGGAAGAAAAAGGCCGTTTCAGAGAAGTTGCGGCGGGGCTGGGGCGTCGGGGCAATCGCTGGCGAACCCGGATTCGCTCGGTCAACCTGAACCCCGGCCACCTGACCTTCCAGTTTTTGAGCGGCTTCGCTGGCAGATGCATCGGCCGCCATAGCCGCCGGGGCTTCCATCCGGGCAACGGCTCCTTTCATCATGCGGACGGACCTCACGCTTGCCCGGCCAAGGATAGCAGGGTCGGGCTTCATCCGGACCGTCAGGCTTTTCCGGGTACCGAGGGTGATCTCCTGCGTGCGAAAGCCATGCAGCGAAAGAACCACCGTTGCGCTCAATCTGGCCTCCGTCGCGGTAAGCGAGAGCGAAAACTGGCCTTTTCGGTCCGTGGTCGCCTTGCGCAGGGAGTTTTTGACAGACACAACCAGACCGGGCAATCCGGTGCCTCGTTCGGTGACCTTTCCCGAGATTTCCGCGCCATTACGATTCAGACTGACCCAGACAGCGCCCCGCATCAGGCTGGCTTCTCCGGTGCTGAGAAACTCGTCGAGCATCAGATAGTCATACACGCGGCTTTGTTCGCCAACGGGCTGCGGGTCTCTCGGAGTAAGGGCAATCGCCCCGTTCAGCCCAAACGCCCCGGATGCCCAGCTGCGCCAGTAGCCAACCGAGGAGTTGTAAATCGACTGGGCCCAGCTGTGTTCTGCAAATGCATCCAGCGAAGCATCGTAAAGCGTCGCGGCCATTTCGGCCAGCACCTTATCCTTGTCGGGGCCGTCGATGCGGAGCGTCCATTCTTCCGGCTGCCCCGGCTTCAGTTTATCCCGAAACACCTCCGTCGTAATGGTCAGGCGTTTGTTGGTGAACGGCACGTTGATGGTCTTGTTTTCGGTCAGGAGCCGCCCGTTCTGCACCATCGCAAACTGCACGACGAAGCCGCCGCGGTGGCTTTCCAGCACCGGAACGGCAATGCGGCGGAGCGTTCCGTCGGTCGGCAGCCATTCCTGCCGCACCACCCTGCCTTTTTCCGCCACGCTCCACAGCACCCAGCCGGGCTGGGCCGTGCCGACGAAGAAAACGGCTTCGCTGCCCACCTCCACGGTCTCTTTTTCCACCGTCAGCCAGTGGTCGGGCAGGGGAGAAGCGGCGGGCTTCTGCGGATTCACGACCGAAAAGTAAACGTCCTGCGTGGCCGTTTCGCGGGTCGAGTCGGTAGCTGAAATGCGGGCCACATATTCGCCCGGCTCAAAGCGGCTGGTGTTCAGTGTCAGCGTCGGTTCCCGGCCGGAAAGCGCCGCCTCCTGCACGGCTTGGGCTTTGGGCCAGGCTACGGGCTGGTCTTCATTGGCGTACAGGTCGTTGGGAAACAGTTTTTCGTACTCGGTCCGGCTCAGGATGTAGCGGTCGGGAGCCTCCCAGTACCGCCCGCGCAGCAGCCGTTCGGGCGTTTTCAGGCGGTAGACCGTCACATTAGCCCGGACGGAGACCGGCTTCCCGGCGGCGTTGGTCACGCGGAGCGGGGCGCTCACATCTTTCGTCGTTTCCAGCCGTTCGGGCAGGGTGAGGCTGGCCGTCAGGGCCGTGTAGCCGAGGCGCAGCGTCTGGGTAGCCGAGCGCGTTTCGCCCGCCCGGTCGGTCACATCGAGCGTAATTTCAAAGTCAAAAACCGGGTTTTCGGAACGGGCCGCCGCGCGGTCGGGTTCGGCCACAAAGGTCAGGCTGACGGCCCCGGTCGCGTCGGTCGTGAGCGTTCCGCTGGCAATTTCGGTCTGCGTACCCGACCGGGGCGGCATCACGCGCGAGAACCGGGCAGACGGACCGCCTTCCCACCACGGCCAGAACTGGTGCCGCTGCCGGGTGATGCGGTAACGCACCTGCGCTCCGTCGACCACCGCGCCGGAGAAGGTTCTGGCCAGACCGCGCACGGCAATCGTCTGTTCCAGTTTATAGGCCTGCCGGATGGAATCGATCTTTACTTCGAACGTCGGTCGTTTGTATTCTTCGACCCGGAAGGTTGTCGAACCTACCGACGTTTGCAGTGTCATCTGGCCCGTTACACGACCCACCGGGGCCGTGAATGAGCCTTCAAAGGTGCCAAATTCGTTGGTTTTAAGGGTTTGGGTCGTTACCGATTCGCCGTTTGCGTCCGTCAGACCGACCACCATTTCATCGCCGGAAACAACTTCAAACTGGTTGTTCTTTCCGGAATACAGCACGCCTTTGAAATAAATGGGCTGGCCGGGGCGGTAAATAGCGCGGTCGGTGAACAACAGGACCCGACGTTGTTCCGGCTCTTCCTGCTCCCTCGGGAACCGGTAGTGGTAATTCAGGTCGGTGTCAATCGTATCGCCTTTAAAACTGATCCGGTAGAAGTACGAGGTATTTTCGGGAACGGGGTTTTCTGACAGCCGGGCCAGACCCGCCTCGGTGGTTTTGACCGTCCCGGCCGGGCGGACGCTGCGGTCGGTGGCGGTAAAGAGGGTCACGCTGGCCCCGGCAATCGGTTGCCCGCTGGTGCGGTTGACGACATAAAGCCCGTTTTCTTCCGGAGCAACAGCGTCCCGGCGCAGGTCGGCCAGATTTGAGGCGGTAAACGGGGTGTAGCTGGTCAGGGGTGAAGTGACCGAAAACGCCTCGTCCGTGGAAATCAGCAGCACGTAATGCCCCGCCGGAACGCCACCCAGCGGCATTTCGGTCCGGTGCTGGTGCAAATCGCCGTCTTCGGGCAGCGTCACGGTGCCAAACGTCACGGCTTTTCTTTTCAGAAGATTCGCAATTTTCGGGCGGCGTACGTTCTCGTCATACTCATTCAGCAACCCGCGGCTTTCGGCTACCGACACGTTTACCGTCCGGAAATAAAGTCTGGGCACATTCCGAAAAACAACTTCGGCCCGGAACGGCTTACCCGGCTGGTTCACCCGCTCGACCTGAACGTTCAGGCCGGGGGCGGTAAGGTTTTCCAGAAGTGCGGCGGCGTTGCGGCCCGGCAGGGCTTGCGGATACCGTTGAACGAGGTCCCGGCAGAGGTCGGCGGCCTTTTTGCGGTTCCAGCGGTCCCGGTCGTCGGCGGGCTGCGGCGGGGTTGTTTCGCCGGGAATCAGCGGACGGAAGCGGGGCGGCTCGTTTCCGGCCAGCAGTTTGGCGAGCGAATACAGGTATTCGGCTTCGGCGGGCTGACCGGCGTAACGGGCAACACCCCGTTCCAGCGCTTGCTGGTACAGGGCGTCTTTACCGGGCACAATGCTGTACCGATGGACGAACTGAAGCCGAAGGTTGTCCACGTCGGCGAGAGCCGCCGTATTTTTTCCGGCCAGATGAAAGCGAATGAGTTCCTGAAACAACTTCAGCGCCTGAAACCGCAGCGATTCGGCGTCCCGCGTCTGCAACGGCGTCTGGGCAAACGCCGCGGCCTCGCTCAGGTAAGCGGGCTGGTCGAGGCTAAATTTGAAAACGGGGCGGGTCAGGTCGATTTCCGTATCCTGATAGAACGAAAGCGCCCGGTGAGCCAGCAGGTCGTAGAGCGTCGGGCGGCGCTGGCGGCTGTCGGGGTCGCCTTTTTCGAGCAACACCTCAAAGGCCGCCACGGGCGTTTCCTGCAACAGTTTTTTTTCGCTTAACGAAGCTTCGTACAGCCGCGTGACGGTCGAAAGCAGCCGACGGGCGTCCCAGGTGCGCGGGTCGACCGTGGTATCAATTTTGGCGGTTTGCGGAGCGGGCTCTTCCTGGCTGCGGTTCAAAAATTTGTACCGGTTCTGCTGGTAATACCGCCAGTAAATTTCGGCCTGTACCGATTGCAGCACCGAGCGGGCCGGGGCGGGCGTCTCGCGGATGTCGGTCGCCAGCGATTGCAGCAGGTCGGTATAGTCGCTTTCGTCCAGGTACGAACGATAGATGAGCCGGTGCATCGCGGCCTTGACCACCTGCGGGTAGTTCCGGGCTTTTCGGGCGTCGGCGTAAATCCGGCCTACAATGTCCAGGGCCGATTTGGGCTGCCCGCCCGCCGCCAGCGAATCGGCGCGTTTCCAGTCACGGGTATAGGCGGCAGACTGCGCCCGGCCAGGCAAAGTAACAGCCATATAAAGCAAGAGGAGGTAGAAGACGCGGAAGTGTTTCATTAATATACGATAATAAGGCCGTTTTAGAAAATAAAACCGGGTAAAAACAGGCTGGCGGTTTGTGTTTTCGGGCTCAACATTTGATGGACTAACGACCTGACCTCAAGCTATTTTTTTGGGCTGCCGCTAACTTTAAACCCGAAACTTTAAACCCTGAACTACCTGCCGGGTTTTCTGTATGATTCAATTCAGACCCCAAAAGCATAATCCCGATGAAAAAATATTTTTGGCTGATGGCTTTTGCCGCCGTTCTCTTCACCAGCGTGGCCCGGGCGCAGTGCCAGCCCGCTACCGACGCCCAGACCGCCTCCTACGAGCGGGTGGTCAAGGCGTTACAGTCGCAGTTTAAGGAAAATCCGCCTGCTGGTAACTGGCGGATCTTCGACGAACGGCATTCGCTGGGTAAGCTGGAAGTGAGCGACGAATATGGCAAAATGTTCCGGCCCTGCGGCGATCGCTACGACCTGACCCTCGAGCGGGGAGCCGCCGCCCGCGAACGCCGCGCCCGGATCGATTCCGCCGTGGCCCAGGCCGACCCCACCCGGCAGGAAACGTCCCTCGTGCTGAGTACGGATTCGGTTTACAAACAGGCCGAACCCGCCCGCGCCCGCGAACTCGGACAGAATACCGTCGACATCAATGTGGAAATGAACGTGGCCAATTACCGGCTGCAGGAGCCGGAAAGCAACCGGTTTGTGGACAATTACAAAGCCGTTCAGGTGAAAAACGCCCCGATGGCGCTGCAGGTCAGCCTGAAATCGGTCGGTGACAGCGGCGGCCTGCAACCCCGGCCGGAGACCGTCGTGTTTCTGGGAAACTGGAAAAACAACCTGAAGAAGGACAGCAAAGGAAACATGGTCTACCATTATTCATTTGCCAAAGGTGGTAATCTGGTCGAGAACCTGGTGGTGACCATCAAAGGCCCGCTGGACGTGGCGCAGGAAATCATCCGGAAAACGGACTGGCAGGCCCTGAGCCAGACGCTGATCCGGTAACCCGGAATGATATTCCGGGCAAAAGCAATCCAGAATGCGATTCAGGACAAAATCACCAAATGGCCCACAAGAGTCAACTTCTGGATGGACGTTTCCCGGAATGGCATTCCGGGTTACCTTTGCACCATGAAAAGCATTGTGGTGTACTGCGGTTCCAATCCCGGAACAAATCCTTTATACAAAGAAATAGCCCGCGAACTAGGCTCAAAAATGGCCCGCCGCCAGATCCGGCTGATTTACGGCGGCGGAAACCTGGGGCTGATGGGTACGGTGGCCGATGAGGTCCTGACCAACGGCGGCGAAGTGACGGGCGTTATTCCCAACTTTCTGGCCCAACTGGAAGTCGCGCACCAGACCCTGACCGAACTGCACTTCGTCGAAACGATGCACGAGCGGAAGTTCAAAATGGTGCAGTTTGCCAAAGGCGTCGTGGCCCTGCCCGGCGGATACGGTACGCTGGACGAGCTTTTCGAAATTCTGGCGTGGCGGCAGCTGAAACTGTACCACGGCCCGATTGCCATCCTGAACATCAGCGGGTTCTATGACCTGATGCTTCAGCAGCTCGACCGGATGGTAGCCGACGGCTTCCTGCGCGCCGAAAACCGGGACCTGCTCATCGTGGCCGAATCGGTCGATGAGGTGCTGGAAGCGTTTGAAAAATTCTGGGAAGAAGTGTAAAGGCGTTGGGCTGGGCCGCCGGGGCTCATCCGCGGCCCGGACTAACCTTAAAAATCATAAAAATCTTCTTCGCCCTGCAACTGCGTCATCAGCAGAAAGGTGAAGCCGCCGAGGAACGCCCAGCCGATGGACTGTTCGCGGGCCAGGTACAGGAAGCTGATAACCAGACCCACGACGCAGAAAATAATGTTGAGGAGAGTACGAATGTCTTCACGACGGGCAGCCGTCCGTGCCGCATCTTTTGATTTGCGGGGCTTATTCAGGTTTTCCATTGAGTTAAGTACTGTTACAGACAAACTGCGTATCTGTAAATATAGCGAATAAGGAGGCTGGAATCGTGTGGTTTAACCGAATTTTAAGGAGAAATAATTTAGCTTGCCCCAGCGTTTTATTCCATAACGAATCAGTAACAAGTACTCCATGAAAGGCAAAAGAGCCATCTTCGCCGGACTTTTCGCCGCTATAAGCGTGACCGCAAACGCCCAGTCGAAGGCCGAAAACCTGGGCAATCTGGTCAATTCGGAATACAATGAAATCAATCCGGTGATCGCGCCGGACGGGCGGACCCTGTATTTTGCCCGCATCAGCCACCCGCAGAATACACACGGCGCCAAAGGCAGTCAGGATATCTGGTTTACGGAAATGAGCGCCGATAACAAATGGGGCGCCGCCCGCCGCATGACCTTTCCGCTGAACAAGGACGAATACAACTGCGCCTACAGCATCTCGCCGGACGGCAACACCATGCTTATCAAGGGTGCCTACGGCAACGGGAACTACGAAACCCGCGGCTTTTCGGTCAGCAAACGGACCGCCAACGGCTGGTCGCCGCCCCAGAAACTGGCCGTCCCCAATTATGAGAAGATCAGCAAAGGCCAATTTGACTGCGGCTACCTGTCGGCCGACGGCAAAGTGCTCGTGATGGCTTTCAGCGAGAAAAAGAACAGCCAGAAAGACGACCTGTACATCAGCCTCAAGCAGAAAAACGGCACCTGGACCAAGCCCATCAGCCTCGGCGCCGAAGTCAACACCGACGATTTTACGGAAACCACGCCCTTTCTGGCCGCCGACGGAGCCACGCTTTATTTCTCCAGCGATCGTCCGGGCGGCTCGGGCAGCAACGACATTTACGTGTGCAAACGGGTAGACAACACCTGGAAGCACTGGAGCAAACCCGTAAACCTCGGTCCGGCGATCAACACGGACGGGTACGATGCTTACTATACGTTGTCGGCTTCGGGTGAATTTGCGTATCTGACGACCTTCAAAAATACGCTTGGCAAAGGAGACATCGTGCAGATCCGCCTGCGCGACGCCCAGCAGGATACTCCCAAAGAAGGCGCTCCCGACCCGGTGGTTCTGGTCAAAGGAAAAGTCATCGACCAGAAGACTGGCCGCCCGGTCGAAGCCCGCATTGTCTACGAAACCCTGCCTGATGGCGCCGAAGCCGGAACGGCCACGTCCAACCCGCTGACGGGCGAATACACCATCGTGCTGCCCTATGGCAAAAAATACAGCATGCGGGCGATTGCCCCGGATTTTATCGCGGAGGGCGACAACATCGACCTGACCCAGGCGAAAGGGTATCAGGAAATTACCGGAAAAGAGCTGAAACTGGTGCCGATTGAGGTGGGCCGGGCCGTACGCCTGAACAACATTTTCTTCGACCTCGGCAAAGCGACGCTGCGCGAGGAGTCTTTCCCCGAACTCGACCGGGTGGTGACGACGCTGAATGAGAACGCCCAAATGACCATCGAAGTCGGCGGACATACCGACAACACGGGCTCCCGCGACCTCAACGCCCGGCTCTCCCAGGACCGCGCCGACGCCGTGCGGGAGTATTTCATCGGCAAAGGCATCGAACCTGACCGCATCGCCAGCAAAGGCTACGGCGAATCCCGCCCCGTAGCCCCCAACGAATCCGAAGAAGGCCGGCAGACAAACCGGCGGGTGGAGTTTACGATTACTAAAAAATAGTCGTTTAAAGTTAAAGGTTTAAGGTTCAACGCAATCCGCCGCAGCAATGGCTCCGCACTCAATTGAGGCAGAGCTACCGCTGCGGCGGACCACGTTAAACCTGAAATCTTTTAACTTTAAACGCCTTTAATCCAGCCCTGGCCGCCGGAATTCGCGGGCTTGGGGGAACTGCTCGGTCATCTGGCGGCGGATGCGGTCGAGCAGTACGAGCATGTCGAGCACTTCGTCCATCTTTTCCGGGTAATGCTCCAGCAGCGTATGCCAGGCGGCCAGCGACTTATCGACGCTCACCAGCACGAGCTTGGCCTTGCCGTTGAAATAGGCGGACAGCTGCGGGTCGTTTGTCGGGGCGCGTCTCAGTTGCAGGGCCGACATTACCTTCACCGGAATCAGCGTGCGGTACCATTTGATGACTTCCCAGGCGTCTTTCAGCCCGTTGAGCATCGTCATGGCTTCGGCTTCCGTCCGGACGCCGATGTTCACTTCAAATGCCTGCTGGTGACCGGCCTGCTCCAGCAGATTCATTTCTGCCTTGAGCCAGCTCGCTGTCGTGTTCAGATACTGGTCACAGAGGGCCGCTACGGATGGGCGTTCGAGCGTATCGGTTTCGTGTACGCCGGCTGCTTTTGCCTCCAGGGCAGTTTGCATATGTTCGGGTAATTCTTTTTTCTGATGTTTGGCAATGTACGCTTTGGTCATCTGGAGCGCTTCCATAAGCCGCTTGACCAGCGTTTCAGCGTCCATGTCTTCCTGCGGAATCCCTTCCGGATACTGCAGCTTGAAACTCTGACACCGCTTGGTGAAAGGACAACGCTCGCACCACGAATCGCAATAATTGTAAATGCCCGGAATCAGTTCAGTTGCTTGTGTCATAGGATTGCTAAGCGGTTACTGGTTGGTGTCGATGTAAAAATACAATTCAGGTAAATACAAGTTCACGTCCTCACTGTCAATTAATTATATTTTAATTGTTCTATTCTGTGAACTAACTGGACTATGGACAAAAGCAGCGGTCAGAGGTTTAATTTGCCAAAGAAGATTCTGTTCTGGCAGTTTGGCGGGGATGCATTATCTTGCAGACTTAAATTCCTCCAGTTACTTCATCCTGTTTTATGAACAAAATACTTCTACCCCTAACCTTCCTTACCCTGGCCACCGGGGCGATGGGGCAGCAGAAGAATCGTAAAAAAACGGCCGCGACCCAAACCGCCCAGATGACCGCCGCCACCGAACGGTTGTCGGCCTTCGGGCAGCGGCGTAAACTGACCACCGCCTCGCTGCTGCGTAACGTGCCCTTTCGCAACATCGGCCCCACGGTCATGAGCGGACGCGTGGTGGACATGGCCGTTAACCCCGACAATCCGAACCAGTTTTACGTCGCCTACGCCAGCGGCGGTCTGTGGCGCACCGACAACAACGGACTGTCGTTTGAGCCTTTGTTTGACAGGGAAGCCGTAATGACCCTCGGAGCCGTGGCGGTAGACTGGAAAACCGGAACCCTCTGGGTCGGCACCGGCGAGGCCAACGCCAGCCGCTCGTCGTACTCGGGCGTGGGCGTCTACAAATCGACCGACGGGGGCAAAACCTGGCAGCACCTGCCGGGTCTGGAGGAGACGCACCATATCGGGCGCATTGTGCTGCATCCGACGACTCCAAACGTGGCCTGGGTTGCCGCTACGGGACATTTATTCACCGCCAATAAAGAACGCGGCCTTTACAAAACGACCGATGGCGGCAAAACCTGGAAACAGACGCTCTACATCGACGACAAAACCGGGGCCATCGACGTTGACCTCGACCCGGCCAATCCGCAGGTTCTGTACGCTTCGATGTGGCATAAGGAGCGCAAGGCCTGGAATTTTGTGGAAGGAGGCAAAACCTCCGGCATTTATAAAAGTACCGACGGCGGCGAAACCTGGAAGCTGATCTCGGGCGGCCGTTCCGGTTTCCCGCAGGATGAAAATACGGGCCGCATTGGTCTGAGCATCTTCCCGCAGAACCCGCAGATTCTGTACGCCATTCTCGACAACCAGGCCATCCGGCCCAAAAAAGACGACGAAGAGCCGGGCAAACTGACCAAAGAGGAATTCAAAGGCATGACCAAGGAGAAATTTCTGGATGTGCCCGACAGCCTGCTGACCGAATACCTTGATGAGCAGAACTTCCCGGAAAAATACACGGCCAAATCCCTGAAAGAACTGGTCCGCAACGGCAAACTGGCCCCGCTGGCCGTTCTGGAATACACCGACGATGCCAACTCCAAACTCATCAACGCCGAAGTCGTGGGCGCCGAAATCTACCGTTCGGACAACGGCGGGCAGTCGTGGCGCAAGGTGAACGAGGATTACCTCGACGGGGTGTACAACACCTACGGCTATTATTTCGGCAACGTCTGGATTGCGCCCGACAATGCGGATAAGATTTACACGGCGGGCGTCCCCGTCATTGGTTCGGAAGATGGCGGCAAAACCTGGAAAGGCCTCGATGCGGCCAACGTTCACGCCGATCACCACGCGCTCTGGATCAACCCGAAGAACAACAAACACCTGATTCTGGGCAACGACGGCGGCATCAACATCAGTTACGACGGCGGCAAAACCTGGTTCAAGGCCAATACGCCCGCCGTGGGGCAGTTCTACGCCATCACCGTCGATATGGCCAAGCCGTACAATGTCTACGGCGGCCTTCAGGACAACGGCGTCTGGATGGGCCCGAGCACCTACAAAGCCTCTCCCGAATGGTACGACAACGGCGATTACCCGTACAAAAGCCTGCTCGGCGGCGACGGGATGCAGGTGCAGGTCGATTGGCGGGATAACAAAACGGTGTACACCGGCTTCCAGTTTGGCAATTATTTCCGGATAAACCGGGAAACGGGCGAACGGAAGAAACTGGAATTCCCCGAGGAGGTCGGTCAGCCCAAGCTGCGCTTCAACTGGCAGTCGCCGATTCTGGTGTCGCGGCACAACCAGGACGTGGTGTATTTCGGCTCGAATCGTTTCCACCGCAGTCTGGACCGGGGCGATGAGTTCAAGGTGCTTTCCGGCGACCTGACGCGCGGCCGCAAAGAAGGCGATGTTTCTTTCGGCACCCTGACGACCATCGACGAGTCGCCCCTGCGCTTCGGCCTTATCTACACGGGCAGCGACGACGGCCTGATTCACGTCTCGCGCGACGGCGGCTACACCTGGACGCGCATTTCGGACGGCCTTCCGGCGGCGGTGCAACCGCTCTGGGTGAGCCGCGTCACGGCTTCGGCCCACGACGAAGGCACGGTTTACGCCACCCTGAACGGCTACCGCAACGATCATTTCCGGGCGTACGTTTTCCGGTCAACGGACTACGGCAAAACCTGGCAGCCCATCGGAACGGACCTCCCCGCCGAGCCGGTCAACGTGCTGAAAGAAGACCCGAAAAATCCGGATGTGCTGTACGTCGGCACCGACCACGGGCTGTATGCGTCGCTGGACCGGGGCCGGTCGTTCATGATTCTGGGCGAAGGACTGCCCGCCGTGGCCGTGCATGACCTGGTGGTGCATCCCCGCGAAAACGAACTCATCGTCGGAACGCACGGGCGGTCGCTGTACGTCGGCGACGTGTCCTATCTGCAGAGCCTGACGGACTCGGTACGGGCGAAAGACCTGTACGTCTACAAACTGAAGAACGAAACCTACCGGGCCAGCCGCGGCCGGATGTACAACAAATACAGCGAAAAACCGGAATACCAGTTTACGATGCCGTTTTATGCCAGAACGGCCGGTCGCACCACGGTTCGCCTGATGGCCGACAGCCTGACCCTGCGCACCCTGACCGACACCAGCGAAGCGGGCCTGAACTACCTCTCGTTCGATTACGCCATCGACAGCACTGCCCGCGGAGCCTACCAGGGCTGGCTGAACGACCACCGCACGGAAGGCCGCGAAATCAATCTGAAGCCCGCCGACGACGGCAAAATCTACCTGCGTCCCGGCAAGTACACCTTCGTGTTCGAAACCGCCGGTGGGGCCAGCGAGAAAAAATCGTGGGAACTGAAAGCGCCGGAACGAAAGAAATGGGGCGTGACCAGCCTGCCCAAACCCGGTGCTTCGCCCGACGAATGGGAGGAATGGATGGAAGAACAGGGATTCGAAGAGAAAAAGTAACGCGGAGTGATACTCCGCTCGCTTTCAATAAATAAGCGGAGTATCACTCCGCGTTACAGGTCGGCACAAACGCCGACCTGTTTTGCTGTTCTGACGTAATTAAAAGTGACCAGATATGAGGACGGCAGAAGCAGTTCTGGAAATTTACAAAGCCTTTCCCGGAAACGTTCAGAAAGAGGCTCGAACGCTGCTTGAGAAAGCGGCGTTGACGGCGGACTGTCCCACCCTCTGTTTCGAAGACCTGCAGAACGGGCAGGTGATCGACGGGCGGCTGGTGATTCGGAGTCCGTTTGCCTGAATTCCGGGAAGACTCCTTACCTTGCGGTTTCACGAACGCCGCTTATGAAATTTCTGCTTTTTGCGGGTTTGCTGCTGGCTGGAGCCGGTTCGGCCGCGCAGTCAACGGAGCAAACCCCCGTTTCTACTGACAACCCGCGCCGGACTCCGCTCGACCGGCAGATCGACAGCCTCGTTACGGATTTTTTAAGAAAGCATAAAACCGTCGGACTCAGCATTGGCATTCTGCGCGGCGACAGCACCTTTTATTTCAATTACGGCGAAACGGCAAAAGGCAACGGGCAGCTTCCGGCCCGGAGTACGCTGTACGAAATCGGCTCCATCAGCAAAACGTTTACGGCAACCCTGCTGGCCGACGCCGCCCGCCGTGGCCGGATTGATATGAATGCGCCGGTCAACAATTTCCTGCCGGACTCTCTGCCGATTTTGCAGAAAAACGGTAAACGGGTTACGCTGACTATGCTGGCCAACCATACCTCCGGGCTGCCGCGCCTGCCGACGAACCTGTTCACGTCTACCGCGGCGCTGGTCAATCCGTACAGGGAGTACGACCGCAGGAAGCTGTTTGCCTACCTGATGAAAGCCGAACTGGCGCGGGAGCCGGGGAAGGAAGTCGAATACTCCAACCTCGGCGCGGGCCTGCTGGGAACCTTGCTCGAAAACGGCCTGAACAGCGATTACGAAGAACTGCTCCAAAAACGGATTGCCGGCCCGCTGGGGATGAAAAGCACGGCGCTGACGCTGAACGACGAGCAGAAACGCCGGTTTGCGCAGGGCCACGACGGTGGGGGCAAAGCCGCATCTTCCTGGGAGTTTCTGGCCCTTGCCGGAGCCGGCGGGATTCGCTCGACGACGGAAGATATGCTGCAATACCTGCGCGCCGAACTGGGCGACGGCCCCCGAACGCTGGTCCGGGCGATGCAGTTGACGCAGGAGAAAACGGCCACGCAGGGCGACCGGGCTATTGGCCTCGGCTGGTTCTGGAACGTTAAAAATCCCCAGCCCTGGTACTGGCACAACGGCGGAACGGGCGGCTTCTCGACCTTTGCAGCTTTCAACCTGCGCCGCAAAACCGCCCTTGTCGTGCTGACCAACTCGCAAATCCAAAGCGATCCGCTGAGTCTGTCGCTCCTGTCGGCGCTGGAGACGCCCTGACAAAGACATTGAATAGGCGGCGGAGGTCCGTCAAAAAATTATGAAAACAATATCCATCATTGGTTGCGGCTGGCTTGGCTTTCCGCTGGCATTAAGACTGAAGGAAAAAGGGTACCTGGTCAAAGGCAGCGTTACCTCCGCAGAAAAAGCGACTCGGCTGCAAAATGCCGGGCTCGACGCGGTTGTGCTGACATTAACGCCCGAGCCGGAAGGCGATCTGGCCGCATTGCTGGATACCGATGCGCTCGTCATCAGCGTTCCGCCGCGGGCGGGGGCTCAGGGCGATGCGTTTCATCCCCGGCAAATCGAGTTGCTGACGGAAGCCATCCGGCAAACGGGCCGTTCGCCTTACGTGATTTATGTAAGTTCAACTTCGGTTTATCCCGAAAAGAACCAGACCGCGTTCGAAGAGGAGGTGGTCGGCTCGGAAGAGTCGGCGGCCCCGGCCCTGGTGGAAGCGGAGCGGCGGGTGCTGGCTTTGGGCAACGCCAGTGTTGTCCGCTGCGGTGGGCTGATGGGGTATGACCGGATTCCGGGTAAATACGTGGCGGGGAAACAAAACATCACGACGGCGGGCGTGCCGGTCAACTACATTCACCGCGACGATGCCGCGGGCCTGCTGCTGGCCCTGCTCGAATCGCCGCGCCCGGGCGAAACGTTTAACGCCGTTGCACCGGAGCACCCCACCCGGGAGGCCGTGTACCGAAAAAGCTGCGCGGATTTTGGGTTCGCCCTGCCGACGTTTGCCGAACCGCCGGAGCCCGTGCCGTTTAAGGTTGTTAATGGCGAAAAGGCGGTGAGGGCGTTGGGCTATACCTATATCTATCCCAATCCACTCCACTTTCTTTATTCTTTTTAAACAACATATCCCATATTTCGCAGATATGGGATATGTTGTTTAAAAAGAATACTTTACCCGCAGAGCCACGTTCCGGCCAATCTCATCGGAAAAGTACCGGAACCGGTTCAGGTAGTCGCGGTAAACGGTGTTGAAGAGGTTGCTTACCGTCAGGCTGGCTTCCAGCTGCTGCCGCTGGCTGATCGGAATCGTCGCGCCCGCTTTGGCACTCCAGAGCTGGTAGGCGGGGGGAGGAACTACAAAATCACTGTTGGCCGGAACGCGATTCTGCCGCGCGACCCACAGGTGGCCGATGCCCACAAAGACATTCCGCAGCCGCCCGACTTTGCCGAAATCATACTGCAGACCGTTGTCCCACCGATTGGGCGGAATCATAACCAGCGGCTGCTGTTGCCGTAAATCCTGCACATATAAATAGGAAAGCCTGGTGGTCAGGTCCAGCTTTGGCCAAATTGTAATAGTCGCGTCGGCGTCGAGGCCGGCATATAGCGCGTCGGTCTGGGTATACTGAAATGCCGGAAATGCCCCACGAATGGTCAGGACAGGCTCGGCCTGCGGCTTGAGATAGATGTAGTTGCGGATGGTGTTAACAAAAATGCCGAGTTCGGCTTTCACCCGCTTGCCGCTGTACTCGCTGCCGAGCGTGAGGTTATAGGCTACTTCGGGAAGCAGAGTCTGGTTGCCCACCTCATAGGAAGCGGCGCCATGGTGGACACCGTCGCTGAACAGCTCGCTCACGTTCGGCGCGCGCCAGGCCGTGCCGAGGTTGACCCGGCTGGTCCAGCGGTCGGACAGGTAACGGGTGAAGCCCAGCGTGCCCGACACCCGTGAGAAAACATACGTCGGACGGGTCAGCACCCGGTTTTCGTAGCGAAAAACCTGCATATGCCGCCAGTCGTACCGGAGGCCGGCTTCTACTTCCCAGTTTTCCCGCCGGTATTTTTCGATCCAGAAAAGGCCGCCGGTAAAAGTCCGGAAGTTCGGAATCAGCGGGCGGCCGCTCATGATGTTGAACTGATACAGGCCGCTGAGGCCAAGGCTGCCGCTGAGCCTGCCGTCTACCGGCTTGTGTTCGTAGACCAGATCGGCGGTATAGGTGGTTAACTGAAACCGCAGTTCCGGTCGGTTCAGGGCGCGGAGGCTGTCGTTTCGGGGGCCGTGCAGGTCGTATTCGGAGCGGTCGTCGGTCTGGCGGGCGGCCACCAGCTGCCATTCCCCGCCCGCCCGGGGCTTCCAGACGGTTTTTACTTTCAGCAAATCGTGCTGTACATCCTGATACGGCCGACCGATGGCGTAACTAAAGCCCGACTGCACAAAGGGCTGGCCGTTTTCAAAAATGGCTTTCAGGTCGGAAAGGCTGCCGATATGGGCACCGGAAAAAATGCCAAGCCGGGTGGCAAACCGGCTGTAAAAAAGCTCGGAGCGAAAACGGGCCGTCCGGTAGGCGAAGGTGCCCGAGAAGTTCTGCTCCGACGAGCCGGTATTGTCCAGAAAATAATTGGGTGCGCGCAGGTTGCCGCCACGCTTCAGCGTTCCCTGCATCCGCCAGCCAAAGCGGCTTTCGGGGCCAAAGGCACCGGCGAGTTGTCCGGAAGCTGCTCCCTGCTGCCCGTTGCTGAAACCGGCCAGGGTAAGACTGCCCTCCAGACCCGGCTGGGTAGGCAGGGCGGCCGGTTCGACCAGAATGACGCCGCCGAGGGCATCCGAACCGTACCGTACGCCCGCCGCCCCGCGCACGACGGTAAGCTGCCGGGCCACAAACGGGTCGATTTCGGGGGCATGTTCGGAACCCCACTGCTGGCCTTCCTGCCGGACGCCGTTGTTCAGAATCAGAATCCGGTTGCTGTGCATGCCGTGGATGACCGGTTTAGCAATCGAGGCGCCGGTTTGCAGGACCGTGACGCCCGGCAACGCCCGCAACGCCTCGCCCAGCGACTGGCCCCGCGTCTGTTCGAGGGCCCGGCCGTCGAGTCGGGCGACGTTCTGGCTGTTGAGGACTTCCGCCCGCTGGGCCGTAACGTTCACGTCGCGCAGGTGGATGGATTCTTCGGAAAGATAAATATCCTGTTCGGAGGTGTGTTCGAGGGTAAACTGCTGGGAAACCTCCCGGTACCCCACAATGCGGCAAAGGAGGGTGTACGTGCCCTGACAGAGGTTTTCCAGCCGATAGGTGCCCGTCTGGTCCGTCAGAACGCCTTTTTGCAGCTCTTTTATATAAATAGTAGCGCCCGGAACAGGTTGGTGCGACTCGTTATCAAATACTTGGCCCTTAACAAAACAATGGCATTCCGGCTGGGCTTCGGCGGGGAACGCGGTCCACACTTCTACCAGCAAAACCGTACATGTAAAAATGAAAAATTGCCGGAAAAGACTCACAAACAGGTGTTTAAGGGGTATATGCTACGTAAAGTTAAGGTTTTTGCAACTGAGTTGCAACAAATGAAGTAACGCCTCAGGTGTGGAAAAGGTTTACAAAATGGAAAAAGATAAGTATTGTCCGTTAAGTATAAATACTCCTTGTTTAAGGAAGTAGGGTAACTCTTAAACAATATGGATTTAATCGCTTCCCCACTTTGTGGGAAAAATTCCACACTTTAGGATGTATGAACCAGCTTTGGACTGTCCCGTTGCCTCAGTTGGAATGTTTGTAAACGTCTATTTATCAGGAAGATGGAGGCTTTTCCGAAGATGGAAAAAATATTTTGGCCTAAGTGGTTGCGTTTTTGTTTAATCGATATGTAGATTTGGTTCAACAAAAACGGTTCACAACCATGACAGCACTTGAATTCACATACCACATCGGAAAGGTATCGAAGTCGTTAAAGCCGTTTGCGCTGCGATTGACGAAGGATGTAGAGGACGCAAACGACCTGTTGCAAGACACGCTGTTGAAGGCTTTTACCAATCGCGATAAATACACCGACGGCACTAACCTGAAAGCCTGGTTGTATACCATTATGAAAAACACGTTCATCACGAACTACCAGCGTATGGTTCGGAAGAACACCTTCATTGATACAACCGATAACCTGCATTACATCAACTCGATGGACAGCAGCACGGATAATACCGCTTACTCGACGTTTGCTCAGGAAGACATCCAGCGCGCCGTGACGGGCCTGGACGAAACCTACCGCACGCCGTTTATGATGCACTTCCGCGGTTTCAAATACCACGAAATAGCCGCCCGGCTGGACATCCCCATCGGTACGGTGAAAAACCGGATTCACATCGCCCGCAAGGAACTTAAAGATAAGCTGAAAGTGTATGCTTATCAGGCATAAATAAACTGCCGGTTGCCGGCTGGTCTATCCGGCCGACAGCCTTAAAAACCTTGATTGAGTAGTTTTTGGTTAAAAAAGAGGAAGGTTCTGAAAAGTTAGATGGTTTCCGTCTAACTTTTTTGCTTTTATAACCCATACAGAATCAGTGTATAGAATACCACTATCTATCTACCGTTCATTATTCCTTGCCCTTACGCCTTGTATTTGAGGCCGGTACTGATTGCACCCTATCTAGCATCCTTTTCCCACCAGCATAGGCGCACTTAACTGTAGCGTCTTATGTACTTAACGTATCTTGAATTGAGAGTCAAGTTTTGGCCTCGCTATGACCAGGCCGCCGAAAATGTAGTTTATCTCTACGGCCAATTTCACTACAACAATCAACGCTCAGGAAAATTCAGCACTGGCCTAAGGCTCCCGGCCGAGTACTGGAACAGCAGAACCCAACGCGCCAAACGTCCGTATGATTGGATGAATGCTGAGCTAGAGAGCATCAAAGCCCGGCTTATGTCGGCAAAGCATCGATTGGAAGCCCTCACAAACGAACCTCCTACACCTGCTGAATTGATTGCTGAGTTTCGGGGAAAGAATGTCAGTACAATTCCAGCATTGATTGAATCATTCCTTCAGCAACGTAGAGCAATCGGAAGAAAAGAAACAACCGTCAACGGTTATGCTGTTAAGCTTCAGAATGTTGTAAAGTACCTGGTGAAGAAAAAGCAGGACAAACAACCGGCCGCAACCTTCAAAGCATCGTTCATGAATAGCCTCTATGTTTGGATGAAACAGGAAGGTTTCGACGACACAACTATTAAAGTCACTTTCTCTAATTTCCGCATGGTACTGAAATATGGCATTGTTAGCGGTATCCTGATTGGTAGTCCTATGCTCCATTATACCGTACCCGATGATCAGGAAACTCCGCCAAAGCCATTATCTGTAAGTCAGTTAGATACCCTTCGTTCTACCGATTTCAAATCAGAAAAATTAACCTTAGCCATTAAGCTTTTTCTGTTTCAGGTAGAAACCGGATTGCATTACATCGATGCTGTAAACCTCAGAGAAGAGAACCTTTTTGAAGGGAAAGACGGTAAAACTTACTTCCGGATTCATCGACAAAAAACCGGAACGTTAGCCGTTGCCAGGCTAACCGAAAGTGCTCTGCAGTTGGCCGCTGAACTTCATTGGCCAATACCATTTCCGAAAGCTTCCGACTATTGTAGCCTTCCCCGAAATCGGACAGTAAGCCTTTAGACTTTGGTTTGTGTTTGCCTGGCATATGTTGCTGGAGCCAAGCCACCCAACGACTGGTGCGGATGTAAACGGTTATACCGGTCCATCCATTCGTCCGATAGTATCCTTACCTCTTCGAGTGACTCGAACAAATAAGCGTCTAGCACATCTTCCCGAAAGGTACGGTTTAGCCGTTCAATATAACCGTTCTGCATAGGCTTTCCGGGTTGGATGTATAGAATTTCGATATTATTATCAGTACACCACTTGGTGAATTTATCAGCGATAAACTCTGCGCCATTATCGACGCGTATTCGTTTAGGAAGGGGCCGTTGTAACGCAATGTCTTTGAGTACATCAACTACTTTCTGGGCTGGCAACGAAAAATCCGCATGAGCTGCCAGAACCTCCCGGCTGTAATCATCCATGATCGTTAGCACTCTGATCTTTCGCTTACTAACTAAAGCATCCGCTACAAAGTCCATGCTCCAGCAGTGGTTAGCTGCTTGAGGTACCTGTAATGGCTTCTTAACCCGTGCAGGTAGTCGTCGCTTATGTCGTCTTCGGTGCTTGAGTTTCAGTAGCCGGTACACTCGTAATACCCGCTTACGATTCCACACCAGACCTTCATTCCGGATTTTGCCATAATAGTCATCAAAGCCACGAGTGGGGTACGCTTCAGCATAAGCCTGCAACTTATCAATCACCGGTTGGTCATTTTTCCGGTTCTGATAGTACCAGCGGGAACGATGCATGCCTACAACACGGCAGGCCCTGCCTACAGACACCTTTTTTTCCACTGCCCACTCAACCAACGCTTTCTGCTGACAAGGCCCTAAAGCTTTTTTTCGATGATCTCCTTCGCCAATTTGTAGTCCAGACTCAGTTCAGCATACATCTGTTTAAGACGCCGATTCTCATCTTGTAGGGCTTTAAGCTCCTTAAGATGAGTCGATTCCATGCCGCTATATTTCCTGCGCCAATTGAACAGAGTGGCTTTAGAAATGCCGTATTCGCGGCAAACATCCATTGCTTCGCGTCCCCCTTCGTACTGTTTGAGGATGGCAACGATCTGAGGTTCGGTGAAAGTCTTCTTTTTCATGTGACAGTTAAAATTAGCCCTTTATGAGTCTAATCCTACACTGTCCTAATTTCAGGGAAGCTTACACTATGACCGACACCTAAAAGCAGCCGCCCGGCAAGTGGACCTCCCGCCGATCTGCTGCAGCCAGGCACGAGATACGTTTGCAGACTTTCAGCTCAACGTCGCCTGTCGATCACTGGAAGCTGTCGCCCTCATGCTAGGCCACGAGAATACAGACTATGTAAAGAAGTATGCCAGGCTAAGAGAGGAACGATTAATAAATGAACTATCCACAAATGAATTAACATCTGTATAATTGGTGGATAATTTAACTCCTTATGAACCGTACCTATTTTTTTGCCCTGATTGCCTTGTTATCTGCCGGATGTGATTCTGAGCGAAACAACAAAGCGGACTTATTAGAACAAAGGCTTGAAAAGCTGGAAGCCGAAAACCGCGAACTAAGGGAAGCTAACAAACCGAAATCGCGGCCAGAGCCCATAGTGAGTTATGCAGTTGATAGCGTTGCGGTTGCAGAACCAGAGCACGAGAGTCCCCGCCGAAAGCGTTACAATGCGGCTGATATTTGGCAAGATGTAAAATTGAACGCTCATTACAATTACATTGAATTGGGCGGTATTTCAAACGTGGTTGTAACAGTGAACAACCCAACACCAGTAAAGTTGAAGTATGTCAAAGCGGCCGTTATGTACCTGAAAGCAAACGGCGGACTATACAAAACGGAGTATGTTTACTTTTACAATCTTAAACCGTACTCTCAGGATACTCAGATTGCGCCGGATTCAGATAGGGGCATTAGAGTATCCGTTGCTTTGGAAAACTTAGACAGTCCGGAGTTTTGACAATACATAATTCTGTTACCATGGTTGGGGAGTGCTTGCTGAACTGTGTCAGCCTAGGGTTCTAGTCGAAGCGATGTTGTTTAATGCGTTCTTCAAAGATAATACTAAACTGGTTGACGACTTCCTTCCAGTTGTAGGTGGTCGTTTCCCATTTGATTTGCAGGTTTTGAACCGTCAAATAGACTAATTTTTGCAGGGCAACATCCGAGCTGAAAGCTCCTTTTGTTTTGGTAACCTTGCGTAACTGACGATGGTAGCCCTCTACCGTATTGGTCGTATACATTACCTTGCGAATAGCAGGCGGATAGTCGAAAAAGGGCGAGAGTAATTCCCATTTGTCGAGCCACGGTTGAACGGCTTTGGGGTACATACCGCCCCATCGCTCCTGTACCAGTAGTAAGTTTTCCATGGCCTGCTCCCGGTCTGGAGCCTGATAGACCGTCTTAAGATCTTTAGCGAAGTCTTTGAGCAACTTATCGGGTACGAAGCGGAAAGAATTGCGTAGCTGATGGACAATACAAAGCTGGACGGTGGCGGCTGGGTAAACGTTGTTGATGGCCACATCGAAGCCCTTTAGGCCGTCCACACATGTGATCAACAGGTCCTCTACACCCCGCTGTTTGAGGTCGGTGAGCACCGAAAGCCAGAACTTGGCTGACTCGGTTTCTGCTGTATAAATGCCCAACACCTGCTTTTTGCCTGACAGATTCAGGCCGATCACGCTGTAGAGCACCCGACTTACCACACGCCCCTCGTGGCGCACTTTGTAATAAATACCATCGAGCCAGACCAGGGTATATAGGCTCTCCAAAGGCCGGTTCTGCCACTCCCGCATAGCAGGAATGACTTTGTCAGTAATGGCCGTTAACTCGCTGTCGGAGAGTGCGTAGCCATACATCTCCTGCAAGTGCTGGCTGATGTCGGCATAGCTGTTACCCACGCTGTAGAGTGATAATACCTTCTGCTCAAGTTGGGGTGTGAGTACTACCTGGCGCTTGGGCACAAGCTGAGGCTGGTAGCTACCCGTACGGTCGCGGGGCGTCTGTAAGTCTAGCAAACCGGCACTGCTTTTGACGCGCTTGGTTGTCTTGCCGTTACGTCGGTTCTGTTCTACCTGCCGAGTCTGGGCGAGGTGACTATCCATTTCCCCTTCCAAAGCGGACTCTAAAAAGTGCTTCAGCAGAGGCGCAAACAAACCGTTCTCTCCCGTCAGGGGTTTACCTTCGTAAAGGCCCTTGATGGCGGCCTGTTTGAAGGCCTCAAAATCGAATTGGTCGGTCATAGTTGTGAATGTAGGCTTTTCTTTCCTTCTATTCACCCTGTGGCCTGACACAGTTCAGCGAGCAGTCTCCCAGGTTGATATCACCTGGTCTTTCCGAATTTAATTTTGCACCAATAAAAAAGCCCCGGTCAATATGCCGGGGCTTTTGCTGTTTAGAATAAACCACTTACCTAACTTTTAACTACTCATTTTTTCGCCACATTCCCCGCCCGAAAATCCGGACGGCCCGGTAAAACAGTTTGTTCCGGCCTTTGGTACCAGGACTGTATTTGTTCATCAGGAACAGAAAGGCCGCGTCTGCTCTTTGCCTGGCCAACTCTTCCCCAAGTTCCTTTTCGTACATCCGCTTATCATACATGTAGTCATGTACCAGGGCGGCAATGCTCAGTCCTGGACCCATCACCGAAAACAGGGAATGGAGTGCTTTCGGGATACTGGCAAAGTTGGTTGTGTATCCGGCCGGAATGGTTATCGTTTCGCCTGCAGGAAGTTCGACCGTTACCGGCTCCTTGATCTGCCAGAGGTACGGCCGCTTTTCGGTTCCTATGTATTGTGCTGTTATCGACTCCATCAGTTCAGTACTTTATCGATTGCGGTTTTGAGACTTTCCATTGCCTGAATGGAACGCTCCTGCATTTCCATCAGGGTAGTCAGAGCAGCCTTTTGATCTTCACGGTATAGCTTCAGGTAGTAAGCCATGACCGCAACGTAAGGCGCTTGATCTATGATTTTGGTGAATAGGGATTCCATGTTAGAGAGTTTTGGTTGCTACTGAGTGGGGTAAGCCGCCCCGTTGGCATCGTTAATTAAGCCGCCGCCACGCGCTACCGTCGTAAGCAAAAACAAGGGTCTGGTTCTGAGTTAGCGCAGTGGTTGCCTGCCCGTCGATTGTGCCGGATACCGTAACAGTTCCCGTGCCGGTGTTCTTGATCCGGTACTGCTTGTCCCGGTAGCCCGCCATGCCCGACCCCGCTGGCAGGGTAATGGTAATTGCGCCGGAAGCATAGATCACTTCATCGTCCACCGAAAGGGTGTAGTTGGCTGAAACAGAACTCGAACGGGGGAAGGCATTGCCGGAAATAGCCCGCCACGTCGCCCCGTTATTTCCGCTGGCCGTGCATTGCCAGTAGGCAGGACGGCCATGCCCCGGAAAGGAGTGGGTAACAATATCGCCCCGTACCCACCGCCCGAACGTAGAGCCGGGCGTGTCGGGCGACTGGTAGAAGCTCATGCCGATGTACCGAACAGTGCCTAGGGAGAAGCGAATCTGAATAAGGGTGATAGAAACGTTAAATACATTGCCGCCCAGATACCAATCCAGGTTACTGCTGTAGTTCCCGGCAATTGCCAGGAATCCGGGGGTTTGTGGTGAGGCTGGCAGGGTTACTGCGTTGTTCTGAGTCTCCAGCCGAGAAAGTGCATTGAGGTTTCCCAGGTACAGCAGATTCCCCGTCCATGCCGCGTTGGTATGGGTGAGGGAGTTGTTGTTGAACTTATGAAAGCCCGCGCCTGCCTCGTTGTAGCTACAGAAATACCGGGTAATTCCCTCGAACGTGTTCTGCTCCACAGCAATATTGGAACACCCGGTCGTGTATACTCCGTCCTGATAGCTCACAAACCGGCTGAAACCCGATACGGATATGTTCGAGCATCCGATCATAGCAATACCCGACCCTGTATTGCCCGCATTGCCGTTGATGCACGTAACCCCCAACAGGGAAATATCCCGGCTGTCGGTTATCTGAATGGAAGCGTCGTTGAAAGCATAATCAGATGTGAAATTGGTCTGTCCAACCGCCCCGCCCGTCAACTTAATAATGCTAATGGCATTGCTGGTGTTGGTAATGGTATTGCCCGTGAATGTTACATTACTTCGGGTAGATGCCCATGCAGTATTGTTAATCACGTTATAGGCCACCCCCGTCCCGTATTGGTTGTAGGTCCGGTTACTAAGGGTATAACTGCCATCAAATCGGGCGGTATTGCCCGTCACGGACCCGTTCAGCACATCCTGAAGTGAAATGTACAATGACCCGTCGGGTCGCCACGAGCGAAAGTTTTCCACGATGTTATTAGCAATCGTGGCACTGGTTACGGTCGGATAACCCGGATAGGACATAACCTTGATGCCGTCCTTGCCGAAATCCTTGACCCGGTTGAAGGCATACACCACTGAGCTGCATCCTTCCGTTTTCGTGCCGGTGTCGGTCGTCCACAGAATTGTGTTGTTGGTGATGATTGCACTGGTGCTGGTCTGAACCAGAATACCAATGCCGCCCCTGGGAGAGTTGATGAAGCCGGCAGAATCAAGGCTTCCTTCGTAGTCGCCGGACCCATAGGAATACGTATTATTGATGTATACCTGACTGCTGTTCTGCACGAATATGTTACTCCAGTAGGGCTTCGATGAGCGGATATCCTGTATATCCACAAACGGGGTGCTGGAAACCGATAAGGCATTCGCCCGCGCATTATTAAGCTGCATGGTGCCTTGAATGTAGGCCGCGGCGCAGTTACTGATCGTAATTAGTTCGTGCGTGGCATATGCCTGCCGTTCACCTTTCAATTGCCGCCTTCCATCCAATAGCCCATCCCCAATAATCTGAATGGTTCCAAATCCGTCGAAGTGCAGCATACCGTCGTAGCCGCCGCCGTCCGTATAGCTGTTTGAGGCGACAATGGAGGCCCCGTTCAGGTCAATAGTTAGGTCTTTCCCCGCCCCGGCATAATCCTGCTTAGAGGCAAGTGTATAGGTCCGGCCCCTGGAAAGCCTGATTTTCCCCAGGCCGGACACAAACGCCCGGCTAAGTATATCCGCGTCCCCTAGCCCCCGGTCAAACCAGTCGGCCTGCACCCATCCATCCGGGATGAATCGCACCCAGAAGCCGCCGCCGCTGGCAGGATAGACCGTGGCGTTATCAGCCGTATAACCCGAAGCGGCATAACTGAAAGTTCCGCCCCGGTTCACATCCCGAACAATAACCGAACTTGCGGCTGAACCGGAAATGGCCGTGAGGGAGGCAATTGAGGCAACTTGCAATACACGCTGATTTACCTCTTGAATTGTCGGAACCTTAATTGTTGGCCCTGTAACGGGAACAATATGTAAACGTCCTTCTCGAACAGCAATCCTGTTCCAAGTTTTGGGACGTGTGTTTGTATCCGGTGAAAATTCAATCTGTGCAAAACTAAATTGGTATACCAGGGCAAAAAGCAGAAATAAAAAGCGTTTCATTAGAATGTTGTTAAGGTTATTGTTCCTGACATTGTTTCTCCTGAAGGAGTAGTAAACGTTGCTTGAATCTGCCGTCCAAGTATACTTCCTTGTTGCGGCTGATTCAATAGAGCTTGAATTGCTTTGTTAGCATCTACAAATCTTGATTCTAGGCTTGACAATTTTCCGGCGATTACTCCCGTCAAATCGCCGCTGTTATTTTTTCGGAAGAATAGCAGATACACCACTATCAATACTCCGATTAGAATTATGATATCTTTAAACATATGAGCGGTTGATTAACGGTTCCACCTCCAAAAGAAATAAGCTAAAATCAGCAATGAAGCCCCGCTAATTATTGAGTTCGTGTAGCCTTTTTTTTTAACTCAGTATCAAAGGCATTTGAACGACTCAACAAAGCTTTTTCGTAAGTAGCCTGCATGTACCCAGAGGTGGTAAAGGCTTTTGCAAATTGAGCAAAGTTGTTGCTTTGGCTTGCCAACCCAAGACGCTTGTACGGCTGTACATTGGTGATGAACCAACCAAAGTCCAGGAAGCTTTTTTCTACGGTCTGGTACACACGATAGAATCCGGTATCACCAGGATACGTACTGCCAACCTGTCTTTTGCTTTTGCCGTCCCAATGCCGCCCGAAGTTGGCCGGATTGACACTTACTTTAATGCCGAAAAAATTCCGGTCATTTCTTGAGCTAAAAGAAGTTGCCCAATTGGTTTCAATGCTGGCAATTGCCAGGATAACGGCCGGATTAATCCCGTACCGTTGTCCTGACTTTACAGCCATTGCACCATAGATTTCAGTGAATTGTGCTGCGTTCATAGTTTATGCCTGATAGTCTGCTGGTACTGCCATTCCGCCCGGTACATTCTCCCGAAGGTCGCCGCGCCAAATCCGAGCGGTTCCGGCCAAATCCGTAAAGGCACAATAGATGTCTTTCGGCTCCACGTTCTGCATGTTGTCCGGAAGCTGGAAGCGAACAAGCGAAGCGCGACGGCCCTTCACATCGATCACGTAAGCGGAACTGTTGGCCACGCCGGTATTAGCGAACAGACGCACTTTCGTTGTCTGGTTCATACCCTGAACCGGGAACGCCGCGTAAACTGCCAGGCACTTTTTACCGTTGGCCGCGGTGTACAGCTTCCCGAATACCAGCGGCTTTTGATGGAAATGTTCGCCGTCTACCTTGTTCTGCGAGATGTACGGATGCTTGAAGAACACCCACTTTCCATCTGCATCAACCGCGTCTTTCACCAGTGATACCCGGTGAGCTGCCTTTGTGATGTATTCGAATACCGCATCTGCAGGCATGTCTTCATCAGGCTCCTGGTACTTCACGCCTGGTGCCGTTCGACGTGCGGCCGGTGGCGCCCAATGCACATAGTATTTTGCCAGGAACATGGAGCCGACTGCATGAAAGTCCACCAGCCATTCCGGAAGCGGCCGGTTATTCTGGTTCATGAGCGGATGCGGAATGTTGGCAATGTAAGCCATGCTTTCCGCCGTATGTCGAGTATAGGCCGCGGCCTGAATACCTACCGAATCAGCCGCCCGGCTAGTAGTGCTTACCGGATACGCCCCGCCGTTTAGATTCCACAGAACGCCGAACAGCTTACCGAAATGTCCGTAGTATTCATGTGCTGCATGCTGACATTCCAGAGCCTCAATGTTGTACGTCCGGCCTCCTGCAGTAAAGTTGTGGGCAACCTCATTCCATTTCGGCTGTCCACCCTCCGTTTGCACCCGTCCCTGTGCGTCGAGCTGAAAGAAATCCCGTTCCCAAATCCCCTTGATGTACGAGTCAACGGCCATACCGCCTTCACATGCTTTCAGGGTATCCATGAAAACGGAATTGTCGTATGCTCCAGGACGTGCGTAAAATGCCGGTTTGCCCTCTCCATCCGGAGCGGAGTTTGCCGAAAATCCAGACTGGAAGGTTGCAACCCCGTAGGGAACAAACACAATCTTTCCGGCCGCTTCCGCTCCAAAATGTGAGTTTACCCGTTCCAGCATTCCGGCCTGAACACCTGCAAACATCTTCAGGTTTTCGATAAAGTAATTACCGCTGGTACCAGGTGAAGGACCGGACTGCTCCACGTTAATGATGAAGTATTTGGCCTGACCGATGTACGGATCTGTCAGCCATTGCCCGAACAGACTACGGCCAATTTCTTTTGCGGTTTCGATGCTTGCAGGCAACGGACCCCAACCGGCCCCAACTGCAGCAACAACTTCTACCGGAATCGGCCGGCCGGCAAAGCCGTTAGTACCGGCAAACCGCGCCGCATCAGCTCGTAGTTCAATCGGAAGGCCGGTATTCATTGCAACCGCCGCCGCGTGTTCGTATACCTGAGTATCAGCAAAAAAATGCTTTCTGTCAGGCGTCAGACGATCATAGTTATTTTGCGCCCGTGAGATAATAGAACGGGATGCTGTAACATCCCAACCCGGATTAGTGTAAATCGGGTTTGTCATTAACAGCTTGCGACCTCCCAAATTGAACGCCGGTATCCGCTTGATCAGAGCCGCGGCCGTTGCTGCCTGAAGTTGGTAGGTGTATTCGTTGTCTGCCTGGTTCGGATACATCCGGAGCGGTGCGGCCGGAAGGTTCGGAGCCGTTGTAATTGTAAATTGTACGCCCCGATAATCCTCACCAGCAAGCGAAGAATCAGAGCCGCCTTCCGGGTTCGGTGTAGAATCCGTTCCAGTACTGCCGGAAGGAGTCGTTAGCGTTGCCGGTTTCGGCCCGTTAGTATCACCTGAAGGTGTAAGTACATTGGTACGGAAAACGTTGTTCTTAGCCGATGCCCGCCGCGTTTCGAGCACAAGCGTTGCCCCAACCGGAATACCGCCAACACCAGGCGTTGCCGGATTCAGGCGAGCGTAACGGTTCCAAATGCCAATCGGGTATTCGTTTTGCGTACCTGTCCAAGTGCCAAACGTGTAGCCGCTTACTGTCGGTTGAGCTGAAGCGCCGTCGAGAATCAACCGGAACTCCAAATCGTCGGCCGTCGTGTTGAACCAGATGCTTGCCTCATTGGTGCTGTCGAGATAGCTAAACGCTACATCTGACAGATACGAGGGCTTATTGGTCGAGACAAAAACGCCCGTACTCGTGCCAGTTGAACCCGTTCCGGAACTGTTGCCGGTTGTACCTGTGGAAGTCCGGCCGGTCGTTGGAGTAATCGGCTTTTTGCGGGTGTAGATGTACAGCAGGATAAACGCTATTACAGCGATAATCAGCGTTCTGCTGTTAAGTTTTAAGGCTTTCATTTTCAAAGTATTTGTTGTTGGTTTACTGATTCGGAAGGAGTGCGGCAAGTCATTTTGAAAGCATTATCGGTGCTTTGTCCGGCCTGCTGAATGTGTAGCTCATATTCGGTGTCCGGATAAATGCCGCCGCCGTTCAGTTCAGAGCGACGGAAGAAAACAGAGTAGTTGTACAAGTCGAAATAAGCGTTTGAGGCATTAACCCAAACCGCCAACGGTAGGCCGTTTCGCCGTTCGTCGCCTTCCGGCACCAGAGCAACCATGTATACCATAACCGGCACATTGGAATACAGCAAAATGAACGCCTCTTTCGAGCTGCGGGTGAAGGTCAGACCAACCCGTTTCAGCCAGTCAGGTTTTACGGTTGTCAGGTTTAGCCAGGGATAATTATAGCTGCCTGTCTGATTCCCCTGCTGAACTACCTGCTGAGCAGTCTGAATAAAGGTCTGCTGAGCTGCAGCCATTTTCTTTTTCTTCTGCTTTTGATACAGCAGAAAACCGCCAATACCGGCCGCAAGAAGTGATATTTGTTTCTTCATTCTGTGCGTACAAAGTTTGCTTCAGCAATGAGCCGAACGGGTTTGTTTTGTGAGCCATCCGGCCGTACTGTCAGTTCGTCTAAGACTACGTAAACGGTTCCGGCAATCTTGCGCCAACCGACTGCAAGCCCAAGTACGGTGGCCGGTTTTGCGAGGTATTCGACCTGAAGATTTGCGTTGTTGTAAATCAGTAGTTGCGGCCGATCTGCAGGCAGGCGGTTTACGATTACCCACTTTCCGGAAATGTCAGGCAGTCCAGGAAGTGAGTAATTGTTGTTGGATTCGGACGGAGCGGCTTTTGCTTTGCTTGCCAGTACCAACGCCAAAAGAGACGCCCCGCCGATTAAGATTTCTTTCTTCATTTGAAGCGGACAAAGTTTGCATCTACGAGTTGGGTTGTTGCTGTCCAGGTCGGATTATACCAGGGTACACGAGGCCGGAAATAAATGTATACCTTACCGTCTCTCTTCAGCCAACCCGTAGCCGTTCCCAACTCCTCATTTGCTGCATACGTGTGCGATTTTCCGGCCGTGTCTTTCACGGTTACTGTCCGGTTCGGATTCACCAGCAGTATACGGCCAACGATGTAAGGAAGGTCCGGATAGTTCGGGTCACGAGTCGGTGTTGTTCCAGTACTGCCGCCCGTGGTGGTGCCGCCACTGGTCCCGCCTGAGCTACTTCCGGATGCCGCCCGAACGGCCGCAAAGAAGCGTTGAAGCTCTTCCGGATTCAGCCATTTTTCGAGGTCGGTTGACAGTTCGGATTTATACAGCGTCAGGTAAGCCTGTCGGACTTTCGGCCAATCCTTGATCTGACTACCAAGCTGGATTATCAGTTCTTCGTCTTCTGTAGTGCCGAAAACGCCCGTATGAGCCGCGTTGTAAATCTGAATCGCCAACTGCGTAGAATTATCATTGTTGGCATTATTCAGAATGTTGTCCGCGTTGTAATTTTTGAGGCCATTTTTCAGCACGAAATAGCCCGAAATAATGAGGATAACGAGCGGGAAATTAATGTTCACTCCGCCGCTTTCACTCGTTTCTGATTCGGTCTTTTTCTCCTTTCGGTTGCTCAGGAAAAAGCCAAGAACTAATAATACCAGGTTCCACATTTTACTTTAGAATTGATTTAACCTTTGAGAGAATTTCCGGCAAATCGAACATTGAAAACTTGCCGCCTTTCATGGTTTCGGCCATTTTCTTTAGTTCCTCCTGGACTGATTTGTTTGCCAGTTTTCGAGCCAATGCCGGTTCGTCCTGAATTATGCCAGTGAGCAGGCTTACAAGTTGCGTAGTTGCTTCAACGCCAACTACCTGCATTCCAGTCATTACAAATTTGGTGAGTGCGTTTTCGAGTACTACTTCAGGCGACTCGATTACAGTAACTTCCATTCGGTTCGTGGTCTTTTTCATGGTTTATTATTTAGCAGTGTTTAACAGTTCTCTTACTCCTTTCATCATTCCCGGCGCCTTCATTAATACGGTTTCTACTTTCTCTAGCGCCGACTCATCGTTTTCCGGATCATCGTCCGTTAGCTTTTTCAGGGCTTCAGCAAGAGTGTCCAGGCGCTTATTAATGTCCTTTATTTCCTGCCTCATTTCAAACTCAAATCTTGCCCGTTCGTACCCTTCATTGTAGGCTTTTGAGCGTTCTTCGTCAAGGTTCATTTTGGGAGTTGCCGGTTGATTTGCTTTACTGATTCTAAATTCGTTCTCTGCAGCGCCTACGTCTGACCGTTCGCCCTTTCGAACACTTAACGAGTATGTGCCTGGTTCCAATAGAGCAAGTACTTTTTCCAGATAAGCCCGGCTTTCCTCAATATCGTTTCCGATGTATTCAGAAACCTTTTTGCTATTCTTGGTCAGTCTCCAAAATGACTTTTGTTCAAGGTCAAAGAAGTCGAGTGCTTTTTCCATTTTAACGGGTATCAAAAAAGCCCCGGTGCTGTCCGGCCGGGGCTTTTGTTATCGTTTCGATTTCAGCTTTTTTACGTCAGCCATGACTTTCTTTTTTGCCGCTTTGTCTTTGTCGAGCTGCGCATTGAATTTGTCAACCTCCCGGCAATCTGCGTAGTAGTTATCCCACGTTTGTTTTGAGGCTGAAGCTTTGGGCGTTTTCTTGTATTTCTTGTATTTAGCCATTTTGGTAAAAAGATAAGATTTGTATTTGCCCCGGTCTTACAATTCAGATTAGAAATCCGAAATGCCGGGGCTTCCTTTCTGGTTATACCTGGTTACTGACTATTTCTTTTTCTTTTTCTTGCCGAACCAGCCAAACGGGTCAAAATACAGCAGAACCCCGGCACCAATGGCAATCCACAGGAGGTTGCTTTCGATGAAGTTCGTTACATCGCTGATGCTGAAATCAGTCAGGCTTTTTGAGCTTGACGAATTGGCCGTAGCTACATCTACGCTGTTGCCGGTAACCGTTACCGTGTTGGTGTACTCTGCTACCGAATCACCGCGAAGGGAGTAGAACGGAGCGCCGAAATAGTTTTCGGCAAGCGTCGTGTTCGCGTTTTCGATAGTCACAGTCCGGTAGGTTTCAGACGTGGCTGTATACTCAGGAGCCGCCCGGTTGTCCAGGGCGCTCAGGTTAACCCGGCTGTCCAGAACGGCGAGGCCCATCGAGATCATCGAAATGATGTAGTCGCGGGAAATGAACTTGAACAGGTTCCCGTCAGCAGGAGCCATTGCAAGGAACTGTTGGCCGTCTGCGTCGCCCAGGAAGACGTTTTTTTGAGTTGTACCGAGGGTAATTGTACCGACGTTGTACAGAATCCGTTTTGCCATTTTTGGAATGAAAAATTACTGTTGTTTACTGTTTGACTACTTTAAAATGAGGTAGGCCGCTACACCTGCACCAATGAGCAAAAGCGTGTTGTTGTCGAACATTCCGCCGCCGTTGCCGCCTGTTCCGCCTGTGCCGGTGTCCACAGGAGCCGGTGCCTGCTGCGTTTGCGGAACTCCCCTAACGCCGCCGATCACACCCGCAGCGGTTGTGATAAGCCCGCCGATCAGTCCGGCCCACTGGTACGCTGTTCCTCCGCTCTTAGGTACGCCCGTTCCGGTTATTCCAGTGTTACCATTGGCCGCAGCCACTACCTGATTTACTCCCTGTGGGATGTTATATTTCTGCCACAGAGGAATTTGAATGTTGGGTGAAACTTGAAGAATGTCAGCCATTAGAAAATTTTAGGAATTGTGAGAAAATAACTGTCTGCTACACGAATACTGAAACCTTCAGCGCCCACACTTCCAGCATATTTAATCCCTATTCGTTTCGCCTGGACTCCCGTAATCAGGTCAGGAATTGCAAACGCTAAATCCGCTAAACTGGCTGTTACTGTTACATCAACCGTTGCATTTTGATACGGGGGAACTCTTGCAGCTCCCTGGAAAAACGCCCGGCCAAAACGCGAACCTGATTCAGTATTAAAGTCCAGGTCTACGAGCGTAATTGTAAGCGGGCTTTGTGTTCTGTTCAGAAGGACAATTGGCTGTATAAATGTCAATTGTCCGCCCGAAATTTTAAACCCTTTCGGTAAGCCCATCGAAATATCTAACCGTGTTGCCGCCCGTACTCTTGAAACAACCCAATAGCCCAACGAAAGCAGGATGCCGATAACCGCGCCGTATTTCAAATTCTTAGTTTCCATTACCTGCTTTTCGGTTTTTCTTTAACACTACTGCACCTCCTACAATCGCGGCAATGGCTAGAAGTGATGCCTGACCTGATTTTTGTCCTGTTGTTCCATCCCCTCCTAAAATAGAAGTGCCTCCACTGCCTGTTGTTAGCGTCTTCTTTTCAGCTTCGTACTGTTTGCCTAAATTTTGAAGTGCAATCAGGTCGTTCTGAATTCTTACCAAAGCTTCCTGAATTTTTTGTTCTTCTGCACTACGCTTTTTATTTCCGAAAACAGTAATCAAAGCACCAACACCTGCGACAATTGGCCCGGCAATTTGAGTTACCCCTGTTGGTACTGCTGTTGCTGTCGCTCCAACGCCCGTTAGTATTTCTCCGAATGAGACACCGAACTTTAATTCTTCAGCATTCTTCAGGAGGTCTAAGTAGTCGCTGAATGAATTCTCAATCTCAGTCAGTTGGGAATTAATAAATGCAACCCGGCTTCCCTGAAACCGGCCTGCCGAAAATTCTCTTTCGGCAAGTTTGATTTGCTCAGACGTTTTTACAGCATTTGCATTTTGCAGAAATACCTTCCGGTTTTTTTTGTTCTTCCCAATCCCGAGAAAAGGCATGTTCGTTCCTGTTAATTGTGGTCAGAAACATAGCATTATGCCCTGAATGCCTTTGCTGTTTACTTCTGTAAATCACCAACATTTATTATATTTAAGAAATAATCAATCCTAATTCACAAATGGAAATTCGAAACTTCATGTCTAAGGCAGAATTGATACGGCTTTATGGTACGCATTACAATGCGTTCTCTGCTTCAATCGAGCCGATCAAAAATGAGATAGGATGGAAGGAGGGGAAACAGGTTTTTACGCCGAACCAGATACGTCGAATAGTGGCCTATTTGGGCGCACCATTGACACGAGAGGAGTTGACAACATAAAAGCCCCGCCTAATAGACGGGGCTTCTTACAGGGCATTTACGGAGCTTTGTACGGACCTTAGAACGGCAAGTCGTCCTCACTGCCTTCTGTCATTGCAGGCTGAAACGCTTGCGCCGGTTGTGCCGCCTGAGCGGGTTGCTGAACAGGAGCCGTGGCCGGTTGCCCTGCCTGAGCCTGGTTCCCGCCGTTTGCAGAACCTAAAAGCTGAATGCCGCGAACCTGAAGCTTCAAACCGGCCATCCAGGCACCTTGATTGTTCTGGAACGCTTCAGCAGAAACCTTCCCTTGCACGAGCACCTGACCGCCTTTCTTCATGTACTGAGCTACGGCCGTCGATTTCGGTGAATAGATACAATCGAACCAGGTTGTATTTTCTACTTCTACTCCCTGCTGATTTTTGTAGCGTTCCGTAACGGCAACGCTGAAGGTGATAAATTCCCGGTCGTTTACACGCTTAACGGCTGCATCTTTTCCCAGGTGTCCAATGATGGTAAGTTGGTTCATAGTGGTTATAAATTGAAGATTGAATTACTTGGTTTGTGCTTGTTGTACCAGGGCTAAGATTCTCTGTACATACGCCTGGTACATTTGTTCAAATTCCTCCTGCATTTGATTCCGCTTCTTTCACAGTTTCCAACAGGATAAAATCAAACGTCTGAGTGTTCCAGTCCAGGTTTTGGGTGATGTACATTTTCTGTACAATGTCAATGAAACCTTGCCGCGAATACCCGGTGTCCACTCGTGCCATGAATTCATTTACCTGTGCGAGTGTGACCGTTTTCTTTTCCAGAACCCGCGCCTTTTTGTAGGGCTTCTTCTTCAGGGTTATCGAGAACACTTTGCCAGGCTGATATTTTGGATTGTGTAGCCGGAAGGTGGTGAAGCAATTGCAATCGAGCTTTTGATTCCAATTGGTAGCAAAACTTAATTCGTCCATTTATGTAGGTGGTTTAAAAAGTTACCGCATTGCGTAAGCTTCAGCCGCTTCCTTCAGCTTGCCTGTACAGTCCATCATGATCACTTCTTTGAGCGATAGCGGCGGACACCAGCGGAACACGTTGAACGTGTAGGTGTACGGCTCATAGGGTATGTCTGATTCGCGGGAGTAGTAAAGCAGGTTCGTAGGGTTCCCGATGGTAATAGCGTAGTCCGATCTGACTGCCTGCTGAAGCGTAAAAGGATTGATCAACCGTTCTTCGACGCCTGACACGTCCGTATTCAGCTCTTCCAAATCCGGTTCTTCGTCGGTGTCGGTGTAGTCTTCTACCGCGGCCGGTTCTTCTGTTTCGGTCTCTGGTTCGTTGTGAAGCGCCTTGAAGTTCAGCAGGCTTTGTTTGTAGAAGGCTCCGAACCGGCTGTACATCCGGAGTCCTTTGGTATTGGTCAGGATTTCGTCAATCAGCAGAATGTCAAACTTTCCGCCGTCTGTTTCTATCGCATCCGGTTTGAAGTGGTATTTGATGCATTCCATGATTCCGGACAGATAATGCTGAATGTCCGACGAACCAGGTGAAACATAGTCCTTAACCATTTGCCCCCGCTTGTCACGAACGAGGTTTCCGGCCGCGTCTTTCTTCCAGGTATACAGGGTTTCGTAGTGAATACCGCTGTAGGTCGTTTCATTGCCGACCAACTTCCGCCATTCTCCTTCAATAGCTGCTGCAGCACTGGTAACAGCATAACCAGGATACTGAAGCAAAAAGCTATGTACGTGTATATGTAGGCCATGAGATTTGGAGCGTTTTACTTCTAGTCCGTATTCACCTGCATATACGTACTTTTTCCAGACGGCTGATTTACGTAGCAGGTTGAAGCGTTCAATGATCTGTCGAGCGTAGAACCGATGTCCCTGAAATTTGCCGCCCTCATGCGGCACAGTCAGGACCAGGTGAATAGGCCGGTAGGTGTTGAGCAGCATACGGCCGCTCTCGTCGATAGCATTCCGGAGAAAGTTGTAATAGCGATTCCGGATGATCTGAGACTTACGCCAGTTCCAGACGTGGCACAAGCGATGCCGGGAATATCTGAAAGCGAGGGGAACAAACCGGACTGATTCTTCTTTCACGAAACGAGCGTAATAGCCTGTCGTTTCTGCAATCGAATAATACATCCGGATTAAATCTTCGAACCGTTCCATGAGCGCCGCATGCTCTTCACCATTCCGAACGGCCCGATCAAAGGCTAACTGAAAGTCTTTTTTGGTTTTCGGCAAGCGTACATCGTAGTCGGAAAGAAAATCTTCGATCTGTGAGCACAATTCCCGGTTTTGAAGCGACTTGTTACGGACAGTGTACCCAAACTTGTAGGTTTTCCGTAACTGGTTTTTGGCTTCTTGAAGGTCTGTCATTTGAGGGATAGGAATTCCAGTTGTTTCTATATTTATCGAGGGAGGGCTAAACGGCGCAAAACCAGCCGTTTAAGGTGTGCTTACTCTTCGGGGAAAAGAGTGTTATGATACGCCGGTATCTGTCCGCTGGTGCTTCCTACCTGGTGAAGATTCTTAGCCATAGCCAGGGAGTCTATTAATACCGCCTGGACTGCCATTAGCTTCAGTTCCTTATCCCGATCCTGAATGTTACGAGCTGATTCAATCAGTTTGGTGTAATGGTTAATCAGCATCGTAAGTGTTTCGCGCTGTTGCTTCCAAGTGGTTTTAATGCGCATAGTTGGTAGGACAGAATTAATGATTTCGGATATGTGCTCGACTTCTGCCATTGTCGGGTTAGTTATCAGGCTTGCGCCTGATAGCAGTTTTTAACTTACGTCTGCCTGTCAGGTGCAACTTGCATTCGAGAATGTCAAGGAAAACGGCCGGACTATTTGCGCTTTGAAACTTGTCATTGCTACGTCCGGCCGGTTGCTCCTGCATAGGCACCCTGGTACGTTATCCGGTTTGGAACTGCTAAAACCAAAGACGGAATATCCTACAGGGTTGAAACTGGAAGGGGAATCGAACCGCCTTTGCAACCATTCCAGTTTGATTACTCTTCTCTGCTTTACTAAGCTGCATCTTGAAGGCTCATGTAAGAGCTTTCAAGTTTTTTCAATTCGATTTGTGAGAGCTTTTTGTCCTGAATCCGGCGCTTCAATGTGGTAATTGAGTATCCAACATTGCTCAGATATGAGTTCAAGACGTTCATTTTGAGCTTTCTCGGTAATTCTTCAACCTTGTTTACTATATCATAGGTTGTACCGTTAGGTGTAATTGTGGTGTCACCTTGCATCTTTTTGTAGATTTTTGCCGTTATTCGTTCGTGACTGTTTGGCAATACTACAAAAAACAAAAACAAGTTTCCAAATAATCGAAACAAAAATTGTTAAATGTACTTATGAAAATCGGTGAAAGAATCCGTGAAGCTGTTGAGAATCAGTGGACTGGTACTGCTGATGAACTAGCTGCCGCTTGCGAAATGTCGGTATCAACACTTTACTATCTTTATAAAAAGGATAGTGTTGATACTAAGCACCTTATGAATCTTAGTAAGGTGCTTAACGTTCCTGTAAGTTATTTTTTGGGAGAAGAATCGGAAAAGAATACTTATCCGTTTCGACAAGTAAGTATTGATTCCGAATATTTGAAAAAGTATGTGGAACAATTGGAAAAGGAGAATGCAAGACTAGACAGAGAGAATACATTTCTAATGTCTATAATTGATAGAGCTGGATTGGGAAAGCAGCATCTTAGCAGTTATCCCACCAGGACGCAACGGCCGTTTGTTGCCGTTACTGCGCCCTGAACTGCTAACAGTAGAATCTACGCGATTCTATGTGGTTGTAAAAGAACTGGTTAGGAATAAACGAGAGGTTTCCGTCTAACTTTTTTGTTGTTATATAGTTCAAATCGTTAGCGTGCGGGCAATGAACGGCCCGGCGCATTCTGTCTAAGACCACCGTCTATGCCTGACCCAGGAAAAAGAATTATTGTCATCGGAGCCGGATTCGCCGGCCTGTCGGCCGCTACCAGCCTGGCCGACAAAGGCTACCACGTTACCCTTCTTGAGAAAAACGACCAGGCCGGGGGGCGCGCGCGCCTCTTCCGGACCAATGGGTTTACCTTCGACATGGGGCCGAGCTGGTACTGGATGCCCGATATTTTTGAAAACTACTTCGCCCGTTTTGGCAAAAAGCCATCTGACTATTACAACCTGGTCCGGCTCGACCCATCCTATACGGTTGTGTTTGGCCCCGACGACGCGGTTGACCTTCCCGCCGGAACCGACAATATCCGCAATCTTTTCGACCAGATGGAGCCCGGCGCCGGTCGGCGGCTGATGGAATTTCTGGAGCAGGCGGCTTATAAGTACGACGTCGGCATCAACCAGTTTGTCTGGAAACCCAGCCGTCGCGTATCCGAGTTCCTGAGTCTGAAACTGCTGGCCGACGTGATGCGGCTCGATGTGTTTCAGTCCTTCGCCAGTCATATCCGGAAGTACTTCACCGACGAGCGCCTGCTGCAGCTCATGGAGTTTCCGATTTTGTTTCTCGGCGCGACTCCCGAGAACACACCGGCCATGTACAGCCTGATGAATTACGCCGAAATTTCGATGGGAACCTGGTACCCGATGGGCGGCATGCACGAAATCGTGAAGGCGATGGTGGCGCTGGCCGAGGAGAAAGGCGTGGACATCAAACTGGGCCACCCCGTCGAGCGGATTGAGGTGGTGAACGGTACCGCCCGCCGCGTGGTTACGCCGCAGGGAGTTTTCGAGGCGGATGTGGTCGTGGCCGGGGCCGATTACCACCACGTCGACAGCAAACTGCTGGGTCCGGAACACCGCAACTACGACGAGGCATACTGGAAAAGCCGGGTCATGGCCCCGTCGTCGCTGCTGTTTTACCTCGGCGTCAACAAACGTCTTCCCAAATTGCAGCACCACAATCTCTTTTTTGACGAAGATTTCAAGGTGCACGCCCAGGAAATTTACGAAACGCCGCGCTGGCCCGCCCGCCCGCTGTTCTATGCCTCGGCTCCGTCGAAGACCGATCCGAGCGTAGCGCCGGAAGGAATGGAAAATATTTTTCTGCTAATTCCCGTCGCTCCGGACCTGGACGATCCGGAAGAAACCCGCGAAAAGTATTACAATCTGGTGATGGACCGTCTGGAAACGTATATTGGTGAAGACGTCCGTAATCATGTGATAGTCAAGCGAAGTTACGCGCACCGCGATTTTGTGTCTGATTATCACGCTTTTCGGGGCAACGCTTACGGGCTGGCCAACACTTTGCGACAGACGGCTATCCTGAAGCCATCGCTCAAAAACAAAAAAGTAAACAATCTGTTTTATACGGGTCAATTGACGGTCCCCGGACCCGGAGTTCCTCCCTCGTTGATTTCGGGATTGGTAGTAGCGGAAGAGGTCGAAAAGGAATTTGCGTTGACAAGCGTAGTGAAAGCCTGAAACCAACAACGTCCGCCGTGCTGTCGTGGCATATCGGCCTAAGCCTAACTTCCGTATGCTGGAGCTTTTTAACCGTACTACTCTGGAATGCAGTAAGCTGATTACTGAACATTACAGCACCTCATTCACCCTCGGCATCAAAACCCTCGACCGTCGGTTTCATTTCCCCATTTATGCCATCTACGGTTTTGTCCGCTACGCCGACGAAATTGTGGATACCTTTCACAACTTCGACAAGAAATACCTGCTCGACAAGTTCAAGGCGGATGCTTACGAAGCCATCGCCAACGGCATCAGCCTGAACCCCGTTCTGCACTCCTTTCAGCTGGTTGTTCACCAGTACAAGATCGAACAGGAGCTGATTGAGGCTTTCCTGAAAAGTATGGAGATGGATTTGTACTTCCAGGATTACAACGACAACGGGTATCAGGAATACATCTACGGCTCGGCGGAGGTCGTCGGGCTGATGTGTCTGCGCGTTTTCTGCGAAGGCGACTCGGCGATGTACGACCGGCTGCTGGCTCCGGCCCGCAAGCTGGGTTCGGCATTTCAGAAGGTCAACTTCCTGCGGGACCTCAAAAGCGACTACCTCGAACGGGGCCGGATTTATTTTCCGGGGGTCGATTTCAACGATTTCAGCAAAAATGCCAAACAACTGATTGAAGAGGACATCCAGCGGGATTTCGACGAAGCCTACGTTGGCGTGATGAACCTGCCCAAAGGCGCGCGCATGGGGGTACACCTGGCTTATACCTACTACCGGACCCTGTTTGACAAGATCAAGGCCGTGCCCGCCTCCCGGATTCAGCACGAGCGGGTTCGCGTGCCGGACAGGACCAAGATTGCGCTGCTGGCCCAGACGTACCTCAAATACCGACTGAACGTGATCTGATTCCTTACCAACTAATCTGAAAGTGGTAAACGCTTAGCCATCCGGCTGAGCGTTTTTTTGTGCCTTTTTAAAGGCTACAGAATCCGTTGTTTTCTGTTTTCTGAACTTGGAAAAATTACATGAAGACTTCGGTGAAAAGGGACTCATTAATAAATATTCATGAATTTGCTATATAATACCCCATTTAAACGTGTATAAACGTAATGTGCTATTTATTAGAGGAATGTGAAAATATCTGTTTAAAATTTATAGATAAAAGTTAAACAAACTTTATAACAAGGTGTTCATTAGACGGCTCTACGCCATCCCATTCCAACCAGTTAACCTAACTTAACAAACTTACCAAAATGGAAAAATTGCAAATTATTGCCTCGCTGCTGCTGGCCGATCTTCAGGCAGGCGACGTTGTCGGTTTCACCTTCTTCACGGGCTACATGTCTATGCTGGCGGCCTCGCTTTTCTTCTTTTTTGAACGCGGGCAGGTCGATGGCAAATGGAAGACCTCCCTGCTGATTTCGGGGCTGATTACGTTCATTGCGGCCGTCCACTACTTCTACATGCGGGGCGTGTGGCTGGAGGCCAAAACGTCCCCAACCGAATTCCGCTACATCGACTGGACGCTGACCGTGCCGCTGATGTGCGTGGAGTTCTACCTGCTCATCAAGCCCTACGGCGGTAAACTTAGCACCATGTGGAAGCTGGTAGCCTACTCGGTGCTCATGCTCGTGACCGGCTACATCGGGGAGGCCATCGACCCGGGCAACACCATTCTCTGGGGCGTCATCTCGACGCTCGGCTACCTCGGCATTGTGTACGAAGCGACCCTTGGAGACGTAAAACGGGTGGCGGATACCTCCAACAACCCGGAGGTCGTCAATGCCGTGCGGCTGCTGCGCAACTTTGTGCTGGTAGGCTGGGCCATCTACCCGATCGGCTACATGCTGATGCCCGGTAACCTGCTGGCCGGCCTGGGCTGGAACCTCGATCTGGTGTACAACATCGGCGATGCCGTCAACAAAATCGGCTTTGGCCTGGTGGTCTACGGGGCGGCCGTGAACTCGACCCGCAACGAGCGCATCCGGACGGGCGAAATCCTCGACAAGATTACGACGGTGGCTACTACTCCCAAAGCCACCGCCTGACGAACTTACTGTAAGTAGTTTGCAAAACCCAGTCTGGCTTCGGACCGGGTTTTGCTGTTTACGAGCCGCGAAACCGGCAATCCCGCCGAATCCGCTATCTTTGCTGAAAATCACCTTAGTTCCTGCTCATGGTAGCTGATCAAAAAACGGTATCGCCTGATGCGCTGGCCCGCTACGAAATGGTTATTGGCCTTGAAGTACACTGCCAGCTTCTGACCCATACAAAAATCTTTGCGGCTGACTCCAATCAGTTCGGCAGTACTCCCAATACCAACATCAGTGTCATCACGCTCGGGCATCCGGGCACGCTGCCGAAACTGAACCGGCGGGCGGTAGAATACGCCGTGCGCATGGGCCTGGCCTGCGGGTCAGAAATTACGCGATACAACGTGTTTGCCCGCAAGAATTATTTCTACCCGGACCTGCCGAAGGGCTACCAGCTTTCGCAGGACAAAACACCGGTCTGCGTCGGCGGTACGGTGCCGGTCAGATACAAAGAGGCAGACGGCCAGACGGTCGAAGGGGCCGTGCAGCTCCACCACATCCACCTGGAGGAAGACGCCGGTAAGTCGATTCACGAAGCGGGCGAGTGGGATACGCTGCTGGACTACAATCGCGCCGGGACGCCGCTGATCGAAATGGTGACGGACCCCTGCATCCGCTCGGGCGAGGAGGCCGCCGCTTACCTCACTGAAGTCCGCCGGCTGGTGCGTTACCTCGACATCTGCGACGGCAACATGGAAGAAGGCTCGCTGCGCTGCGACGTCAATCTGTCGGTCCGGAAGCGGGGCGAAACTACCCTGGGTACCAAGGTGGAGGTGAAGAACATGAACTCGATCCGCAACGTGCAGCGGGCCATCGAAACCGAGTTTCGGCGGCAGGTTGAGGTGCTCGAAAGCGGCGGAGCGCTGATTCAGGAAACCCGCATGTTCGACGCGGGTAACGGGCAGACCTACGGCATGCGGACCAAAGAATCGATGAACGACTACCGGTACTTCCCCGACCCGGACTTGAGCCCGTTCGTGATTTCGGAGGAATGGCTGGCCGAAATTCGGGCGGCGATGCCCGAACTGCCGAAGGTCCGTTACGAAAAACTCCTAAATCAGTACGGTCTGCCCGAGTACGACGCCGCGTTGATTGCGGATGCGCGCGAACTGGTTGATTACTACGAAGATATTTGCCAATTTACGACCCATTACAAAGCCGCTTCGAACTGGCTGATGGGCCCGGTGAAGGCCCAGCTGACCGAAAAAACCCTCCGGGACAAAGCTTTTCCGGTATCGGCGCCCAGACTGGCGGCTCTGATCAATCTGGTGGACGCCGGGAAAGTGAGCTTTTCCACCGCCAGCCAGCGAATTCTTCCGGCCCTGATGGAAGCCCCGGAGAAGACGCCTGAACAAATTGCTACCGAACAGAATTTAGTACAGAACAGCAATACCGGTGATTTGCAGGCGTTAATAAATGACGTGTTAGCCGCCTGGCCGGACAAGGTGAAAGAATACCAGAAAGGGAAAAAAGGACTTCTGGGGATGTTTGTGGGCGAAGTGATGAAAAAGTCGAAAGGCAGCGCCGACCCCAAACTAACCAACCAGCTGGTCCAGGAGACGCTATCCAACCTATAGAACGAAAAGTACAGTATGACAACCATGCAACAATCCGGAGGCCGCCTGCTGGCGGGAATCCTGCTGAGCGCGGCGCTGACGTTGCCGGGACGGGCTCAGGATGCCAAGGACTTCACGGTGACAGGAACCGTGAAAAATGCTCAGCCGGGGTCGAAGATTTATTTGGAAGTGAACAGCCAGCCTGTTCGCCGACTGGATTCGACGCAGGTTGGTGCAAACGGACAGTTTACCCTGAAAAGCAAAGAAACGGCCGGAGGCAGCTTTTACCAGCTCAATCTGGCCAACAAGCAGAAGCTCGGCCTGTTGGTCGAAGGCGGCGAAACTCTGACCGTGAACGCCGACATCGCCCAGGACCCCAAAACGGCCCGGCCGGAGGTGAAAGGCTCCCAAAACATGGAGTACTACCAGAAACTGATGGGCATGTACCGGGATATGACCACTAAATCCCAGGACTGGCAGAAGCAGTACGGCGAAGCGCAGCAGAAAGGCGACCAGAAGCGGATGCAGAAGATTGAGCAGGAGTACGAAGCCTCCAGCAAGCAATTTGCCAACACGGTAAAAACCATGTTGCCGGAAATGGGCACCTCGATGGCGGCGCTTTTCGCGACGAATTTCATCAATCCGGAGGATGATTTCGAAACGCTGGACGCCCTGGCGCAGAAATTTGAAAAGGAAAATCCCAACGGCAAGGAAGCCCAGGGCTTTATCGGCCGCATCAAGCGAATCCGCGGTGTGATGGTCGGCTCCCAGGCCCCGGACATTACCCTGAACAACCCCGAAGGCAAAACGGTGAATCTGTCTTCACTGAAGGGCAAATATGTGCTGATTGATTTCTGGGCCTCGTGGTGCGGTCCCTGCCGGATGGAAAATCCCAACGTTGTGCGGATGTACAATAAGTTCAAGGATAAGGGTTTTGAAATCTACGGTGTCTCGCTCGACCGCGAAAAAGCCAACTGGCTGGCGGCCATCGAAAAGGACGGCCTGACCTGGACCCACGTGTCCGATCTGAAGTTCTGGCAGTCGGAAGCCGCCCAGTTGTACGGCGTCAATGCCATTCCGGCTACTTTCCTGCTCGACAAAGACGGGAAGATCATTGCCAAAAACCTTCGCGGCGAAGCACTCGAAAAGAAATTGGAAGAGGTGCTGAGTGGAAAGCAGTAAGGGTTGTTCTCGCAGATACTCGCACATACAGACCCGAACGGCGGAAGAAACTTCGCCGTTCGGGTTTTTTGTTGCCATTTTCTGCTGATTTTTGCGGAATTATAAAAAGAAACGAATGAAAATAGCAATTGTTGGCTGCGGGAACATGGGCATGGCCTTTGCCAAGTCGTTTCTGCGGTATGATCTGGTACGCAAGGAGGATTTACTGCTGATCGAGAAAAGCGCCGAGCGGTCGCAGGCGCTGCAAAACGAAGGGACAGGGGTGGTGGTGGATACCATCGGTCCCCGGGTTTCCGGGTATGACCTGATTATTCTTTCGGTAAAGCCGCAGGATTTTGCCAGCGTTCAGGATGATCTCCGGGCGGTCATTCAGCCCCAGCAGGTCGTGTTGTCGATTATGGCCGGTATCCCCATCACGCTCATTCAGGAACGGTTGCAGCACCGGCAGGTAGTCCGGGCCATGCCCAACACCCCGGCCATGCTGGGACTGGGCATTACGGGATTCGCCGCCGCCGACGAAGTGCAGATCGGCAATCTCCGCAAAGTCGAAAACCTCATTAACGCTACCGGACGGTCTATTTATCTGGATAACGAATCCATGCTCGACGCCGTTACGGCCGTCAGCGGCAGCGGTCCGGCGTATTTTTACTACATCGTCAAAGCGATGGTGGAGGCGGGCAAAGAGCTTGGTTTTGAAGAAAACGTCTCGACGCTGCTGGTCAAGCAGACGATGCTCGGCGCTTACAATCTGATTCAGAACACCGATAAATCGCTGGACGAACTCATCCGGGCCGTCGCCTCCAAAGGCGGGACGACCGAAGCCGCTCTCAAGCGCTTTGAAGAAGGCGGACTGGCCCAGACGCTCGTGGAAGGCATCAAAGCCGCGCAGGTCCGGGCAACGGAACTGTCGAAAGGCTGATAGGCGGGTAAGGGGCGCAGCGGCCGGACGTGACCGGCCGCTGCGCCCCTTGCTGCTTTTTATTTTTCTTCCGGTAAATCCGCGAAAATTTCCGTCAGCGGCAGCTCAAAAATACCGGCTTTCGCTACTTCCGTCAGTTTAAAGTAGTGGGTGTGTGTCCAGACGTTGGGTTGGTCGCCGCGCTCGGCCACGATGACGGAGGTGTCAAAACGGTCCACAAACACAACCGCCTGAATGGAGTCGATCTGGACGTATTTCGGCAGTTTATGCAGGTAGTCGTACGCCGCCGTCGATTCGGAAAATACTTCAACCACCAGAAACGGGTTGGTGATAATGGCGTTGGAATTGGCGGCAAATGCCGGGGCGCCCTGCACAACGGTCACGTCGGGGTTGTAATAGCCTGACTGGTCGGCCTTCAGAACACCCACATTGCTGCCGGCGACGTAAAAGCCTTTGCCTTTACTGACTGCTTTCAGTAGAGCGATTAGATTTCCAACCAGAAGTTCGTGGATAAATGCGGCGAGTCCCATGACAAGGATGTGTCCGTTATGATATTCCGTACGGTAGGCGGTTTCGCTGAGAAATTCCATAAACTCGTCCCAGGAGGCGGGTATTTCTACCACTCCGCCCGCTTCGAGTTTAGTTACCTGAGCCTCGGTCAATTGGATCTTTTGCATCGTCTGCATGAGCATGCCAGTCCTCGTTTTAGATAAAGATACAGCAATTGCCTTTTACTGCCTATAAGAACGATAATACCCCACAGAGGTAACGCCTGTCTTAAGTAAAAAAGGCCAGCTTCCGGCTGGCCTTCTGGTTTTAGATTCCCGTGTAATTGTAAGGCGAAATGGCCCTGAGCTGGTTTTTCACTTCTTCCTGGATGTTCAGCCCGTCGATGAACCGGGCCATGGTCGCGGCGGTGATTTTTTCGTTCGTGCGGGTCAGGTCTTTCAGGGCTTCGTACGGTTTGGGATAGCCTTCGCGGCGCAGAATGGTCTGAATGGCTTCGGCGACGACCGCCCAGTTCTCCTCCAGATCCGCCTGAATAGCGGCTTCGTTCAGCTCCAGTTTGTTCAGGCCTTTCAGCAGGGCGTTCAGCGCGATAACCGAATGGGCAAACGGGACGCCCAGATTCCGGAGGACGGTCGAGTCGGTCAGGTCGCGCTGCAGGCGCGAAATGGGCAGCTTGGCCGAAAGATGCTCAAACAGCGCGTTGGCAATGCCGAGGTTTCCTTCCGAGTTCTCAAAATCAATCGGATTCACCTTGTGCGGCATGGCCGACGACCCCACTTCGCCCGCTTTGATTTTTTGCTTGAAATAATTCATCGAAATGTACGTCCACACGTCGCGGTCGAGGTCGATGAGGATGTTGTTGAGCCGTTTGAACGTGTCGAGCGCCGCCGCCAGCATGTCGTAATGCTCAATCTGCGTGGTGTACTGGCTCCGGCTCAGTCCCAGCCGACCGACAAACGTATTCCCGAAATTTACCCAGTCGATTTCCGGGTAAGCTACGGTATGGGCGTTGAAGTTGCCTGTCGCGCCGCCAAACTTGGCCGCCGCCGGAATGCCTTCCAATTGCCCCAGCTTCTTGCTGATGCGCTCGATAAACACCTGAAATTCCTTGCCCAGCCGGGTAGGAGAGGCCGGCTGGCCGTGCGTCCGGGCGAGCATCGGAATGCCTTTCCACTGCTCCGCCAGTTCCTGCAACCGGGCGAGTACCCGCTGGTAAAGCGGCACGACGACGTTGTCCAGCGCCTCTTTCAGCGACAGCGGAATGGCCGTGTTGTTGACGTCCTGCGAAGTCAGCCCGAAGTGGATGAACTCCAGCGAGTCGGCAATGGGCAGGTCGGCCAGCTTTTCCTTGATAAAATACTCGACGGCTTTCACGTCGTGGTTCGTCACGCTTTCAATTTCCTTGATGCGCAGCGCGTCGGCTTCCGTGAAGTTTTCGTACAAAGCCCGCAGCCGGGGAAATACGTCCGGTTGCACGTCGGACAGCTGCGGCAGCGGAATCTGGCAGAGTTCGATAAAGTATTCAACTTCAATGCGAATCCGGTAGCGGATAAGGCCCCATTCGGAGAAATAAGGAGCAAGAGCTTCGACCTGACGGCGGTAGCGGCCGTCGACGGGAGATATGGCAGTAAGCGCGGAAAGTTGCATAGGTTCTGTTACCAAACTGCAAAGGTACGATTTGGCGCCAAACGCAGCAGCAGGATTTTTTCTTGAACTATTTGAGGAAAAATTTGACAGAGACGCAATATCTTGCGGCCAATCGGTAGAGACGCAAAACCTGCTGTCTTTTCTGTACAACCCACTAACCTTTTGCCATGCAACCTTCCCCTTTTCTCGGCGAATTTGTCGGGACTTTAGTCCTTATTCTGCTCGGTAACGGCGTTGTCGCCAATGTCGTTCTCAAACAAACCAAAGGGCATGATGCAGGCTGGATCGTCATCACCACCGGCTGGGCTTTCGCCGTCACGATGGGCGTTTTTGTGGCCAAAGCGTTCGGGAGCCTCGACGCTCACCTGAATCCGGCGGTTACCGTGGCGTTTGCCGTGGCGACCAATGATTTCAGCCATATTATTCCCTACAGCGTGGCCCAGCTGGCCGGGGCGTTTGTCGGCGCCGCGCTGGTCTGGATTTTTTACGGTCCCCACTGGGCGGCCACGCCCGATCCCGCTGCCAAACTGGCCTGCTTCGCCACGGGCCCGGCGATTCGGAGCTTTGGCGCCAACTTTCTGAGTGAAGCGATTGCCACCATCGTGCTGATTCTGGGGCTGGCCGGGATTTCGTCCAAATCGCTGGGTGAACTGGCCATCGGCATCGGACCGTACCTGGTCGGCATTCTGGTGTGGAGCATCGGTCTGTCGCTGGGCGGCCCGACCGGCTACGCCATCAACCCGGTCCGGGATTTGGGACCCCGGCTGGCGCATGCGGCTCTGCCGGTCGCCGGAAAAGGCTCGTCCGACTGGGGCTACAGCTGGATTCCGGTCGTCGGTCCGCTGGTCGGGGGCGCGCTGGGCGGTATCCTGATCCGCCTGTTCGCTTTATAAAGTTGCCAAACGGCAGGCAGGCCCTGCCCGGCATTAATCATTCAGTCATTCCATCAATCACTCATTCAGTATTTCCATGCCCAATTATATCGCCGCCATCGACCAGGGCACAACCAGCACCCGCTGCATCATTTTCGACCGGCAGGGAGCCATCGTTTCGGTCGGACAGAAAGAACATACCCAGATTTATCCGCAACCCGGCTGGGTAGAACATGACCCGGAAGAAATCTGGCGAAATACGCTGGAGGTCATCGCCGTGGCCCGGATCAACGCCCGGATCGAGAGCAGTTCCGACATTGCGGCCGTCGGCATCACCAATCAGCGCGAAACGACCGTCGTCTGGAACCGGCGCACGGGCAAACCCTACTACAACGCGCTGGTCTGGCAGGATACCCGGACGGGCGAGCTGGTCAGTCAGTTTGCCGAAAATGGCGGCCAGGATCGCTTCCGTGCCAAAACCGGCCTGCCGCTGGCGACGTATTTCAGCGGGCTCAAAATCCGCTGGATTCTGGATAACGTGCCCGGTGTGCGGGAAGATGCCGAGCGGGGTTACGCCTTGTTTGGCAACATGGACACGTTTCTGACCTGGCACCTGACCGGCGGAACCTACAACGGCCAGCACCTGACCGACGTGACCAACGCCAGCCGCACCCAGCTCATGAACCTGGAAACGCTCGACTGGGACGATGACCTGCTGGCGGACTTCAACATTCCCCGGGCCATGCTGCCGCAGATTCGGCCGAGCAGTGAGGTATACGGCAAAATTGCGTCGGAAGTGCTGCCCGGGGTGCCCATCGCGGGGATTCTCGGCGACCAGCAGGCCGCACTGTTCGGACAAATCTGTTTCGAGCCGGGAATGGCCAAGAACACCTACGGCACCGGCTGCTTTCTGCTGATGAATACCGGCACCGAGCTTCGCCACTCGACCTGCGGCCTGCTGACGACGGTGGCCTTTCAGGCGGCCGGACAGCCCGCCCATTATGCGCTCGAAGGCAGCGTAGCCATCACCGGGGCGCTGGTGCAGTGGCTCCGGGACAATCTGGGTCTTATTCAGGCCAGTTCGGATGTGGACACCCTCGCCCGGACGGTGGAGGACAACGGTGGGGCTTACTTCGTCCCGGCCTTTTCCGGCCTGTACGCTCCGTACTGGAAAGCCGATGCCCGGGGTGTCATCGCCGGCCTGACGCGCTACGTGAACAAAGGCCACATCGCCCGGGCGGTGCTGGAGGCGACGGCTTATCAGACGCTCGACGTGGTGAAAGCCATGGCCGAAGATGCTGGTATCGAGCTGAAATCCCTGCGGGTGGACGGCGGGATGACGGTGAACGAACTGCTCATGCAGTTTCAGGCGGATATGCTGGGCGTTCCCGTGGTGCGGCCGACCATCACTGAAACGACGGCGCTCGGCGCGGCGTATGCGGCCGGGCTGGCCGTGGGTTATTGGAGCAATCTGGACGATCTGCGCCAGAACTGGGGCGTCGACCGGACGTTTGAGCCGCAGATGGAAGAAGCCAAACGAACAAAGCTGTACAAAGGCTGGCAAAAAGCCGTTGAACGCTCCTTTGCCTGGGAAGACTAAGCGGTTGGTTCGGGGCAGCCGGAATTAAATCCGCTGTCCCCGAACTGCATTCCCGGACAGTTCTATTATTTTTGCGGCCGTACCTTCACGTGTGTAGCTGGAAATGACCCATCAACTCAAACTCAAAAAGCCGCTGGCTTTCTTCGACCTCGAAACTACGGGCATCGATGTCATGAAAGACCGCATTGTTGAAATCAGCATTGCCAAAGCCCTGCCCGGCGGCGAGGTGGTCGTTAAAACACACAAAGTTAACCCGACGGTCCCCATTCCTTACGAGACGAGCCTGATCCACGGTATCTACGACGAGGACATAAAAGACGCTCCGACCTTCAGGGTCATTGCCCGGCAGCTCGCCCAGTTTCTGGACGGCTGCGATCTGGCCGGCTACAACTGCAACCGCTTCGACGTGCCGCTGATGGTCGAGGAGTTTCTGCGGGCCAATGTCGATTTTGACCTGAAAAACCGCAAACTCATCGACGTTCAGCGCATTTTTCACCTCATGGAGCCCCGGACGCTGACGGCGGCCTACAAGTTTTTCTGCGGAAAAGCCCTCGAAAACGCCCACAGTGCCGAAGCCGACACCCTGGCCACGGCCGAAATTCTGGACGCTATGGTGAAACGCTACGAAGGCGAGTCGGTTCGGGATGAGCGCGGCACCGAAATCGTCATCAGCAACGACGTGGAGACGCTGAATAAAATCATGATCAACAACAATGTCGATCTGATGGGCCGCATGGTGTACAACAACGACGGTCTGGAAGTCTTTAATTTCGGCAAACACAAAGGCCGGCCGGTGACGGATGTTCTTCAGAAAGAGCCGTCTTTCTACGACTGGTTTATCAAAAGCGAGTTTTCGCTGGACAGCAAGCGGCGCCTGACCGAAATCAAATTGCGGATGCTGACGCACCGGTGATTTAATGACTTCTTTTACCTAACTTTGCCCCGTCTTTTTCCGGCTTTGTGCCTTTTTCGGAAAAGCCTTCTGATGAAGACCGTAACGTTTTAAAGAACCTAAACTGGCATGGAACCAACCCAGGTACCCGTACAGATTCCCGAAGTTATTCAGTTAATAGATCTGAAGTATTACCTCATCATCGCCACGGCCCTGTTTGTTATCGGCATCATCGGCGTACTGACCCGGCGCAACGCCATCATCATTTTTATGTCGATTGAGCTGATGCTCAACGCTGTAAACCTGCTCCTGATTGCTTTCTCGTCGTACCGTGCCGACCCGACCGGGCAGGTGTTCGTCTTCTTCATCATGGCGGTAGCGGCGGCGGAGGTTGCCGTCGGGCTGGCCATTATCGTGATGATCTACCGCAATGTCCGGTCTATCGACGTCGGCCTGCTGAATAAACTCAAGTGGTAAGTCAAAAATGCTGAATGTTGAATGTTGAATGCTGAATGAGGTGCCTTGTCGGCCCGTCCGTTCAACACTCCCCATTCAAAATTCAGAATTCAAAATTCAGAATTCATTGGTTATGCAGACGGATTTACTGGTAAAACTAATACCCCTTTTTCCTCTTCTTGGCTTTCTGATTAACGGGCTGGGCTTCCGGCGCGTCCCGAACGGACTCGTGGGCCTCGTCAGTTCGGCGGCGGCTCTGGCTTCGTTTGTGTGCGTGGCGCTGATCTTCAGCGGTTTCGCCGGTCCGCAGCCCGAGAAAGTGCTCCTCTTCGACTGGATTACGGTGGGCAATTTCAACATTCCCTTCTCTTTCCAGATCGACCAGTTGTCGCTGGTGATGCTGCTGATCGTGACGGGCGTCGGCTCGCTGATTCACATTTATTCCATCGGCTACATGCACCACGATGGGGGCTACGGCAAGTTCATGGCTTTCCTGAACCTGTTCCTTTTCTTCATGCTGCTGCTGGTGATGGGTTCCAACTACGTCATCATGTTCATCGGCTGGGAAGGGGTCGGGCTGTGCTCGTACCTGCTCATCGGCTTCTGGAACAAGAATACGGCCTATAACAACGCGGCCCGCAAGGCTTTCGTAATGAACCGCATCGGCGATCTGGGCTTTCTGCTGGGTATTTTCATGCTGATGGGCGTTTTCGGCACGGTTGAATACACGGGTATTTTCGAGCAGGCTGGTTCCGGCCGGTTTGCCATCGGCGACGGAACGATGGTCGCCATCACCCTGCTCCTGTTTGTCGGCGCGATGGGTAAGTCCGCGCAGATTCCGCTGTACACCTGGCTGCCCGACGCGATGGCCGGTCCGACGCCCGTTTCGGCCCTGATTCACGCCGCGACGATGGTGACGGCCGGGATTTACATGGTCGTCCGCTCGAACGTGCTGTACACGCTGGCTCCGCTGACGCTGGAAATCATCGGCGGTATTGCCATTGCCACGGCCCTGCTGGCCGCTTCGATTGGTCTGGTGCAGAACGACATCAAGAAAGTGCTGGCCTATTCGACGGTATCCCAGCTTGGATACATGTTCCTTGGACTGAGTGTGATGGGTTACACGGCGGGCATGTTCCACGTCATGACGCACGCATTCTTCAAGGCGCTGCTCTTCCTCGGAGCCGGTAGCGTCATTCACGCCATGTCCGACGAGCAGGACATTCGTCGGATGGGCGGCCTGCGCAAGTACCTGCCGATCACGTTCATTACGTTCCTGATCGCGACGATTGCCATTGCCGGGATTCCGCCGTTTGCCGGGTTCTTCTCCAAAGACGAAATCCTGATGCATGTCTACGAGCACAACAAAGTGCTGTGGGCGCTCGGCGTGGTTGGCTCGGCCATGACCTCTTTTTACATGTTCCGGCTCCTGTTCCTGACGTTCTTCGGCCGTTTCCGCGGCACCGAACACCAGCGCGAACACCTGCACGAGTCGCCGGCGACCATGACCGTTCCGCTGCTGGTGCTGGCCGTGCTGTCGGTGCTGGGCGGTTTCCTGAACGTACCGGAAGTGCTGGGCGGCGAAGCCCGTCTGGCTCAGTTCCTCAGCCCGATTTTCGACCTGTCGCGCAAGGTAGCCCCGAACGCCTTCGGCGAAACCCTGCTGACCCATAGCGACGAATACATGCTGATGGGTATTTCAACGGGTGTGGCTCTCATAATGGCCGTTGCGGCCTACGTGGTCTACGTTCAGCGGGGTGTGCTGCCCGAGTCGGACCTGGTCGAACGCCCGGTGACCGAAAAGGTGCTTTACAACAAATATTACATCGACGAATTGTACGAGACCATCATCATCAAGCCGATGCGCGGCCTGTCCGATGTGCTGTACAGCTTCGGCGAGTTCCTGATCGACGGCATCGTAAGCGGTACGGCCTGGGGCGTGAAAGGGCTGGCGGGCGGTGCCCGGCGGCTGCAGAGCGGCTCCATCAGCTTCTACGTTTTTGCGATGGTCGTCGGTATTGTCCTGATTCTGGGAGTACGGTTCTTTGTTCGATTCTAAAATCGTTTAAAGTTTAAAGTTGAAGTTTAACGCGGGTCAGTACGAAACACCTTAAACCTTTAACTTTAAACCTTAAACCCTTATACGGTTTATGCTAACTCTTTCGCTGATTCTGTTCCCGGTGGTGGCGGCCCTGCTGGTGCTGGCTGTCCGGGGCCAACAAACGAAACAACTGGCCTTTGCGGCGGCCCTGATCGAACTGGGGCTGGCCGCCTATGCCTTTCTGAACTTCCGGGCGGATACGTCGTCGCAGTTTGGGTTCGATTACCCCTGGCTGGTCAATGCGGGCATTCGCTTCAGCGCGGGCATCGACGGCGTGAGCATCCTGCTCGTGGTGCTCACCGGCCTGCTGACGCCGCTGATCGTACTTTCGGCTTTCCAGCGGAACTACGACCGGCCGAACGTCTTTTTTGCCCTGATTTTATTCATGCAGGCGGCTCTGATGGGTGTTTTCACGGCCCGAGACGCTTTCCTGTTCTATCTGTTCTTCGAAGCGGCGCTGATTCCGATCTACTTCCTGGCGGCTCTCTGGGGCGGCGAAGACCGGATTCGGGTGACCTTCAAATTCTTCCTCTACACCATCTTCGGTAGCCTGTTCATGCTGGTGGCGCTGGTGTATCTCTATTTCCAGACGCCCGGCAGCCACTCCGCCGCCATCGTTGATCTGTACAACCTGAAACTGACGCCGGAAGCGCAGGGCTGGATTTTCTGGGCGTTCTTTATTGCCTTTGCCATCAAAATGCCGGTGTTCCCCTTCCATACCTGGCAGCCGGACACCTATACCGAATCGCCGACGCAGGCAACCATGCTGCTGGCCGGAATCATGCTGAAAATGGGCGTGTACGGCGTTATTCGCCTGCTGCTGCCCATTGCGCCGGCGGGGGTGGACATCTGGGGCTCCACGGCCATCGTGCTCTCGGTCATCGGCATCGTCTACGGGTCGATCATCGCCATTCGCCAGCGCGACATCAAGCGCCTGATTGCTTATTCGTCCTTTGCCCACGTCGGGCTGATGGCGGCGGGTGTTTTTTCGCAGACGACCAACGGCGTACAGGGTGCCCTGGTGCAGATGCTGGCGCACGGCATCAACGTGGTCGGGATGTTCTTCGTGGCTGACGTCATCATGTCGCGCACGCAAACCCGTCTGATCGACCAGATGGGCGGCATCACGCAGCACACGCCGAAACTGACGGTTTATTTCATGATTATCCTGCTGGGCAGCGTGGCCCTGCCGCTGACGAATGGTTTTGTGGGCGAGTTCCTGCTGCTGTCGGGCGTATTCCAGTACAACCCGGTGCTCGGGGCGGTGGCCGGTACCACCATCATCCTCGGGGCGGTTTACATGCTGCGGCTGTTCCAGAAAACGATGTTTGGCAAGAAAACCGAACTGACCGAAACGTTCACGGACGTGGCCGGCAGCGAAAACTGGGTGCTGATTCCGCTTTGCATCATGGTGCTCTGGATCGGCGTAGTCCCCAATGCCTTCCTGAAGGTAACCGAACCCGCCGTAACCAGTTTGTTGCAGATCATTAACCAATAACCGTTTTAAGGTTTAACGTTGAACGTTTAAGGCGCAACCACCCGGTTTTTTCACAAACGTTCAACCTTCAACCTTACACCTTAAACGATATTACCGAAATATGCTGCCCATCGTTCTTTTATCCGTCTTCGGGATTGTGATGCTGTTTCTGGGCTTTATGAAGTCCCGGGCGGTTTTGCTGCCTGCTGCGCTGCTGTTTCTGCTGGTTGCCCTCGGCACCAGCTTTCTGGACTGGGGCCATTCGTATCTGTATTTCCGGGATATGCTGCTGGTGAACAACCAGACCATTCTGTTCTCGGCCATTACCATGCTTTCGGCTTTTATGGTCATCGCGCTTTCGGGCGATTTCCTGCAGGATGAGGCGGCCCAGCCTGCCGAGTACTACGCCATCATGCTCTTCTCCATCGTGGGGGCCATCATGATGATCGGCTTCGAAAACCTGATTATGCTGTTCGTCGGCGTGGAAATTCTGTCGGTATCCATGTACGTACTGACGGGCTCCGACAAGAAGAATATCCGTTCGAACGAGGCGGCGCTGAAGTATTTTCTGATGGGTGCGTTTGCCACGGGGATTATGCTGTTTGGCATGGCCCTGCTGTACGGCGCGGTTGGCTCCTTTACCATCACCGACATTACGGCCTTTGTTTCCCTCTCGCGGGGTGGCATTTCGCTGCTGCTGCTGATGGGCCTGATGCTGGTGCTGATCGGCATGCTTTTCAAAGTCTCGGCGGCTCCTTTCCACTTCTGGACGCCGGACGTGTACGACGGCGCTCCAACGCTGTTCACCGCCTTCATGTCCACGGTCGTGAAAACGGCGGGCTTTGCCGCCCTGCTGCGGCTGCTGATGGCCGTATCGGCGACGAGCATGTACGACCGCTGGTGGCAGATCGTGGCCGGCATTACCGTGCTGACCCTGCTGGCCGGTAATCTGACGGCCGTTTACCAGAACAGCTTCAAACGGATGATGGCCTATTCGAGCATCTCCCATGCCGGTTATCTGCTCATCGCGCTGGCCGCCCTCGGGCAGCAGAGCAACGGCGCGCTGGCGTTTTATTCCCTGGCCTATTCGGTAGCCACCATCGCCGCTTTCGGGATTCTGCTGCTGGTCGCCAAACAGCGCGGCAAAGACGGGCAGCGCGACGAAACTTACGAGGCGTTCAACGGACTGGCAAAACAGAATCCGCTGCTGGCCTTTATTCTGGCCGTTTCCATGCTGTCGCTGGCGGGTATTCCGCTGACGGCCGGGTTCTGGGGAAAATTTATGGTATTTTCCACCGCCGTGGAGAAAGGAATGGTATGGATGTTGGTAGTAGCAGTACTGATGTCGGCCGTGGGGATCTACTATTATTTCCGGGTAGTGATCGCGATGTATTTCCGGACGGGCGAAGTTACGGCAATCCGGGTAGCGCCGTTTTACCGCATTGTGTTGATTGTAGCGACTGTTCTGACGATTGTTCTGGGCCTGGCCCCGGGGCTGGTGCAGGGATTGATATAACAAAGACCTGTACCATTAACTCATAAACGCCCGCTAATCCTTTCGGTTGGCGGGCGGTTTGGTATTTTTGTATGTCATCAAAAGGGGAAACCCGCGTGTTGCATTGATTAGCGTGGAGAACACAAGCCGGCTTAACGTAAAGAAGGAAGCTAAAAGTTTCTTTTCGTTTTTTCTGACGGCCCTGCTTGGGGCGACGGTCAATTTTTTGAGCCGGATATTTTACCGGGAGTATTTCGATTTTGATACCAGCGTGTTTTTGGGGTATACCACCGCAACAATCGTCAGTTTTATTCCATCCAAACTGTTTGCTTTCTCGGCCAAAGGAACCGGAAACACGTATCGGGAGGCCGTAAAATTTGTCTTTATTGCCCTGGTAGCCCTCGTTGTACAGGTGTATGTGGCCAAGGCGGCCCTCCTCTGGATTGCCAATCCCCTTTTCCCAGAAGTAAAGGAACTGTACCGGGAAACCGGCTCGCACGTGGTCGGGATGGGATTCAGCTTTCTGGCCAATTACTTCGGCCACAAAATGCTGACCTTCCGAAGTACGGGTGTTTACGACAAATTCAAGGCCCGCGCCAATCGGGGCGTTTAAAAACGACCTATAACGTTATTATTTTAGGATAAAATTTATTTATAAACATATTTTATAAACAACTTCTTGCGGTTTAGGCTATTATCTTATTTTTGCGCCTTAAACCTTAAATGCCACTTAAACACAATGAAAAAAGTATTCGCCATCCTGTTCGTAGGTTCAATGGTTGCTTTCGCCGCTTGTGACAGCAAACCCAAAACGGAAGAAACTTCAGCTACGGCTGCCGACAGCTCAGCTATGGTAACGTCTGACAGCACGGCCATGACGACTGACAGCGCCGCTGTTTCAGCCGACACGACGGCTGCTGCCGATTCTACGAAGTAATCAATCGGTACGCACCGGTCAACTTCCCGAAAAAGCCCTATCTTGCATAGGGCTTTTTCTTTTTTTGTGCAAAACCACCGCTTTCCCGACCTTGTCCCCGCGGCCGCCGCTGATTATTGCCTGGCCCTGTGGACAACCCACCAATTCATCTTTAAGGTTACCCGTCCGCGGCAGACCAAGTTAGGCGACTTCCGGGCCGCTCCCGGATTGCCCTGCGTCATTACCGTTAACGAAAACCTGAATCCGTACGCCTTCCTGATAACCTACCTGCACGAAGTGGCCCATCTGCTTGTCTACCAGCAGTGGCGACAGTCGGGGCGGCGGCGCAGGCCCGAACCGCATGGCGAAGCCTGGAAGCAGGCGTTCCGGGAGGTGGCCCAACCCGTTCTGAATCAATCTGTTTTTCCGGATGTCATCTTAACGCCGTTACTTTCGTATCTTCGTAATCCGGCGGCGTCGACCGGCGCAGACCCGGCCCTGACCCATGCCCTTCGGCAGGCGGACCAGCAGCCGGAAAACCAGTGTCTGCTCATCGATCTGCCGGAGGGAGCCGGGTTCCGTTTTCTGCAAAAAGCCTACGTACGAGGCATGAAACGCCGGACCCGCATCGTTTGTACTGAAACAGGCACCCGCCGCCGGGTGTCGATCTGGGCTCATGTTTGGGTGGAAAAGCTTTAACGCTCTAGTTTTACTGGTCGTGCTAATTGGAACCGCAGGAAATGCGGTAGCCCAGTCGGGGGAATCCGTGCTGAAAACCGGCACGTGGTACCGGCTCGCTGTTACCAAAACGGGCGTGCATAAACTGGATGCCGCTTACCTCCGCAAAATCGGCCTTTCCACCAACGGGCTCAACCCGCAGAACATCCGGATTTTTGGCAACGGCGGCGCTCCGCTGCCCCAGGCCAATGCCCGACCCCGACCGCTGGACCTGACCGAAAACGCAATTCTGGTCAGCGGCGAAGCCGACGGTCGGTTCGACGCCGCCGATGCGGTGTACTTCTTCGCCCGGAGTCCGCACCTGATTTATGTGGATTCTACGGCGCAGGATGGGGCCGGTCCCCGCCTGACGCACCGGCTTAATCCGTATTCGGACACCACCTATTACTACCTGACGGTCACGCCCCAGCAGACGGGCCTCCGGATACGGACCTCTCCGTTTTCGGCTCCCAACGCTCCGCTGATCAGCCGCGGCGACGATTATATTTTTCACGAAAAAGAGCTGGTCAACCGTGCGCAGTCCGGCCGGGAATGGTACGGGGAGTCTTTTGGCCTGTCGTCGGAGCAGACCTTCAGCCTCAATGTAAACGGGCTGGTCGCCGGCCGACCGGCGCTGGTCACAACGGCCTTGCTGAGCCAGGGAACCGATACCACCCGCTTCCACGTCCGCTGGGGCGGCCTGGTGGTGTCTACGCACGTTTTTGCCCCACTCAGCGACTATCGGTATGAACGGAAAGGCATCGAAAGCCGCCAGACCATACGCCTCAACGCGCCCGCCGGGGAAACAATTGCGCTGGGCTTCAGCTACGACCGGGGCAAAGCAGCCAGTGCGCAGGGATTTTTGAATTTCTTTGGCGTGCAGGTCGAGCGCGAACTGGGACTGTACGACCCGCAGCAGGTAATCCGTTCGCTGGAGTCCGCGACCCGGCCCGCTTCCCGCTTTGCGGTCAGGCAGGCAACCGGCAGCCTCCGCGTCTGGGACGTAACCAACCCGCTCCGGCCCGTCCAGCGAACCGTCACGCTAAACGGAACCAGCGGCGAGTTTACGGCGGAAGGGGGTCAGCTGCGCGAATTTGTGCTGTTTACGGAGGAGAAAGCATACGAGCCCGACCGCGCCGTTGCCGTTCCGAATCAGAATCTGAAAGGCCAGCCGACGCCGGACCTGCTGGTGGTAACTGCTCCGGCCTGGCGGGCGCAGGCGGAACGACTGGCGGCATTCCGACGCCAGCACGACGGCCTGGAGGTGCTGGTGACAACTACGCAGGAAATCTACAATGAATTTTCGTCGGGCCAGCCGGACCCTACCGCCATCCGGGACGCCGCCCGTTATTTCAACGGCCGGAAGCCGGGGAAGCTGGCCTATCTCCTTTTGTTCGGCGATGCCACCTACGATTATAAAGGCATCACCAGCGTGCTGAACGCCGCTCAGCTTGCCTCGACGGTCCCCGTGTACGAAAGCCGGGAGTCCGTGCATCCGGTCATGAGTTTTTCCTCGGACGATTATTTCGGCTTCTGGAAACCGGAAGAGGGCGAGTGGCCGGAAACGTTTAACGGCGACCACCTGCTGGATGTGGGCATCGGTCGCCTGCCCGTTCGGTCGGTAAGCGAGGCCCGGGATGTGGTCGATAAGCTCATTCGGTACGCGACCGACAAAACGCTGGCCGGAGACTGGCAAAACCGCATCTCGTTTGTGGCCGATGACGGCGATTACAACATTCACCAGAACGACGCCAACCTGCTGGCCGACCGGATTGGCGAACTCCAGCCTGCCCTGCGGACGGAAAAAGTGTTTGTCGATGATTTTCCCCGCCAGTCAACTTCGCTCGGGAAGCGGGCGCCGGGCGTCAACGAACGTCTGCAAAGTGCCATCAACGAAGGGCGTCTGGTCATCAACTACAGCGGTCATGGCGGCGACAGCGGCTGGGCCGAGGAGCAGATTCTGACGACGCAGGAAATTCTGAACTGGCGCAACCGGCGGCTGCCGCTGATGATGACCGCCACGTGCGAATTTGGCCGATACGACAACCCCGCCATTACCTCCGGGGCGGAACTCGCGCTGCTGAACCGGCAGGGCGGCGCCATTGCCCTTCTGACAACGACGCGTCCGGTTTACTCCAACACCAATTTTATTCTCAATCAGGCGTTCTACGCGGTTCTGGCTAGCCGGTCGGCGGCGGGCGCCCCGCGACTGGGCGATCTGGTCCGGGAAACAAAAAACAACAGCCTTGCCGGAAGCCTCAACCGCAACTTCACGCTCCTCGGCGACCCGTCCATGCGGCTGGCTTTTCCGGAAGTTTCCGTTCAGCTGACCCGGATCAACGGACGCAATGCCGGGGCACCCGACACACTATCGGCGCTGGAAGAAGTGACCCTGGAGGGAGAAGTGCGTCAGAATGGGCAAATGCTGGCGGCTTTCAACGGAACGGTGCAACTGCGTCTGTTCGACCGGGCGTCGCTGGTGACGACGCTGGGAGCGGGGACCGAGAGCCCGAAAATGACTTACCGGGATTACCGGAGTCTGCTGTTCAGCGGACAGGCGTCGGTGCGCAACGGCCGGTTTACCTGCCGCTTTGTGATGCCGAAAGGAGTGGAGCCGACGATTGATTTTGGCCGGATTTACGCCTATGCCGTGCGCAGCGACAGTTTGATGACGGCTTCGGGCGGATTAAAGGCTGTGCCGGTGGGAGGGACAACGGCTGCCCCGGTCCCGGATACCCGTCCGCCGGTCGTGCAGCTTTTTGTGAACGACACCACCTTTGCCGATGGCGGCACCGTAGCCGGACCGGATGTGCAGCTGCTGGCCCGGATCGCCGACGAGTCAGGGCTGAATCTTGTTCCGCGCGGAACCGGAGGCGGCATTTCGCTGCAACTGAACGAGGAACCGGCGGTAGACATTAGCCCGTGGTACGAGGCCGATGCCGATAATTATCGGAAAGGAACCGTCCTTTATCCGCTTAAGAATCTGAAAAACGGGACGTATACCGTTCGATTGAAGGCGTTTGACGCGTACAATAATCAGTCTGAGGCCGCGTTGAAATTTATAGTGTCCGACCGGCCGGGTATCCGGATTGAATCGGTGACAGCGGGGCCAAACCCGTTCCGGGAGTCGGTTCGCTTCTGGATTCGGCACAATCGGGCGGGGGAGGAGCTGGAGGCGACCCTGACCATTTCGGATGCCAGGGGCAGGGTGTTGGGACAGCAGCGAACCGAATGTCAGAACTGTTCGTCGGTGTGGAACGAAATTCGCTGGGAAGCTGGACAAACGGCGGTCGGTGAGCTCAGCCCCGGAATGTACTTTTACCAGATCGGTTTAACCTCAAAAACCGACGGTTCGCGCACGGTGCATTCTGGTAAGTTGCTCTATTCAAGATAGTTAGTAATTAAATCGTTTTAATGCGTTTTCTTTCTTCGGTATTCATCGTAATTTTGAACTTCTCGCAGTTTCGCCATCGACTCGTGCAAAAAACTGTGGGTAAATCACATCCTTATATGATACGTACGCTAACGTCTCTTTGTCTGTTAGGTTGTCTGTCGATGCCTTTTTTCTCAAAAGGCCAGGGCTCTTCTGGTCTGCTGAGCGGTCAGGACACGACGGCTGCCCGCATTCCAACCTCCGCTATGCCGTTTCTGGGCTTCACGCCCGACGCCCGTAGCGCCGGGATGGGGGATGTCGGAGTAGCACTCAGCCCGATGGACGCCAACGCCATTTTCTGGAATCCTTCGAAATTAGTATTCGCCGAAAAAGAACGCGGCGTTGCACTGTCGTATACGCCCTGGCTACGAAATCTGACCGACGATATGTATTTCACGTATCTGTCGGGCTTCCGCAAACTGGGCAAAAACCAGGTTCTGGGCTTCTCGCTGCTGTATTTTGACCTCGGCACCATCGAGTTCACCAACTCTTCGGGTCAGTCGGAAGGCTCGTTTGGTTCGCGGGAATACGCGTTTACGCTTTCGTACTCACGCCGGTTGTTCCGCAACTTCTCGATGGGCGTCAATGCCAAATACGCCAACTCCAACCTGGCGGGCAACTACAGCCTGAACGGCATGACCATCAAGCCGGCTTCGACGGTGATGGCCGACATCAGCGGCTATTACGAAAACGAGATTCGGGACGAAGTGTCCGGCAAAGGCATCAAGTGGGCCTTCGGCGGCATGCTCTCGAACGTTGGCGGCAAGGTTAGCTACGGCACGACCCAGCGGTATTTCCTCCCGACGAACCTGCGCCTCGGCACCACGTTCACGTATTACACCGACCGGTTCAATAAATTCAATTTTGCCGTTGATCTCAACAAACTGATGACCCCGACGCCGCCGCTGTACCAGACGGTCAACGGGCAGCCGGTGCTGGTCAATGGTCAGAAAGTGGTTCTGAAGGGCCGTGAGTACGACAATCTCACCTCGCTTTCAGGCGCTTTTGGGTCGTTTGCGGACGCTCCGGATGGGTTTGCCGAGGAACTGAAAGAAGTCAACATCAACACCGGGGTCGAATACTGGTACAACGATGCCTTTGCGGCCCGTCTGGGTTATGCCCACGAAGCCCGTATCAAAGGCGACCGGAAGTACTTCACGACCGGTATCGGTTTGCGGGTGCAGAACAAGTACGGCGTCGATTTCGCTTACCTGATTCCGATGCGGCAGGGAAGCCCGCTGGCGCAGACCTTCCGCCTTTCCCTCATTCTGGACCTGAAGAAAAAGGACCGCTCGGCCGAACTGGACGAGGAAATCGAAGAATAAACACTTGATACATAGTAAGAAAGGCATTTCTACGGAGATGCCTTTTTTTGTTTCGCAGTATAGCTTTTGCTTTTTATTACCATGATCGACAGAACTCAGGCACCGGCTTACCGAACGCTCACGGAAGTCCGGGTGCCGCCCGTAGAAACCGTTCAACTGGACAACGGCCTGCCGCTTTATCTGGTCCGGGCGGGCGAACAGCCCGTTCTCCGGCTGGAATTCATTTTCGATGCCGGGGCCTGTTTTGAAAGCCATCCGGGCGTATCCACGCTGGCTATGAAGATGCTGGCGGAAGGAACCCGCACCCGGACTTCGGCCCAGATCAGCAGTTACCTCGACCAGTTTGGCGCCTTTCTGGAAACCCATAGCGGCACCGACCGCGCTACCCTGACCATCTACTGCCTGAACAAGCACCTGTCCGAAATCCTGCCGCTTTTGCAGGAAATGCTGATGGATTCGGTGCTGCCGGAGACCGAAATGCAGAACCAGCTCAACATCTCGCGGCAAAACCTGCGGGTGAATCTGGAAAAAAACAGTTATGTGGCCGGCATGCTGATCCGGGAAAAGGTGTTTGGCGCCAGGCATCCCTACGGCTACAGCCAGACGCTCGAAACGCTGGACGCCATGCCGCGCGAAAAGGTGGAGCGGTTTTACGCCCAGCGCATTCAGAATCGACCCTTCCGGCTGATGCTGTCGGGGAACCTGACCGATACCGAAGTGGCCCTGCTGAACGAAGCCTTCGGCCGGCAGCACTTTGAACCGGCGACGCCCTGCGACGAGCTGCCGCCGGTAGAAACGACCCGGGAGCGGGTCACGGTAGTTGAAAAAGAAGACAGCCTGCAGTCGTCGATCCGGCTCGGGCGGCTCTTGTTTACCCGTAAGCACGAAGACTATTTTCCCTTTCTGGTGCTGAACGAAGTGCTCGGCGGTTATTTTGGCTCGCGGCTGATGAAGAACATTCGGGAAGAAAAGGGCTTCACCTACGGAATCTGGTCCAACGTGGCGTCCTTTCCGCGGGCGGGTTACTTTGTGATCGGTACGGATGTAAAACGGGAATTCACCCAGCAGACGCTGGACGAGACCTGGAAGGAAATCCGGACGCTTAGGCAGGAGCTGGTGCCGGAGGAGGAAATGGAAGTCGTCAAGAACTACATGATCGGCTCGTTCGTCGGCTCGCTCAATACGCCGTTCGAGATTGCCGACCGCTACAAAGGCGTCCTGTTTGACAAACTGCCGATGGATTATCTGAACCGGTACATTGACTACATCCAGCGCGTTTCGGCCGTCCAGGTGCTCGAAATGGCGAACAAATACCTTAAGGAGGACGAACTGATCGAAGTAGTGGTGGGAGGGAAGTAGTCCGAACCGGGATTTACGCTGCTTCTAATGATTTACCATGATGTTGATCGAAACAGAGCCCATCGTGTCAATCACTATAATCAGCGTAAATCCCGGTTCAGATACTTATATCTCAAACGCCGACAGCTGCACGAACTGCGCGACCCGCTGGTTGATTTCCTGGGTGGTCAGGTTGTGCAGACGCTCCGAGCCGAATTTCTCGACGCAGAAGGAGGCCATTGCCGACCCGTAGATAATGCCGCGTTTCATGTTGGCAAACGAAACATCGCCCGTGCTGGCGAGGTAGCCGATGAACCCGCCCGCGAAGGTGTCGCCCGCGCCCGTAGGGTCAAACACTTCTTCCAGCGGCAGGGCCGGAGCGAAGAAAATATGGTCGCCGTGGAACAGCAGCGCCCCATGTTCGCCTTTCTTGATAATCACCGTTTTGGGTCCCATCGAGCGAATCGTCGCCGCGGCCCGCACCAGCGAATAGTCACCGGAAAGCTGGCGGGCTTCTTCGTCGTTGACCGTAATCACGTCAACCAGCTTCAGCACTTCCTTCAGGTCGTCCATGGCGATGTCCATCCAGAAGTTCATCGTGTCGAGCATGATGAGCTTCGGGCGTTTGGTCATGCGCTCGATGACCATTTTCTGAATGGCCGGAGCCGTGTTGCCGAGCATCAGAAACTCGCAGTCCTGGTAAGCGGCCGGAATCTGCGGGTCGAAATGCTCCATCACGTTCAGCTGCACCTCCACGGTGTCGCGGGTATTCATGTCGTTGTGGTACTTGCCCGACCAGAAGAACGTTTTTTCGTCAGGCCGCACTTCCAGCCCGTCGGTATTGACGCCGTGTCCCTCCAGAACATCGATCATCTCCTGGGGAAAGTCACCGCCCACCACGGCGACCAGATTGTTGTCTTTCGTGAAGTAAGAGGCAGACAGCGTAATGTACGTGGCTGCTCCGCCGATGATTTTATCGGTCTTGCCAAACGGGGTTTCCAGCGCATCGAAGGCAACGGAACCGACAGTGAGTAAGCTCATTGAAAACAGTTTATGGTTTACAGTATATGGTTTATAGTTTAGGGTTCAGAGTTTATGATTGGTGTTCTGAATGCGGAGCAAACCATAAACTCTGAACCCTAAACCCTTCTAAACAATCGGATGCCGCTTGAACTCCTTCGTTCGGTCGAAGAGGTAGCGGTAGGTGCTGTATTCCTTGATGATTTCGGCACCCAGCATTTTGGCAAACCGGTTCATTTTGGGGTTGAAGTCGCCAACCCAGTTCAATTCCAGTTCTTTGTATTGAAAATCGGTCTGCCAGGCAATCTTGGAAAAAGCCAGCGCGATGGCCGACTCGATGCCGCGTCCCTGGTATTCGGGAACAATCCCAAAAATTACGCCAAAGGCTTTGTGATTGGTCTTCATCAGCTTGTGGTACAAAAATTTCAGCTTACCGATGAGGTTCATTTTCCCGTTGACGTGCTTGAAAATCTGGTTCAGCTCCGGGAGCATGATGAAAAAGGCAACGGGCTGGCCATCGTGATACCCGAACCACATGAGCTCTTCCACCAGAATGGGCTTCATCCGCCGCATAATGGCCCGCGATTTCTCGGTCGTCATGTCGCCCTGACCCAGAATCTTCGCCCAGGCTTTGTTATAAATCACCTGAAAGTCGTCCGCGTATTTCTCCAGATTCTTCTTTTCGATATGCCGGAATTCGTACTGCGGGTCGTTCAGCGTCCGCTGGGAGCGCTCAAACACCGACGGGTGCAGCCGGTGCTTTACGGCGGCTTCCGGCATGGGCAGCCAGTAGACGAACTGACGGAAATATTCCTGAAAGCCGTATTCCTCAAAAAAACGAATGTAGTATTCCTTGGTGTACGGCATCCCGTAGGTCGGTTCGCGGTCGAATCCCCTGATCAACTGGCCCCACCAGCGGTCGCGTTCTCCGAAGTTGATCGGGCCGTCCATCGCCTCCATGCCTTTGCTGCGCAGCCATTCCCGGCAGGTGTCGAACAGCAGAAACGCCGCGTCCTGATTGTCGATGCACTCGAAGAATCCGACCCCGCCCGTGGGCTGATCGCTGTGGCGATTGGCCGTTTCCCGGTTATAAAAGGCCGCCACCCGGCCGATTGTCCGGCCCGCTTCGTCCTGCAGCAGCCAGCGGACGCACTCGCCAGTCCGGAAGTGTTTGTTCTTTTCCGGATCAAACACGTCTTCAATGTCCTGGTCGAGCGGCCGGATCCAGCAGGGACTGTCCTGGTACAGGCGGACAGGCAGCCGCAGGAACTCGGTACGGTAGGTCGGGTTGCTACCCACTTCAACAATCTTCATACGGAGCGGTATCGTCTCTGAAAATCAAAACGCGAAGATACGGAGGGGAGGGGTAAGTTTTGTAGCGACGTAAAATTTTGCGTCTCTACCGGTTAGCGATGTGCGTCTCGACTGCTTAACCTTTTGTAGATTTGCGGGATTCGCCGTAAGGCACTGCTTTGAGACAATCGGTATGCAGCAACCCCTGAAATTATACAATACGCTTTCCCGTCAGAAGGACCTTTTTGAACCCCTGAATGCGCCCTATGTAGGCATGTACGTCTGCGGTCCGACGGTCTACAATTACGTGCACCTCGGCAACGTCCGTACGTTTCTCACCTTCGACAGCCTGTTTCGGTACCTGACCCATATCGGCTATAAGGTTCGGTATGTGCGGAACATCACGGATGTGGGCCATCTGGTCGGCGACGGCGACGACGGTGAGGATAAGATCGGCCGGATGGCCAAGCTCGAACGGCTGGAGCCGATGGAAATCGTCCAGCGATATACCAACGACTTCCGGCAGGTCATGCGGGCGTTCAACATCCTGCCCCCGAGCATCGAACCCACCGCCACGGGCCACCTTATCGAACAGATCGAAGCCGTACGGACCCTGCTCGACAAAGGGCTGGCCTACGAATCGAATGGTTCGGTTTATTTCAACATCAGCGAATACAACCAGCAGGGCAACGAATATGGCAAACTCTCGGGCCGCGTGCTCGACGACCTGCTGAACGAAACCCGGGAACTTGACGGCCAGGCCGAAAAACGCAGTCCGCTCGATTTTGCCATCTGGAAACGGGCCGCTCCCGAGCACATCATGCAGTGGGATTCGCCCTGGGGCAAAGGTTTCCCCGGCTGGCACCTGGAATGTACCTGCATGAGCAGCAAGTACCTCGGTCGGCAGTTCGACATCCACGGCGGCGGGATGGACCTCAAGTTCCCGCATCACGAATGCGAAATCGCCCAGGGCCGGGGCCTGACGGGCGAAGAACCCGTCCGTTACTGGATGCACTCGAACATGCTGACTGTCAACGGGCAGAAAATGTCGAAGTCGCTGGGTAATTCGTTCCTGCCGAATGAGCTTTTTGCCGGGAGTCACCCGCTGCTCGAGCAGGCGTATTCGCCCATGACCGTGCGGTTCTTCATGCTGCAATCGCAGTACCGCAGTACGCTGGACTTCTCGAACGAAGCCCTGAAAGCCGCTCAGAAGGGCTACCGCCGCCTCGCCAACGGCCTGCGGATTATCAAAACCCTGGAGTTTGCCGACGTGGAAGGCGTAACGACGGACGAGAAAAAGAAGGCCGACATCGAGAAATCCATCCAGGCTTTCTATGACGCCATGAACGACGACCTAAACACGGCCGTCGCCATCGCCAGCCTGTTCAATCTGCTCAAGTACGTCAACATGATCTACATGAACCAGCTGGCACCCGCGGCCATCGGGGCGGACACTTTCGGGCAGCTGAAAGAAAAGTTCGTGGCGTTCATGGAAGAGGTGCTGGGTCTGACGGAGGAGCCCAGCGAAAGCGACGCCGTTCTGAACGGCATGCTGACGCTGTACCGCGAATACAAAGAGGAAAAACAATACGACAAAGTCGATCAGATTCGTTCGTACTTCAAGACGCAGGGACTTGTCATCAAAGACATGAAACACCGCATTGACTGGGCTTACGAAGAATAAATCATACTCCTATACTCCTTGACTTCTGTGGCCTAAAGCCCCGTAACATGATCCCGAAATACGTTTCTCTCGTCCTTGCCGCCTCGCTGCTGGTGGCTTCGTGCAAAAGCGACAACAAGCAGAACCAGCAGGAAAGCGCGGAGTCGAAAAGCGCGGCCGAACTGGTGAAAACACCGGATTTCAACGCCGACTCGGCCTATGCCTACGTGGATGCTCAGGTGGCCTTTGGTCCGCGCGTGCCCAATACGGAAGCCCACCGCCGCGCCGGGGATTACCTGATTGCCAAACTGAAGCAGCTCGGCGCGACCGTCACCGTTCAGGAGTTTAAGGCCACGACCTACGACGGCAAGACGCTGAACAGCCGCAACATCATCGGCAGCCTCAACCCGCAGGCGGCCAAGCGCATTCTGCTGGCTTCGCACTGGGACAGCCGCCCGTTTGCCGATAACGACACGACCGCCGCCGACCGCAAAAAGCCGGTTCCCGGTGCCAACGACGGGGCCAGCGGGGTGGGCGTGCTGCTCGAACTCGCCCGCAGCATCCAGCAGGGCAACATCAAGCCGACCGTGGGCATCGACCTTATTTTCTTCGACGCCGAAGACTGGGGCAACAGCGAACTGGCGAAGGACGAATACGGCGGCTTCTGCCTCGGCTCGCGCCACTGGGCGGCCAACAAGCACCAGCCCAATTATACCGCTTATTACGGTGTACTGCTCGACATGGTCGGGGCTCAGAACGCCACATTTTTCAAGGAAGGAAACTCCATGCAGTACGCGCCTTCCATCGTGAATCAGATCTGGCAAACGGCCAGCGATATGGGCTACAGCCAGTACTTTGTCGACCAGTTGGGGTCAGCCATTACCGACGACCACGTGCCGGTCAACACGATTGCCAAAATCCCGATGATCGACATCATCCATACGCAGCCGGGTACGGGCGCTTTCTTCCCGCACTGGCATACGGACACGGACAACATGGCGCCGATCGACCGGGCGACGCTGAAAGCCGTCGGACAGGTGCTGCTGCAGACGCTGTACCGGGAAAATCAGTAGTTATTGAATGAACAATGAAGAATTAACAATGAATATTTTAAGATTTCGCCGCCACCTGATTCAGACTCTTTTCATTATTCATTGTGCGTTATTCATTCAATCCTGCTCGGCTCCGGATAAACTCGGCAATCTTGATCTCGTCAAATGGCGCAACGACCGGGGCGGCTGTAAAGGCGACCGGCTGACGCAGGTAGCCAATCTGAAGGCCGTCCGCGAACAGCTGAAGGGCGAAATGGCCAACAACATCAACAGCATCCTCGGTCGCCCGGACATTAATCAACTCGACGACCGCAACCAGAAATACTACGTCTATTTTCTGGAAAAAGGCCCCCATTGCGAAGACCGGAAACTAAAGTCCGAGGCGCAGTCGGTCGCTTTACGAATCAGCGCCATCGGGCTGGTGACGGAAGTGACCTTTCAGCGGGGCGAGCCGTAGAGTAGTCTGAACCACGCGGCGGACCGTCGGGATTACACAGATTAGGGGATTAACTAAGATGTTCCTATTGAAGCGAAGCATCACAGTTAATCCTCTAATCTGCGTAATCCAAGTTCAGAAGATTCAGAAGTAATATTTCTTCCGTTCAATCATCTCCTCTACGACTTCCGGCACCAGGTACCGGATGGACCGGTTGGCTTTCAGACTCTCGCGGATAAACGTCGCGGAGATATCCAGCAGCGGGGCCGGAATAAACTTGATATTAGGATGCTGTTCCAGCGGACTTGCTTCGCTGTTGGGGCGCGGGTAAACGTACAGACCGTAGTACTCCAGAATCTGTTCGTGATTCTTCCAGTTGGGAAACTGGGCCAGATTGTCGCCGCCGATGATGAGCCTGAACGTATGCTGCGGAAACTTTTCGGAGAGCCGGGTCAGCGTATCAATCGTGTAGCTGGGGCGCGGCATGGAAAACTCAATATCGGTCGCCTTCAGCCTCGCGTTGTCGGCAATGGCCCGCTCGACCATATCCAGCCGGTCGAACTCGTGCAGCAGGCTTTTGTTTTTCTTGAACGGATTCTGGGGAGAAACCACAAACCAGACCTGCTCCAGATCCGTCGCGGTAGCCATCGTATTGGCAATGATCAGATGCCCGACATGAATGGGATTGAAGGAGCCAAAGAAGAGACCGACGTTCATGAGAGGTATGAGCTGTAAGGTATAAGGTATGAGGTAAGAAGTAGGAGGTGCCACCAATCGGTCAAACCTCATACTTCCTACCTCATACCTCAAATTACCGTGGCTTGTGCCGGAATTTTATCTTCCTGTAAAAATTCGTCAACCAGTTTCTGGGCTTTGGTAAATGCCTCTTCCAGGTTGTCGTTGACCAGAATGACGTCGAACTGGTCCTGAAAACTCATTTCGAAGTGTACCTTGAAAAGCCGTTTGGACAGGCTGTCCTCCGTTTCGGTGCCGCGGGCCATCAGGCGTTGCTTCAGCGTTTCCTCGTCTGGTACTTTGACAAAAATAGCCAGGGCGCGGTCGCCGTAATATTCCTTGAGCTTGAGGCCGCCTTTCACATCCACGTCGAAAAGGACGTGTTTGCCTGTACTCCAGACCCGTTCGATCTCTGATTTCAGCGTGCCGTAGAACGCACCGACGTATACCTCTTCCCACTCGACAAACTCGTGATTGTCGATTCTCTCTTTGAATTCTTCCGGGCTGAGAAAGTAATAGTCTTTTCCGTTCTGTTCCGAGCGGCCCCGGCGGTCGCGGGTGCAGGCGGAGATGGAAAAGCCAAGATTCGAATTGGTTTGAAGCAGATGGCGGACAATGGTCGTTTTGCCCGAACCGGACGGAGCCGAAAAGATGATTAATTTACCTTCCAAAACGGTGAGTTAAGGGATTGACAATTGGGATTTGATGGCGGCGGCAACCTTATCAGGGCAGCACTTTTTCTCCATTTTACCCTGAAGCGCTTCTTTAATGCATTTCTCCAGTTTGTACATTTCGATGCATGGGCGGCAAACATCCATGTTTAACCTGAAATGCTCCATTTCCTCCTGCGTGGCCCCGCCGTCCAGAATAGCCTGAATCCGTTTCAGACATTCTGACTGATGCTCACAATGCTCTTTCATAGGGGCCGTTTCCTGCTTGCCTTCTTCACCGACCGAAGTGGATGGATGTAATGAACCCGACATTGGAAAAGTTTAATTTATTCCAAAAATAATTACACAATTAAGCTGTTGCCCTGATAACCAATTGGTAACGATAAAAAGTTTCCGGTTAGTCGTCATTTTTTGAATATCCCATTGAAGCGGCGTAATCACGAAGTTTTTCTTTCAGAAGATTACGGGCCCGGTGCAGTCGTGAGCGTACTGTACCGATGGGAATATCCAGAATTTTGGCCATTTCTTCATAAGTGAATCCTTCGATATCACAAAGAATAATGACCGTCCGGAAATCGACGGGCAGGGAATTTAGTGCGGTGGCCACTTCGTCTCCGATGAGGTCCTGCACGGTCTCGGCCCGAAGATCGACGGTATGTTCCGTCTCAGCATCTTCAGAATTGTAGGTTGTCTCTACATCCTGATAATCAACTTTTGCCGGTTCTTTACTCTTTTTCCGATAATCGTTGATGAAGCTGTTCTTCAGAATCCGGAACAACCATGCTTTGGCGTTAGTTCCCTGTTCAAAAGAGGTGATGAAGCGAAAAGCTTTTAAATAGGTATCCTGAACAAGGTCATTGGCATCGTCCTCATCCATGGTCAACCGGAAGGCAAAGTTGTACATGGAATCAATATGCGGCATGAATTCCTTGTTGAATACCTGATACTTCTGCTCATCGGTATATCCCTGAAGCTGCGTATCCTGCGTATCTGACATAATTTCGGGCATATGAGTCATCAATTTACGACTGGTTCGGAAACGCTCATTTCACAATGATCCTGCGTTGCCTGGTCTTGTATATACGAGTAAAACGGACCGCCGGTTGCTCTCAAAAGCTTATTTAATGGATAAGACAAAAACGAACCGGAATGTTTGGGTAGTATAGCAAAAATCAATCCGCCGTCGCCGGAGCGAATTAACAGGACATTTTGTCAGCGAACAACCAACACCTGACCAGCGGGGAGAAAAAGCGGCAAAAGGTTAGTTACGGGTGAAATACTGCACCAGCATGATGCTGAAGGCCGTAAACAAGGTACTGGCAAGCGCCTTGAACAGCGTCGGAATCAGCAGTGTCAGGCTGTTAGCTTCGATGAAAAGCAGGGCGGTATGATGAATCAGCGTGAGAATGACAATGTAGTAGAAAAAATTACGGGCCCCCATTTCGTGGATGGAAAACAGAATCCGGCTCTCAAAACCCCGCTGCGAAGCCTGAAACCGGACCACGGCAGGCCGGACGTAGGCCATCAGAACGGTAGCGGCGGCGTGCATGCCCAGGGTGTTGTAAAACATGTCCACCGTCATGCCGATGCCAAAACTGATCAGCAGCGTGGCCGTCAGGCTCAGTTCGTAAGGCAGCAGCAGGATACAGCCCACGTAGATAAAACAGAAGGCAATATCGAACAGGACCAGATTCCGGACAATGAGCACCTGGAGCGCCAGATACAGCACAAAAAGAAAGGCAGTATTTAAGATTTCGCGAAGCGTCATTGTGTAAGGCTTACAGCTTGGTGGCAAAGGAACAAAGTACGCACATAAACCCGGTCTGCTTAGGGCAAAGCGGCGTCACCCGGTCCTTTCCCACAAATTACTTTTTATCCGGCTCGGTCTGGCTTTCCAGCTGCTCCTGCTCCGACTGAAGGCGGTTTTCCACCACGTAGACAAACGAAAGGTTGCTGAAATCGGTGGCGATCCGCAGCGTAATGTCGTGGAACGTCTGGTCCGGCGCGGCCCGGGCACCCAGCACCCGCCCGACCGGAATACCCGGCGGAAAAACCGAGTTATGTTCGGACGTGACAACCGAATCGCCCTTGTAAATTTTCGTATTCCGGGAGATATACAGCATTTTCATCCGGCCCGGGTCTATGCCGTCCCATTTGGCCGGTCCGATGTCGCCGCCCTTGATGAGCTTGGAGGAAACCATGAACTCGGAGTGCAGAATGGACGTAACGACCGAGAAATGGGCCGAGCAGTTCTTGACCTTGCCCACCACGCCCGTTGGAGAGATTACCCCCATGCCCGGACGGATGCCGTCCTCCGTGCCTTTGTCAATCGTGATGTAGTTGTTGGGGTGGGAGGTGGTATTGTTGATTACCCGGGCGACGGTAAACTTGAACCGGGTCGCAAAAACCGAATCGGTTTTGTAATTCGTTTTCACCTCCGGCCGCATCTGCTGGTACTGGGTCAGGAGGGTATTGAGCCGGCGGTTTTCTTCGGCGAGGTCGGCGTTGACCTGCCGGAGCCGGGCATAGTCGCGGGCGGCGTTCGACCAGGCCAATAGCTTCGCCGCGTACTGGTTCGACGTGTTGAAAAACGCGACGCTCCAGTAGTTGTTGTTGTTCACAATAAAATAAAAACTCAACACCTCCAGCAGGATAAACAGAATGAAATTCCGGCTGCGGGCGATGAATTGAAACAACTCGAACATACGGCGGGGACAATTAAGAGTTAAAAGTTAAAAATTAAAAGTAGGCTCCGCGTATTCAGGTTTTTGGCCCAGCGGAGCTTACTTTTCACTTTTAATTTTTAACTTTTAACTAATCAAAACGGACTTGTACAGGTCCAGATTCTTGATGACTTCGCCTGTTCCTTTGACGACGGCTTTCAGCGGGTCGTCGGCCACGTGAATGGGCAGCTTCGTTTTGGCGGCCAGGCGTTTGTCCAGCCCGTGCAGCAGGGCTCCGCCGCCCGTCAGGTGAATCCCGTTGGTGTAAATATCGGCCGACAGCTCCGGCGGCGAAATCTCCAGGGCCTTCATGACGGCCTCTTCGATTTTCGAGATGGATTTGTCGAGCGAGTAGGCGATTTCGCTGTACGTCACCTTAATTTCCTTCGGGATACCCGTCATCAGGTCGCGGCCGCGGATTTCGTAGTCGGCCGGCGGATTGTCGAGCTCCGGCAGAGCCGAGCCGACTTCCATCTTGATCTGTTCGGCCGAACGTTCGCCGATCAGCAGGTTATGTTCGCGGCGCATGTAGTCCACGATGTCGCGGGTAAATACGTCTCCGGCGATGCGGATGGACTGTTCGCAGACGATTCCCGACAGGGCAATGACGGCAATCTCCGTCGTACCGCCGCCGATGTCCACGATCATCGTTCCGTTGGGTTGCGTGATGTCGATGCCGATTCCAATGGCCGCGGCAATCGGCTCATGCACCATGTATACTTCTTTCGCTCCGGCGTGCTCGGCTGAGTCTTTCACGGCCCGCTTTTCCACTTCCGTAATGCCCGACGGAATACAAATAACCATGCGGTGCGAAGGCGAGAACAGCCGGTTGCCCGTATCGATCATTTTAATCAGACCCCGGATCATCAGTTCGGCGGCCGTAAAGTCGGCAATTACGCCATCCTTCAGCGGACGAATCGTTTTGATGTTCTCGTTGGTCTTTTCGTGCATCTGCATCGCCTTGTGACCAATCGCAAGGACTTTGCCGCTGGCTTTGTCCATCGCGATGATTGAAGGCTCGTCTACCACAATCCGATCCTTGTGGATGATCAGCGTATTCGCCGTTCCCAGGTCAATCGCAATATCGCTGGTTAAAAAATTGAAGAGTCCCATTCGTAAATTCTACAAGCTCGCTGGAGTAGTACGTTGCTTAGGTGTGCAAAAATATAGAGAATTAGAGACAACTTGGCTGAAATGTTCCGTATTTTAATACTTTTTTTAGATGATAAGTCGTCAATAAATCAGCACGTTGCTTCCCTAAGAACGGAGTTGCGCGGGAAAATTGTACCTTTGTTTCCTATCTTGGAGTCAGATAGGGCCGCAAAATGGCCGGAAGCCGCCGGGGGAGAAGAACCGGGCCGACAAGAGCCGCCACTGTCCCCCTTCACCTGACAACCTTTGAAAATTGCCCATGGGAATTCGTTCTGTATTGAGTAAACCGCTGGCCCGGCTGGTCGTTCAGCAGCAGCGGGAGTGGATGTTCCGGCCCGGCGAGGCCCAGCAGGCCTGGCTCCAGAAACTGGTGGGAGAAGCCCGTCATACGGTGTTCGGCCGGGACCACCGGTTCAAGGACATCCGCACGCACCACGACTTCCGGCAGGCGGTTCCCATCCGCGATTACGAAGACCTCAAACCCTACATCGAGCAGATTCTGGCGGGCGGCTCCGACGTCCTCTGGAAAGGCAAACCGGAATATTTTGCCAAAACGTCCGGGACGACTTCCGGCACGAAATACATTCCGATCACCCGGGATTCCATTCCCAATCATATCAATTCGGCCCGGAACGCCATTCTGAACTACATCCACGAGACGGGCAACGGCGCTTTTCTGGATAAAAAACTGATCTTTCTGTCGGGCAGTCCTGAACTGGGCGAAAAGGCGGGCATCAAAACCGGCCGGCTGTCGGGCATCGTGAACCACCACGTTCCGGCTTATCTGCGCACCAACCAGATGCCCTCGTACCAGACGAACACGATTGAGGACTGGGAAACGAAGCTCGAACGGATCATCGACGAGACAATCCATCAGCCGATGTCGCTCATTTCGGGTATTCCGCCCTGGGTGCAGATGTATTTTGACCGGATTCAGGAACGGACGGGCAAGCGGATCAAGGACGTCTTCCCCGACTTTTCGCTCTTCATCTACGGCGGCGTCAATTTTGAACCGTACCGGGCCAAGCTGTTCGAATCCATCGGCAAACCCATCCACAGCATCGAGACCTACCCGGCTTCCGAAGGGTTTCTGGCATACCAGGACACCCAGACCGAGGAGGGCCTGCTGATGCTGCTCGACAGCGGGATTTTCTTTGAATTTGTCCCGGCCGAGGATTATTTCTCCAAAAATCCCCGCCGCCTGACCATCGAACAGGTAGAACTGAATAAAAACTACGCCGTCATCATCAACAGCAACGCCGGGCTGTGGGGCTACTCCATCGGCGATACGGTCAAATTCGTGTCCCGCAATCCATACCGGCTGCTGGTGACGGGGCGCATCAAGCACTTCATTTCGGCTTTCGGCGAACACGTCATCGGCGAAGAAGTGGAAAAAGCGCTGCAATACGCGATGGACCGGCATCCCGAAACCGAGGTCGTGGAGTTTACCGTAGCCCCGATGGTCGCCCCGGCCGAAGGGCTGCCGTACCACGAGTGGCTCGTGGAGTTTGCCACGCCACCCGCCAGTCCGGAGGCGTTTGCGCAGGATATCGATAACCGCCTGGCCGAACTGAACGTTTACTACGACGACCTGATCCGGGGCAGCATCCTCCGGCCCCTGAAGCTGACGAGCCTGCCGCGCGGCGCTTTCCAGCGGTACATGAAAGCCCAGGGCAAGCTCGGCGGACAGAACAAAGTACCCCGCCTGGCGAACGACCGGACGCTGGCGGATGGACTGCTGGAAACGGCGCAAACGGTGTAAGACGATTTTGTAACCAATTTCATGACGAATTCCCCCCGCCATATCGCCATTCTCGGCTCGACCGGCTCCATCGGAACCCAGGCCATCGACGTCATTAAGGCCCATCCCGACGCCTTCGCCGTGGAAGTGCTGACGGCCAACAGCAATGCCGATCTGCTCATTCAGCAGGCCGTGGAAACCCGCCCCAACGTGGTGGTGATCTGCGACGAACGGAAATACGATACCGTCTTCGACGCCCTCGACCCGCTGGGTATCAAGGTCTACGCCGGAGCCAAAGCCGTTGCCTCCGTGGTGCAGATGGACAGCATCGACATGGTCCTGACGGCGATGGTCGGCTATGCCGGACTGCTCCCGACGATCAGAGCCATCGAAGCCCGCAAGCCCATTGCGCTGGCCAACAAGGAAACGCTGGTCGTGGCCGGTGAACTCATTACCCGGCTGGCGGCAGAAAAAGGCGTCCCTATCTACCCGGTGGATTCGGAGCATTCGGCCATTTTTCAGTGCCTGGCGGGTGAATTTCACAATCCCATCGAAAAAATCATCCTGACGGCTTCGGGCGGGCCGTTCCGGGGAAAAACGCGGGAGGCTCTTTCGACCGTGACCAAAGCCCAGGCGCTGAAACATCCCAACTGGAGCATGGGAGCCAAAATCACCATCGACTCGGCCACGCTGATGAACAAGGGGCTGGAAGTGATCGAAGCGAAATGGCTTTTCGGTTTGACGCCCGCGCAGATTGAGGTCGTGGTGCACCCGCAAAGCATCATTCACTCGATGGTGCAGTTTGAGGACGGAAGCATCAAGGCACAGATGGGGCTGCCGGACATGAAACTGCCCATTCAGTACGCGCTCGGCTATCCGAACCGCATAAAATCGGACTTTCCACGTTTTGATTTTACGAAATACCCGTCACTGACGTTTGAACAGCCGGACCTGAAAACCTTCCGGAATCTACAACTGGCTTTCGACGCTCTGGACCGCGGCGGCAACGTGCCCTGTATCGTCAATGCTGCCAATGAAGTGGCCGTAGAAGCCTTCCTTCACGATGAAATTGGATTTCTTGAGATTTCGGATGTAATTGAGCAGTGTACGCAGCAAATCGCCTACATCGGCAGTCCGGATTACGACGATTATGTGCAGACCGACGAAGAAACCCGCCGGGTGGCCCGGGGGCGAATTAAAAGCGTGGTATAATTGTTTTCTGGTAAATCTCTCGCAGAAAGGCGCACAGTTTAAGCCGCAGAAGTACGCAGATTCATCGTATTAATTAGCTAAGTCAACGAAAATCACAGTTCAGACAATAAATGGAAGTATTAATTATGGCCGGACAGCTCATTCTCGGGCTGTCAATTCTGGTAGGATTGCATGAACTGGGTCACCTCCTGGCTGCCCGGATGTTCGGCATGCGGGTTGAGCAGTATTTTATCGGTTTTCCGCCGAAAGTGTTCAGCATTACGCGGGGCGAAACCGAGTACGGACTGGGTGCCATTCCGCTGGGTGGATACGTCAAAATTTCGGGCATGATCGACGAGTCGCTCGACACGGCCCAGATGAAAGCGGAACCGCAGCCCTGGGAGTTTCGGGCCAAACCGGCCTGGCAGCGTCTGATCGTGATGCTGGGCGGCATTATTGTCAACGTCATCACCGGCATTGTCATTTTTGTGGCCCTGACGTACATAAACGGGGACACCTACCTGGCCGCCAAAGACGCCCGGTACGGCATCGTCGCCCACGAACTGGCCCAGCAGATTGGTCTCAAAACCGGCGACCGGATTGTCGCCATCAACGGCAAGCCCCACAGAGATTTCAACGATGTGTTTAGCTCCGAAGTACTGCTGGGAACAAACAGCACCTACACCGTCGAGCGGACGGGAGCCGGTGGCGCGGTGGAGCGCCTGACCATCGACTTGCCCAATGACTTAGTGGATAAGTTTTCGGATAAGAAATCGGCTCCCCGGTTCATCGAGCCGATCATGCCCTTCGAAATCGGCGTGGTCAGCAAGGATATGCCCGCGGCGAAAGCGGGTTTGAAGCCCGGCGACCGAATCGTCTCGATCAACGGCCGGCCGACGCAGTATTTCCACGAGGTTCAGCAGGCGGTCAGCGTCAACAAAGGCCGTACCATCGCGCTGGGCGTGCAGCGGGGCACCCAGAACCTGAACCTGAATATGACGGTCACGCCCGAAGGCACGATCGGTTTCTACCCGAAATCGCTGCTGCCGGTAACAAAGGTTCAGTACACGCTGGGCGAATCCATTACCCGTGGGACGGAACGCGCTTTTGGCGTCGTGTATGACAACATCAAAGGCTTCGGGAAAATCTTCCGGGGTGAGGTTTCGGCCTCCAAGGCCCTGAGTGGCCCCATCGGCATCGCCCAGAATCTGTTTGGTGGCGTATGGAAGTGGGATCGCTTCTGGTTTGTCACCGGGCTGCTTTCGATGGCCCTTGCGTTCATGAACGCCCTGCCCATTCCGGCGCTGGACGGCGGTCACTCAGTGCTGCTGCTCTACGAAATGGTGTCGGGCCGTAAGCCGTCCGATCGATTCCTGGAGGCGGCTCAGAAGGTGGGCATGGTCATTCTGCTGGGCCTGATGGCGTTTGCCATTTTCAACGACGTGTTCAAAGCCGTATTTTAATCCACAATTCCGGAGAGCATGGGAGTAGGGTTCTGGCCATCAGAGCGTCTCCTGTGCTCTCTGTCTTTAGTCTCATATCCCCTGTGATAAGGTCCGTTTTATTCCTGTTTATCCTTCTTTCCTCTTTTCGGTCGGCTCACGATTTCCACGCGAGCGTGACGCAGATGCAGTACAACCCGGCGGAAAAGACATTCGAAGTAAGCATCCGGATGTTCACCGACGATCTGGAAAAAGCATTGAGCCAGGAAAACAACCTGAAGGTACACCTCTCACCGAAAGATAACTACGCCCCGCTGGTGGAACGGTATGTCCGCAAGCATTTTGCGCTGACCAATGCCCGCAGGCAGGCCAAAGCGTTTCAGTTTGTCGGGAAGGAGCAGGAAGGTGACGCGACCTGGGTTTACCTCGAAATCCCGTTTGCCGAAGGGCCTCAGGGCAGTTCGCTGCGGCAGGACGTGCTGATGGAACTGTTTGACGATCAGGTCAATCTGGTTAATGTAAGCTACCAGTCGCAGAAGAAAACGCTCGTCTTCAAGTCCGCTCAGTCCGTACACGAAATAAACTGGTAGTTTTCAGGCACATTTTCCCCTTGTCGGTTGTTTTGACTACCTTAGAGCTTACGCTACATCTTGGCATAAGCCTTGCAGGTGTATAATGATGCACTATCCTCACACCATTTAACCGCCGTAGTCAACTCATAAACTGTCAGATTGGCAGATTATACTATGAATTTTAGAAGATCTCAAGATACACAATTATGGTTGGCACAGTCGGACTTCGATGATAACCTCGAAATGATTCCGCTGGGTTCGGCCGAAGACGCTGACGATGACTACGTTGTTCCTAACGAACTGCCCATTTTGCCGGTAAGAAACACAGTACTGTTTCCGGGGATGGTCATTCCGGTTACTGTCGGACGCCAGAAATCAATCAAGCTAGTCAAGAAAGCCTACAAGGGAAACCGGATCATCGGTGTGGTGGCCCAGTCCAACCAGCAGAAGGACGAGCCGACGGCCGAGGATTTATACCGGCTCGGGACGGTGGCATACATTATCAAGATGATCTCACTGCCCGACGGCAACATTACGATCATCATTCAGGGTAAAAAGCGGTTTGAAATAGAAGAATATCTCCAGGAAGAGCCGTTTCTGACGGCTACCGTGCGGCAGATCGACGACCACTTTCCCAACCCCAACAAGAAAGAATCCAAAGCGCTGATTCAGTCCGTCAAGGAATCGGCGTATAAGATTATGCGGCTGAACCCTGAGATTCCTCAGGAAGCCCGCATTGCCCTCGACAATATCGAAAGTCCCACGTTTCTGATCCACTTCCTTTCGGCCAACACCAACGCCGACGTGGCAGAGAAGCAGAAACTGCTCGAATCGCTGGAAGGGGCCAAGCAGGCGACAATGCTGCTGGAGCACATGATGCGCGAAATCCAGCTGCTGGAACTCAAACGCGAGATTCAGACCAAAGCCAGCTCGGACATCGACCAGCAGCAGCGGGATTATTTCCTGCGTCAGCAGATCAAGGTTCTGCAGGACGAACTGGGCATGGAATCGCCGGACCGCGACCTGGAAGAAATCCGGATGAAGGCCGCCCGGAAGAAGTGGCCGGATGCCGTCCGGATGCATTTTGAGCGCGAACTGAGCAAACTCCAGCGCATCAACCCGATGGCACCGGAATACCCGGTGACGATGAATTACATCGAACTGATGGTTGACCTGCCGTGGGGCGAATACTCCAAAGACAATTTCGACCTGAAGCGGGCGCAGAAAATTCTGGATACCGACCACTTCGGCCTCGAAAAGGTCAAAGAGCGGATTGTGGAATACCTGGCCGTGCTGAAACTGAAGGCCGAGCGGGCGTCGGAAGCCAGCAGCAAGCATTCGGAAAGCATGAAAGCGCCGATTCTCTGCCTGTACGGCCCTCCGGGCGTCGGGAAGACCTCGCTGGGCCGGTCCGTGGCCAAGGCGCTGGGCCGGAAATACATCCGGATGGCGCTCGGCGGCGTACACGATGAAGCCGAAATCCGGGGTCACCGCAAAACCTACATCGGGGCCATGCCCGGCAAGGTGCTTCAAAACATCAAGAAAGCGGATACCTCGAACCCGGTTTTCATTCTGGACGAAATCGACAAGGTAAGCTCCGATTTCCGGGGCGACCCGTCGGCGGCGCTGCTGGAAGTGCTGGACCCCGAGCAGAACTCGACGTTCATGGACAATTACCTCGACGTGGAATACGACCTGTCGAAGGTGCTGTTCATCGCTACGGCCAACTCGCTCGACACCATCCACCCGGCACTCCGCGACCGGATGGAAATCATCGACATCACGGGCTATACGGTAGAAGAAAAAATTCAGATCGCCAAAAAATACCTCTTCCCGAAGCAGCGGCGCGAACACGGGCTCGGCCCCAAAGACCTGAGCATCGACGATAAAGCCATTCAGCGCATCATCGAAGGCTACACCCGCGAATCGGGCGTCCGGAATCTGGAACAGAAAGTAGGCGCGCTGGTGCGGAAGATCGCCAAATCGGTCGCGATGGGCGAAGAATACACCAAAAACATCAAGGTAGCCGACATTCCGAAATTGCTCGGAGCCGAGATTTTCGACCGGGACCTGTACGCCGAAGACGAAGTGGCCGGTGTCGTAACGGGCCTTGCCTGGACGCAGGTAGGCGGCGAGATTCTGTTTATCGAATCCAGCCTCAGCCGCGGCAAAGGCAGCCTCACGCTTTCGGGCCAACTCGGCGACGTAATGAAGGAGTCGGCCATTACAGCCCTGTCGTACCTGAAAGCCCATGCCGACGAATTCGGCATCGACTACCGGGTGTTCGGCAGCTACGACCTGCACATCCACATTCCGGCCGGGGCGGTGCCGAAAGATGGCCCGTCGGCGGGCATTACGATGCTGACGTCCATCGCCTCCATCTACACCCAGCGGCGCGTAAAACCGTATCTGGCCATGACCGGCGAGATCACCCTGCGCGGCAAGGTGCTGCCGGTGGGCGGTATCAAGGAAAAAATCCTGGCGGCCAACCGGGCGGGCGTGCGCGACATCATCATGTGCTCCAAAAACCGAAAGGACGTGGAGGAAATCAATCAGGACTACATCAAAGGGCTGACGATTCACTACGTCGATACGGTCAATCAGGTGCTGGACATTGCGCTGCTGCCGGAACAGGTAAGCCGGCCGATGAAGTTTGTGTTTCCGGAGGAGAAAGAATTAGAGAAGTCGTACTAAGATTATATTTCTCGCAGATTGTCGCGGATTTGAGTCGCAGATTACAGCAGATTTATTTCTGCGAGCATCTGCGTCCACCATCGGCGACAATCTGCGAGAACTTTTTTATCCCATGCTGCCCGAATCCTTCCGCACCCGCATGCAGGCCCAGTTGGCCGACGAGTTTCCCGCTTTTGAAGCCGCCCTTCAGCAACCGGCTCCGGTCAGCATTCGACTCAATCCGCAAAAGCCCGCCCTGAATACGGAAGGTCTACAGCCCGTTCCCTGGTGCGAAGGCGGCTTCTACCTGCCCGAACGCCCCGTCTTCACGCTCGATCCGCTATTTCAGGCGGGGGCGTACTATGTGCAGGAGGCATCTTCCATGCTCATTGCGGAGGCTGTGAAGCAGCACGCCAAACTCACCCGGTCGCTGCGGGCGCTGGATCTGTGCGGGGCTCCCGGCGGAAAAAGTACCTTGCTGGCTTCGCTGCTGTCCAACGACAGTCTGCTGGTAACCAACGAAGTGATTCGCAGCCGGGTGCCGGTCCTGCGGGAAAATATCGAGAAATGGGGCTACCCGAACTTCCTCATCAGCAACCACGACCCGGAAGACTTTGCCCCGCTGGAAGGTTTCTTTGATCTGGTGCTGGTGGACGCGCCCTGCTCCGGCGAAGGGCTGTTCCGCCGGGACCCGGGCGCCATGAACGAATGGTCGGAGGCCGCCGTCCAGCTTTGCGCCGGTCGCCAGCAGCGCATCCTGACCGCCGCCGTCCCGCTGGTGATGGAAGGCGGGCTTCTGCTCTACAGCACCTGCACCTACAACGACGAAGAAAACCTCAACAACGCCGACTGGCTGGCCGCGCAGGGCTTCGAAGCCCTGTCTCTGACGCTTCCCGCCGAATGGGGCATCGTCGAAAAACGGTCCAACAAGGCGGTGGGCTACCAGTGCTATCCGCACCGCGTCGCCGGGGAGGGATTCTTTTTAAGCATTTTTCGCCGGAAAACGGGCCCCGTGTTTCATGCGCCCACGCCCCGGCAGTTCAAGTCGATCAAGGCCCTGCCGAACAGACAGGTCACGGCGGCGCAAGCCTTTCTGCAAAACCCCGCCCAGTTTGAGCTGTTCGCCAAGCCGAACGGAGATGTGATGGCGATTCCCAAAAAACTGACCGAGCCGCTGCGGCATCTGGATGTGGCGCTGCGCAACAAAGGTTTCGGGCTGGAAATGGGCCTCTTCAAAGGAACGGATTTCGTCCCGGCGCACGCCCTGGCCCTGAGTACGGCCGTTACGAAAGACGTGGCCGGCGTGGACCTGAACCGGGAGGAGGCGTTGCGGTATTTTAAAAAAGAAAACTTAGTATTGCAGGAGTCGGTCAAAGGCTGGCTGGTCGCCCGGTATGAGGGGTTAAATCTGGGCTGGATGAAGGGTGTGGGCACCCGGGTGAACAACTACCTGCCCAAAGACTGGCGGATTCGCATGGAGATTGAGTAAGTCCGGGCTCTGCCGGGCGTTTGTGTATACCTTCCATCCTAACTCTCCGGGCCAGACAACCGGGTTACGTCCATGATACGCTTCCTGCAGAACCTCGGCCTCCTGCTGGCCGCCTTCGTCATCGCTTATTTTCTCGGTCCCCGCGCTCCCAAAGCCGCCCTGTCGGACGTTTCTGCAACGGTTAGCGCCAATCTGCTTCAACTGGAAAAAGAGATAGCAGATGCGGAGCGGAAAGCGGGCGTCCGGCCCGATAACGAAGCCCGTATTTTCTGGGCCGACAGCCTCCGGCGGCACAAAACGCCGTACAGCTTTGTCTATCTACACGGTTTTTCGGCGAGCTGGGCGGAAGGCGACCCCGTACACCGGCAACTGGCCCGGCACTTCGGGGCCAACCTGTACGTGGCCCGACTGGCGGGGCACGGCCTGCAATCGCCGGATGCTCTCAAAAACCTGACCCCGGCCGAGTACGTGGCCTCCGCCGAGCAGGCCCTGGCCGTCGGCAAAGCACTGGGCGACAAGGTAGTTCTGATTGGAACGTCGGCGGGCGGCATGCTTTCCTTGTTTCTGGCCGCCCGGCATCCCGAAATCAGTGGGCTGGTGCTGTATTCGCCCTGTATTGAGGTCGCCAATCCGGCCCTGAAGCTGGTGACCGGCCCCTGGGGCAGGCAGATTCTGCGTCAGGTGAACGGCTCCGACTACCTGAGCACTACCCGCTACAAACCCGACCGGGCGCGCTACTGGTACGCCCAATACCACGCCAACGGCCTCGTGACGCTGCAGACCCTGCTGGACGCGTACATGACCGACGAAACCTTCGAAAAGATAAACCAGCCGGTCTTTCTGGGCTATTATTACAAAGACGACGAACACCAGGACAAGGTCGTATCGGTCGCCGCCATGCTGGAGATGTATGAGGGGCTGGGCACGAAAAGCGCGAACAAACGCAAAGCGGCCTTTCCGGAAGCGGGCGAACACGTCATTGCTTCCCACTTTACGTCGGGCGACCTCAACGGCGTTTACCGGGAGTCCGAACGCTTCCTGAGCGAAGTGCTCCAGCTGCAACCCGTACAACAACCACTGGCCTCGTTGGCATTACAGAAAAAAAAGTAATTAACTTTGAGCGCTAAAATGAATATTCACCGCGGCGTCGGACCGCAATGGATGATGGATCATGAATCGTAAAGGGTCTCGAAGCCCTCACTTTTCATTCTTCATTTTTCATTTTTCATTGAAAAAATGGCCTACGGACTACTGAAAGGAAAGCGCGGAATCATCACCGGCGCGCTGGATGACAAATCAATTGCGTGGAAAGTCGCGCAGAAAGCGAAAGAAGAAGGAGCGATTTTCACGCTCTCCAACGCCCCGATTGCCATGCGCATGGGTGCCATCAAACAACTCGCTGACGAGTGCGAAGCGGAAATCATCCCGGCGGACGCGACCAGTGTAGACGATATTCAGAAGCTGTACACGCAATCCATGGACGTGCTGGGCGGAAAAATTGACTTCGTGCTGCACTCCATCGGCATGTCGCCCAACATCCGGAAAAACAAGCCGTACAGCGAACTGAACTACGAATGGTATCAGAAAAGCATCGACGTGTCGGCCCTGTCGTTCCACAAAATGATGCATGTGGCTTACGAGATGGACGCCCTTAACGAATGGGGTTCGTTTGTGGCCCTGACCTACATTGCGGCGCAGCGGACGTTCCCGTTCTACACGGATATGGCCGATGCCAAAGCGGTGCTGGAGTCCATCGCCCGCAGCTTCGGCTACCACTACGGCATGAAAAAGAAAGTACGGGTGAATACCGTGTCCCAGTCGCCGACCATGACCACGGCGGGTTCGGGCGTGGGCGGCTTCGACCAGTTCTTCAGCTACTCGGACGCCATGTCGCCGCTGGGGAACGCAACGGCCGACGAATGCGCCGATTACGTCATCACCCTGTTCTCGGACCTGACCCGGAAAGTGACGATGCAGAACCTCTTCCACGACGGCGGTTTCTCGTCGACGGGTATGTCCGAGGCTGTTATCGACATGATCAAAGGCCAGCAGCAGAAGTAGTGTTGGGCGGGAAACTGTTAGACAAAAGAAAAAAGACTAGTGGCGGCGGGCCGGATTCTGGGAGAGTCCGGCCCGTTGCTTTTGGTATGGGAGAAATCAACAGGGCGCGACTTTAGGAAGTAAATGACGCTGATTATGAAACGCTTTGCCGCTTTGCTTCTCCCCCTGATGGGCTTCGGAATCCTGAGCTACACTGGATTGCCAATGGAGGCACCGGTATCGGGTGTACCAGCTTCGGGCATACCGGCTTCGGGCGTACCGGCCGGGGGCGCGCCGACCGCCGACTGGCCGGAGTACAACGGGGACGGCAGCCGGAATCATTATTCGGAGCTGAACGGGATTACGGCCGAAAACGTCGGGCAGCTCCAGCCGGCCTGGGTGTATGCCTCGGGCGGGGCCGATACGGTGGCCAACCGGACGCAGATGCAGTGCAACCCGCTCGTCGTCGATGGCGTGCTGTACGGGGTGTCGGCCGGGACACAGGCATTTGCGCTGGATGCCGCCACCGGAAGAGAGCTTTGGAAAACAAACTTTTCGGAAAACGCCAGCGGCACCACCAGCCGGGGCGTCGCGTACTGGGCCGAAGAAGGCCAGAAACGCCTGTTTTTTGGAATTGGCCCCTGGCTTTACTCGCTCGACGCCCGTACCGGACAGCCTGATCCCCTTTTTGGCGAAAAGGGCCGGATTCATCTCAAACAGGGTCTCGAACGGCCCGGCGCGGACGATTACGTGGTCGCCAATACGCCGGGGGTGGTCTTCAAAAATCTGCTCATCGTGGGCGCGCGCGTGTCGGAAAGCGAAACGGCCCTGCTGGGCGACATCCGGGCCTACGACGTGCGAACGGGCCGACCGGTCTGGACGTTCCATACCATTCCGCGCCCCGGCGAGGCCGGGTATAATACGTGGCCTGCAGAGGCGTACAAAAACATCGGTGGGGCCAACGCCTGGGCGGGCATGGCCATCGACCGGCAGCGGGGCATTCTGTACGCGCCCACTGGCTCGGCAGCCTACGATTTTTACGGCGGCAACCGGAAAGGTGCCAATCTTTTTGCCAACTGCCTGCTGGCGCTGGATGCCACCACCGGAAAACGGCTCTGGCATTTTCAGACCGTTCACCACGACATCTGGGACCGTGATTTGCCCGCCCCGCCCAATCTGGTCACGGTGACGCACCGGGGTCGGCGCATCGACGCCGTGGCGCAGATTACCAAGCAGGGTTTTGTTTTCGTGTTCGACCGGGTGACGGGCAGGCCCTTGTTCCCGATTCAGGAAAAAGCGTTCCGGACCGACGGCGTGCCCGGCGAAGTGCCCTACCCGACGCAGCCTGTTCCGACGCTGCCGGTGCCGTTTACCCGCCAGCGTTTTACGGAAAACGACTTCAACACTTTCGTTGCCGACCGCGATTCGCTGAAACGGGTGCTGCGAAAGGCCCGCACGGGGAGTCATTACATCCCGGTAGGAGCCGACATGACCATTTTCTTCCCCGGCACCGACGGCGGTGGGCAGTGGGGCGGGGCGGCGGCCGACCCGCAGGGCGTCCTGTACGTGCCCGCCAAAGAGCTCCCCGTCTACTCGTCCCTGACCCAGCAAAAAAACAGCGAAGCCGGACAGCGGCTGACGGGCGCCCAACTGTATACCCGGAATTGCAGCGCCTGCCACGGTGCCGACCGGCGGGGCAACCACGACGGCACGTATCCTTCCCTCGTCAATTTGGACAAACGCCTGACGGTAAGCCAGACCAGCGATATTTTACGAAAAGGACAGGGAATGATGCCGGCCTTTGCCCAGCTTCCGGAAGCCGAGCGCAAGGCAATTCTGGATTTTCTGTTTCAGAAAGGAAGTGCCGCCGAAGCCGTGGTGCAGAAGGGGAAACGGACGCTTCCGTACAACCATACCGGCTACAATCGCTGGTACGACCGCAACGGCTACCCCGTCAGTGCGCCGCCCTGGGGAACGCTCACGGCCATTGACCTGAACACGGGACAACGCCGCTGGCAGGTGCCGCTGGGCGAATACCCGGAACTGACCGCCAAAGGCGTTCCGCCGACGGGGACGGACAATTACGGCGGCCCGCTCGTGACGGCCAGCGGCCTGCTGTTTATCGCCGCGAGCCGCGACGAAGTCTTCCGTGCTTTCGATACCCGAACGGGCAAAATCCTGTGGACCGCAAAGCTCCCCGCGGCGGGCTACGCCTCTCCAAGCACCTACTCCGTCAACGGAAAGCAATACATCGTCATCGCCTGCGGCGGAGGCAAACTCAAAACCCGGTCGGGGGATAAATACGTAGCCTTTACAATTAAGAATTAAGAGTTAAAAATTAAAAGTATGCTTCGCTTAATCAGGTCGCTTGTGTTAGCGGAGCCTGCTTTTAACTCTTAATTCTTAACTCTTAACTGAAATCCGGCTGTTGCCGTCGTTGCCTTTTTCCACCTGCACCTGTACGCTGATGCGTTCCTTGATTTCGTGGCGGTGCGAGATGATGCCGATGGTTTTCTGACTATCCTGCTGCAGTTTTTCGAGCATGACGATGGCCGTATCGAGCGTTTCGGGGTCGAGTGTTCCAAAACCTTCGTCGATGAACAGACTGTCGATCTGCACGTTCTGCGAGGCGAGGTCCGACAGCCCGAGGGCGAGCGCCAGACTGAGCGTGAAGGTCTCTCCGCCCGACAGGCTGGAAACGGACCGTTCGGTGCCGCCCTGGTAGAGGTCCATGACGTACAATTCCTCCTGCCCGTCGTGCGGTTTGAGCAGGGCGTAGCGGTCGGTCAGGTCGCGGAGGCGCTGGTTGGCCAGGCCGATGAGTTGGGAAAGCGTCAGGCTCTGGGCAAATTTGCTGTATTCGTCGCCTTTGGCACTGCCGATGAGGCGGTTGAGTTCCTGCCACGGACGGGCCTGTCCTTCGAGCTTCGTCAGGTCTTCGGAATATTTTTTCTGCTTCCGCCGTTTTTCCCGGTCCACCTCCAGCATGTGCTTGAAGTACCCGACCTGTTCCCGGCTTTTGGACTCTTCCTTTTTCAGCAGCGCCAGTTGCTCCAGCACTTCGTCCGGGCTCCGTTCCGACTGCCGGGCCTGGAGTGCTTCGGTGCGTTTCTGCAGTTCGTCCCGGCGTTTGGCCGCCAGTTCGGCCGCTTCTTTTTCGAGTTCTGCTTTTTTCTCCCGCAGGTGCTGAACCGCGACGGAGTCCAGCAGGGCGGCGCGGGCCGCGGCAGGGTCCGCAAAGCCGCGTTCCAGCAGCAGCGACCGCAGGCTGCCCGTCAACTGGCGGCATTCGTCCTCAAAGCCCGTGAAAGCCGTTTGGGCATTTTTGAGCACTTCGTCCTGTCCGGAAAGGTTTTTCTGAATGTTGCCGAACCGGTCGGCCATCCGTTCGCAGACGGTTTTGATGGCATCTCCGGCAAAAAGGGCGTTCTTCTCGGCCGTCAACTGCTGGAGTTCCTGCTGGTGGTTCTGCAACTGCTCAAAACCCGTTTTCAGATTCCGGAGCAGGGTGTCCTGTTCCCACAGGGCCTGCACGTTGGAGAACACGCCGCGCTGGTGCTGAACCGACTTGATCTGGCTCTGCACTTCCGTGGGCGAAAGCGCCGGGTCGAGCGCCAGAGTTTCCAGCTGCCGGTTGATCTCTGACCGCTTCTGCGAATACAGCGTCCGCAGTTCGTCCCGCTGTTGGACCAGCGCTTTGTACTCGCCGTCTGCCGTGCTGAGGGCTTTGTTGAGCGCGTCGTACTGGCTTTTCTTCTTGCTCCAGTCGCTGGCGACCAGTTGCAGCTGAAGCTCCAGTTTGCCGGTTTCGTTGATGTAATGCTGGGCGTACGGATGGTCGAGGGAGCCGCAGAGCGGGCAGGGCTCGCCGTCCTGCAGAGCCTTGCGGAGTTCTTCGAGGTTCGCTTCCTGAGCCAGCCGGATTTTACGCTGTTCCAGTTCTTTTTTGCGCTGTTCCAGTGCTGCCACTTCCAGCGCCAGCGCATCCAGATTTGGACTTTCCCGTTCCAGCAGTTCTTTCTGGTTCTGAATCCGGGCATTCAGGGTTTGTCCGTCGCCCAGCCGGTCCTGCTGTTCTTTGAGCGCGTGGTAGAGGTTGCCCAGCGTGGTTTCCTGCTCGACCAGCCGGGCCATTTCCTGCCGGATGTTGCCGCTGTTGAGCAGGGGATATTCCTGTTCAAACTGCACCAGTTCGACGCCGATACGCTGGTATTGTTCGGACACCTGCGCGGCGGCTTCCTCCAGATCGGCCGGATCGAGGGCGCGTATCCACGGGTCCTTCGCCGTTTCAAGGGCTTCCCGGATGGCCAGAAGCGGTTTCCGGGCAGCATCGTGGCTGTCCTGAATCCTCTGCGTCAGCCGCTGAACGCGTTCACGGAAGTCGTTTAGCTCCTGCATGAACGTCTCCTGCGAAAGGGCTTCGTTGCGGGTCAGCGTCCGGGCCTCGTCCAGCAGCCGGGTCATCTCTTTCTCCAGTTCGGTCCGGAGCTGCCGGGCGTCGGTCGCCCGCCGGGATTCGCGGTCGCGGTTCGTTTCCGCGTGGAGCAGGTCCGAAAGCGGGGTTGCCAGGTCGGCCACCGTTTCGTGTTGTCCGAGCCGCCGCGCGTCTTCCGCAAACGTAACCTGGCTCGTTTCAAGAAGGGCCTGCCGGTCGTCGAGCCGTTTAAGCGTTTGTTCGGCTTCTTCGATTCGGGTCAGCAGTTTTTCTTCTTCGGTAAAAAAGAGAATCTGTTTGGTCAGGTCTTTAATGCGGGCGTCGAGCTTTTTCTGTTCGGTCTTCAACTGGTCTACCTCTTCGTCGGGCAACACCTGAATGGCGGCCAGATCCTTCCGTTTGTCCTGAAGCACAAGGGTATAATCCCGGTTGATCTCATGCGCTTTCTGACTCAGCAGCCGGTAGATTTCCGTCCCGGTGATTTTTTCGAGCATTTTGCTGCGGTCGCCGGCGCGGGCTTTCAGAAACTGGTCGAAAGCGCCCTGCGCCAGCACGATGGAACGGACAAACTGCTCGTAGGTCAGTCCGATCAGCTCTTCGTTTTTGGCCGGAAAATCCCGGAGGTTTTTGATGGGAAACAACTCGCCTTCCTCACTGCCTTCCTTCAGGCGGGCGACTTCCATTTCGTAGTTGTTCCAGTTGCCGTTGCGGTTTCTGGTAATCGACCAGCGCGAACGGTAGGCGTTGCCACCGACTTCGTATTCCACCTCGGCATACGCCGTGGCTTTGGGTTCCTTCGCCGCCTGCTGGTTGACCAGCAACCCTTCGTTTTCAATATTAGCCAGCGAAATAGCGCCCGAAACCCGCGGAATCCGGTTGAACAGGGCCAGCGTAATCACGTCCAGCAGCGTCGATTTGCCCGCTCCGGTCGGGCCGGCGATGACAAACAGCCCGGTGCTGCCCAGCGGACCTTCCAGAAATTGAATCGGGGGGTGTTCTCCGTAAAAAGAATTGATGTTACGAAAGCGAATTTGCCGGATTTTCATGCAGCAGTACGGGCGAAGGCCCATTTTCAGTTACGATACGGTGTAAATCGCGGTAGGTTTCGAGCAGAATCTGACGCTGCCCGTCCTCCACGCCGGAAGCTTCGAGGCGTTTGGCAAACACGTCGGTGTACGACAGGTCTTTCAGGTAAGTATCGGCCACGTACAGCTCCGCCAGCCCTTTGAGCTTGTTGCGGAACATCAGACGGGTTTTGGCCAGCAGGAAAGGCGCCCCGGCATAATCGCGCTGCAACTGGTCGAAATGCTGCCGGATTGCTAGGTTTTCGGACTCTTCCTCAACCAGCACTTCGACCAGCGTAGGCAAAGCGTCCTCGTCCACTTCAATTTTTTCCAGCACTTCCCGCACAAAATCGAGCGTACCGACCACGTGCCGCAGCGACCGGAATCGCGGGACAGGGACGGGTTCGACGCGGGTGATTTTGCCGTTGTCTACGGTCAGTTCCAGCACCTGATGCCGGTTGTCCCGTTCGGAAAAACTCAGCGGCAGGGGCGAGCCGCTGTATCGCACCAGTTCCGAAGTCCCGATCTGCTGCGGAACGTGGATGTGCCCGAGGGCCACGTAATCGAACCCTTCCGGAAAATGCTCGGTGGAAAACGCCGCCTGCCCGCCGACCGCGTGGATTTCGCGTTCACTTTCGGGGGAGATGGTCGCGCCGTTGACGTACAGATGGCCCATCGCCAGCACCGGCACGTTTGGGTAGGCCGTCTGGCAGTGGTCGGCGATGCGCTGGTAGTGATTCCGGATGCCCATGCGTACCTGCTCCACGCGGTCTTCGTAGGTCTGGCCCGAGATGGACTGCCGCAGGTCGGCATCCCGAAGGTAGGGCACGGCCGCCACGAGCAGATCGGAGGAGCCCGCCGAAAGCCGGAGGACTTCATCGACGCAATCGCCGGTGGTGCAGCCGACGACGTGAATGTTCAGGTGGCGCAGCAGTTCGCGCGGCGCGTTGAGCTTGCTGGCCGAATCGTGGTTGCCGCCGGTGATGATGATCTGGCGCTGCAGGGGCAGCATCCGCGTCAGAAACTGGTAGTAAAGCGACATCGACCCGTCGTTGGGGTTGGTCGTGTCGAATATGTCGCCCGCGATGAGCAGCACGTCGATGTCCCGCGCTTCGATGGTTTCGGCCAGCCAGTCCAGAAACCGGACGTGGTCGTCGGCCAGGTCGTGTTTATAAAGTCGTTTTCCTAAATGCCAGTCTGCGGTGTGTAGTATTTTCATGCCCGTTCCAGTGCCTCCTGACGAAGATAGCCAAAATTTTGGAGGTGCTGGCGGGGGAAATGAATTATGAACAATGAAAAATAGCTCAGCGAAGCGATATTTTTTGCCGGAGCAGGGCCAGTCTCGGATACGAAACGGCTGGTTCTGAGGTCTTTTTTGAAAAGTCGGCCACGGAATCCGGCTGGTGCAGGACGGAGTCGAGCGCTTTCAGGAAAAGGGTCGGAAACTGGCTTTGCCAGTGCCGGAAGGCTTCGTTGGCTCGTTGGTCGTGGGTGGGCAGATAGTCGAGCAGCTTTTTGAGATTGAACCGGTCGAAGTCCGCCACACCCGCCCCGGCCCGTACGGCATCGAGGGCATTGCAGCGCTGTTCGTAGTGGTTCGGCATGGGCGTCAGCAGCACCGGCTTGCCCAGATACATGGCTTCGCAGACCGCTTCAAAACCGGCAGTGGTGACGACCGCTCGGCACTGTTCCATCTGGTCCAGAAACGCCGTACCGTCGATGCGGTGATGCGAAAGCGTGGCATCGACGGGCTCCACGGCCTTTTTTACTCCCCCTTTAAACAGGTGAATCGGCACCTCCGGGTGCTTGCGGTGCTCTTCGAGAAGCTGTTGGCCGAGGGCATCCTGCGATACATAGGCAAGGAGGAATGCCGTATCTGACAGATATGGCATTCCTCCTTGCCTACGTGTCAGTAACTCCTGCCGCAGCAGGGGCGGTACAACGGTCAGGCCCGGTCTGTCCGGCAGGGGCGTAAAGGAGAGCGCCAGCCGCTGCTTCGCGCCCAGCGCCGTCAGCCGGGAGTTGAGAGCCACCAGCCAGCGGTCGAACCGCCAGCCTTGCGGATGTGGAAACCGGGGATGCCCCAGCAGATACTGGTGCGCCACGCAGACCAGCGGAACGGCGGGTCGGTACCACGCGAACGTCAGGCCGCCCAGAATATCGTAAAAATTGATGACGGCGTCCGGCCGGTGCGTCCGGATGGCCCGGCGAATCTGGCGGATGCTGCGGGCATAGCTGCCCAGATGCCGGATGGTCTGCCGGGTGGTGGCTTTCAGATCAAGGGCGTGCGTGCGGGGATGATAAACCAGACCGGGGCTTGAAAAGGTCTCGACCGGCGCGTCAATCGCTTCCGTGAAAAAGTCCGGGGCCGCGGAACCGCCCGACCTACCGACCAGCACCGCCGCGACCTCGTGCCCGGCCGCCCGCAGCAGCTGCGCCAGCGAAAGGGCCTGAGTCAGGTGGCCGCGGCCTTCGCCCTGGATGATGAAAAGAAACCGTTTCATGGCTTTTTCAGGCCCGTTATCGCCACTAGCCGTTCCGGGGCCGGGGCGTACAAAGGCCGTTCGTTCTCCGCCGCCGTGTCTGCGGACGTGTTTTGTTCGCCCGAATAATACACCAGGCTCCAGTTGCCTTCGTGATCTTCGACCAGGGCGCTGAGCGATTCCACCCAGTCACCGGAATTCATATACGTCAGGTTGCCGAACTGCCGGATGGCGGGCTGGTGAATGTGGCCGCAGATGACGCCGTCGCACTGGCGGGCTTTGGCCAGTTCGGTCAGCTTTTCCTCAAAATCGGAAATGTAGCTGACGGCCTTCTTTACCCGGGCTTTGATCTTCTGCGAAAGGGAATAATAAGGCAGGCCGCGCCAGGACCGGTAGCCGTTGTAGACTTTGTTGAGCCAGAGAAGAAAGGTGTAGCCGATGTCGCCCAGGTACGCCAGCCATTTCATATGCGTCGTGACGGTATCGAACACATCCCCGTGGGTGATGTAGAACCGCCGGGTGCCGGAGGTCAGGATGTAATCTTTCCGAACCGAAAAGTACTTCCCGACCTTCAACGGCATGATGTTGTCCAGAAAGTCGTCGTGGTTGCCGCGCAGGTAGATCACTTTCGTATCGTGCTTGTCCATGGCCTTCAGGACGGCCCGGAAAAAGGCGGTGTGCTTCTTTTTCCATTTGCCGCTGCGGCGCAACTGCCAGCCGTCGATGATATCCCCGTTGAGGATTAATTTCTGACAACTGTAGAATTTCAGAAAGTCTGTTACTTCTTTTGCCTTAGAACCTTCCGTTCCCAGGTGTACATCCGAAATAACGATCGTACGAAAATGAGTACCATATTTCATATACCCGAAATTACTGTCTGATTATTAGGCAGTTTTTACGGAGGTATTATGGTATTGCAAACTTTTTGGGGCGGCAAATCGGTTTGGTAACAATGAAATCATCTTGGACCGGGATTACACGGATTTATGGATTTACTATGATGCGCTGCCTCAATCAGACAATCGCGGTAAATCCATAAATCGGCGTAATTCCGGTTCAGAAAACAGCAACATGGAAAACCCCGTACTCATCTTTGGCGCCGGAAACCTCGGCGTTACCGCTCTCGATATTTTTCAGCGAAACAATGTCGTGGTCTATGGCCTGCTCGACGACCAGAAGGAGCTGCACGGCAAGGAGTTTGGTGATGTCAGCGTGCTGGGCGAAACCGACGACGACGGCTTTCTGAAGCTGATCGGCCAGAAATGCGAGGCCTGCGTGGCCATCGGCGACATGCGCGTGCGGAAGCGGCTGGTTAAACTGCTGAACGACCGCCGGAAGGTGCAGCCCGTCAATGCCATCCATGACCGGGCCGTCATCGCCGCTTCGGCATCCATCGGTCACGGCAATCTGGTCGCCGCCAACGCCGTCATCAACGCGTTTGCGACCGTCGGGCAGCACTGCATCATCCAGTCGGGGGCCGTCGTCGATGCGCAGGCGACGCTCGGCGACTTCGTCCACGTCGGGACGGGCAGCTACATCAACAGCGGCGTAACGGTTGAAAATGACGTTTTTATCGGAACCGGCGTAACGGTCATCGCCGGAGTCACCATCGGGAAAGGAGCCCGCATAGGAGCCGGGTCCGTCGTGGTCGAGAATGTAGAAGCCAACGCCACGGTTTTTGGCAACCCTGCCAAAAAAATCAGTTAAGAGTTAAGAATTAAAAGTGAAAAGTAGCTTCGCTAATTCCAAAAGCTGAATTAGCGAAGCTACTTTTCACTTTTAATTCTTAACTCTTAATTACTCTACGTAGAGTTCCACGTTCGCCAGGAAATCCTGGTAGGTCCGTTCGATGCCTTCTTTGAGGTCGGTGGTGTGCTTCCAGCCCATGTTATGGAGGCGCGACACATCCATCAGTTTGCGCGGGGTGCCGTCCGGTTTGTCGGTGTTCCAGCGGACTTCCCCTTCGTAGCCAACCGTCTGGCTGACCAGTTCGACGAGTTCCCTGATCGTGACGTCTTCGCCCGTTCCGATGTTGACGAACAGTTCGTCGTTGTAATTTTCCATCAGGAAGAAACAGGCGTCGGCCAGATCGTCGGCATGCAGGAATTCGCGGCGGGGAGAACCCGTGCCCCAGACCTCGACGGTCGGCTGGCTGTTGACCTTCGCCTCGTGGAACTTCCGGATCAGGGCGGGCAGCACGTGGGAGCCCTGCAGGTCGTAGTTGTCATTCGGACCGTACAGGTTGGTCGGCATGGCCGAGATAAAGTTCGCGCCGTATTGCTGGCGGTAAGCCTCACACAGCTTGATGCCGGTGATTTTGGCGATGGCGTACGGTTCGTTGGTCGGTTCCAGGAAGCCGCTCAGCAGGTATTCTTCCTTTAGCGGCTGGGGAGCCAGCTTGGGGTAGATGCAGGACGAACCCAGGAACAGCAGTTTTTTCACCCCGTTGCGGTAGGCACTGTGGATGATGTTCGCTTCGATGAGCAGGTTGTCGTACAGGAACTCGGCCCGGTAAGTGTTGTTGGCCACGATGCCGCCGACTTTCGCCGCCGCCAGAAAGACGTAGTCCGGCTTTTCGGTCGCGAAAAATTCCTCAACAAGCGCCTGGTTCCGCAGGTCAAGTTCTTTGGATGTGCGCGTTACGATGTTGGTGTATCCCTCCGATTCAAGTTTCCGGACGAGGGCCGAACCCACCATGCCCCGGTGGCCGGCAACGTAAATTTTCGCTTCTTTTTCCACAATGAGTTAATTTTGAGGAAGTACGGCACGGTTTTATGTGAAATAAAAGCGGCCGTCTGTCCGTTGCAAAGGTAACAAACTGCCGGCGTCTTTCATTGCCTTATGAGTCGAATTGGTCTGATTAATATCCTGTTAATACTAACTCACTGCGCCTTTTGTCAGACGCAGCCCGCTACCACGTCGCCTTCGTCGCTGACAACCGCCGAGCGTCCGAACGCCATTCCGGAGGCTAAAAAACAGAACGCCCTGGAAACGGTCGGGAAGATGCTGGGCGTGCAGAACACGGTAGACAATACGAAGGCCGAAGCAAAACGGGTGGAAGGGCTGGTGACCGAAGACCTGCCCGATCTGGGCCTGAAGCTGCAGAAAGCCCGGAAAGACCGTTCGGAAAAAAAGAAAAAAATCAAGCTGGTCTGGACCGAATACGAAGGCATCCCCATTGCCGAAGCCTACACGAAATACGGCAGCGGTGATAAAACCGTCATCGAGAAATTTACCGTGCTGAAACAGTACCGCCAGCCGAGCCCGTATGTCCGGGAAACGTACTGGTTCGACCCAAAAGAGCAGCGCGTGAAGTATGCCGCCATCAAGGACAAAGACAAGGCGCTGATTCTGCACGGTCCCTATAAACGTTATCAGAACGGCAACCTGGTCGAGGAGGGTTTTTACTACGTTGGGGCCAAAGACGGTCGCTGGGAGCGTTACGACGCCAATTTTCAGCTGCTCGATAAAATAAAATACCACCACGGATTCCCGGCTGAATCGCAGATAACGTACTACGACTCGGCCCACACGAAGATTAAAGAAGTTCTTCCGAAAGAGTACGGCAAAATCCACGGCACTTATCTGGCCTTCTACGAAACCGGCGCGCTGGCCGCCGAAGGCCGCTACGATACCGGCGTCAAAGTGGGCCGCTGGACGGAATACTATCCCGGCACCCGCCGCATGCGCAAGCGCGTGGTCCAATACGGCCGCGACCGCTGGGAAGAAGAGTCCGAACCGCTGCTGCTCAGCGAATGGGACGAAAAAGGCAAAGTCGTCTATGAGCGCCCCAAGGAAAAAGCCGGGGAGGAGGAGCAGTAAAAAACAAAGTCGTAAGTCATAATAAGTCGTGAGTAGCTCCGCTCTATCTACACTCAGCGGAGCCACTTACGACTTACGACTCATTTTCTGATTTCTTCCTTTACTTTTTCCGCCCACAACCGGTGCTGCTTGCCGGAATAATGGAGGCCGTCGTTGGCAAACTGAGTGGGGTCGCCTGCGGCAGCGCGGGTGAGCGGAGTTATATCGACAAAGGCAATTCCCGCTTTCCGGCATTCTTCCTGCGCCACCGCGTTGAACGCGTCAATTTCCCGGGCGATTTTTGAACGGTCGCGGTTGGCGGCAAACGGCGACTGGCCCCAGTCGGGAATCGAAAGCACGATGACCCGGTCTTTGTGGCCACCGGCAAATCGGGTAGCGGTTTGCATCAGTTCCGTAAATTCCTTCCGGTATTTCTCCAGACTTTGTCCCCGGTACTGGTTGTTGACGCCGATCAGCAGCGAGACGAGGCGGTACGTTTTCTGGTTATTGGCGGCTTTGATGGCCTCCTGCAGTTCGTCGGTCGTCCAGCCGGTACGGGCGATGATGTCCGGGTTGGCGATGTCGAAGCCGTCCTTGCGCAGCATGCCGGCGAGCTGGACGCTCCAGCGGTCGGCTTCGGGAACGCTTTCGCCGATGGTGTACGAATCGCCAAGAGAGAGAAAGGTGTATTTGTGAGCGGACATTCGGGAAGAATCAGCGTAGGGGCTGGTCGTGCAGCAAAAGGCAAAGAAGAGCAGAAGAACCAGCAGTTTCATAAAAAATAGCCCCACGGCTTTCGTCTGGGGAACCGGAAGGAGTGGATCGTTTGATTGCAATGGCTTCAGCCTTTCTCAATAAATGGCTAAAGCCATTGCGGGGGCAACGGGGAAATCACCCCGAGCCCCAGGCTAAACCCGTGGGGCTATGTTGCCCGTCGGGCGGCTTTCAATGCGCCTCTTCCGTTACTTTCAGGGCCTTTCGGATGTTGGTGTTCACGATGTCCGATTCTACCAGCCCGTCGCGCAGCCGCACAATGCGGTGCGCATACTGGGCAATGTCTTCTTCGTGCGTCACCATGATGATCGTGTTGCCCTTGCTGTGAATCTGGTCGAAGAGGTCCATGATTTCGTAGGAAGTCTTCGTGTCCAGGTTCCCGGTCGGTTCGTCGGCCAGCAGGATACTGGGGTCGTTGACCAGCGCACGGGCGACGGCGACGCGCTGCCGCTGGCCCCCGGACAACTCGTTGGGGCGGTGGTGCGCCCGGTTTTCGAGCCCCACGTTCCGCAGGGCCTGCATGGCTTTTTCGGTGCGGTCGGCTTTGCTGTACCCGGCGTAGATGAGGGGCAGCGCCACGTTTTCGAGGGCGGTCTGCCGGGGCAGCAGGTTAAAGGTCTGGAACACGAAGCCGATTTCCTTGTTGCGCACTTCGGCCAGCGCGTTTTCGCTCATGTCGCTGACGTCCTGACCGTTCAGGATGTATCGTCCGGCGGTCGGTGTGTCCAGGCAGCCGACGATGTTCATCAGCGTTGATTTTCCTGAACCGGAAGGCCCCATAAAGGCCACGTACTCTCCTTTGTTTACCGAGATGGTCACCGATTTCAGGGCCTCGATCACCTCGCTGCCCATGATGTACCGTTTGGAGATATTGTGCGTTTCAATGATGTTCATATCCTTGAATTGTGAATGGTGAATGAGTGAATGAGCGAATAGCTTCGCCATTTCCTGCATTGAGGCGAAGCTGTTCGCTCATTCACTCATTCACCATTCGCTCATTTGTTTTTAGCCTGCGGAGGCGATTTTGCGTCTTCTTAAGAAATAATTACGAACAAAAAGTCCTGTCAGAATCAGCACTTCGGCGTTGGGCGACGATTTGAGCAGTTCAATTTCGCCTTCATCACCAAAAAATGCCCGGGTGCGGTCATAATGAATCACTTCCTGCTGGTCGTTTTCCGAAATCAGGCTCCACTCATACATCAGCACGTTCTGCCGCTTCCAGAGGTAGCATTCTCCAGTCGTTAACCGAAGCTCGGCAGATTTATTCCAGTTGAATTCGATATGGCCGATGAGTCGCTCGCCGGTTTCGGTTTTCTGACTGACGGCTACTTTGTGCAACAGAAATCCCTGCACGTCGAAATGCAGGCGAATGTTGTTGAGCTCGGCATCTACATCACGGTGTAACAGTTCCCGGTGCATCCGTCCGACGATATGATCGCCGTCCATCAGCACTACTTCCCGGCTGAAGGCTTCCTTCATCCAGTGCAGTTTCGTTTCCATGGTTGGCAGGGTTTTGTTTTCAGCAAGCTACCAAACATAGCGGATTTATTAAAACGTCTGCCGCTGTTTTTCAATCAACGCACGACGGGCCTGATAATGGGTCAGAAACGCCTGATAATCGGCGGGTGGGGATGTGCCCTGCAGGCGGGGAAGGGCGTCCTCCGCATACTCGAAAAGACTGAGATCGAGGCACAGATCAATGTACAGTTTCTGGAGGTCCGGATTCTGCTCGTTTACGGCCATCGCATTCAGCACGAGGTTGTAGGCTTTCTCCGGCTGTTTCAGCTTCCGCTCAAGAGCCGCCGCCGCCGCGGTCGTTTCGGCCCGGAAGGGCGCCCGTCTGAGCGAGGCCGTGTACTGCTGCCGGGCCTGGGCGGCCTGCTTTTTGGTTTCGTACGCCCGGCCAAGCAGAAAATCCTTTTCCGCCTGCAGCGCCGGGACAACGGTCTGCCGGGCGGCTTCCATCGTCTGGTCTGAACGGCCCCGCAGCAGCTGCAGCCGCATGTAGGTGACGGTAATCAGCGAACCCGCATAGGCGTTCAGGTTGGCAAACTCGGGAATCTGTTCGTACCACCGTTCCGCCTCCGGCAACTGGTTCCCGGCGGCGTAGCGGCGGCTCATCCCGGCGGCGGCAATGGTCCGCAGGTTCGGGTCTTTGATTCCGGACACAAGGGCCTGCGCCTGCTCCGGCGGGATTTGACCATAGAGCAACGCAAAAGCCCGTTCGATGTCGTTGGACGGCTCTTTCCGGTTGTAGAGCACATCGGCCAGGGCGCGGACACCGGCGTCGTTCTGCCCGGCCGTTTCCCAGAGGGGCTGGGCCATCACCGGATCGCCCGCCTTGGTGAAGGCCAGCGCGCGGTAGTACGCCGAAAGCGTATCGGTATTCAATTCAAAAACATCGGCCGCTTTGCGGTACAGACCCTGCTCCATCATCCACAGACCCGTCACCGACTGAAAAGCCTCGCCGTTGCGGGTGTTGTCCTGCGCCAGCTGGGTCGTCAGTTCAAAAGCCGTTTTCTGGTCGCCGGTATAATAATTAGCCACGGCGCGGGCGAACATCAGATCGTCCACCAGTTCCTGATTCGCCGGGTTCTGTTCAACGAGTTTGAGCCGGGTCAGAAAAGACGGGTCGGGTTTGCGGTTCAGCAGCGCGTAGTTGTACGCCTCCGCAAATTTCCCGGCGCTCAGGCCGGCGCTGTCGTCGGGGGCGTCCACCCAGTCGGGATGCGGCATCGGGGCCAGGCTGTCGGTGGCCGGGCGACGGAGCAGACTCAGGGCTGCCCGGTTGGCCCGGTAGGACTGATAGCTCCGGTCGTCGGTAGCGCCGGCCAGGGAGTCGAGCGACAGCAGATTCGGATTGCGAATCCAGAGCGAGAGCAGGTTGGTCTGCGGCACATCGTCGCGGCTCACGTTGCCCGCCGCGGCGGCCAGGTAGTAGTATGCCGAATCGGCCACGCTCGTTCTGGCGTAGAGATAACCCAGATTGTTTTGCAGCTCGCCATTTTTCGGAAAAACCTGCAGCCCCTGCTGAAGCGCTTTGACGGCCTCAAAAAACAGGTTCGTCTGCAGGTAGGTCGCACTCAGACCCACGAAAGCCTGGGCGCTCGGCTGTTTCAGCAATGCCTGCCGGTAATAGCCCGCCGCCGCTACCTGATCGTTCTGGACCATCGCCAGCGACGCCAGCGCGTAGTTGGATTTATGGTTTTGAAACTCGGTTTTAACGCCCAGCTGGTAGTACTGCTCGGCCACGCGGTATTCGCCCGTCGCCACGTGCAGGTCGCCAAGATTGTTGAAATGCCCGGCCGCAGCCTGCGTCAGCGGGAAAAATCGCTGGGTTGACAGCAGACACAGAATGCCGATTGCGGCCACCAGTCTCGTCTGAAACAGGGAAAAGCGGGTGGGTTTGTACAGCACCCGGTAGACCGGCAGCGCCTGCCGGAACGGCATCCAGAAGTTCACGACGATGTAGGCCGTAAAGACAACCCCCATGCCGAAAAAGATGTAGATAATCGAGTCTTCCAGCGCTTCAATCATCGGGTCGTTGGCCGACGCAAAGGCGTAAGCGACGGTAATGGTAGCCAGCATACCCAGGCCCAGATACAGAAAGGCGCCCGTTTCGCGGTAGCTGACGCCGCTTTCGCTTTGTTTCAGCTGCTGCCGGAAGCCCCAGAAGCCCAGCCCCAGCGAAACCAGATACAGCACGAAGGGGCTGACGAGGATGGGCGTCCAGGCGATGGCTTTGGTATTGCTGAGCCAGACCAGCAGCAGGTTGACCAGATACAGCCCGGCAATGACCAGAAAATTGTTCAGACCCAGCGGACGGGAGGTGGCGCGTGCCACGGAGGTGATGTACACCAGTCCCGCGATGATTTCCGTCGAAATAAGGAACAGAAAGCCGACCGTCAGCAGCAGCAGACCCGGCATGGCGTAGCTGACAAACGCCAGAGCGGGCACCGATACACCCGAGGAGCGGGTTACGAGCACCCAGATAATCAGGATCAGGGCCAGAAAAACCGCCAGCCGCAGCGGCAGCGGCGCGTCCGTCCGGAAGGCATGAAAATAATAACTGACCGCGCCGAACAGCAGCACCAGCATCACAAACGGCAGCCGCCCGCCCAGCGCCGTACTCAGCATGCCGGGCAGCGCCAGCGCTTCGAGCCGGAATGTCGCCAGCTGAACAATCAGCAGCCCGAAGGCCACGAGGTACTGCCAGCGGTTCAGGCGGGTGATGGCCGCATGGATAAAGGCCAGCCCCAGGCAGATGCCCAGCGCCGCCAGCCGGGCTGCCAGCACATTGGGTTCCATCGCCGAGGCGACGTACTGTTCGGTGACGATATAGGCCTTGCCCTGGATGGGAAAGTCGAAGAGACCATCCGTAAAGCGGGCCAGCGTGGCCGGAATGTCCGAAAGTTCGCTGAGGACGTCCCAGCGGACCACATTGTGCAGGCCGAGATACCAGGCCGTGCAGAAGCCCGCCAGCACCGTCAGAAGGATCAGAAATCCCACGCCGAGCGAAACCCGGTGGGCCAGAGACCATTTATTCCAGAAAAACATTGTCCTGAACTTGGATTAGACAGATTAACCGATTGAGGATGACGGCACCCCGAACACGAACGTACCGATTCAAAGCCCGACCGGAGGCTATTAGATTAACGGAGGAACCGTAATTTTTTGCAAATAAATCCGCTAAAATAATCAGCCGCCCATCCAAACTCCGGGAAGGCCCACCGGCCCATCCGGGTAAATCCGTTAATCGGCCAGATTCCGGTCCAGACTTGTTTTTGTGCAATCCGGTAACAATCAGGGAAATGACGGTTTTTTAGCAAACTAATTGGAATAAAAACGTTTCGGTCGGCTTTTTGCTGAAAATAGGTTTAGAATCAACTTGGGTTTAAGCAAATTATACTCTAATTTTGCGGTCGCATTAACTACGCTTATCCAATTTTTCCTACTTCATAGCATGACAACTGCAACAGCAACGAATACGGGCAAGGTTACGCAGGTAATCGGTCCGGTTGTTGACGTGAGCTTCGAGGGTGAAGGGTCGCGGCTGCCGGCGATTCTCGACGCTCTGGAAGTCACCAAAGCCAACGGCCAGAAAGTAATCCTCGAATGTCAGCAGCACCTCGGCGAAGACCGCGTCCGGACCATTGCCATGGATTCGACGGAAGGTCTGGAGCGGGGAAGCACCGTCGTTCACCTTGGTACGCAAATTACGATGCCGACCGGCGACGGAATCCGCGGCCGTCTTTTTAATGTCGTTGGTCAAGCCATCGATGGAATTCCCCAGCCCAAGAGCGAAGGCGGCATGTCCATTCACCGCGCGGCCCCGAAGTTCGAAGACCTCGCCACGTCGACGGAGGTTCTGTTCACGGGGATCAAAGTGATTGACCTGCTGGAGCCCTACGCGAAAGGCGGTAAAATCGGTCTGTTCGGTGGTGCCGGTGTAGGAAAGACGGTTTTGATTCAGGAACTGATCAACAATATCGCCAAAGCATACGCAGGTCTGTCGGTGTTCGCCGGTGTCGGCGAGCGTACCCGCGAAGGAAATGACCTGCTGCGCGAAATGATTGAAGCCGGTATCATCAAGTACGGGGACAACTTCAAGCATTCGATGGAAGAAGGCGGCTGGGACCTTTCGCAGGTAGACGCCGAGACGCTGAAAGAAAGCCAGGCCACCTTTATCTTCGGCCAGATGAACGAGCCTCCCGGCGCCCGTGCCCGGGTTGCCCTGTCGGGTCTGACGATCGCCGAGCACTTCCGTGACGGCGACGGTACGGGCCAGGGCCGCGACATCCTGTTCTTTATCGACAACATCTTCCGCTTTACGCAGGCAGGTTCGGAAGTATCCGCTCTGCTGGGCCGGATGCCGTCGGCCGTAGGATACCAGCCCACGCTGGCAACCGAGATGGGTGCCATGCAGGAGCGTATCACCTCGACCAAGCGCGGTTCGATCACCTCGGTACAGGCCGTTTACGTACCTGCCGATGACTTGACCGACCCCGCTCCGGCGACGACCTTTGCTCACCTTGACGCCACGACCGTATTGAGCCGGAAAATCGCCGAGCTGGGTATCTACCCGGCCGTGGACCCGCTGGACTCAACTTCCCGGATTCTGACCGCCGAAATCCTCGGCGATGCGCACTACAACACGGCGCAGCGCGTGAAGGAGATCCTGCAGCGGTACAAAGAACTTCAGGACATCATCGCCATCCTCGGGATGGAAGAACTGTCGGAAGAAGACAAGCAGGTTGTACACCGGGCCCGCCGCGTACAGCGCTTCCTGTCGCAGCCGTTCCACGTAGCCGAGCAGTTTACGGGTCTGAAAGGCGTACTGGTTCCGATTGAAGACACCATCAAGGGCTTCAACGAAATCATCGACGGCAAGTGGGACCACCTGCCCGAGTCAGCCTTCAACCTCGTCGGTACGATTGAAGATGCCGCTGCCAAAGGCGAGCGTCTGATGAAAGAATCCGCAAAATAAGCAGGTATGAGGGATAAGGTATGAAGTAGGAGGTGGCACTGCTGCCCGTAACCTCATCCTTTATACCTCATACCTCATACCTTTTTAAAACCATGCAACTCGAAATCATCACGCCCGATCGCAAGGTGTTTACCGGAGAAGCTTCTTCAGTGACGTTTCCCGGCAGCGAAGGGCAGTTTCAGGTGTTGAATAGCCACGCCCCGATGGTCAGCACGCTGGCTCGCGGCCCGGTTACGGTGGTGACGGCCACCGGAACGCAAAGCTTCACCGTCGATGGCGGCGTTGTGGAAGTGCTGAACAATAAAGTACTCGTACTGGCAGAGGCCGTTCTGTAACCGAACTATCTATTGGTATAATGCAAAAACAGGCTATACAGTCTGTTTTTGTTGTTTTTCATCGATCTGTTTGAAGATTACCATTTATTTGCAGTTCGGTGACAAAATAAATTCAGAATCTATGACTCGATTGTCCATTTCGGTGGCAATGTGTACGTACAACGGCGAACGCTATCTGCAGGAACAGTTGGACAGCATTGCCGCGCAGGACCATTTGCCGGACGAACTGGTCGTTGTGGACGATGTTTCAAAAGACAATACCACAACGATTCTCCGGCAGTTTGCCGAACGAGTGCCTTTCCCGGTGCGAATCCTGATCAACGAGTCGAACCTGGGCTCAACAAAAAATTTCGAAAAAGCGGCCGTCCACTGCACGGGCGATATTCTTGTGTTTGCCGACCAGGACGACGCATGGCGCCGGGACCGCCTCTCCGCAACGCAGCAGTTCTTCCTCGATAATCCCGATAAAGACGGGTTTTTCTCGAACGCTACCCTCATCGACGGCCAGTCGAACCCAGTCGGCCGGACGATCTTCGACGAAATCCAGTTCACGCCCGAGCAGCAGGCCCGCTGGCGCTCCGGAAAGGCTTACGACATTTTGTATTACGGCTATGTAGTGACGGGCGCGACGATGGCTATCCGCCGCTCCGTGCTGGAACGGGTGCTGCCCTTTCCGACGCATATCAAATACCTGATTCACGACGGCTGGATTTCGCTGATTCTGGCGCTGGAAGACAAAATCGACTTCACGAACGAGCAGCTGATCAGCTACCGGCAGCACGAACACCAGCAGGTCGGCTTCAAAGCGCCCCGCAAGAAGGTGACGCTGGTGGACCGGCTAATGCGCGGCCGCGAAGAAAAGCTGCACTTTATCCAGCTGGAGTACGACCGCTTCAAACAACTGTACGAACTGCTCGACAGCCGTCCGGATACGCCGAAGGAAAAGCTGCAGCTGCTGGCGCAGAAGCGCGATCATCTTTGGTTCCGGGCTAATCTGTCGCCCTTCCACCACCGCCGGATTCTGCCCGTCCTGCGCGAATACAGCTCGGGAAATTACCGGCGTTTCAACGGCTACTGGCTGCATACGGTACTCGGGGATTTGCTGGAAAACTAAAACGCTATGAATTCCACCGCCGTTGTCGTTCCGGTTTATACCCTGTCTCTGACGCCCTTTGAGCAGGTTTCGCTCCAGCAGTGCGTGCGGGTGTTTGCCAACCGGCCTGTGTATCTGGTCAAACCGGAGCATCTGGACGTTTCGCCGCTGCTCAGGCAGTTTCCGAATCTGCGCGTCAAATCCTTTCCGAACGAATACTTTACGGGCATCAGCGGCTACAACCGGCTCCTCTGCTCCGAATTTTTCTACGAAGCTTTTGCCGAACACGAATGGATGCTGATCTGTCAGACCGATGCCTTCGTGTTCCGCGACGACCTTGACCAGTGGACGGCCAGAGGGTACGATTACGTCGGTGCGCCCCAATTCGGCGATATTGGCCCCCGCATCACCGGCGACCGGACGCTGCGCGAAAAGCTGTCGCCCTACCTGCAATGGCCGATTCTGAACGGCGGCCTGTCGCTCCGGCGGCTCTCGGCCTGCATCCGGCTTCTGAAGGCTTACCACCGCTTCCGGAAGGACTGGCCCGGCAACGAAGACCACTTTTTCTCACTGCATTTCCCGCGTCTGATTCCGTTCCGGGGCCTGATGAATCTGCCGCGGCCCAAAGAAGCGCTGGCCTTTGCGATGGAGATGGAACCCGCCCGCAGCGTAGAAATCAACGGCGGCCAACTGCCCATGGGCGTACACGCCTGGTTCAAATACGATCTACCCTTCTGGAAGCCGTATATCGCTGGGTTGGGGTTTAACGTTGAAGGTTGAACGTTTAAGGTTTAAAGTTGAAAGTTTAAGGTCTAAGGTTTAACGCGGCCATGCTGAGGTTGCTCCACTAACCGGTACGGGGTGAAACAGAGCCATCATGCAGCGAATCGCGTTCAACCTTCAACCTTTAACCTTCAAACCATTTTCCAGGCAGGCACTCCGCTTGCCCTTTTTTGTTTTATTTGATGATGAATTATACGGAAGTACAAGTAACTGTCGCGCCTGACTATGCCGACATTCTCACCGCCGAGCTGGCTGAGCTGGGTTTTGACTCGTTTGTCGAAACCGACGAGGGCTTGACCGCCTACATCCCCGAAGCTGATTTCCAGTCGGATGCGCTGCAGGAAGTCATCGACAAATACGCCGGTCAGACGGCAATAGCCTATAAGGTCGCTTCGTTAGAAAAAAGGAACTGGAACGAAGAATGGGAGCGGAGCTACCAGCCGATTGAGGTCACTGGCACCTCCCGAACCGCCCGCGTCCGGGCCTCTTTCCACGAGCCGGACCCACGGTTTGACTACGATATCGTCATCAACCCAAAAATGTCGTTCGGCACCGGGCACCACGAGACCACGGCCATGATGCTCGAACACCAGCTTGGGCTGGAGACGGCCGGAAAAGCGGTCCTCGATGTCGGCTCAGGAACGGGCATTCTGGCGATTCTGTCGGCCCTGCAGGGCGCCCGTCGGCTGGTGGCGTTCGATGTGGAGGACTGGGCCGTCGAAAATGCCCGCGAAAACGCCGGGCTGAACGGCTGTCCGCAAATCGAAGTGTTTCAGGGAATGATCGACGCGGTCAGCCCGGAAGAGCGGTTCGACATTGTGCTGGCCAACATCAACCGGAACGTGCTGCTGCAGGATATTCCGGCCTACGTGCAACGGATGGCCCCCGACGCGGTTCTGTTGGTCAGCGGCTTTTACGAATTCGACGCCCCGGATATTGAGCAGAAAGCCAGTGAGTCGGGTCTGAGGCCGCAATCCCGTCTGACCAGAAACAATTGGGCGTCGATCTTATTTGTTAAAGACAACCCGCAGTAAACCAGCCGTTCGGCTCCGGTTTGGCGGCAAAGCAAGCAACTGATGAAACGTATTTACGCATTCATTCTCCTTGGCTGGCTGGCCATTCCGGCCGTTTGGGCGCAGCAGGTGAAGCTGTCGGAAAACCCCGATCAGTTCATCACGGATACGCAGAAGCTAATGAACGGCGGTGGCCCGGCAGCCCAGCGGGCTCAGAAAAATCTGGAAGGGCTCTGGACCGCCAACTCGCTTTCAACCGGCCAGAAAGAACGAATCGTCAGCGTCAGCCGGCGAATGAATACGAAGCGTTTTCCGGTGGCTTCCCACTTTGCGCCTTTCTACGAATCGGTCTATCATTTGCTGGTTACCCAGCAGAGCAGCCCGGCAGATGTGGATAACTACCTGTCAATTGTGGATAAGTCTGTGGATAACTTAGCCGCCAAGGATTTATCGAAGCTATTTGAGACGGTCCGGCTGTTCGGCGAGAAGCGGCAGCTGTACGCCAACAACTACAATAAACTGCTGGTCAACGGCGGCTCCTTCACGTTCAAAATGGCCGGTGAAGCCGCTGCCGCTCCGACCGATACAGCGGGCAAAAAAGGGGCCGCCCCGCCGAAAGCCGACGCCAGTCGTTTCGACGGCTGGGACACGCCGCTGGATTCGGTCAACAAAACGCCGCTGGTGGCCGTCGTCAACCGGCGGCCCATTCCGGCCCTGGCCGGACCCGTGATGGAGCTAAAAGGCGCCGATCTGGTCATGGTGACGGCGGGCGATTCGGTGGTCATTCAGAAAACGGACGGAGCCCTTGGCCTGAAAGACGGTCTGTTTGTCGGAAAAGGCGGAACGTTTACCTGGGAGATGGCCGGTCAGCCGGAAACCTCCGTCACGCTGGCCGACTATTCGTTTCTGAGCAGCAGCCCGCGTCTGGTGGCGGATGATGTCACGCTGAACTATAAATTGCTGGCGAAGCCGGTTAAAGGCACTTTTGAATACGTTTATCGCAAACGGGCGAAAGGCGCCGCATCGGAATTTCCCCGGTTCATGTCGTGGCAGAACGACGCCGTGCTGACCAATCTCAGCAAAGACCTCGATTACAAAGGGGGCGTGGCCCTGGCCGGTCCCCGGTTCTACAGCTCGTCGGTAAGCAAGCAGCCTGCTGTGCTGACCGTAAAAAAGGCGGGCAAACCGGCGTTCAAGGCCATCAGCCCGCGCTTTGAGTTTTCGGCGGATTCGGTTATTTCCAGCCCGCTGGCCGAGTTTGTGGGGTACATCGACGCCGCCGATTCGTTGCACCATCCGGGCGTTCAGTTCCACTACGACCGGCCGGCCGGCGTAGCGAAGCTGTACCGCGCCGACCGGACCCGGTACGCCAACGCGCCGTATGCCGACACTTACCACAGATTCTATGTGCAGCCGGAAGCCCTGCGCTGGGACCTGGCCCGCAACAAAGTGGATTTCTACATCATCGGAGCCAAAAAGGAAGTGCCCCTGCGGCTCGAATCGTTCGACTATTACCAGCCACAACTGTATACGGGCATGACCGTCGATTACGGTTTCCACCCGTTGCAGGTCGCCGCCAGCTACATTTCGAAAAACAAAACGCAGACCTTCATGGCGGAGGATCTGGCGAAAATGGCCCGCATCAGCCCCGACGTTATGCGCGACATTATGGGCCGCATGATTACCGACGGCTATGTTCTCATGGACCCGAAGACGGAAATGATGCGGCTGAGCCGGAAAGGCGTCCTGTACGTACTGGCGAACGCCGGAAAGCAGGACTACGACAACTTCCGCATCGATTCGCGCTATCCTTCCAACGACAGCTTGACCAACGCCACGATGAACCTTACGGACAAATTTCTGCTGGTCCGGGGCGTCGAGCGGTTTACCATCAGTGATTCGCTAAAGATTTTTGCCGTCCCGTCCGACAAAACCCTGCGCATCGGGAAAAACCGGGCGTTTGTGCTGAACGGACAACTGAAATCCGGCAACATGCGCTACACGGGCCGCGACCTGGGTTTCAACTACGAGCAGTTCTCGATGAATCTGAGCAAGATCGACTCCATCACGTTCACGCCGAAAGGCAAGAATCAGGAAATCGGCGGCGATATTCAGTACGAAAAGCCCGGGACGGTGTTTCTGGCCGATAAAGGAAATAAGTCCGGGAAACAGAAGGACAAGAAAACCACCCAGCGGCTCGTCATGCCCGAAGGAATGACGGTTTACTTCAACCAGCCGTACCGGGGAAATCTGCTTTACAACAAGAAAGTGTACTTCAAAGTCCCGGCCGTGGACAACGACACGCTGGGCAACGGCGACATTGCCTTCGACGGGACGTTCCATTCCGACGGAATTTTCCCGCCCATCAAAACTACGCTGAAGACCATGCCCGACAACTCGCTGGGCTTCGTCTACAAAGCGCCCGCGGCGGGCCTGCCCCTCTACGGCGGCAAGGGCAACGTGCGGTTCAAAGGCGATCTGATCATGGACCGCAAGGGGCTCCGGGCCGAGGGCGTCATTATCAACCACCTCGCGGCTTCCATTCCGGCGACCAGCGTCCTGTTCATGACCGATTCGCTCGTGGCGACCGGAACGGACGGACGCATCAAGGAAGGCGTGGTCGGAAAAGCGTACTTCCCGGAGGTGGACCTGAACAACTACACGATGAAGTGGCTGCCGGGTGCCGACAGCATGAAGATTTCCACCAAAGCGGACCACTTCAGCTTCTACGGCGGCTCCACCAATCTGAAAGGCGACCTGACGATGCGCTCAACCGGGCTTTTCGGTCGTGGCCTGGTCAAGCGCCCGGATTCGGAGACCTCTTCCGAAAACATCAAGTTCAACAAAGAAGGCTTCCTGGCTGACAAAGCCCAGTTCCGGGTGATGGCGGGCGAAAACCAGAAGCCGATGCTGCTCGGGACGCGCGTGGATGTGGACTTCAATCAGGTGAAATCGCTGGTGTCCATTTCCACCGACAAAACGGCCATGGCCATCGACGATACGCTCGGTTCGAGCCTGGAATTCCCCTCGGCCGCTTACCGGACCTCGATCAACAAGGCGCAGTGGGACATCAAGGCGAAGACCATTGCCATGAAAGGCGATGTGAAAACGTCGACGTTTACCGCTACGGCCGATGAGCAGGAGGGGCTGTCGTTCAATGCCGGGGCCGCCCTGTACGAAGTGGAAAAAGCCACGCTCAACATCAGCGGGGTGCCGTACATCACCTCGGCCGATGCCCGCATCTATCCCGAAAAAGGACTGGTATCGATCAAGCGCAACGGGCAGATGCAGCCGCTTAAGGGCGCCCGGCTGGAACTGGATACGGTCAGCCTTTTCCATAAACTGAAAAACGGCAACATTCAGGTGCTGTCGCGGACGCGCTTCTCGGGCGACGCCACCTACATGTTCCCCACGAGCAAGGGCGATACGGCGGCCATCAAAATGGGCAGCTTTGAACTGAAGGAGGTTGCCAATCCGAACGCCAACGCCGTTGCCTCGCGGAACAACCGCCGCGCCGGACGGGCCCAGCCCGCCATGACGTACTATACCGTGGCCACCGCCGATGTGGACGAACGGGATAACCTGATGCTCGCGCCGCGCATCCAGTACCGCGGAACCATTACCATGCTGGCCCCCGAAAAAGACCTGAAGCTGGACGGGGCGATCAAAATGGCCCTGAAAAAACGGCCGAACCTGGTGAGTGACTGGTTGCCGCTGAAGGATAAAATCGGCGAGACGTTTACCGTCAAAGTGGACCAGAACCTCAAAAACGACGGCAACCTGCCGCTGATGGCGGGTCTGCATTTCCGGGGCGGCGGCAGTACGGGCGTTTACCCGACCTTCCTTTCGGTGAAGGAAAACGACAAGGACGAAGACCTGATTCGGGCGATGGGCGTTATGGCCTACGACGAAAAAGACAAAGTCTACCGCATCGTGACCCGCGGACCCGACGGACTGGACGATGTCGAAGGCGCTTTTACTTTTGACGATCCGAAAGGCGTCATGACGTTCCAGGGTAAACTGGGCCTGATGAATGCCCGGCTGGGCGAAGGCCAGGGCAGCTTTGTGCTGGCCTCCGGCTCCGGACGCGCGCAGATCGACAGCAACACGGTCCGGCTGAACACGCTGGCGGCCTTTGCCTTCCCGCTGCCGACGCCCATCAACGCGGCGGTGGCCGAGAAGGTCGTCAAGGTGAATCTTGAAGAGAAAAACGACGAAGCGGCCGAAGACGATCTGCTCCGGCTGAATAGCAAGCTGACGGCCCTGTTCGGCAAAAAAGTGGCCGACGCTTACCAGACCAAAGCCCAGAACCAGCACGTGTCGCTGACCCAGGCGGACCCGAAGCTGATCGCCTCGCTCGTGCTGTCGAACCTGAACCTGCGCTGGGCCGACAAGCAGAATGCCTTCTACAGCGTGGGCACAATCGGCGTATCGAACATCGAAAATACCGACATCAACGCCCAGATGGAGGGCTTTGTGGAAATCCGCAAGAGCGACGGCGGCGACGAAGCTACGATTTACCTCGAAGGTTCGCCCGACGACTGGTTCTACTGGGATTACAAACCCGGCCAGCTGGCGCTCGTGACCTCGGACGCGGAGCTGAACGACAAAATCGCCGCGTTCAGCCGGACCGAAAAAACCAAAATCCCCGTCACGACGGCCGACATGGCCGAAAAGCAGCAGTTCGTCGACCGCTTCCTGGACACCTACAAAACCCGCCCGAAGGTCAAGCCGCAGCCGAAAACCGTGGTTAAAGGCGCGGCTCCGGCGAAGAAAGAAGAGAAGAAGAAAGACAAGGAGGATACACGGGAGGGCTTCTAAGCCGAATTTAGGAGCACCGACCGGTTCGTCGGAACGGATAAGCGCGGGAGAGCAGCGTTGAGCAGGGAAGTTCCCGCTCGATTCTGCTCTTTTGCGTTAAATTCTGGTCTGCAACTCTTTATAATAATTGCACATTTGTCAGAATCGATACGTCCTTTCCGCGAAGATGTATTAGACTTCAGTATTCCGGTTATTTTTGTTGTCACCACCCGCTGACTGTATAAGTTTCAATTACGTGCAATCAATCTTACCGGTTTCTTTGTTAGTCTAGTTAGGAAGTATTGTAATTCTTTCATGAACGTATTGATCATTTGTCTGACGACGGTAGTGGCGTATTTACTAGGTTCTATTCCCACCGCAGTTTGGTACGGAGAAGCGTTTTTCGGGATTGACATCCGCGAGCACGGCAGTGGAAACGCGGGCGCGACCAACACGTTTCGGGTTTTAGGCAAGCGGGCCGGCACCATCGTGATGCTGATCGATGTTCTGAAAGGCTATACGGCCACCATCTTATCCACAATTTTACTTTTCCTCGATGTTATTCCCGAATCCGAATGGCTGATGTTCAAACTGGTGTTTGGACTGGTGGCCGTGGTCGGGCACGTATTTCCCTTTTTTGCACGATTCAAAGGTGGCAAGGGCGTTGCCTCGCTGCTGGGGATGGTGCTGGCTACGCACCCTGAGGTGGCGGCCGTCTGCATCGGTATCTTTCTGGTCGTGCTGATTTCCTCGCAATACGTTTCCCTCGGTTCCATGCTGGCCGCGCTGGCCTTTCCGGTGCTGCTGCTGCTGAATGTCTTCGGACAGAAGGAAAGCCCGCTGCTGATCGGCTTCGGTTTCGTCGTCTTTCTGATTGTCGTCATTACCCACAAAAAGAACATCGGCCGGATTCTGCGCGGCAAGGAAAACCGAACCATTCTGATCAAACCCAAAAAAGAAGACAAGTAATAAGTTTAGATCCGGATATAAAGTCAACGCCCGTAGGTTCGAGCAAATCTGCTTAACTTACGGGCGAATTTTTTTAAAGCCTATGAACACCTATCTGGAAGCGAATAAAGAGCGTTTTCTGAACGAACTGCTTGACCTGCTGCGGATTCCGTCCGTAAGCGCCGATCCGAAATTTGCCGGGGATGTGCGCCGCTGCGCCGAAGCGGTCCGGGAGAAACTGACGGCCGCCGGTCTGGACCGGGCCGAACTCTGCGAAACGGCCGGTCACCCGATCGTTTACGGCGAAAAAATCATCGACCCGAATCTGCCGACGGTGCTGGTCTACGGCCATTACGATGTGCAGCCCGCCGACCCGTACGAACTCTGGAATACACCGCCCTTTGAGCCGACCATCCGCAACGAGCGCATCTACGCCCGGGGTGCCTGCGACGACAAAGGCCAGTTTTATATGCACGTCAAGGCCATTGAAGCCATGCTGGCGACCGACGGACTGCCCTGCAACGTCAAAGTGATGATCGAAGGCGAAGAGGAAGTCGGTTCGGACCATCTCGGCACGTTTGTGGCCGAAAACCGGGAAAAGCTGGCGGCCGACGTCATTCTGATCTCCGACACGAGCATCATCGCCAACGACTGTCCGTCCATCGAAACGGGCCTGCGCGGCCTGTCGTACGTAGAGGTGGAAGTGACCGGCCCGAACCGCGATCTGCACTCGGGCGTGTACGGCGGCGGCGTCGAAAACCCCGTCAACGTGCTGTGCCGGATGATTGCCTCGCTGCACGACGAAAGTGGCCGCATCACGATTCCGGGCTTTTACGACAACATCATTGAACTGAGTGCCGACGAGCGCGCCGAACTCGCCAAAGCGCCGTTCGACGAGCAGGAATACATGCGCGACCTCGGCCTGAAAGCCGTCAAGGGCGAAGCGGGCTACACCACGCCCGAGCGCACCTCCATCCGTCCGACGCTCGACGTAAACGGCATCTGGGGCGGGTACACGGGCGAAGGGGCCAAAACGGTACTGCCCTCGAAGGCCCACGCCAAGATTTCCATGCGTCTGGTGCCGGGCCAGGACCCCGACCAGATTACGGACCTGTTTGCCAGACACTTCACGAGCATTGCCCCCGACACGGTGACGGTGCAGGTTCGGCCGCACCACGGCGGACAGCCGTACGTTACGCCGACGGATTCGGTGGAGTTTGAAGCGGCCCGGCGCGCCTTCCGCGAAGCCTGGGGTAAAGAAGCGATTCCGACCCGCGGCGGCGGCAGCATTCCCATCGTGGCGCTGTTTGAAAAAGAACTGGGCATCAAGTCAATCCTGATGGGCTTTGGCCTCGACATCGACGCCCTGCACTCGCCCAACGAAAGCTACGGGCTGTTCAATTTTTACAAAGGCATTGAAACCATTCCGTTTTTCTACAAGCATTACGCTCTTTTGAAGAAAGAAGAAGTAACCGCTTGATGGAAATTGCGTCTTAACACCTCCGGACACCTTTCGGAGGTGTTATTTTTTTACGATGAAACAAGTCCTTTTACTTTTTGTAAGCCTTCTTTCGGTGACCGTGGCGGCTCAGGATACGGATGCCGCCCGGGCGGAGGCCGACAGCATCCTCAGTCTGGTCCAGGGCATGATGAACGAGCCGGACGCGCCGCGCCGCGAGTTTCTGCCGCAGGGGCATCTTTTCGAGCCGATTGTGCTGGACCCGCTGGAGGCGCAGACCTACGTCAGCCTGCTGCCTTCCTACACCATCAACGGTGACCGCTACGAAGGGTCTATGGTTCCGTTTGCCTTTGGCCTCCGCAAGCCGTTCTGGCGCTGGAATCGCGAAGGCTGGTCGAGCGAATTTGCCATCGACGTAGCTTCCTTCACGCAGTTTGAAATTTACAGCGACCCGACTACCCGTCGGCAGCGGCGGCAACTGGTCAATACGGACTACCGGGTTGGGTTCTGGTACAATCTGAAAGTGCGGGAACATGCCTGGCGCTTCCGGGTCTATCACCTGTCTTCGCATCTGGGCGACGATTACACCATTCGTAACGGCATCAGTTATTACCTGCCCAATGCGGTCAATTACGAGCAGGTGGACCTGACCTACAGTCACCAGCGGAACGGCTTTCGGAAGTATGTCGGGCTGGGAGTTGTGCTTCGGAAGCCGACCGAGCGGAAGCGGCTGGCCGGTCAGGCGGGTGTTTATTTCCGGAATCTGCGGAATGCAGCCTCAAAAGCCCGTTTTGTGGCCGGGGCGGATGTGAAGGTGTGGGAGCAGACCGCCTTTAAACCCGGCCTGCATGCGGGCTTTGGCCTCGAACTGGGTACGCCCAGCCGCCACGTGACGTTCCTGATTGAAGGGTACAACGGCTTCCGGCCGTACAGCCTGTACGAAGGCCAGCACGTGAGCTGGGCAGGCGTGGGGTTTTACTTTAGTCCGATATAAGGGTCTCAACCACAGAGTACACAGAGGTTCACTACAAAAAATCTTTGTGTAACTCTGTGTACTCTGTGGTTGAAAACTTACAATTTGATCGTGCTCGGCAGATACTTTGCAATCAGATCCTCGTAGTACGGCTTCAGTTCGCTCACGACGGGCGGCTTCGGGCTTTTCGAGTACAGATCGTACGGGTTGAAGCGCTTCACCCACTTGAACATCTCGCGGTCGTGGTCGTCCATGAGGTAGTCGTAGGCATTCTCGCGGTGCTGGGCGTAGAACGAGTGGTAACGCATCATGTACAGCGCTGGTTCGGGCATATACGGCTTCATCATCTGGTACAGATACTCGTCGTGGCCCCACGACATATGTACGTTCCGCAGGCCGCAGTTCGGTTCGTAAACGCCGTACTGGGTGTTGAAGCGCTCGTCTTTCGAGTCGGGATTCAGTTCGAAATACTCGGGGTAGACGATTCTGTCCGAATGGGCGCAGCCAACCGGGAAGGTATCGCCCACGACGGCCCACTGGGGTTCACCGAACAGACAGAGCACCTTGCCCATGTCGTGCAGAAAGCCCGTCAGCACAAACCAGTCGGGATGGCCGTCCGCGCGGATGGCTTCCGAGGTTTGCAGCAGGTGCTGAAGCTGGTCGAGGTCCGTGTCCGGGTCCGAATCGTCGATGAGGGTATTGAGGAATTCGGCCACGCCCCAGACGGTCATTTCCTTCTTGTCAAATTTGAGGAACTCCGCTTCTTTCTGCCGCACGAAGTCATACGTCTGGTACTGGTGATTGAGCCGGTAAAATTCCCGAACGGTGTCCCGGGCCGGGTCATCGTAGTTGCGGTAATCTTCTTTGGCTTTATGCTCCGGTTCGGGATAGCGGAGGAGCAGGTCGTCTTCCCACTGCTCAAGACTTTCGAGCGGATTTTGCTCGGAAACCGTCGGGTTATTGGCTTGCATAGCTAACAGGCGTTCAGGATTTTGCGTAAAAATACTAAAAAATCAATGTGGTGACTATCACCGGGTCAGATCGTGCATGGCCCAGACGTCGATGCGGGGCGGATTGTCCGAAATGGCCGTGATAATATCCAGAACCTCCGCAAAGGGGTTCGTGTTATTGGCCAGATTGGAAAACAGCACAATCGCGAGTTTCTGCCCCGGTACGCGGACCACAAACGTGCTGAATCCGCTGGTGCTGCCCGAGTGAAAATACTCCATATCCGCATCCTCGGGCCGGTACTGGAACCAGCCGCAGCCGTAGAAAGCGTTGGTGCCGTCGCCGAGGGGCTGGCTGATCCGGCTCAGGGCCGCCGGCAGATTGACCAGCCGGTTCTGGTCGAGGGCTTCCAGCCACTTCTGGTAATCTTTGATCGAGGTGTAGATGCAGCCATCGCCTTTGGTGGCGCTCGTTACGCTCTGGTCCGCCGCCTGAATGGCCCCGGATTCGTCTTCGGCATAGCCCATCGCCCGGTTCGGAATGATGAGCTGCGGTTCGTACAGCCGGGTGGCCGTCATCCCCAGCGGATCGAAGATGTTTTGCTTCAGGAAAGTCGAAAACGGCTGTTTTGCCGTTTTTTCCACAATCTGTTCGAGCAGGCAATAGCCCGTATTGCTGTAGCGGAAGTCCGTTCCCGGTTCAAAATAAGTGCTGTCGCGCTGACCGACCAGCGCCAGTACCTCGGCATCGGAGACGGGCACCACGCGGTCGGGCGCCAGCAGCGTTTCGTAATCGACCAGCCCGGAGGTATGCGTGAGCAGGTGCCGGACGGTGATCTTTTTGCCAAGAACCGGGTTGAACGCCGGAAAGAACTGGAGCAGAGGATCATCGACCGACAGCTTTTTCTGCTTGTCCAGCAGCAGAATGCACATGGCCGTAAACTGCTTGGTGACGGACGCCAGGCGGAAGGTCGTTTCGGGCGTCACGGCTTTTCCGTTGGTCAGGTCAGCCAGGCCGAAGCCTTTTTGATAAACCGTCTTCCCGTTCAGCTGGACATACAGCGCCCCGCCGGGTTTATCGGCCGGAAAGCTGCGGCTCATCAGCGAATCCAGTTCCACCGGCAGCGTCTGAGCGGCAGACGTCAGGACCATACCAAGCAGCAACATCATCAGCAACACGCGTTTCATACCTTAAATCTACCAAAAGACGGTATATAAAACGGCAAGCACGGCCACAATTACGGCCGATCCGGCCACAAAAGATGGCGTGACGCGGAACAACTGCCGGTCCACCACCAGGGCTTTCTGTTTTTGTCGGCTGGCCGAGTCCGTCAGCGTCAGGAAAACCATCAGCAGCACATCCAGACAGAACACCCACATGGTGCGGTGCAGGAACGGAATTTCCCCGGCCTCTACCCCGAAACTGCCCATGAGTTCCGGCCAGAATTTAAGCAGGGTCGAGAACGGAATTGTCAGCAGCGCCACCGCCATCGCCGCGCGGGTAGTCGTTCGTTTCCAGAAAAGTCCCAGCAGAAAAATCGAGAAAACCCCGGGCGTCAGGAAGTTGGTGTATTCCTGAATGTACTGGTACACCTGGTCGAAGGAGCGCAGCATGGGCGCAATGACAATCGCAATGAGGAAGGCCCCGACGACCGCCCATCGTCCCACCCGCACCAGCTTCTGCTCCGAAGCCGCCGGGTTGAAGAATTTTTTGTAAATGTCGAGGGTGAAAATGGTGGAGATACTGTTGCACTTGCCCGCCAGCGAAGCCACGACGGCGGCCGTCAGGGCGGCAAAGGCCAGTCCTTTCATGCCCGTCGGCAGGAGGTTCATCAGGACCGGATAGGCGTTGTCGGGCCGCACGACGCCCGTAGGAGTCATCATGGCCTCGCGGAACGTGCCGTTTTGAAACAGGACGTACGCCGCTATGCCCGGAATGACCACGATCAGCGGAATGAGCAGTTTCAGGAAGGCGGCAAACAGGATGCCGCTGCGGGCCGTTTTCAGATCCGCCCCGAGGGCCCGCTGGACGATGTACTGGTTGCAGCCCCAATAGGCCAGGTTGTTGACCCACATGCCGCCCGTCACCAGCGAAAGCCCCGGCAAGGTGCTGTAATGCGGATGGGAAGGTTCGAAATACATGTGAAAGTGGGAATCCGCCTCGCTTTGCAGGGCCGCCAGTCCGCCGAAAATGCCGTCGGCTCCGACCCGGTCGGCGACCAGTTGCAGGGCCAGGTACGTCACCACCAGCCCGCCGCAGACCAGCACCACCACCTGCACCACGTCGGTATAGCCGATCACTTTCATGCCGCCGAGCGTGATGACGATGGCAAACAGCGCCAGGCCGACGGTGCCCGTAGTAAACGGAATCCCGGTCAGCGACTCGATGGCAATGGCGCCGAGGTACAGAATTGAGGTCAGGTTAACCAGCACGTAAACGACCAGCCAGAACACGGCCATGATCGTCGCGACGGTGTCGTTGTAGCGCTGCGCCAGAAACTGCGGCATGGTATAGATGCCGTTTTTGAGGTAAACCGGAATAAACCAGACGGCCACGATGATGAGCGTGGCCGCGGCAATCCATTCGTAGGAGGAAATCGCGAGGCCCATCGCGAAGCCCGACCCGGCCATGCCGATAAAGTGTTCGGCGGAGATATTGGACGCAATGAGGGAGGCGCCGATGGCCCACCAGGTCAGCGAGCCTTCGGCCAGAAAGAAATCTTTGGTACTCGTCTGGGCAGTTTTACGGCGTTGGTACACCCAGTATCCGTAGCCTGATACCAGGACAAAATAAAGCAGGAACACCGCATAATCGGCGGCGTGTAAATGATTCATGAAAAGAGGGTTTAGGCTTTTGTCCGGGGAAAGTAGCATTTTAGGCGGAAGGCGGCAAGGATTGGCCTAACGAAAATCAGCTTTCCGCTTTTTCTGCATCAGGGTTCAGGCGGCTGGGGAAGGCTATTTTAGGACTTCCAACGAAGACATTGATGAAAACCTTTCCGCACCACCGTCATGCCGCCCGTCCCTTTGCGATCTACCTGCTGGCGGTCTACCTGATTCTGCTGGCCGTGGGTGGCTTTATGGGCGCCTACCATTTCCTGACCGACCCCACGGGCGCTTCAATTGGTTTTTCGCAAAGTTTTGCCAAGATGCTGCCGGTACCCAACTTCATTCTACCCGGTATCTTTCTGCTGCTGGCTTTCGGAATCCTGCCGCTGGTCATTGCCTGGATTGTTCTGCTGGACCCCATCTGGGCCCGGATGAAGCCGCTGGAAGCCCGCACGCACGAGCACTGGGCCTGGAGCGCGGCGATGGCCCTGAGCCTGTTGCTGGTGGGCTGGATGGCGTTTCAACTGCTGCTGACGGGCTTCTACGCTCCCATCCAGGCCGTTACGAGCATCTGGGGACTGGCGATGGTGGGCATTCTGCTGTTGCCGTCGGTAAGGCGGTATTTCCGGACGCGGTAAAAAGTTGGGGGGCGGCGTGCACAGGATGTTCCTGGCACGTATTTTTGGTTATGATTTACCTCGACAACAACGCCACCACCCGCCTCGACCCCCGCGTATTGGAAGCCATGATGCCGTTTCTGACGGACGTCTACGCCAACGCCGCCAGTACGCACCCTTTTGGTGTATCGGCCAGCGAGGCTGTCAAGACGGCTCGTCAGCAGGTAGCCGATTTGCTCGGGTGCGAAACGCACGAAATCATTTTTACGTCGGGGGCTACCGAAGCCATCAATATCGCCCTCAAAGGCGTTGCGGAAAGTTACCAAAGCCGGGGCCGCCACATTGTAACGGTCCAAACCGAACATAAGGCCGTGCTCGACGTTTGCGGCTATCTGGAAACCCGGGGATTCGAGGTTACCTACCTGCCCGTTCAGCCGGACGGCTTGCTGGATTTGGAAGTCGTTAAAGCGGCTATTCGGCCCGATACCATTCTGGTGTGCGTGATGCTGGTGAACAACGAAACCGGCGTCATTCAACCCATCCACGAGATTGCCGAACTGGCCCACGAAGCCGGGGTGTTGTTCATGACCGATGCGACCCAGGCCGTAGGTAAATTACCTGTCAATGTGGACGCGATGGGGCAGGCCGGGGCTTCAGTCGATCTGCTAGCCCTATCCGGACATAAGCTGTACGGCCCCAAAGGCATCGGCGCTTTGTTTGTCCGGCAGCGCCGACCCAACCGCGTCAAGCTGCCCGCTCTGCTCCACGGCGGAGGCCACGAGCGCGGTTTTCGGAGCGGTACGCTCAATGTACCGGGCATCGTCGGCCTCGGCAAAGCCTGCGAGTTGGCCGGGCAGGAAATGCCGGTACAGACGCAGTCAATTGCGGCTCTCCGCGACCGGCTGGAAGCGGCCCTGCTCCAAATTCCCGGCACTCGCGTCAATGGAAACCGGGAACACCGGCTTTATAACACCACCAACATCTACTTCGAACACTGCGACAGCGACGCGATGATTATGGGCCTGGAAGGCATCGCGGTTTCCAACGGTTCCGCCTGTACGGCGGCGTCCATTGACCCGTCGCACGTGCTGCTGGCGCTGGGCCTGAACGAAACCGAAGCCTTTTCGTGCCTGCGGTTCAGCCTGGGGCGGTTTACGACCGAAGCAGATGTGGCGGCAACGGTGAAGGCGGTGAAGGAAGTGGTGGAGGGGTTAAGAGCGCTGGTTGGATGAGTTGGCTACAAAATGGTGATTTTTAGGCGGGTGTGATGCTTAATAAGCTGAGATTCTGACCGGTTGAAAGTTATCAGTTCATCGCATAGCTCTTCGGCAATGGCCGTGTGCAGACAGTCGTTGCTATGATGAAAGCTAACCTAATAAGCTATTTCAGCGGCCCGTTTAAAATGCTTCAGCAAGATAGCTTCTGGCTTAGTAAGGTAAAGCTCGGAGAGGTGACTATTGATAACATCCCGGTTTATTTTAAGCTTTGCCAACACAAAGGATAGTTCGTTGAGCGATAAGGTAGAAATAAGAAACAGGCCGTCAGCGACGGCCTGTTCAATAAGTTGCAAAGCTTTTTGATGTTTCCGAAGGTCCTGTTTCATATAGTAATGAACCAGCACATCGGTATCAAAGTAAACCATCAGTAGTTGCCCTCCCGGTTTATTTCATCGATCAATTTATTGATGTCTATGTCAGACGGAATTGTAGGGGGTGGATATTTTTCGCGAGACTCCCGCATATGCCGTAAGACGTCTGAAGGGTCATACCGGCGCGGGGCATCTTGCCTAACCGTTACCGTAACCGGCTGGTCATTATCCGCAAAGAGGGCTTCTATTTTAGCCAGAAGTGTCTCCGAAAGCTCCCCCGGCCTTAAAACAAACGTTGCTTCCATCGCTATGCGGTTAGTTGTCAGCTAAGATAACAAAAAATGGAGGCAGTTGGGTTAAATGTCTTCGGCCCAAATCCGATCAAGGTCACTGATATAAATCGGCATGTAATTGTATTATGGTAAAAGCGATGGACCGCTGCCGGCACTACCTCCTTCAGGCTACGCTCTGCCTATAGCAAATCTGTCAGTACAAAGATTCCAGCGCATCTAAGCCCTGAAGGTGTGCCGCCGATGCCAGGCAAACGCTTCTGGATCTGGCCAATACCGTTCGTCCATCGGTAGTTGAATTGCTTTGCCGACTAGTGACTTTAAACTGTAAGGGCTAATTTCATTTTCCACAAACGTCCGTGAAGCAATAAGGCGGTAGTTGTCGTCAATTGAAATCGCTCCTTTGTCAAAAGCGCGGTGTAGGTTCGGGCAAAGCGCGATACCGTTGGTTGGGTGATTATTAAACGTCTTGTAGAAGGGCACAATGTGGCACGCATCAACCATTGAGAACGAATAGGGAGCTGATACACGAGCGCCAGTGATGCAACACGTATCGTTGTAAAGCCGGACAATCTCACGTCTAAACACAGCTTCGCGAGCATACAACTCAATTTCGTAAGTTTCAGTATTGAATCGCTTTTTCATGCCCTTCAACTTGCTACTGTATTCAGTTGGAGATTCTTCCAATATCTCGCGTCTAAGCTCGTCGACACCTGCGCTTTTGTCAGTAATAGAACTAATGGACTTACCTGGGAAATATCGATCCAGGATAGTTTGTTTCAAAACATTACGGGAAGTAGCATTGAGAAGTAACTCAGCGAGCTTGATGTCAATTTCAGCGGACGACACCGCGTTACTTAAACTGTTAAAGCTTGATAGATCACCTGTTTGTACCCAAAGTTCACATCCAGCATTAGAAATCAACTTCCACCAGCCGCCATCTTCGTTTTTCAGGCGAAAAAACGGCATGGCAAAGCTGAGTGTATGCCCGGTCGTAACCAAGTTGTTCCAATTGGATTTGAATAGGCTGGTAAGCTCTGGCGTGATGAAAATCCGATTGTCGGTTAATAACCCATTTTCAAATGCCTGAATAACAGAAAGGAGGACTAGGGGCTTGTGAGGAGCACTTTCTTTAATCCTTCCGCCCCCTGTATTTAGATTCGAGAAGGCGTGTATGAAGCCTTCCAGTGCGTTATCAGGCATATACTGTGTATTAGTATAATCGGCAAAGATGCGGAAAATCCGAGGGTTTTGCGTGAACGGTAGGAGTCGCCATTAAAAAACCAGAGCCCTCCCGAGCTCTGGTTTGTACCCCGGAGCGGTGCTTCGGGGAAAGAATCTGCCCGAAGCACCGCTCCGGGATACAGTCGCCTTACAGCGTCGAGAAGTCAAACCCTTCCAGGAAGGCCGTTGTGAACTGGCCCGACTGGAATTTCGGGTCGTCCATCAGCTTGATGTGGAACGGAATGGTCGTCTTGATGCCTTCGATGACAAATTCCTGCAACGCCCGCTTCATCCGCGTGATGACTTCCTCCCGCGACTGGCCCGTGACGATCAGTTTCGCAATCATCGAGTCGTAGTTCGGCGGAATGGTGTAGCCGCTGTACACGTGGCTGTCGATCCGGACGCCGTGGCCGCCGGGGAAGTGCAGGTTCGTGATTTTGCCCGGCGACGGACGGAAGCCGTTGATGGGGTCTTCGGCGTTGATCCGGCACTCCATCGAAAACAGCTTCGGCGTGTAGTTGCGGCCCGAAATGGGAACGCCCGCGGCTACCTTGATCTGTTCCTTGATGAGGTCAAAATCCGTCACTTCTTCCGTGATCGGGTGCTCCACCTGAATCCGGGTGTTCATCTCCATGAAGTAGAACTTCCCGTGCTTATCGACCAGGAACTCGATGGTGCCGGCACCTTCGTAGCCGATGGCCGAGGCTCCTTTGATGGCCGCTTCGCCCATCTGCTGCCGCAGTTCGGCCGAAACGATGGGAGAGGGCGTTTCTTCGACGAGTTTCTGGTGCCGCCGCTGGATCGAGCAGTCGCGCTCCGAGAGGTGGCACACTTTGCCGTACTGGTCGCCCACCACCTGAATTTCGATGTGACGGGGTTCTTCGACGAATTTTTCGAGGTACAGACCGTCGTTGCCGAAAGCCGCTCCGGACTCCATTTTGGCGTCGTTCCAGGCTTTCTCAAATTCGCCTTCCGAGCGGATGATGCGCATGCCGCGTCCGCCGCCGCCCGCCGTAGCCTTAATGATGACCGGGTAACCCATGTCGGCGGCCAGGCGCTTGCCTTCTTCAATGGATTCCAGCAGGCCGTCGGAGCCGGGGATAACGGGTACACCAGCGGCTTTCATGGTTGCTTTCGCAGTCGACTTGTCGCCCATGGCGTTGATCTGCTCGGCGGTCGCCCCGATGAACTTGATGCCGTAATCGGCGCAGATTTGCGAAAATTCCGCGTTCTCGGAAAGAAAACCGTAGCCGGGGTGAATCGCGTCGGCGCCCGTCACTTCGGCCGCAGAAATGATACTCGGAATGTTGAGGTATGACTGACGGCTGACCGGCGGACCGATGCAGACGGCTTCGTCGGCAAACCGGACGTGCAGGCTGTCGCGGTCGGCTGTCGAGTAGACGGCCACCGTTTTGATGCCCATTTCCCGGCAGGTCCGGATGATCCGCAGCGCGATTTCGCCCCGGTTAGCGATGAGGATTTTTTTAAACATAATGAGTGAATGAGCGAATGACTGAATGACTGAATGATTGAAAGCCAGCAGAGCCTTTTTTCACTCATTCACTCATTCAGTCATTCGCTCATTGATTACATGGGTTCGACAAGGAACAACGGCTGGTCGTATTCTACCGGCGTGGCGTTTTCTACCAGCACTTTCACGATCCGACCGGACACTTCAGATTCGATTTCGTTGAACAGCTTCATGGCCTCGATGATGCACACGACCTTGCCGGTTTTGACTTCGCTGCCTACCTCCACGAAGGACGGCGTGTCGGGGCTCGAAGAGCGGTAGAACGTACCGATCATCGGGGATTTGATGGTCACGTAGTTCGACTCGTCCGCTTTGGCGGGGGCGGCCGGTGCGGCCTGCGGAGCCGGCGCGGACGCCGGAGCCGGGGCTACCGACTGCGGAAGGGCCTGCTGCACCGGAGCCGGGGCGGCGGAAGGCACAAAGGACGAAGGCGCCTGACCGTAGCGCTTAACGCTGATTTTGAGGTCGTTGGTTTCAATGTTTACCTCGTCCAGTCCGGACTGCGCAATGAAATCGATGAGTTTCTGAATGTCTCTGGTTTCCATAAGAAAAAGTCGTAGGTCGTAAGTCTGGGAGTCGTAAGCCCGGAAAGCGGCGAGGCCACCTGCGACTTACGACTTACGACTTACGACTAAGCCGGTTATTTTACTCGTTCAACGTAATCGTAAGTGCGGGTATCGACGCGGATTTTGTCGCCCTGTTCAATGAAAAGCGGGACCATGATGGTGGCGCCGGTTTCCACTTCCACTTTTTTCTTGGGGCTGTTGGCCGTATCGCCCCGGATGCCCGGTTCGGCGTACGTAACTTCCACTTCCACGAACGGCGGCAATTCGCACGTCAGGGGCGTTTCATTTTCGGCATTAATCAGGATTTCCACTTCCTGACCTTCTTTCATGAGGTCCGCCCCGTCGATCAGCTTTTCGCCGATGTTGATCTGGTCGAACGACTCCTGGTCCATGAAGTTGTACCCCGCTTCGTCCTTGTAGAGGTACTGAAACTTGCGGCGCTCTACCCGAACCGGATAGATCGTCACCCCGGAGTTGAAGGTGTTGTCCAGTACTTTGCCCGTCGTGAGGCTTTTCAGCTTGGTGCGGACGAAAGCCGCGCCCTTGCCGGGCTTCACGTGCTGGAATTCAGTAATCTGGAATAAGTCGTTGTTGAAGTTGAGTACCAACCCGTTTCGAATGTCTGCGGTCGTTGCCATTTTCCTTAGTTTTCCGTTATCAGTTTACTGTTTTGCGTTGTCTGTTTTAGGTTTTCCGTTTTCAGTTTTGCGTTTGCTGTTGTACTGCTGCGAGCAAATCGTTTGCTTTAGCGAAGCAACAGAAAACCGAAGACTGAAAACCGACAACGCAAAACGCTTTAAATTGCCCACTTCACATACACCGACCCCCAGGTAAACCCGCCTCCGAAGGCGGCGAGCACGAGGTTGTCGCCTTTGTGCAGTTGGGATTCGTAATCAAAAAGGCACAGCGGGATGGTGGCCGCCGTGGTATTTCCGTACTTATGGATATTCAGCATCACTTTGTCCATCCCGACGCCCATGCGGTTGGCGGTGGCTTCGATGATGCGTTTGTTGGCCTGGTGCGGGACCAGCCAGGCGACATCCTCGCCTTTCAGACCGTTGCGTTCCATGATTTCGGCGGACACATCGGCCATGTTTTTGACGGCAAATTTAAACACCGACGGGCCATCCTGGTACACGTAATGCCACCGTTTATCGATGGTTTCGTGCGAGGGCGGGTAGCGGCTTCCTCCGGCTTTCTGGAAGAGGTGATGCTGGCCGACGCCGTCCGAACGGATGATCGAGTCGTGGATGCCATAGCCTTCTTCGTTCGGCTCCAGAAGAACGGCTCCGGCTCCGTCGCCAAACAGTACACAGGTTGTCCGATCGGTATAGTCGATGATAGACGACATTTTATCCGCACCGACGACCACCACTTTACGGTACTTTCCGGTTTCAATAAACTGGGTGCCGATGGTCAGCGCGTACAGGAACCCCGAGCACGCCGCCTGAATATCGAAACTGCCCACCGACCGGATTCCGACCATGTCGGTAATCAGGTTGGCCGTCGACGGAAAAACGAAGTCCGGCGTGGTGGTGGCGCAAATTAGTAAATCTACTTCATCCGGCTGCGTATTGGTTTTTGCCAGTAGACCCCGAACCGCTTCTGCGGCCATGTGCGACGTACCCTGTCCTTCGCCTTTCAGAATATGGCGCTCTTTAATGCCAGTGCGGGAAGTAATCCATTCATCATTGGTATCCACCATCTTCTCCAACTCCGCGTTGGTCAGAATGTAGTCCGGTACATAACCGTGGACTCCGGTAATTGCCGCTCTTAATTTGGTCATACTGCGGGGGTACTTTATTCAATGAAGAATGAAGAATGAAGAATTAAAAATGGGCTGACGCACGCAGGAAGTCCGAACGGCGGAGCCTACCGCGGCGGCGGACCGCTCATAATTCATAATTCTTAATTCATAATTGCTTTAGCTTAGTGCTTGTGCGATTTTCTGGTATGCGTTGGTTTCTACCTGTTTTCGGGTCATGTGCAGCATGTTCTTGATCGCCGTGGGCGTCGAGATGCCGTGCGCAATGATGACGTTGCCGTTCACGCCGACGATCGGACTGCCGCCTACCGACTCGTAGTTGGTTTTGTCGATAAATTCGTGGCTGATGCCAAGTCCTTTCGTCACTTCGTACAACGATTCGCCGAGCTTGAACAGGATATTGCCCGTAAAACCGTCGGTCACGATCACGTCCGCCTTGCCGACAAACATGTCCTTGCCTTCAATGTTGCCGATGAAGTGAATTTTGCGGTTGTTTTTGAGCATTTGGTGAGCCGCCTGGGCCACCAGCGAGCCTTTCTGTTCTTCCTCGCCGATGTTCATCAGCGCCACCCGGGGCTTGTCGATGCCGAAGGTATACTGGGCGTAGATAGAACCGATTTCGCCGAACTGTTCGAGCATTTCGGGCTTACAGTCGGCATTGGCGCCGATGTCCAGCATGATGGCGTGGCCTCCGGTAACCTGCGGCACGAAGCCCGCAATGCAGGGACGCTGTACGCCTTCGATGGCTTTGATGCTGAAAAGGGCACCTACGTGCATGGCGCCCGTGTTGCCTGCCCCGCAGAAGGCGTCTACCTGTTTTTCCCGTAAAAGTTTAAACCCAACTCCGATGCTGGAATTGGGCTTCTGGGAAAGGGCTTTTGTCGGGTGTTCGCCCATCTCCACCACCTCTTCGGCATGAACTACCTCAATCTGCGAACCAGTATGCTGATATTTGGTAAGAAGCTCTTCAATGACGGCCTGTTTGCCGACCAGTACAATCGTTACGTCTTCCGGTAATTCCCTGGCAGCCAAGACGGCACCTTCTACTATTGCCTCGGGAGCGAAATCGCCGCCCATTGCATCCACTGCAATTTTCATTTGTACAGGTTTGGGTACGCTATAACTCAATTGAAGGTGTAAAATTAGTACATGCCCGGCAAAAAAAAAGTATTTCCCCCATGGCAACGGTCAGTTTGTACGTTCCGGTGTGTTGTGGGAAATACTTTTGAGTAAAGGAAACGCAGCGAAAAGAGAACAGACAATGACAAAAGAGAGGCAGAATCCGGTTTTCGGACGGCCCGGTGCTCTGTTTCCTGTCTATTGTCCCCTGTCTACGGGAATTAAGCCGTCTTTGCGTAGTTCTCGATTACGAGGCGGCCTTTGTAATACAAATTGCCTTCGTAAACGTGCGCGTGGTGACGAACGTGGATTTCGCCCGTGGTCGCATCGATCGACAGTTGTTTCGAAGTCAGTTTATCGTGCGTTCTCCGCTTGTCGCGGCGGGTGCTTGAGTGTCTGCGTTTGGGATGTGCCATGACCTTATTTTACTTAGTTGTATTATCGTGATTGTTCAATGCTTAATTATCGTTCAGCTTCCTGAGCGCCTCCCAGCGCGGGTCGATGGGCGGTTCGGGTGCTTGCTCGTCGTCCTCACCGGCAGCGCCGCCGGAGGAGTAGATGAGCCGGCCTTCTTCCCCGCTATCGTCGTCCTCCTCCTCTTCGTTGCGAAAGCGCGGATGGAGTTTCCGCACCGGAAGCGCAAGTCCGATAAAGTCGAAAATATAGCGGGCAACGTTGATGACCTTCGTATTCCAGGCGATCAGTTCTATTTCGTCGGTCAGTTCCTCGTTATGGTCCGCAAACTTCAGAAACATCCGGTTCTGAACGTCAATGGGTTCGCGGAACGGTTCGAGGGTGCGGTCGCAGAGGAGTTCGACTTCGCCCACCAGGTGGAAATCCAGCCGAATCATCGTGGAAGACTTCTCCAGCTTCAGGTGGGTTTTAAATTGCCCGTGCTGAATCAGTTCCTGCTCCATCGCCTCGAAGAACGCATCGCCTGACTCGAACTCGTATTCGTGTGCCTTATCCTCCAGCCCGAATATCGAAATGTCGTATTTCTTCAGCTCGTTCACGTCCTCTCTAAAAATAGTCCGCAAAGTTACGAAGTATTTCTAAATCAGAAAACAACAAGCGGTAATTTGTCGGCTGCGGGATGAAAACAAATGGCATATCGCTCAGATATGCCATTTGTTTTCATCCCGCAGCAACCGGAAGCTCGTATCTTTGCCGGTGTTTTTTTAACAGAATGAAGAAGTTACTGCTCGGCAACCGCCCTTTTTTTGTTACCTGGTTCCTCCTTCTGCTGGCCGTCAGTGGCCTGATGCTCCGCTATACCAAAGCCGAACTCATCCGCTGGGTCAACGAACATTTTCATCCGGCGGGCGACCTTTTGTTTCAATCCATCACGCACCTGGGCGACGGGGCCTTCTTCGTCTTTGTCGTTCTTGTGCTGGCTTTTCGCTCGTTTCGGTACGCGGTGATGGGGCTGGCCAGCTTTCTGCTGTCGACGCTGGTGGCGCAGGGGCTGAAGCATTACGTCTTTCCGGACAATCTGCGTCCGTCCAAGTTTTTTGAAAACTCCGGCTGGAATTTCCGCACCATCGAAGGGCTGGATTTGCACAGCTTCAACAGTTTTCCGTCCGGGCACACCACGTCCGCCTTTGCGCTGTTCTGTCTGCTGGCACTGCTCGACGAACGAAAAGGCCGCGGCTGGTTCTTCGCGCTGCTGGCGGCCGCAGTGGGCTACTCCCGCGTTTACCTGTTCCAGCATTTTGTCGAGGATGCCTATGCCGGGGCGCTGATCGGGGTGACGTCCACGGTGGTCGTTTACCTGCTGTTCAGTCCGCGGTGGGAACGAAGCCCTAAAGCGTGGCACGACCGACGTTTTGTGCTGCCTTCGCGTCGTTCCGCCAAATAATTTCATGGATTAAGCGGCCTGGGCAAAATTAATAGGTGTCATTTCCTATCTTTGATGTGTGTACCTCATCTACCTGCCCACGTTATGTCGTTCATGAACCGCCTCGCCACCGCACCCGATCCGACCGCTACTGCTCTGGGACGGGCCATCAAACTGATCGGCATTGGCAAAAACGGCAGTAAAAATCTTACGCCGGAACTGATTGCGGAGTGCCGTCAATCCCTGCTCACCGATGCCGATCCGCTGCAGAAAGGGGCCTTCATCGGTGCCCTGCTGGCGAAAGGGCCGACCGCAGAGGAGCAGACGCTGGAGAATTTATGGGGAAAAGGCGCTTTTGCCCATCCGACCTTCCTGATTAACAAACTGTGTCCGGACCTGCCGCCCAAGCTGTTTCCGATTGCCACCAAACTGCTGCGGAACGACCATTCGCTGAAACCCAGCGAGGCGCATCAACTGGGCGATTTTCTGTTTGACGAAAGTTACTCCTCCGAATGCTGCGAAGTGTTTCGGGGACTGGCCGTGAGCATCCTGCGGGTGCGGCACGAAACCAACGACGAATACCGCGGGCTGTACGAGGCCACGATGCAGACCATCACGCCGGGGTTTCAGCAGATTGCCTGCGTCACCCGCCCGCTGCTGCAACTGGCCGAACCGTTCGACGGGGTGGAGCACTCGTATCTGATTACGCCGCTGCTGGCCAATTTTTTCGAAAGCCGCGGCTACGGCGTGGTGTCGATGGTCGGCCGGACGCCGGGGCCCAAATACACCCTGAACGCCCACGACCTGTTTCTGCACCTTGGCTGCCCGATGCTGCAAAGCAACCATGAACTCGATACGCCGCCCGACCCGTACGGCTGGGTCCTCGACCAGAAAGCCCTGTCGCCGGCGCTCGACCGCTGGGTGAACCGCCGCCGGACGCTCCTCAAACGGCCGTTTCTGTCAACGCTGGAAAAGCTGCTCAATCCGTGTTCGGCGCGGGTGCTGGTGACTTCCGTTTTTCACATTACCTACCAGATGAAAATGGCGGAACTTGCGCTGATGGCCGGGTTTGATGCCGTGATGGTGCTGAAGCGGGGCCTGGAAGGCAGCCTGGCGCCGTCGACGAGCCGGAGCAGCGGCGTTCTTTGCGCCGTCCGGACGCCCCAGGGGCATCTGTTCTTCCAGAATTTTGACGCCGATCTGCCGACGTTTACGGAGTACCGTACCGAAAGCGACGAATCCGTCGTGAACCCGCAGCCGCACGACAACGCCCGGCTGATCCGTCAGTTCCTGAACGACGAGAAGACAGAAAACGAAGCCTTCGACAATCAGGTCAGATTCGCCAAAGCACTCTTCGGACGCGGCCTCAACTGGATTGAAGGACAACTAAAATAAGTCGTAAGCGGTCCGCCGCTGCGGTCGCAAGTGGCTCCGCCAGGTTAGGAAACGGCGGAGCCACTTACGACTTATTGTAACACTAATATTTCTTTCGTATTCCGGCCGAATCCGTCGTAGTCGAGACCGAAGCCGAGGACAAACCGGTTTTCGATTTCAAAGCCGACGTAATCCAGATTGACTTCCGTTTGCAACGCTTCGGGCTTGAAGAGCAGCGTGGCAATTCTGACCGAGGCCGGGTGCTGGGATTCGATCTGCTGCCGGACCTGCCGGATGGTCAGGCCGGTGTCAACAATATCTTCCACCAGAATGACGTCTTCCCCCTCCAGCGATTCGTGCAGGCCGAGAATCTGACGGACCACGCCCGTTGACTGCGTCTGGGCATACGAGCCGACGCGGATAAAGGTAATGCGGCACGGAACGGTCAGGTTCTTCATCAGTTCGGCGGCGAACATGAAGGCGCCGTTCAGAACCACCACAATCAGCGGCTCTTTATCCCGGTAATCTTCATCAATTCGGACGGCTAAGGAGGCGATTCGGCTCTCAAGCGTGGCTTTGTCAATGAACGGAACGAAGGTCTTGTCTTTAACTGTCAGCATAGCGAAGCAAAAGACAAAGGTACAGCAGCGGGTCTGTAGGTTAAAAGTTTTTAACCAATAAACTGATTGGCGAAAGTTTACGTTGATAAGGCGAAAGATGATACACTGTTCAATGAAAGCATTGGTTGGCGTTTTACTGGGTACGCTGCTGGCTGTTTCGGCCTCGGCGCAGATCTACGATCCCCGGGAATTCGACAAAAAATACGACATGCTCCTGAAGCACCCCGGTGTTCAGATCGAGTCGGCGGAGGCTATCAATAACCTGTACAATTACAAATTCTATGAAGCCGACAAGGAGTTTCGCTGGCTGCGGCTGCGGTATCCCAACCACCCGATGCCCTATTTTCTGATGGGCCTGGCGGAGTGGTGGAAGATCGTGCCGAATACGGACGTTACCGACTACGACGACAAGTGCCTGGCTTACATGGACTCGACCATCACAAAAGCCGAGAAACTGTACGATGAGAAGGACGATAAGGTGGAGGCTTCTTTCTTCCTGTCGGCCGCCTACGCCTTCAAAGGCCGTCTGTATTCCGAACGGAAGAAGTGGGCCAAAGCGACACTGGCCGGCAAAAACGCCCTGAAGTACTTCGACAAATGCAAAGGCAACGGCGACCTGAGCCCCGAACTGCTGTTTGGCGATGGGCTGTTCAACTACTATGCCCAGTGGATTCCGCAGAACTATCCGCTGCTGAAGCCGATTCTGGTCTTTTTCCCGAAAGGCAACAAACAGCAGGGCATTCAGCAGCTCGAAAAGACGTCAAACAACGCTTTCTACACCCGCACCGAAGCCCGGTATTTTCTGCTGCAGATCTACAGCATGGAAAACCAGTACGATAAAGCGTATGATTTGGCGAAGTACATGTGGCAGCAGTACCCGGACAACCCGTTCTTCGAGCGTTACTACGCCCGGACGGCCTTTGTGCGCGGCCAGATTGCCGAGGCGGAATCGTCTTCCCGGAGTATTCTGAACAAAATAAGCGAGAGCCGCGCGGGCTACGAAGCGGTGAGCGGACGGACGGCCGCGTACATTCTCGCGTACATCAACTATAATTATTACCGCAACCTGCCCGTTGCGAAGCAGTTTTACCAGCAGTCCATCGACTTCGCCAAGCAGACCAATTCGTTTGATGCGGGTTATTACTGGGCGTCCGTGCTGGCGCTGGGCAAGATTGCCACCGCCGAAAAGAACTACGAACAGGCGAACGCTTACTTCAAGGAAGTGCTGGACAAAGCCGACAAAAAGTCGTCGCAGTACAAAGAGGCGAAAGAAGCGATGAAAAACACGAAGAAATCGCGGCGGGAAGAACGGAGGAAAAGGAATTAAGAGTTATGAGTTAAGAATTAAGAGTTGGCTTCGCTTAATCAGGTAATCTCACTGAGCGAAGCTAACTCTTAATTCTTAACTCATAACTCTTAACTGAATCAGGGGATGGGCAGTACTTTGCTTTCTTTGAAGGTCGAGAGAATGACCATGGTCTGCGTGCTGGCCACTTCTTCGATTTCGTTGATCTTTTCCAGCATCAGTACCTGGTACGACGAAATATCTTTTGCGATCACTTTCAGCAGAAAGTCGCCGGAGCCGGTGATGTGGTGGCATTCGATGATCTCCGGAATGCCCATCACCTTGGACACGAACGATTCGGTTACCTGCTTCTTATGACCGACGAGGGTTACCTGCACAAACGTGGTAACGCCAAGACCTACTTTTTCACGATTAAGCTGGGCGTGGTAGCTCTGAATAATGCCCGAGGTTTCCAGTTTTTTGACGCGTTCGAGCGTCGGGGCGGGCGAAAGGCCGATTTCCTTGGAAAGCTGCGCGTTGGTTATTCTGCCGTTCGACTGAAGAATTTCTAAAACCTTACGATCAATCTGATCGAGTTTGCTAACTGACATGTTTTTGTAAACTTTATCCAACCATACAGACGGCGCAAATGTAACCGAATCCTTTAAATTTTCTAAAAAAATATGGATTTTCTACCAAAAAGTAGAATAAGGTTTGTTTTACGAAGTCTGATTCCATTCAAAATTAAGGCAATTGCCTGATAAGCCAAATGCCTCTGTATCTGTAACTGTTACGACGCACACTTGGTTTTTCGTATAAATACACTAAAAAATCGTGCCATTTTCGTTATGAAGATGCGTAAGAAGTCAGACCTGCCGTCAAAAATTTGTCCTGTTTGCGGAAAGCCTTTTCTGTGGCGGAAAAAGTGGGAGCGGAACTGGGAAAGCGTGATTTATTGCAGCGAACGCTGCCGTCGCCATAAAACCGGAACGGAATTTGTCTGATAAACGCTTTATATTCGTTTGAAATTACCTTTTTCTCGCCGTATGCTTCTGCTGGCCCGTTTTCTGCCTTTATTATTGACTGCGTTCTGGTGGTTCTTCGACTGGCCGGCTCCCGCCCCCACGGCTCCGCCCCCGCCAAAACGGGAATTCCGGGCCGTCTGGATTGCAACGGTGGACAACATCGACTGGCCCAGCCGCCGCGGCCTGCCCGCCGACAGCCAAAAGGTGGAATTTCAGCGGATGCTGGACATGCACCAGCGGGCGGGCATCAACGCCGTGATCGTGCAGGTGCGGGCGGCCGCGGATGCGTTTTACGCGAAGGGCTCGGAACCCTGGTCGGTCTGGCTCACGGGCCAGCAGGGCCGTGCGCCCGAGCCGTTCTACGATCCGCTGGAGTTCATGATCGAAGAGGCGCACAGCCGGGGCATGGAACTGCACGCGTGGTTTAACCTCGACCGGGCTACCTTCAGCAAAAACACCGTTGTCACCCCGGACCACATCAGCCTCCGCCGCCCCGACTGGATGGTGGCGTACGGCGGCCGCAAACTGTTCAATCTGGGCCTTCCCGAAGTGCGTTCCTACGTAACCGGCATTGTCACGAACGTGCTGCGCAACTACGACGTGGACGGCATTCATTTCGACGATTACTTCTATCCCTATCACGTGCCGGGGCAGATTTTCAACGACGACTCGACCTACCGGGTGCTCAACACCACCGGGCTTAAAAAAGAAGACTGGCGGCGGGCCAACGTCGATAAGCTCATCCATCAGCTTCATGACTCCATCCAGACCATCAAACCGTACGTGAAATTTGGAATCAGCCCGTTTGGCGTCTGGAAAAATCAGGCCCAGGACCCCGAAGGCTCTCCGACTTTCGGCGGCATGACGGCTTACTACAACCTCTACGCCGACGTGCGGAAGTGGGTCAAGGAAGGCTGGGTCGATTACGTAGCGCCGCAGGTGTATTTCAGTTCCGGCTTCGACAAAGTGCCGTACCGGGCGCTGGTCAACTGGTGGTCGAAAAACAGTTTCAACCGCCATCTGTACATCGGCCACGGGACGTACCGGCTGGGAAATGTTCGGGAGCGGGATAAAAAGTGGTTTGACCCCGCCGAAATGCCGGGACAGGTCCGGTACAACCGGCAGTATCCGTCCGTGCACGGAAGCATTTATTTCAGTTCCAGGTCGCTCATGAATAACCCGTACAGTTTTCGGGATTCGCTGCTGACCGACCTTTACCGTTTTCCGGCGCTGGTGCCGGCGATGCCCTGGAAAGATGCCGAACCGCCGTATCCGCCGCGGTCCCTGAAAGCCATGCCGACACCCGGCGGGGTGGAGCTGGCCTGGCAAAAGCCGGAGAACGCCGCCGATGGGGATGCCGTTCGGTATTATGTCCTGTACCGCTTCGCCGAGATGGATAAACTGACCACCGAAGACCCGCGCCACATTCTGGCCCTGTGCATTGGTGAACAGACGAACCGGTACGTCGACCGGACGGCCGAGCCGGACAAAAAATACACCTATGTGTTGACGGCCGTTGACCGGATGCACAACGAAAGTGCCCCGGCGCGGCTGGATATCAAAATCCCATAAAAAGGAATGCCATATCTCCGAGATATGGCATTCCTTTTTATGGGATTTTGGAGGATTTATTCGGCGAAAGCCGCCATCACCTCATCAACCGATTTGGCGTCCTTGAAATAACCGACAATTTTGGTCAGAATGCCCTCCACCACCGCATCAGGGCAGGAGGCGCCGCAGGTGAGCAGAATCGTTACCGGCTCGTCGGACGGGAGGAAATTTTCGGTAACCACCTCTTCTTTGGTGTGCAGGTTGAAATGCCGGATCAGCGTCGGAGACAGAATCTTCTGTTCGGACTCGATGAAATAGGTCGGCAGTTTTTCTTCGCAAAGCTCCACAATGTGGGACGTGTTCGAACTGTTGTAGCCCCCGGCGACGATAGCCAGATGCGCCGGAAACGTCAGCAGGGCGTAGGTGGCGTCCTGGTTGTCGTTGGTGGCGTAGCAGAGCGTATCGCGGGTATTGGCAAACCGTTCCTCGGCATCTTCCATCGACAGGCCGAACTTCTGCACCATCACCTGCTTGAGGTAGTCCGCAATTCCCTGCGTGTCCGAAGCCAGCATGGTCGTCTGGTTGACGACGCCGATGCGCTGCAAATCCCGGTCGGGGTCGAAACCTTCGGAATACTGACCGGCGAATTCCTCAAAAAACTGCTCGCGGGGCAGTTCGCCGAGGATGTACCGGGCCAAACGCTCGGTCTGCTTCATATCTTTGACGACCACCGTCGGGGCGCCTTCCTTGCTGTGCGAGAACGTGGCGCGCGTTTCTTCATGCGTCGGCTTGCCGTGCACAACAACGGTATACGCTTTTTTGCCAATCTGGTTGGCCTTGTTCCAGACTTTTTCGACGAACGGGCAGGTCGTGTCGTAGCGGTCTACATTGACGCCGATTTCCGCCAGCCGCTGCTGAATCTCCAGCGTGGTCCCGAACGCCGGAACAATCACAATGTCATCGGCGGTAAGTTCGTCCCACGCAATCAGCTGCTGCCCTTTGGTATCCATGATGAACCGAACCCCGCGGTCCAGCAAATCCCGGTTGACATCCGGGTTGTGAATCATTTCGCTCAGCAGAAAAATCCGCTTGCCGACGTTCTCCGATATCGCTTTGTAGGCAATTTCGATAGCGTTCTCTACACCGTAGCAGAACCCAAAATGCCGGGCGATCAGGAAGCGGACGGGGCCGAAATCCAGCACGGTAGGGGCAAAGTCGCGTTTCAGTTTGTCCCGTTTGCGGCGGTATTCTTTGAGCGGACTAATGATCCGGCTACGGTAATAATCAGGAATGTTGAATGATTTCATCGGACAAGTGGTCGGTCGTCGGGGTTCCGTCTGGCGGCTTATGGTGCGGCGCCAGCTTCATAACAGACAGCCGGAAATCTTTGTTCAGTACAAAAATACGGAAATCTTTCGCGCAGATTACAACAGAATATTTCCGTGTAAATCTGCGAAGGAAATCCGTGTAAATCTGCGCGAACCGACCCTCTGCGCGAACAAACCCATCATAAAAATGCCCAAGCGCCTGCTGAAGTACAAAAATTACGACGTTCACTCCATCACGACGGTATCCGGCGAACGAAAAAACGCCAACATCGCCACTTGGGTCATGCCGACACAACTGGGCGGCGGCATGCTGGCCGTGGCCCTGTACAAAATCGATTACACCATCGAACTGGTGCGGGAAAGTGGTCTGCTGAATGTGAACCTGCTGGCCCGGGACCAGACCGCACTGATTGCCCGATTAGGCCGCAAGTCGGGCCGGGAAACCGACAAGTTCAAATGCCTGCCGCACGCCCTCGACGAACGGGGCTGTCCGTATCTGTCCGAAGCCGTCGGCTACGCACAATGCCGGGTCGTCCGCTCCGTCGACGGCGGCGACCACGAGGTCTTTATCTGTGAAGTGCTGAAACAAACCGTCCTGAATCCGGATAAAGAAGTGCTGACGAATGATTTTCTGCTGGCGAAAGGACTGGTGAGGGCGTAATCAGAACCGCGCGGCGGACCGTCGGGATTGACGCAGATTCAGCAAATTTACCCTGATTCAACTAGGCAAAGCCATTCAGGGTAAATCTGGTAAATCTTCGTTAATCCCGGTCCGGTTTAGTCCGCGTAATCCAGCCGGTCCGCTGCGCGGTTCAGAATATCGTCCAGATACTCCCGGCTGTTGCTCAGGCGGGGTACCTTGTGCTGTCCGCCCAGCTTGCCGCGATTGCCCATCCAGGCGTAGAACGTGCCGCGAGGCACAACGTGGACAATAGGTTCCTTGAGCACCATATCGTTGTAGCGCTTGGCGTCGTAGTCGGAGTTCACCTGCCGCAGGGTTTCGTCCAGAATCTGGTTGAAACGCTCCTGGTCGTCGGGGTCGTGGCTGAACTCGATGACCCACTCGTGGCGGCCATGCGTGCCGCTGCCCATGTACACCGGACCCGCCGTATAGTCGCTGACCGCCGCGCCCGTAGCCTCACAGGCCCGGGTAATGGCCGTTTCGGCATTTTCCACGATCACTTCCTCGCCAAAGGCATTAATGAAATGCTTCGTCCGGCCGCTGACTTTCAGCCGGTGCGGATACAGCGACGTAAAGCGTACCGTATCGCCGACGCGGTAGCGCCACAGCCCGCCGTTCGTCGAGATGACGAGGGCGTAATTTTTATCAATTTCCACCTCGTCGATGGTCAGCGCGCGCGGATACGGGTCTTCGGCCTGCTCCACTGGAACAAACTCGTAGAAAATGCCGTAATCGAGCATCAGCATCATCTCGCCAATCCGGCTCAGGTCGTCCTGCACGGCAAAGAAGCCTTCGGACGCGTTGTACGTTTCGAGGTAGGTAATGTCTTTCGACGGGAAAACATCGTGCGAAAACAAATCCCGGTACGGCTGGAAAGCCACGGCGCCGTGAATGAACACTTCAAAATTCGGCCAGACTTCCAGAATATTACGCTTGCCCGTCAGTTGCAGAATCCGTTCGAGCAGCACCAGCGTCCAAGTTGGTACGCCGAGGATGCTCGTGACGTTTTCCTTCGAGGTGATTTCCGCCATGCGCTCAATCTTCGCCTCCCATTCGCCCATCAGGGCCACTTCGAGAGGCGGCGTGCGGATGTACTGGCCCCAGGTGGGCAGGTTTTTCATAATCACGGCCGATACGTCGCCCGCGAAGCCGTGACTGCTGTACGGGTTGTCGTGCAGACTGCCGCCGATGGAAACGCCCTTGCCTTCGAAGACCTTACTTTCGGGCCGGTTGGCGATGTAAAACGCCATCAGGTCCTTGCCGCCGCGAAAATGACATTCGTCCAGGGATTCCTGCGAAACGGGAATGAACTTACTCCGGGCGTTGGTGGTGCCGGACGATTTGGAAAACCAGTGGATCGGCGTTGGCCAGAGCACATTCCGTTCGCCTTTCATGACCCGTTCGATGTACGGAAACAGGTCTTCATAGGCCGAAACGGGCACCCGTTCCTGAAATCCGCGGATGGTGCGGATGTCCGAAAACTGGTGCTGCCGCCCAAATTCGGTTCGTTTTCCTTTTTCGATTAGTTGTCGAAATACGCCTTGCTGGATTTCCTCCGGATGCTTCATCATGTACTCCAGGCGCGGTAAACGCCGCTTCAGGAGCCATTTGAGTGTGGTATTTAGCAAGGTCATATTGGATGCTTTTTGGTAAATATAAATAAACTTACAAACCTTTCGCCCGGTCGGGGTAATCGGTAATGAGTCCGTCAACGCCCCAGTTTTTCAGCTTCTTCATCCGTTCGGCATCGTTAACGGTCCACGGAATCACCTGTATTCCCCGCTTTTGCAGCGCCTGGATTTTTGTTTTCCCCAGCAGCAGGTGGTTCGGACTGTAGACGTCGGGCACGAAGCCAAGCTCGTCCAGATGCGTTTCCCAGCTTCTTTGATTCGACACCAAAGCGGCCAGCCGGACCTTTCGGTAGCGGCCCGCTTCTATCTCCTTTTTCCAGTGTTTCAGGACGTTGAAATCGAAACTCTGCAGTATAACGCGCTCAGCCGGAAGTTGTTCGGCTATTACCCCGTGTACCAGGTCGGAAAATTCGTCAACGGCCGGCTGCGACACGCCGTATTCTTTTTGGTCGCTTTTGATCTCAATGTTAAATGAAACCGGCGGCAGGTTTTTACTTTTCCGGTACGCTTCTGCCTCCCGAATGACATCTTTCAGCAGCGGTTTGGCCACTTTTATTTTTTCCTGCTCCGGATACGAGGGGTTTCCGGCGGACCCACAGTCGTATTGTTTTATCTGGTCGTAGGTCATCCGAAACAGATTCAGATTTTTTTCCGACTTTTTATCCACTGGCTGCCCGCCGGGCGTCAGGCAGTACGCCGCGTTCATGTACGGTTCGTGCGATACCACCACCTGCCGGTCCTGGCTGATCACTACGTCCAGCTCCAGCGTCGTCACGCCCAGATCCAAAGCTTTTTTAAACGCGGGAATCGAGTTTTCCGGCATCAGTCCGCGGCAGCCACGGTGGCCCTGGAGGTCGAAGGGAGCGGCGGATTGAGCAAACATGGTGTGGGAGAGCAAAATACCGGCAATCAAAGCGGGCAAGCGCATGGATGAATGATTTAGCGTTAAAAATACGGGAAAATTACAGAGTATGAAGGAGTCAGGCAGTATGAAGCGGATTATGTGTTTGTGAAATATCCCGGAAAGCGCAGGCTATATTTTGGACAAACTGAAGAATAAATTTACTTTGCATCATACGGTAATGCACTTTCCCCGGTTATGAGACTCGTTAAAGCCCTTTTTTCCCTGCTGTTGGCCGCCGGATTAATCTACGCTCTGGATCGCAGCTGGGGTTCGGTTCCGGCCTTCGGCAGGTTGATCAGCCCGTTTGTCGGCTTCTGGCAAAACGCTGAATCCGCTTCGCCCACCGACCAGACGCTCGACCTCGCAGGCACCCGCGCCGCCGTGACGGTGGCGTACGACGACCTCGGTGTGCCGCACGTTTTTGCCCAGAACGACCATGATGTCTACTTCGCCCAGGGCTACATCACGGCCCGCGACCGCCTCTGGCAGATGGAGTTTCAGACGCATGCCGCCGCCGGACGGATTTCCGAAATTGTGGGGGAACGCGCCGCCGAACTGGACCGCTTCAACCGGCGGCTGGGCATGGTGTACGGAGCCGAGCAGTTCATGAAAGGCGTGGAGGCCGATCCGAAAACCAAAGAAATGCTGCAGGCTTATTCCGATGGCATCAATGCGTATATCAACAGCCTGTCGCCCGCCCGGTATCCGCTCGAATACAAACTGCTGGGTTACGCCCCCGAGCCGTGGACGCCCTTCAAGTGCGCGCTGCTGCTGAAGCAGATGACCAGTACGCTGGCGCTCGGCAACGACGACGCGGACATGACAAACATTCTGGCCCGCTACGGCAAGGCTGTCACCAGCGATCTGTTTCCGAACTACCCGGCTCTGGAAAGCCCCATCATTCCGTCCGGAACCCCGTGGAATTTCACGTCGCTGAAAGTGCCCCAGCCGCCCAAAGACTCGCTCAACAGTACGCCGCTGGCCGTAAACCTGCCGCACCATGACCCGTCGATTGGGAGCAACAACTGGGCGGTCGGCGGGGCGAAGTCGGCGACGGGCTACCCGATTCTGGCCAACGACCCGCACCTGACCCTGAGCCTGCCGTCAATCTGGTACCAGATTCAGCTGCATACGCCGGAGATGAACGTGTACGGCGCTTCGCTGCCAGGTTCGCCAGGCGTAATCATTGGTTTTAACCGGAATGTGGCCTGGGGCGTCACCAACGTTGGGTCGGATGTGCTCGATCTGTACCGGATAAAATTCAGGGATGCGAAAAAGGAACAGTACTGGCACGACAACCAGTGGAAGCCCGTCCGCCGCCGCGTGGAAGTGGTCAGGGTGAAAGGCCGTCCGGATGTCATGGATACCGTCCTGTACACGCACCACGGACCGGTGATGTATCTGGAAAACGAAAAACCGTTTCGGGATAATTTTCCCGCTGGATACGCCGTCCGCTGGATTGCCCATGAAGTGTCCAACGACGTCAAGTGCTTTTATTTCCTCAACCGGGCCCGGAACTACGACGATTACCGCAAGGCGCTGACCTATTACGCAGCTCCGGCCCAGAACTTTGTCTTTGCCAGCAATGGAAACGACATCGCCATCACGCCTAACGGCAAATTTCCGTTGAAATGGAAAGAGCAGGGCAAATTCCTGCTCGACGGCACTAACCCGGCCCACGACTGGCAGGGCTGGATACCGGCCGAACAGAACCCGCATGTGAAGAATCCGCCGCGTGGCTTTGTCAGCTCTGCCAACCAGTTCTCCACCGACCCGACGTACCCGTATTACCTCCACTGGGAATACGCGCCCGCCGAGCGCGGACGCCGCATCAACGACCGGCTGACGAGCATGCAGAAAGCGACCGTCGATAGCCTGCGGATGCTACAGAATGACAACTACAACCTCCGCGCCGCCGACTTCCTGCCCGTGATGCTGCCCGCCGTGCAGACGCAGGGACTGAGTTCGGAACAGCAGAAGGCGCTGCAGGCCGTTCGGACGTGGAATTTTCAAAACAGTCCGGATGCCGCCGGAGCGAGCATCTTCACCGTTTGGCTGGGTGTCCTGCGGACGGCGGTCTGGGAGGACGATCTGCCGACCGAGGGCGCAAGACCCATGCGCTATCCGTCCTGGGACCGCCTGCTGACACTGATCAAAAAAGAACCCGCTTCCCGCTGGTTCGACAACTGCCGGACCACTGACCGCCGCGAGACGTACGCCGAGCTGGTCAACAGCAGCTTCCGCACGGCCGTCGATTCTTTGCAGAAAATGCACGGCTCGCTAGGCGGGAAATGGGCCTGGGCGGCGCATAAAAGTACGGACATCCGCCACCTGATTCCCGGCCTGGATGCCCTCAGTGCCATGGATGTGCAGATTGGCGGAGGAAGTAGCGTCGTGAATGCAACGACGGAACGAATTGGGCCTTCGTGGCGCATGGTGGTGGCTCTTGGACCTACGCCGAAAGGCTACGGCGTTTATCCCGGCGGGCAGTCGGGCAACCCCGGAAGTCCCTATTACCTGAATCTGCTCGAAACCTGGCGGAAAGGCGAATTGAACGAATTGCTGTTTCTGCAATCGGCCAATGAACAAAGCCCGCGGATCAAGTCGAAATTAAGCATCAAATAACCCTATGCTCCCGTTTCTCCTCATTGCCCTGCTGAGCGCAGCGGCGCAGTTTTTTCTTCCCTGGTGGATCATCGGCGTTATTGCCTTCGCCGTTTGCTACTGGCGCAGTCCGGGCGGTGGACGGGCTTTCCTGAACGGATTTCTGGGAATTGCCGTCGTCTGGCTGGTTTACGCGCTGGTGCAGCATACGCAGACGGGCGGCCTGCTGACGGGCCGGATGGCGCTGCTCATTTTCAAAACGGAAAACGGATGGCTGATGCTGCTGGTCACTACGCTGGTTGGCGGCCTGGTCGGCGGCCTGTCGGGACTGGCTGGGTATCAGGTTCGGCAGGTTTTTCAACCAAAAGCGTAGAATATCCTTCTGAACTTGTATTTTTGTTACCTCAAATTGTTAAATACCTGTTGATTGTGAAACAAGCCTCGTTGATTCTGAATGTGGTTTTGGCCGCGGCCGTAGCCTACTTGTACTACCTGCATTTCTCCGGACCCAGCACCGAGTCGTCTGCCGCCACCGCCGCCGATTCAACCGTTGCTCCAGTCAAGAAAGTCGTCTATGTGAATGTCGATTCGCTGCTGACGAATTACGAATATTTCAAAGACACCAAGAAGCTGCTCGAAAGCAAGCGTTTCCAGCTCGACAACGACCTGAACTCGAAAGGCCGCTCGCTGCAGAACGAAATCGCCTTCTTCCAGCAGAAAGCCCAGACGATGACGATGGAGCAGGCGCGCGCCACGGAAGCGGCTCTTCAGCAGAAACAGCAGAACTTCCTGGCCTACCGCGAACAGGCGGCTGCCCGGCTGGCCGAAGAGGAAGCCAAGAAGAATGAAGAACTTTATTCACAGATTCAGGATTACCTGAGAAAAGTGAACAAATCGAACCAGTATGATTTTGTGCTGGGCTATACCAAAGGCGGCGGCATTCTGTTTGCCGACCAGTCGCTGGACGCCACCAGGCAGATCATCGCCGGGCTGAACAAGGAATACAAAGACAGAGAGCAGGCTCCTGCCAAAAAATAAGCCGCTCCCTCAGGAAGCCTTAACCCCGGACACCCTCCGGGGTTTTTTCGTAACCCGGAATGCTATTCCGGGTTTATTGCACCAGAGCATCACCTGTGGTTAAGCTTTCCCGGAATAGTATTCCGGGTTACATTTAAGGCCGGAATAGCATTCCGGGTTATTGAGTTATGGCTAAAGAGAAAGAGAAGATCGCTAAACACGTGGACATCCGGAACCGCCGGGCGTCTTTCGAATACTTTTTTTTGGATACGTATACCGCGGGCATTATGCTGACCGGCACCGAGATCAAATCCATCCGCCAGGGCAAGGTCAATTTGGGCGACGCCTACTGCTTTTTCCTGAACGACGGGCTGTACATCCGCCAGATGCACATTTCGCCGTACACCGAAGGCACGCACTACAACCACGAACCGCTGCGCGACCGCAAGCTGCTGCTCCAGAAAAAAGAGCTGAAAAAACTGCAGGACAAGCTGACCGACCAGGGCCTGACGGTCATTCCCGTGCGGATGTTTATCAACGACCGGGGTTTTGCCAAGCTGGAGATCGCCCTGGCCAAAGGAAAAAAACTGTACGACAAACGGGAAAGCATCAAGGAACGCGATGTAAGCCGGGACCTGGACCGGGAACGGTACTAAGGGAGTTACGAGGGAAGAAACGCCGAATTACGGGTCCGGTGGAGCAGAATCCGCCTTTCACAAAGGACATAATTGGTGTTTTTTCATTCGTAAATTTTTTATGAACATTCGGCGCACAACTCGTTTTTGTAGTTATATATCAGTAAATTGCTATAAAAACGAAAGGAGCCAGACGTCGATATGGGCAGGAAAGTACTGGTGCTAAATCAAGATTACAGCGCATTGAGCATTTGCTCCGTACCGAAAGCGTTTCTGCTGGTTTATCTCAACAAAGCAGAATTAGTTGCCGAATCTGAATCTCATGTCCTGCGTACGGTATCGGATGCATATCCTTCACCGACCGTTATTCGCCTTCACCGCTATGTTCATCTGCCGTACAAGGGCGTTATGCTCAACCGGCAGAACATCTTCAAGCGCGACGGCAACCGCTGCCAGTATTGTGGCACACACGAAGAACTGACGCTCGACCACGTCATGCCGAAGTCCCGCGGCGGAAAGACCAACTGGGACAACCTGGTGACTGCCTGCAAGCGATGCAACTCCCGCAAAGGCGACCTGACGCCGGAAGAGGCGAACCTCAAACTGCATCACAAACCGTTTAAGCCGTCCTTCCTTGTCTTTCTGCGGGATTTTTCGGGCTCCGTCGAGGATAGCTGGATGCCATTCCTGAGCAAGCGCGAAAAGGGCGTAATCAATTAAAAGAACGAATTAGCGACCCAAGACGCGGAGGTTTGCACCGGGCACACAGAGAACGCTTTGTGGCCCGGGTGCGGGCCTCCGCGTTGCTGGTGGTTAACCCAAAAATCTTTTGACTATCAGTGAACTAAAATCGCAGAAGTCTGCTTAACTTTGCATCCGTTTTTTCAACCAAAATTTCAGCCAGGAAGGTCCGGGGGCTGATGTAATCAGGACCACAACTAAACATTTATGGCTAAAACGCAAGAACTGCCTGCTTTCGATTGGGATCGCGCAGACAACCGTGGCTTCGGCTACGGCTATTCCGAAGAAGAACGCAGCCGCATGGAGCAACTGTACGACAACACGCTCGCACAGGTTAACGAAAAAGAAGTAGTGAAGGGCTCGGTCGTAGGGATTACGGACCGTGAAGTGATTCTGAACATCGGATTCAAATCGGACGGCCTCGTACCGGCTTCTGAATTCCGGGACCTGCCCGATCTGAAAATCGGCGATGAAGTAGAAGTTTACGTAGAAAATCAGGAAGACCCCAACGGTCAGCTGGTTCTGTCCCGCAAGAAAGCGAAAGTGATCACGGCATGGCAGCGCATCCAGCAGGCTCTGGACGAAGACCTCGTGATCGAAGGCTTCGTTAAGCGCCGCACGAAGGGTGGTCTTATCGTTGATATTTATAGCATTGAAGCCTTCCTGCCGGGTTCACAAATCGACGTGAAGCCGATCCGCGACTTCGACGTGTTCGTGGGCAAGAAGATGGAAGTGAAAGTGGTGAAAATCAACTACGCCAACGACAACGTGGTTGTTTCACACAAAGTCCTGATCGAAAAAGATCTGGAAGCACAGCGTCAGCAAATCCTGACGAACCTGGAAAAAGGCCAGGTCCTGGAAGGGGTGATCAAGAACATGACCAACTTCGGGGTGTTCATCGATCTGGGTGGCGTCGACGGTCTGCTGCACATCACGGACATTTCGTGGGGCCGCATCAGCCATCCGTCCGAGCTGCTGCACCTCGACCAGAAAGTCAACGTCGTCGTTCTCGATTTCGACGAAGACAAGAAGCGGATCTCTCTGGGCATGAAGCAGCTGCAGGCCCATCCGTGGGATAACCTGTCGGCCGAAATCCAGGTAGGTTCACACGTGAAAGGCCGCATCGTGAATGTTGCCGATTACGGCGCGTTCCTCGAAATCATGCCGGGCGTAGAAGGTCTGATCCACGTTTCAGAAATGTCGTGGTCGCAGCACCTGCGCAACCCGCAGGACTTCCTGAAAGTGAACGACGAAGTAGAAGCCGTGGTGCTGACGCTGGACCGCAACGACCGCAAGATGTCGCTTGGCATCAAGCAGCTGACGCCGGATCCCTGGTCACGTCCCGAGCTGGTGACGAAATACGCCGTTGGCACCCGCCACAAAGGCACGGTTCGTAACCTGACCAACTTCGGCCTGTTCCTCGAAATGGAAGAAGGCATCGACGGTCTGGTGCACGTTTCCGACCTGTCGTGGACGAAGAAGATCAAGCACCCGTCTGACTTCATCAAAGTGAGCGAAGAACTGGACGTGGTGGTTTTGGAACTGGACGTGGAAAACCGTCGTCTGGCTCTGGGTCACAAGCAGCTGGAAGAAAACCCGTGGGACACGTTCGAATCGCTGTTCACGCCGGGTTCTGTACACCGCTGCACGATCCTGTCGAAGAACGACAAGGTAGCTACGCTGGAACTGCCGTACGGCATCGAAGGCTTCGCGGCCCTGAAAAACCTGGCGAAGGAAGACGGAACGATGGCCGAAGTAGGCGAGTCGCTCGACTTCAAAGTACAGGAGTTCTCGAAGGATGAGAAGCGCATTATGCTGTCGCACACGAAGACGTGGCAGGAGAAAGGCGAAGCTCCGAAAGCGGAGAAGAAAGCCGCTGCTCCGAAACCGCAACCCGCTGCCCAGCAGCAGGAACGCGGCGCTACGCTCGGTGACCTCGACGCCCTGGCTGCTCTGAAAGAGAAGATGGAAGGCGGTTCGAAGTAAGAATAATTGAGTAAAATTTAGAGAAAACGTGTCGCGGTACTGATTTTTTGTTAGTTTTGCGGCACGTTTCTCAACTGGTTCCGTGGCCGAGAGGCTAGGCAGAGCTCTGCAAAAGCTCCCACAGCGGTTCGAATCCGCTCGGAACCTCTTCGTTTAACTAGTACTTTTTCTAGTTGCTCCTGTCTGAAAACAGGACATAAAATGCCGTTCGGCGCTCCCTGAAAATGGAGTCCGGGCGGCATTTTTCTTTGCGCAATTTTCTGAAACACTGAAAGGTACATTTTGTTACAACTCCATTCAAATCAGCGGATTTAGAGCACTTCCTTAGAAGAAGTATAAATAAAATTCCGGCGCAAAATATCAAACCATTTGTGCTTGGTTAAGAACCGTTCGTGAATTACTTTTGTGTGTTAATGGAAAATTAAAAGTAGGTATGCATACTGATTTTCTTAGTTTCTCACTGATTCACAAGAAGTTCCGTGGGTTCAGCAGTGCACTCGTAATTGCACTGTCTGTCCTGTTGGCGGGCTCTCCGGTGACAGCGCAGGATAATGGCACGGCAAATGCTGGTGGCGCTCCTGCAGCGACTGGCGCTCCGTCCGACAACTCGACAGCCTCCGCGGCTGGTGCCGGTGGCGATGTAGCCAAAGGGCAGGAGTTGTTTACTAACCAGTGCCAGCAGTGTCACGCTGTCACGGATGAAGTTGTTGTAGGCCCCGGCCTGAAAGGCATCTCCCAGCGCCGCGACGAAGCATGGCTGATCAAATGGATCAAGAACCCGCAGGCGGTTATCTCCAGCGGAGATCCTTACGCGGTTGCGCTGTATAACAAATTCGCCCCGACGGTGATGCAAAGCTTCCCTGGTCTGTCAGACGATGACATCCGGGGCATTATTGCTTACGTCAACTCGGCCAACGCACCGGCAGCTCCGGACGCAGATGGTGGACCTGTGACAACGACTCCCGGACAGCAGACTGCCGCTTCTGAAAGCCCTTCAGGACTCTTCACCTTCGTACTGGTGGCCCTGATGGTGGTGATGCTGCTCGTTCTGGGTGTTCTGCTCGTAATTGTTTCCATCCTGTCGAAAGCCGTAACGGGTGCCCAGCCGGGTGCTGCTACGGAAGGAACGCCTTTCTTCGACCGTCTGCGCACGAATCTGGCGGCCGCCGCGGGTAACAGCACGCTCCGCTCGATTGTCATCTGGCTCTTTGCGTTTATCGTCGCCAAGCAGACCGTAGACGGTTTGTACAGCATCGGTATCCAGCAGGGATACGCTCCGAAGCAGCCGATCGCTTTCTCGCATAAACTGCACGCCGGTCAGTACCAGATCAACTGTAACTACTGCCATACCGGTGTCAACAAGGGCAAATCCGCTCACATTCCGTCGGCTAACATTTGTATGAACTGCCACGGTGTGATTAAGAAAGAGTCTCCGGAAATCCAGAAGATTTATCAGGCAATCGAAAAGGATCAGCCGATCGAATGGGTACGGGTTCACAACCTGCCGGATCTGGCCTACTTCAACCACGCCCAGCACGTCAATGTCGGCAACATCCAGTGCCAGCAGTGCCACGGCGACGTGGAGAAAATGGAAGTGATGCAGCAACGGTCGTCGCTGACGATGGGCTGGTGTATCGACTGCCACCGCAAAACGGAGGTCAATACGAAAGATAACGCCTACTACGACAAACTGGTGGCTCTGCACGCGAAAGAGACGAAGGAGCCGCTGAAAGTAGCCAACATTGGTGGTCTGGAGTGTTCGAAGTGTCACTATTAATCCCATCGTTCAAAACCAATCGTAACTGATTGATTCCGAATAGCAAGACCGTATGGAAAATACAACAAAACGGTATTGGAGAGGGCTTGAAGAACTGCGTAACGACGAGTCATTCGTTGCCAACGCGCACAAGGAGTTCTCTGATACCAATCTTGAGCAAAGCAACCAGGAAGGAAGCCTTGTGGACGGCATGGGGCCTGACCGCCGCGACTTTCTGAAAGTGCTTGGCTTCGGTATGGCGGCTGTATCTCTGGCAGCCTGTGATGCACCGGTGAAACGGGCCATTCCGTACCTCAACAAACCGGAGACCATCTTCCCGACAATCTCCAACTACTTCGCCTCTACCTTTATTGATAGCGGAGACTGGGCACCGATTCTGGTAGAAACCCGCGACGGTCGCCCCATCAAAATCGAAGGGAACACCACGTCTACCCTGACCGGCGGCGGTACGCTGCCCCGGGTGCAGGCGTCCGTTCTGTCTCTCTACGATATCGAGAAGCTGAAAGGGCCTAAGAAAGGGGATGCCGATACCAACTGGGAAACCATCGACCGGGAAGTTGGCGGCCAGCTGGCGCAGATTGCCGCTAGCGGCGGTGCCATCCGGATCGTATCCAGCTCGGTCCTCAGCCCGTCTTCCAAGGCGGTCATTGCTGATTTTGCGGCCAAGTACCCGACGGCCCGCCACATCCAGTACGACGCCAACTCCGCTTACGGCATTACCCTCGCTAACCAGGCCTCGTTTGGTCAGGCGATTGTGCCGTCTTACGACTTCAGCAAGGCCCGGGTCATCGTCGGCATCAGTGCCGACTTCCTGGGTTCGTGGGTAAACCCGCTGGAGTTTGCCGTTCAGTACGGACGGACGCGGAAGCTGGGTGCTGTCAAGGCGAACGGCAATAAGAAGGAAATGTCCCGTCACTACCAGTTCGAGTCAACCATGACGATGACGGGTTCCAACGCGGATTACCGCACCGGAATCAAGCCGTCGCAGGAAGGACTGGTAGTAGCGAACCTGTATAATAAGGTAGCGTCCAAGCTGGGCGGTGCTGCTCTGAGCGTTCCGGCCGTGAATGTCAACGGTCTGGACAAGGCCGCTGCCGACCTGATCGCTGCCCGAGGTGCCGCTCTGGTTGTGGCGGGTTCCAACGACCCGAACGTCCAGGTGGTAGTTAATGCGCTGAACAGCCTGCTGGGCAGCTACGGAACGACGATTGATATTAGCCGTCCGTTGAATACCCGCCAGGGGAACGATGCTGCCATGAACGCCTTCATCAACGAGGTGAAAGGCGGACAGGTGCAGGCCGTTCTGTTCTGGGATACCAACCCGGTTTATACCCACCCGCGGGGCAAAGAACTAGCCGAAGCGCTTCCGCGCGTGGCTCTGTCAGTATCGTTTGCTGACCGGGCCGATGAAACGGCTTCTCTGGTAAAATACATTGCTCCGGCTCCGCACTTCCTCGAATCATGGGGGGATGCCGAAGTGAAATCGGGCTATTACAGCCTGATGCAGCCGACGATCGGTCTGATTTTCAAAACCCGTCAGCCGCAGACAAGCCTGCTGACCTGGGCGGGTCTGAACGGCGATTATGAGGCGTATCTGAAGCGTTTCTGGCGTGCCAACATCTACACGGCAGCCGGCGCGACGGGAAGCTTCGAAGACTTCTGGATTCGTTCTCTGAACAACGGTGTGCTGGAGCCTGCGGCTCCGACGGCGGCCGCTGCCTCATTCAACGGTGCTGGTCTCCCGGCGGCGGCTTCGGCAATCGCCCAGCGTTACAAAGCCACCGCAACGGGTCTCGAACTGGCCCTTTACCAGAAAGTCTCGATTGGTACCGGTGCCATGGCGAATAACCCCTGGCTTCAGGAATTGCCGGATCCCGTCACCAAAGCCTGCTGGGACAACTACGCATTAATTTCTGCCAAAACGGCCAACGATCTGGGCGTTTCGCAGAACGATCTTGTAACAATTTCACTGAACAACACGTCAGTTGAAGTACCTGTGATGATTCAGCCCGGTCAGGCCGACGAAACGATTTCGATCGCCGTGGGTTATGGTCGCGAGAAAGCAGGGAAAGCGGCTAACGGAGTTGGGGCAAATGCCTTTCCGTTTGCATCGGTGGTTGGCGGAACGCTGTCGTCCACGGCTACCGGCGTGAAGCTGGAGAAAGCAGGCGGTACGCGCGAAATCGCCCAGACCCAGACGCACAACACGGTGATGGGTCGCCGGGCGGTGGTTCAGGAAGCAAAACTGGCCGCTTACCAGAAAGACCCGATGGCCGGACGCTTTACACCGAAGGTCAACACGTCCGAAGGTCCCGTTAGCCCGGAAGAGATTACGCTCTGGAACGGCTACGGCAAACCGAACCATTCGTGGGGAATGGTGATCGACCTGAACTCGTGTATCGGTTGCGGCGCCTGCGTGGTCGGCTGTATTTCGGAAAACAACATTGCCACGGTTGGCCGTCAGGAAATCATCAACCGTCGGGAAATGCACTGGCTGCGAATCGACCGCTATTACAGCAGCGACGCCGAAGCCGAAGATCTGAAAGGCCTGGAGGTGGCTTCGGCAAACCCCGAGGTGACGTTCCAGCCGATGCTGTGCCAGCACTGTTCGAACGCGCCCTGCGAAACGGTTTGTCCGGTTATTGCTACTTCGCACAGTACGGAAGGTCTGAACCAGATGACGTACAACCGTTGTATCGGCACCCGTTACTGCGCCAACAACTGTCCATACAAAGTGCGCCGGTTCAACTGGTTTAAGTATTTTGATAACGACAATTTCGATTACAACTTCAACAATGACCTCGGAAAGATGGCCATTAACCCGGACGTAACCGTACGTTCGCGGGGAGTAATCGAGAAATGCTCATTCTGCGTACAGCGTATTCAGGAAGGAAAACTGACGGCGAAGAAAGAACGCAGAAGACCGTATCCGGATGAAATTCAGACGGCTTGTGCGCAAGCCTGCCCGACGGACGCCATCATCTTCGGAGACATGAACGACCAGGACAGCTCGGTAGCGCGGATTCTGCGCGAAGAGCATCAGGGCCGGGCGTTCCAGGTGCTGGAAGAAATTAACGTAAGACCGCAGATTTCATACCTGACCAAGATTCGCAACAAAGACGAAGACCCCAAGCAGGAGTCCCGTCAGGCGGCGAAACCGGAGGAGGCCTAAGCGCCCGTTCTAATTTGCGTACAGTTTAATTCGATTCGTAGAATTCAAATTACTTAACTCACAATGCACGTTACATCACCCGTGAGAACCCCGCTGGTAACAGGGGGCAAGACGTACGCCGACGTGACGGAGGACATCTGCCGGCAGGTAGAAGGCAAGCCGACCCGCGAATGGTTGATTGCTTTCGGAATTTCTGTAGTTGTTCTTATTTACGGCACCGCCTGTGTCTTCTGGACCTGGTGGGAAGGTCTGGGCGTATGGGGTCTGAATAAAACCGTTGGCTGGGCCTGGGACATCACCAACTTCGTATGGTGGGTCGGTATCGGTCACGCCGGAACGCTGATTTCAGCCATCCTGCTGCTGTTCCGGATGAAATACCGGACGTCCATCAACCGCGCCGCGGAAGCCATGACGATCTTCGCCGTTATCTGCGCAGCCTCGTTCATTCTGATGCACATGGGCCGTCCGTGGCTGGCTCTGTGGGCTCTGCCGCTGCCGAACACCTTCGGTTCGCTGTGGGTAAACTTCAACTCACCGCTGGTTTGGGACGTATTTGCCATCAGCACGTACTTCACCGTATCGCTGGTATTCTGGTATATCGGTCTGGTGCCTGACCTGGCTACCATCCGTGACCGGGCGACGAGCAAAGTGTCCCGCTACATCTACGGCGTTTTCTCGCTGGGATGGAACGGCGGTGCCAAAACCTGGGCCCGTTACGAATACATCTCGCTGATTCTGGCCGGTATCTCGACCCCGCTTGTACTTTCGGTACACACCATCGTAAGTATGGACTTTGCCACGTCGGTTATTCCGGGCTGGCACACCACTATCTTCCCGCCGTACTTCGTAGCGGGTGCTATCTTCTCGGGTTTTGCGATGGTGCAGAACCTGATGCTGATTACGCGGGTGGTGTTCAAACTGGAGGACTACATTACGTTCGAGCACATTGAGTCGATGAACAAAATCATCACGCTGACGGGTTCGATCGTGGGTATTGCTTACCTGACGGAGTTTTTCATCGCGTGGTACTCCGGTGTGGAATACGAGCGGTACGCCTTCATCAACCGGGCTTTCGGTCCGTATTGGTGGGCTTACTGGGCCATGATGACCTGTAACGTAATTTCGCCGCAGCTGTTCTGGTCGCGCCGGATTCGCCGGAGCATCACCTGGACGTTTGTGCTGTCTGTGATTGTGAACATCGGGATGTGGTTCGAGCGCTTTGTGATCATCGTTACGTCGCTGCACCGCGACTACCTGCCGTCGAGCTGGGCGATGTTCTCTCCGACGATTTTCGACATCAGCGATTACATCTTCTCGTTTGGCCTGTTCTTTACGCTCTTCCTGCTGTTTGCAAAATTCCTCCCGGTTATCAACATGTTTGAGGTGAAGGCTGTCATCAAGTCTTCTTCCGAAAAACTGCCGAAATCGGTATCCGGAGTTGCCAAAGGCGAGCGCGTAGCGAATCCGACGTTTAACAAAAACGCTGAATAAGACATAGCGAAAGGGTACGGAGCGGCTTCGGCTTCTCCGTACCTGATTACCTTAAACTGAAAAGTTCACAAGAATGGCTGATCTTCACAATAGCAAGTTTCTGGTAGGCGTCTATGACGATGATGATGTCGTACTGAAGGCGGTAACAGAAGTAAAAAAAGCAGGCGTACGGATTCACGAAGTTTACTCACCGTTTCCGATTCACGGACTTGATGTGGCCATCGGTCACCCGCGTACCCGCATCGGTATCGCTGCTTTCCTTTTTGGTCTGACCGGCTTCCTGTGCATGGTGGCACTCACCCTGTACACGATGAAGTTCGACTGGCCGATGATCATTGGCGGTAAGGACCCGTACGCGCTGCCGGCTTACATCCCGGTAATGTTCGAGTTTACGGTTCTCTTTACGGCTCTCGGAATGGTGGGTACCTTCCTGGTATCCAATGGCCTCGGGCCCACCGTAAAGCCCCTGATGTTTGATCTGCGCAGCACCGACAACAAGTTCGTGTTGGCTATCGACCTGGAAAAAAACAAAATGTCGGAAGCGGAAATCACGAACGTCCTCCGGACGTCGGGCGCTGCCGAAGTGAATGTTAAACAATTTTAACTTCCTCTGACACCCATGAAATTCATGCGTCTGAACCGTTCGCTTCTGCTGATGACGGCCGCCGTGCTGACATTCTCGGCTTGTAAGCGGAGTCATGACGATCCGGGGACCGAATACGCTCCGAATATGTATGACCCCGTTGGATACGAGCCTTATAAGCAGATCGACGGCTTCAAGAATCCTTATAATAAATACGGAACCAACCTGTGGGAGCCGGTTCGTGGCACGGTGTCACGTCCGAACTACCACACGAAATTCAGTGACAGCACGGGCCGGTCCACGGAAGACCTGATGGTCTACAACATCCACCCGGACAGCATTACGATTTCGGAACGCGTGCTGAAGAATCCGATTCCCCTCAATGACCAGGTGCTGACGGACGGTAAGGAATACTACGCCCGTTACTGCCAGCACTGCCACGGCGAAACCGGTAAGGGCGATGGCCTGGTTGCCAAGCAGTACAAAGGGGTTCCGGTCTACTCAGGCTTGCCGCCGATGAACGATGGACACATCTTCCACGTCATCACGCACGGAAAAGGTCGGATGTGGCCGCATGGCTCACAAATGACTCCGGAAGAACGCTGGAAAATCGTTCACTACGTGCAAAAGCTGCAAAACGAGGGTTAATTTCAGCTAGGCATTATAATTCTTAGAAACGTAATGGCTCATTCACATTCGATACCGTCATTAGACGAACAATTTGAATTTACCGCCGAAAGCAAGCGGCGCCTCATCATCGGCGGACTCGTCGGGGTGGCGCTGGTTGCGCTAGGCTGCTACCTGCTGGCTTCCGGTGCAGGAGATCACGGCCACGCGGAAGTAGGTCACGGCAACGCGGCCAGCCACGGTGGTGAAAATGCGGCCGGACACGGCTTTAAGTGGACGACCCGCCTGTGGGCAAACGTCTGGGTAAACGCCGTGTACTTTACGGGTGCTTCGGTGATCGGCATGTTCTTCATGTCCTACAACTACCTGGCACAAGCCGGCTGGTCGGCCGTCATCAAGCGGGTTCCGGAATCGCTGCCTGCTTTCCTTCCGATCATGGGCGTTGTCATGCTGGCAACCTTCTTTATCGCCGGACATGACCTGTTCCACTGGACGCACGAAGGACTGTACGATGTCAACAGCCCGGAATACGATCCGATCATTGCGGGTAAGCGCGGCTTCCTGAACACGACGTTCTACCTGATTCGGATGGTGATTTACTTCGCCGCCTGGTATCTGCTGTGGCGGATGCTCCGTAACTTCTCCCTGCAGGAAGACCTGTACGGCGGAACGGAGTATTACGAGAAAAGCATCAAGTTCGGGGTGGCCTTCCTGGTGGTGTTTGGCGTCACGTCTTCTACGTCGGCCTGGGACTTTGTGATGTCGATCGACACGCACTGGTTCTCGACGATGTTCGGCTGGTACACGCTGGCAAGCTGGCACGTAACGGGTCTGGCGATCATTACCCTGATTGTCGTTTCGCTGAAAGAGCAGGGCTACCTGAAAGCGGTCAATGAAAGCCACCTGCACGACCTTGGAAAGTTCATGTTTGCGTTCAGCATCTTCTGGACATACGTGTGGTTTGCTCAGTTCATGCTGATTTACTACGCCAACCTGCCGGAAGAAACCATCTATTATCGGGAGCGTTTTTCAGGCTACGGCGGTATCTACAAAGCCCCGTTCTTTGTTAATCTGTTCCTAAACTTTCTCGTTCCCTTCCTTGTTCTGATGACAAGGGACGCAAAGCGTACGCCCATCATTCTGAAGATTGCCTGCTGGTCAATTCTCGTGGGTCACTACTTTGATTTCTGGGTTAACATCATGCCGGGAACGGTTGGCGAACACGCCGGTTTTGGTCCGCTGGAGTTCGGGATGATTCTGGTCTTCGCAAGCGCTTTCATCTGGTCCGTTTCTACCCAGCTTACCAAAGCGAATCTGATTGCGAAAAATCACCCGATGCTGGAAGAGTCACTGCATCACGATATTTAATCGGCCTTACTTTATTACTCTTACCCACAAATTCATATGGTTTACGTTGTAGGACTTTTAGCACTGGTATTCCTGGTCTTGACCGTGGTGGTACTGATGCGAATGACCTCTGTTCTGCAGAGCATGGGAGGTACGCAAGCCGACGGCCGGGTAGGCATGAGCAACCGGATCAACGGTATCCTGTTTCTCGGTTTCCTGATTTTTGGCTCAATTGCGGCTGCCTGGTCGTTCATTGAAGCTACAGACAGTTTCCTGCCTGAGGCTTCCACGCCGCATGGCCGTCGCACTGACAGCCTGTTCTGGCTGGTAATGGCCATCATTACGCTGGCTTTCTTCATCACCAATGCCCTGCTGTTCTTCTTCGCTTTCAAATACCAGTACAAAGAAGGGCGCAAGGCTACGTACTATCCGGAAAACCACAAACTGGAGCTGATCTGGACGGTTATTCCGGCCGTGGTGATGGCGCTGCTCGTATTCACGGGCTGGCGGGCATGGCGCGACATTATGTCAGAAGCGCCGGAAGATGCCGTGGTGATCGAAATTACCGGCAAGCAGTTTAACTGGATTACCCGGTATGCGGGTGCCGATAACAACAAGCTCGGTAACTACAATTACAAGCTGATCGATGCCAACAACGAAGTCGGGATCGACCTGTCGGACGAAGCTTCCTTTGACGATTTTGTTTCGAGCGAACTGCATATTCCGGTTAACCGTCCGGTTCTGCTCAAGATTCGGGCACGCGACGTTCTGCACAGTGTGTTCCTGCCGCACTTTCGGGTGAAGATGGACGCCGTGCCGGGCATGCCGACCCGCTTCTGGTTTGTCGCCGACAAAACGACTGAGCAGATGAAGAACGAAACGGGCAACCCGAACTTCAAGTATGAGCTGGCTTGTACGGAAGTTTGCGGCCGTGGTCACTTCTCGATGAAGATGAACGTGGTGGTGGAAGACGAAGAGAGCTACAATGCCTGGATTGCCCAGCAGAAGTCATGGCTGTCGCAAAACCCGGATTATGCAAGCCGTATTCCGGCCAACCTGAAGTCGAAGGCTGCGAAATATCTGCCGGCTGCGGGCGAAGAGCCTACGGCTGCTGAAACGGATACGACAGGTACCGGTACGGCAACGGCAAGCGTTTCGATGCGATAATTAACCTACAACTAAAGACTGTTTAACCTGTAATATGGCAACCGTTGACACGCACGTTGCGTCGCACGCTCACGTTGAAGAGCACGACCACCACGAGCAGCTAAGCTTCCTGAGAAAGTACATCTTCTCGGAAGACCACAAGACGATTGCGAAGCAGTACATGATCAGCGGTATCTTCTGGGCGATCCTGGGAGCGTCGCTGTCGGTGCTGTTCCGTCTGCAACTGGGTTTCCCGGACATGAATATGGAATGGCTCCGTCCGGTGCTGGGAAACTGGATTACGGAGCAAGGTAAACTGGATCAGGAGTTCTACCTGGCTCTGGTGACAATGCACGGGACCATCATGGTATTCTTTGTATTGACCGCCGGCCTGAGCGGAACGTTCTCCAACTTCCTCATTCCCCTGCAAATCGGTGCGCGTGACATGGCTTCAGGCTTCCTGAACATGTTGTCGTACTGGTTCTTCTTCCTGTCGAGCGTCCTGATGTTTGCTTCGCTCTTCCTGGAGACGGGACCGGCTTCGGGTGGCTGGGTGGTTTACCCGCCTCTGAGCGCCCTGCCGCAGGCTATCGACGGCTCGAAGATGGGGATGACCCTGTGGCTGATGAGCATGGCCCTGTTTATCGTGTCGCAGCTGCTGGGTGGTATCAACTACATCACGACGGTTATCAACCTGCGTACGCGGGGGATGTCGTTCAGCAAACTGCCGCTGCCGATCTGGGCATTCTTCCTGACGGCGGTCCTGGGTTTGATTTCGTTCCCGGTTCTGCTGTCGGCTGCTCTGCTGCTGATCTTTGACCGGAGCTTCGGAACCAGCTTCTACCTTTCCGAGATTTACATTGGCGGTGAAGCGCTGCCGAACGTGGGTGGTAGCCCGATTCTGTACCAGCACCTTTTCTGGTTCCTGGGTCACCCCGAAGTATACATCGTACTGCTGCCGGCCCTCGGGATCACGTCAGAAGTTATCGCCACGAACTCGCGTAAGCCGATCTTCGGTTACCGCGCCATGATTGCGTCCATGATCGGTATTGCCTTCCTGGCGTTTATCGTATGGGCTCACCACATGTTCGTAACGGGGATGAACCCCTTCCTGGGCTCGATCTTCATGTTCCTGACGCTGATCATTGCCGTACCATCGGCGGTTAAGGCGTTCAACTACATTACGACGCTCTGGAAAGGAAATATCGTCTTTACTCCGGCGATGCTGTTCTCCATCGGTCTGGTATCGTTCTTCATCTCGGGTGGGGTAACGGGTATCATTCTGGGTAACTCAGCGCTGGACATCCAACTGCACGATACTTATTTCGTCGTCGCTCACTTCCACCTGGTAATGGGTGCGGCCTCAGCCTTCGGTCTGCTGGCCGGTATCTACCACTGGTTCCCGAAGATGTTCGGCCGCATGATGAACGCCAAACTGGGGTATATCCACTTCTGGCTGACGTTCATCGGTATCTACCTCGTGTTCTTCCCGATGCACTACATCGGTATCGCCGGGTTCCCGCGTCGTTATTACTCGTTCACGAGCTACGATGCCTTCAAGACCTTCGGTGACCTAAACACGTTCGTTAGTATCGCCGCTATCTTTACGTTCTCGGCGCAGTGGATCTTCATCTGGAACTTCTTCTACAGCCTTTTCAAAGGGAAGAAAGCTCCGCTGAACCCGTGGCGCTCAAACACGCTGGAATGGACTACGCCGATTGTGCCGGGTCACGGCAACTGGCCGGGTGAAATTCCGGCGGTTTATCGCTGGCCGTACGATTATAGCAAACCGGGTGCGAAGGAAGACTTCATCCCGCAGACGGTTCCTTTCTCTCAAACTCCGGAGTCAAACCTGCCGCACGAAACGGCGCAGATTGCCCTGGAAAAAGAGATTGAGGCGCAAAACTTCAATGACCAGTTCAAGCAACCTCATTAATAAAAACGAACGCTTGTTTCGGCGGCTGGCACTTCTGACCGTCATCAGCGTCTACCTCATCGTAGTAGCAGGTGGCGTTGTCAGAAGTACCGGCTCCGGAATGGGCTGTCCGGACTGGCCCCGGTGCTTCGGCTCCTGGGTGCCGCCTACCGATGCTTCGCAACTTCCTCCCAACTACGCCGAAATCTACGGCGCCAAGCTGAAAGGGGAAGTTGTTTTTAATGCGGCAAAAACCTGGATCGAATACGTGAACCGCCTGGTCGGAGCCGTATCCGGACTTCTGGTTTTGGCAACATTTCTGCTCTCCATCCGCTATTTCCGGAAAGACCGGCCCGTGTTTGTCGGGAGCCTGGCTGCTTTGCTCCTGATCGGCTTCAACGCCTGGTTAGGTTCCAAGGTCGTTTCGTCCGAGCTGGCTCCGTACATGGTTACGCTGCATATGCTGCTGGCAATCGTGGTGATCTTTGCCCTGCTGTATGTGATGGTTCGTTCCAATGCACCCGCGTACGTGGTGTCCCTGGCAGATGGGGCCAAGCGATCCATCAACCGGACGCTGTGGTGGTCAATCGGTCTGCTTACCGTGCAGGTCGTGCTGGGAACGCAGGTCCGCGAGGCGATGGACGAAGTGATGACCGCGATGGGGGAGGCGGGACGGATGTTCTGGATCGAACGAATCGGTCTTCCGTTTTACGTCCATCGGTCTTTTTCCCTGCTGGTACTGGGATTTCATGTAGCCCTGCTGTACCAATTGTACCAACGGGGCCGGCAGAACACCAACCTTTACCGTTGGACGCTGGCTTTGTTTGTCATGATTCTGTTGGAGATTGCCTCCGGAATAATCCTGGCTTATCTGGGTGTTCCGGCTTTTGCCCAACCGATTCACCTGACCCTGGCCTTAGTAGCGCTGGGTGTTCAGTTCATTATTCTGCTGATGGTTAATGCCCGGACCTTTCTGAAAACCGAGCAGCCGTCGGCCCTCTCTTACGCTCATTAAGAATGCAACCAACGGAAAGTAAAACCATACAAACCGTAACGCTGTCAGAAAAGGCTAAGGCATACGGCGAACTGCTGAAATTTCGGCTTTCGCTGTTTGTGGCCCTGTCGGGAGCGTTTGGTTACAGCCTGGCGCTGCACCGCATCGACTGGCTGCAATTGGGAATGCTTCTACTCGGATCGCTGGCCATCACCGGTGCGGCGAATATCATCAACCAGATCATCGAACGGGACAGCGATAAGCTGATGAAGCGGACGGCGGGCCGTCCGCTGCCCAGTGGACGACTCAGTGTGCAGGAGGCCGCCGTGTTTGGCTTTGTGCTCTTTGCCGTCGGCTGCTATATTTTTCTGGCGTTTTTCAACTTACGGTCCTGCGCCCTGTCCGTACTTTCGCTGCTGTTGTACGGATTCGTCTATACACCGCTGAAGAAGGTCGGGCCGGTTGCCGTGTTCGTTGGGGCACTGCCCGGCGCTTTTCCGCCGATGATCGGCTGGGTTGCGGCGACAAACCATTTTGGCCTGGAACCGGGTATTTTGTTTGCCATTCAGTTTTTTTGGCAGTTTCCGCACTTCTGGGCTATTGCCTGGGTGGCGGACGAAGATTATAGCCGGGCGGGAATCAAACTGCTGCCGGCTGCCGGTGGCAAAAACATTCAGACGGCTTTCCAGATTATGATCTATACGCTGTTCCTGCTGCCGGTTGGCTGGCTGCCCTACGCGATGGGAATGACGGGTTTTCATTCGGGAATTGTGGCGACCGTTTTCGGAATTTTGTTTCTGGCGCAGACGTTTCACTTAATGAGAAAGTGTACGGACCGGGCGGCCTTGCAGATTATGTTTGGGTCGTTTCTGTACCTTCCGGTTGTGCAGATTGCTTTCTTACTGGACAAAATGTAAAACGTCAGGGTAAAGCCTGCCGACAACAAACTACAGACCTATGAGCGATACCGTAAAAACAATGACGTTGCTTCAGGAGGAACCGGAAGAAACCCTCTCGATGAACCCAAAGCGATTTGCGCTTTGGCTGTTTATTGTGAGTATCCTGATGATGTTTGCGTCCATGACCAGTGCCTACCTGGTGCGCCGGGCCGAAGGCGACTGGCTGGAATTTGACGTTCCCCGGATTTTCTGGTACAGCACCGCGGTACTGCTGGTGAGCAGCGTTTCCATGCAATGGGCCTATATTGCCGCAAAAAAAGACAATTTCGCCGCACTCAAGACAGCGATTTCTATTACTTTTGTGTTCGGCTTGGTTTTTTTGGGTATGCAGTTTCAGGGTTGGAAAGACCTTGTGGCCCAAAATGTGTACTTCGTGGGTAACCCGGCAGGGTCCTTCATGTACGTTTTCACGGGTCTGCACGCCTTTCACCTGATTACCGGACTCGTGGTGCTGCTGTTTGCGCTGCGGTCGGCGTTCCGGATGAAGACACACTCAAAAGAACTGACCGGAATTCAGATTGCAAATACCTACTGGCATTTTCTGGACGTGCTGTGGGTCTATCTTTTTGGCTTTTTATTGTATTTCAATTAACCGATTAATACACGCAAACGCATGGCTGCTACTGCAACGACGGCGGAAACGCCCGTGTTCGACAAAGGGACCTGGATGGGTGGCGTAGAACCAATGAAGGTGAGCTACGGCAAGCTGATGATGTGGTTCTTCCTGATCTCGGATACCTTCACTTTTTCTGCGCTGCTCGTAACCTACGGCATGATTCGCTTTAGCTATCCGGCTTACGACCCCGCAATTCACGGCGCATTTCAGTTTTCACAACTTTACTGGCCGATTCCGGAACGGGTTTTTGAAGCAGTTCCGTTCCTGCACGGCATTCATGCCCCGCTGGTGTTCGTCGGTATTATGACGTTCATCCTAATTTTCTCCTCGGTAACGATGGTACTGGCCGTTGAAGCCGGTCACCGTCGCGACCGGGCTGCGGTTGAAAAGTACATGCTGTGGACCATCATCGGTGGATTTGCCTTCCTGGGCAGCCAGGCATGGGAGTGGGGTCACTTTATCCACGGCACGGATGAAGGTTCGGTAATCAAAGAACTGGTGAACGGACAGTGGGTGCAGCGGACCGTCTTCGGGGCTAACCTGACGGAAAACCAGTACGGCCCTCCGGCCTTCGCGGATCTGTTCTTCTTCATCACCGGTTTCCACGGAACGCACGTGTTCTCCGGCGTGGTGCTGAACATCCTGATCTTCTACCGCACGGCAACGGGTATGTACGAGCGCCGCGGCCACTACGAAATGGTTGAGAAAGTCGGCCTCTACTGGCACTTCGTTGACCTGGTCTGGGTATTCGTCTTTACCTTCTTCTATCTGGTATAAGTAAGTAAACGCAAATTATCATGGCACAACATACATACCATAACGACGGCGAACACGAAGTTGCACCTGCTCAGACGGGAACGATCTGGCGTACGTTCTGGATTCTGGCAGCTATTACCGCACTGGAGTTTATCATTGCGTTCACGATTCCTGCCGGTACGATCAAAACGGCCATCTTCGTGGGAATGACCATTGTCAAAGCCTTTTACATCGTCGGAGAATTCATGCACCTGAAGCACGAAACGAAGTCGCTGATCTGGTCGATTCTGTTACCCTGTATTTTTGTAGTCTGGTTGTTAATTGCCCTGCTGATGGAGGGCGGTTCTATCTTCCAACTCCGTTAATATGCAACGCATCCTGAAAGCCGGGGCCATCATCCTTGTGTTGGTGGTCCCGGTTTTGATTTTTCTGTTCCTGCGCTTATTTGGTGAAAACCATTTCACGCTCAAGACGTACTACCCGCTGACAGACCCAGGTTCAGGAGCCGTCATCACGCAGCGGAGCCCAACGGCCAGCTGGTGGCAGATGCAGAAGGACACGGTCTACTACGCGGTTCCTGCCTACACCATTTCCATTCCTCCCAAAGACTCCACGTCCGGCCGGCTGAAACTGAAAAATACCAAAGATTTTGCCGGTCGTCTGACCATCCTCTCGTTCAACGGATCGGCCTGTGACCAGACCTGTCTGCGGGTAGCCGGTCAGGTTAATCGCGTGCTCGACATCTTTACCAACGATTCCAGCATTGTTGCCCTGACGCTCGTGGACCGGCTGGCGGCCGTCAATGCCATCAAAAAACAGTACGATCCCAGACCCGAGCGCTGGTTTTACGGTCAACCCACGCACAAAGCCGTCCAGCGGGTTGCCGAGTACGAATATCGGTTCGGGCAGCGGCCCATTCTGAAGCCGGAGAAAGAAACTTTTGCTTTCAACGAGGGGTTGGTGTTAGTAGACAAGGACGGCCATATTCGGGGCTATTACAAAGGCACCGACAAAGAAGATGTGGACCGGCTTGTTCTGGAAATCCGTATCCTGCTGGATATTTATGCAAAAAAATCCCCCCCGTATGGCGACGCTTGAACTTCAACAAAATCAGAAAACGGAACGGCTGATTACCATTCTTTCGGCGGCCATTCCGGTCGTGGTAGCCATTCTGCTTGGCATTCGTCAGAAAGTTGACCTGGGCGAATGGACCACCGTACTGCCTCATCTGAACGGCGTGATCAATTCCGTCACGACCATCACTCTGCTGCTGGGTTATTATTTCATCCGGCAGAAAAATATTACCGCGCACCGGGCCATGATGCTTACTTCCTTTGCACTGGGTTCGCTCTTTTTGGTAACTTACGTATTGTATCACCTGTCCAACGAGTCAACACCGTTTGGAGGCGAAGGCTGGATTCGGCCGGTGTACTATTTTCTGCTTGTATCGCATATCCTTTTGTCGATTGGCGTAGTCTGGTTTGTGCTGCGCGCCGTTTATTTTGCGTTGACCAATCAGATTGCCAGGCACAAGGCCGTTGTCCGCTGGGCCCTGCCGATCTGGCTGTATGTGAGTACCACGGGCGTTATCGTTTATCTGCTGATTCGCCCGTATTATAATCACTGAAAAACTTAAATCGATATGAAAAGTTGGATGAAGTGGGTAGGGTTTGTGCTGGTGTTCGTACTGACTGTTTCGGATTCGTTCGCCCAGTGCGCCATGTGCCGGGGTACCGTCGAAAGTACCATGAGCAACGGCCGCAATCTGGCGGCAACCGGTCTGAATACCGGTATCCTGTATCTGCTGGCGACTCCTTACCTGATCGTGGGCGCCATTGCCTACCTCTGGATTCGCAATAGTAAAAAAGAGCATGCCCAACGTCTCGAAATCGCAAGCCGTGTTAGGCGGGTTATGTCCCAGATGTAGACAAGCCCAAATATTTGAGTACCCCTGGTACAACCTTACCAAGTTCGATCACATGCACGAGCACTGTCCGCACTGCGGCATGCGCTTTGAAATCGAACCGGGCTATTTCTGGGGAGCTATGTACGTCAGTTACGCCTTGTCGGGTGGGGTGGCGCTGTTTCTAGGCTTCCTCCTGTTCTACGCCTTCGACGATCCGGCCTCCTGGATTTACCTGGCCGTGATTCTTCCGGCGCTGGTGCTGATTACGCCCGTCAACTTTCGGATATCCCGGATTGTGTGGCTGCATTACGTCTCCGGAATATCTTATAACCCTGGCGCTTAGCGCCTTAAGAGACCCGCGGTGAACACTGCGGGTTTTTTTATGAAAAATTTTCCCGGCCGCGCAACCTCTAGCCTGCTTCCTCGCATCTTGTAGTTGAATCCACCTTTGCACATGATTCGAGTTCTACCCTTTTTTACAACCGAAGCGCAGTTAATCAGCGCCCTGCAGCGAGCCGACAGCCGTGCCCAGAAGCTGGTGTACGAGCGGTTTGCGGGGAGGATGCTGACGGTCTGTGCCCGGTACATCGGAGACCGGTTTACGGCAGAAGAGGTGTTGATGGACGGATTCATGCGCGTGTTCGAACGGATTGGACAGTACAAAGGGGAGGGGAGTTTTGAAGGCTGGATGAAACGGATCATGGTCAACGAATCGCTGACCTACCTCCGTCGCCACAAGCACTGGCTGGCCGAAGTCAACCTCGACGATGCAGCGCCGACGGCCGAAGCAGCCTGGGCGGATGAAAATATCAGGGCCGAAGAACTGCTCGACCTGTTGGCTGAATTGCCGGAAGGGTATCGAACCGTGTTCAACCTGTACGCAATTGAAGGATATAACCACGCCGAAATTGCTGAAATGCTCGGAATCACGGAAAGCACTTCCAAATCCCAGTTACACCGGGCCCGTGCTTACCTGCAAAAGCAACTGACGCAATTGGACGCAAAAAAAAACTATACGGCATATGAAACAGCATCCCGTTGATGACCTGTTCGCCCGTCGGCTGAATGAACACGACACAAAGCCGAAGAATGCTACCTGGGACGAAATGCAGAAGCGCCTCCATCCTCAACCCGAACGACGGATTGGCGGTCGCTGGTGGTTCGCGGCGGCGGCAAGTGTCGCGGTGCTCCTCTTGGCGGGCTGGTGGGTATGGCAACAGGAGACAAGTACCCCGCTCGGAACAACAGGCCAGCCGCTGGCGCAGGAGAAAACGGAAAAACAGCCGCTGCCTCCCGCTGCTTCCTCCGGGCCGCAGACAGTGGAACAGGACTCTCCGGTAACGGATGCCGCGCCGGAGAACCGGATGCTGGCCCAAACGCCCGGAAAAGCAAAAAGCCCGGAAGTAGCCCTGGAAGAGAAGCCGCAGCCACTTTCTCTGCCCGAAGCCGAAAGAGAGCAGGTGGCACTGAACGAAGAAACGACTCGGCCCGCTGAACCCGCAGTCCCGACCCTGAAAAGTTCCGAACCTGCTTCGACCGCTCTGGTCACGCGCCCGGCCGAAAAAACGCTGGTGGTTAAAATCGATGAGCCGGTAGTGGCTTTTGTCGAAGAGCAGTCCGTAGAGCCGGTGGCCCAGACTCCGAAGAAGCGCATCCGGGTAGGCCGGCTGCTGCGGCAACTCAACAACCTCCGGGAAGGGGAGCCGGTAGACTGGCAGGAAACGGGCCTCAACGGCAGCACCATTCTGGCCAAAGCGACGGAAACGGTCGAACACGGCAAGGAGCGAATCGCCGAATCGTACGAGCACATCCGGACAAAAGCATTTAACAGACAAGAAAACAACAAATAACCATTGCCATGAGACAGCTACTCATTCTTTGCTTCATACTCTGCAGTACGTTTGGCTTCGCCGGAGGACAGCCGACGGCCAGTTCTTCCGATTCGCTGGTTCTGATTTTTGGAAACAAAACCCGCATGGTCATCCACTCGACAGATAAAAACGGGATTCAGGAACTGGCGAAATATGACCTGAACCGGATTATCCGCGACATGGGCCTTAAACTCGACTCGACCGATAACGGCAATACGCTGGTGATGGTGGATAAGAACAACTCCGTTCGTTACCTGCGGGATACGGTCATTGTGGTCACCAAGAAGGACGGCAACGTCACCGTGACGATCCGGGAGTCCAATAACGACCGTGTCGGAGAAAGGCAGGAAAGCAAGCGCTCCCAGGACCGGGTTGGGAAGGATGACGAAGATTATACCTTCCGGCCGAACGATTACCGTCGCAAAAACGGCTGGAGCCGCTGGAGCATGTTCAGTGTCAATGTGGGCCTGAATCTGTTTACCAATGCCCCCGGCAGCAACGCCCTGACCGACGACCAGTACCAGTTGCGGCCTATTGGCTCCCGGTTTGTTTCCCTGGCCATCGGGCAGCGTCCGGTTCTGGCGAGGGGAAGACGGGCCGCCCTCAGCGTCTACTACGGTCTGGAGTTCGCCTGGAACAACTTCATGTTTGAAAACGACAATACCGTCCGGAAAGGCCCCGCCGGCGTAGAGTTTGTTCCCATCGGGCAGGAGGTCCAGAAGTCAAAGCTGACCGCCGCGACCATCGGCATTCCGCTGGTGCCCCGGGTTTCGTTCTACAACCAGAGCGGCAAAAAAGTATTCCACATCGGGGCCGGTCCGTACGTGAATTACCGCATCGACAGCTACACCAAGATAAAATACGAGAACGACGAGAAAGACCGCTTCCGGTCAAACTATTACCTGAACGATCTTCGCTACGGTCTGATGACGCATCTGGGCATTGGAAAAACAAATTTCTTTGTCCGGTACGACCTGAACCCGTTGTTTGAGGAAGATCGGGGTCCGGACCTGCGGGCGTTAAGCTTTGGGATTACGCTTTAAAAATGAGCGAGATAGAAAAAACCGCCTGATTTCTTCCCAGGCGGTTTTTTATTTATCTCAAGAAATTTTAATCAAAGATTTGACAATAAAGAAAAAGGGTATAATTTTGCAACTCAATTAACCAACGGCACAACAAACGGGTCGAAAGTTAAGCGAAAAAAGTCCCTGGGGAGTTTCCAGAGTGGCCAAATGGAGCAGACTGTAAATCTGTTGGCGTACGCCTTCGGAGGTTCGAATCCTTCACTCCCCACGAAGATTTTAAGGTTTAAAGTTTAAATGTTGAAGCGTTCAACCTTAAACTTTAAACCTTAAACTTTGAACAAAAGCGGAAGTAGCTCAATTGGTAGAGCGATAGCCTTCCAAGCTATAGGTTGCGGGTTCGAGACCCGTCTTCCGCTCAAAGCGGTAAACGACGCAAAGCAGTCGATAGTCTTATAGGCTATGGGTTGCGGCCGGGGTGGCAAGCCACTTCGAGACCCGTTTTCCGCTCTTTGTGAATCAATAATGAAGAATTAACAATGAACAGGGTAGCTGATCAAGCTTCGATATTCATTTTTCATTATTAATTATTCATTCACAACAAGCCTTCTTAGCTCAGTGGTAGAGCACTTCCTTGGTAAGGAAGAGGTCGTCGGTTCAAATCCGATAGAAGGCTCAGAAACGGCAAATTTCACCCCAATTTCATAACAAGTACACTTTAAGCGTTTCCAACAATGGCTAAAGAAACATTTGACCGTTCGAAGCCGCACGTCAATATCGGTACGATTGGTCACGTTGACCACGGTAAGACTACTCTGACGGCTGCAATCACGAAAGTGCTGGCTGAAAAAGGCTTGGCGGCAGTGCGCGACTTCTCTTCCATTGACAATGCTCCGGAAGAAAAAGAGCGTGGTATTACGATTAACACTTCCCACGTAGAATATCAAACGGCTTCTCGTCACTACGCACACGTCGACTGCCCGGGTCACGCTGACTATGTGAAGAACATGGTAACGGGTGCTGCCCAGATGGACGGCGCTATCCTGGTAGTAGCTGCGACGGACGGTCCGATGCCCCAGACGCGTGAGCACATCCTGCTCGCCCGCCAGGTAGGTGTTCCCCAGCTCGTTGTGTTCATGAACAAAGTGGACATGGTGGACGATCCGGAACTGCTCGAACTCGTTGAGATGGAAATCCGCGAGCTGCTGAGCTTCTACAACTTCGACGGCGACAACATTCCCGTTATCCAGGGTTCTGCACTGGGTGGCCTGAATGGCGATGCCAAGTGGGTTGGTACGATCGAGGCGCTGATGGATGCTGTTGACAGCTTCATTCCCCTGCCTCCGCGCCAGACCGATCTGCCGTTCCTGATGCCGGTTGAGGACGTGTTCTCTATCACGGGTCGTGGTACGGTTGCTACCGGTCGTATCGAGCGTGGTATCATCAACTCGGGTGATCCGGTTGAAATCCTCGGTATGGGTGCAGAAAACCTGAAATCAGTTGTAACGGGTGTTGAAATGTTCCGGAAGATTCTGGACCGTGGCGAAGCCGGTGACAACGTAGGTCTGCTGCTCCGCGGTATTGAAAAAACCGACATCCGTCGCGGGATGGTAATCTGTAAGCCGGGTTCGGTGAAGCCGCACTCTAAGTTTAAGGCTGAGGTTTACGTTCTGTCGAAGGAAGAAGGTGGCCGTCACACGCCGTTCTTCAACAAGTACCGTCCGCAGTTCTACTTCCGTACCACGGACGTAACGGGCGAAATCATCCTGCCGGAAGGTGTTGAGATGGTTATGCCGGGTGATAACATCACCATCGAAGTAACCCTGATCAACAAGATCGCCATGGAAAAAGGTCTGCGTTTCGCTATCCGCGAAGGTGGCCGTACGGTTGGCGCCGGTCAGGTAACGGAGATCCTCGACTAATAAGTAATTGATAGCAAATGCATTTCTTTCGGGAGATGCATTTGTTTTATCTAAATATTTAGTAATTTTGCAGTCCGTTTCGACGGGTAACCAGAGGAAGGAGAAAAGATCTAAGATAAAAGACTGGTTCATTTCCACTTTTGTCTTACCTCTTTTCTCTTTCTTCTGAACAAACGGGTGTAGTTCAAGGGTAGAATAGCGGTCTCCAAAACCGTTGATGGGAGTTCGAATCTCTCCACCCGTGCCAATCATTTCACAGATGGACAAGTTTACAGCGTTCCTGAAGGCTTCCTGGGAGGAGGTACAGCACAACGTCACCTGGCCGAAGTTCTCGGAACTCCAGGCAAGCTCAACGCTCGTTTTGGTGGCTTCGATCATCTTCGCGCTGCTGGTGGGATTGATTGATTTTGTCTTCGAAAATGGCCTGAACCTGTTCTATCAGTCGTTCTAAGGCCTATCCGGTTAATCAGAGCTACAGATGGAAAGCGGAATCAAATGGTATGTCGTCCGGGCCGTTGCTGGTCAGGAGAAAAAAGTCAAATCGTATCTGGACAACGAAATCGCCAGACAAGGTTTGAATGACTATGTTCCGCAAATTTTGATTCCCTCTGAAAAGGTGTATGAAATGCGGAACGGAAAGAAACGCGTTCGTGAGAAGACGTTCTTTCCGGGCTATATTTTAATTTCTGCCGACCTGTCGAACGGCGAGGTGATGCACTTGATCACCAGCATGCCGGGCGTACTGGGTTTTCTGGGCAACAGCAATGGCCCCACGAAAATTCCGGTACCGCTGCGCCAGGCGGAAGTAAATCGCATCCTGGGTAAGGTCGATGAGGTCACCCAGGAAGTGTCGGCCCCGACGCTTTCTTTCCTGAAAGGAGAGTCCGTCAAGGTCGTCGATGGTCCGTTCAGCGGTTTTATTGGAACCGTGGAAGAAGTGTTCGATGAGCGCAAGAAACTGAACGTGGTCGTCAAAATTTTCGGGCGGAATACGCCTGTGGAGCTGAGTTACGCACAAGTAGAAAAGGAAAGTTGAATTGCTATGCCCGAGACGAAGCCGACACGCTTCCCACTGGTCGGTGGAATCATTATCAGGGCTTAGCGTAACATGTTGAAGCAATGGCAAAAGAAGTAGCTGGTTACGTGAAATTGCAGGTGAAGGGCGGCCAAGCCAACCCCTCTCCCCCGATTGGTCCGGCGCTGGGTTCCAAGGGTTTGAATATCATGGAATTCTGCAAGCAGTTCAATGGGCGGACGCAGGACAAGATGGGCATGGTCCTTCCCGTAGTGATCACGTACTACAAGGACAAGTCGTTTGACTTTGTCATCAAGACTCCGCCTGCTCCCATCCTGCTGATGGAGGCTGCAAAAATCAAGGGCGGTTCGGCTCAGCCGAACCGGAACAAGGTTGGGTCGGTAAGCTGGGATCAGGTTCGTCAGATCGCTGAAACCAAAATGCCGGACCTGAACGCCTTCACGGTAGAGTCTGCAATGAAGATGATTGCCGGTACGGCACGCTCAATGGGTATTACTGTAACCGGTCAAGCCCCGTTTGAAACCAAGTAACGGCTGCAAAATCTGAAAGCAAGATGGGAAAACTGACGAAAAAGCAAAAAGACGCGCTCGCTAAGTACGACTCCAAAGGAGTATACTCACTGGCGCAGGCTGCCGAGATTCTGAAACAAATCTCGTACACGAAGTTTGATGCTTCGGTGGATATCGACGTTCGTCTGGGCGTTGATCCGCGTAAAGCTGACCAAATGGTTCGCGGCGTAGCTACTTTGCCCCACGGTACTGGTAAAACGGTTCGTGTGCTGGTACTCTGCACGCCCGACAAAGAGGCAGAAGCACGCGAAGCCGGTGCTGATTATGTAGGCCTGGACGATTTCATTACGAAAATCGAACAGGGCTGGACCGACATCGATGTGATCATCACGATGCCGAACGTTATGGCGAAAGTTGGTAAGCTCGGCCGGGTTCTCGGTCCGCGCGGACTGATGCCGAACCCCAAGTCGGGTACGGTAACGCCGGAAGTTGGTAAGGCCGTTCGTGAAGTGAAAGCCGGTAAAATCGACTTTAAAGTTGACAAAAACGGCAACATTCACACCAGCATCGGTAAAGTGTCTTTTGAGCCGGATAAACTGGCCGAAAACGCCCAGGAAGTCATCGCGACCCTGATGCGTCTGAAGCCTTCTTCGGCAAAAGGAACGTATGTTAAGGCGATTCATTTGTCAAGCACAATGAGTCCGAGTGTGATAATTGACAAATCGACGGTAGCTGGACTGTAATCATGACACGCGAAGAAAAAGGAGCCATTATTGAGGAACTGAGCGAAAAGTTCAAGTCAGTTCCCTACTTCTACATCACCGACGCAAGTGGCATGTCAGTAGGTGAAACCAACCGGCTGCGTCGGATGTGCTTCGAACGGGGCATCGAGTACCGGGTTATCAAGAACACGCTGATCAAAAAGGCGCTGGAAACACTTGAAACCGATTACTCTTCCTTCGAAGGAACGGTTCTGAAAGGATTCTCCGGCGTTATGTTCAGCACGGAATCCGGAAAGACGCCCGCTAAACTCATCAAAGACTTCCGTCGGGAGTCGGGTAATGATAAGCTGAAGCTGAAAGGCGCTTCGGTTGACTACAGCCTCTTCATCGGTGCTGATCAACTCGACACGCTGCTGACGCTGAAGAGCAAAAACGAGCTTGTCGCGGACGTTATCGCCCTGCTGCAATCGCCGGCCAAGAATGTTATTTCTGGTCTGCAAGGCGGCGGCAACAAGCTGGCAGGTATCCTCAAAACGCTGTCGGAGCGCGAGGCCGCTTAAGGTACCAACCCGGTCCACAAGTGCCCAAATCCGATCAATACCAAAAGCCGGGTGTGTTGCCCGCATCGTTTAAATCAATTTTGTAACAATCTAATAAGAATACGAAAATGGCAGATCTGAAAGCGTTCGCAGAGCAGCTTGTCAACCTGACGGTAAAAGAAGTTAACGAACTCGCTGCTATCCTGAAAGACGAGTATGGCATCGAGCCGGCTGCGGCCGCTCCGGTTATGGTAGCTGGTGGCGCTGGCGCCGGTGACGCTGCTGCGGCTGCTCCCGAAAAGACGTCTTTCGATGTTATCCTGAAGAGCCCCGGTGCTGGTAAACTGGCGGTTGTGAAGCTGGTGAAAGACCTGACCGGTCTGGGCCTGAAAGAAGCTAAAGAACTGGTAGACGGTGCTCCGAAGCCGGTTAAAGAAGGCGTAGCGAAAGATGAAGCTGAAGCGCTGAAAAAGCAACTGGAAGAAGCCGGTGCAGAAGTAGAAGTTAAGTAATTGCTTCTCTGCAACACGGATTGACTCCGATAGGATTAGGCCTGACCAACGTCAGGTCTTTTCCTGTTTGGAGACATATAAACTTTTGACCGGATTTTAAAAACTATTTTCCGGGAATCTGCGTTGTCCGTTTACGCCCAATTACGGACGCACAATAGTCGATCACGAACTAAACGCAAATCAGCTTTGGCTACGAACACAACGACGCGTAAAAATTTTGCGACTATCAATCCAGTGATCGAATATCCGGATTTTTTGGATGTTCAGTTACAATCTTTCAAAGATTTTTTTCAACTAGACACTCCTTCCGATAATCGGTCCAAAGAAGGATTGTTCAAGGTCTTCCAGGAAAACTTCCCGATTTCTGACTCCCGCGAAAACTTCGTACTGGAGTTCATTGATTACTCCGTTGATCCGCCGAAATACTCCGTTGACGAGTGTATCGACCGCGGACTGACCTACTCCGTCCCTCTGAAGGCGAAGCTGCGTCTGTCCTGCAACGATGCCGATAACGAGGATTTTGAGACCATCGAGCAGGAAGTATTTCTTGGCAACATCCCTTATATGACGGAGAAAGGTTCTTTCGTCATTAACGGGGCAGAACGGGTAATTGTTTCACAGCTCCACCGCTCACCGGGTGTGTTTTTCTCCATGAGTAAGCACACCAACGGGACGAAGCTGTATTCTGCCCGGATCATTCCATTTAAAGGTTCCTGGATTGAATTCTCGACCGACGTTAACAACGTCATGTACGCATACATCGACCGGAAAAAGAAGTTTCCGGTTACGACGCTGCTGCGTGCCATCGGTTTCGGTTCAGACAAAGAGATTCTGGATTTGTTCGGCCTGTCGGAAGAAGTACCGGCAACGCCCGCAAACCTGAAAAAAGTAGTGGGTCGCCGGTTGGCCGCCCGGGTACTGCGTACCTGGACGGAGGATTTTGTGGATGAGGATACCGGCGAAGTCGTTTCTATCAGCCGCAATGAGGTGCTGATGGAGCGCGACTCCATGGTCTCTCAGGATGATATTGATACCATTGTTGAATCAGGCTCCAAGTCGATCATCCTGCACAAGGAGGATATGAACGTGGCCGATTACAACATTATCTATAATACGCTCCAGAAAGACAGCTCCAACTCCGAGAAAGAGGCCGTAGAGCAGATCTACCGCCAGCTCCGGAACACGGAAGCGCCGGACGAGCAGACGGCCCGGGAAATTATTCAGAGCCTGTTCTTCTCCGACAAGCGGTATGACCTGGGCGATGTTGGCCGGTACCGGATCAACAAAAAGCTGGGTCTGGATATCGATGCCGACATGAAGGTCCTGACGACGGAAGACATTGTCTCCATCGTGAAATACCTGATCGGCCTCATTAACTCCAAGGCGGTCGTGGATGACATTGACCACCTGAGCAACCGCCGCGTGCGGACCGTGGGTGAGCAGCTGTACGCGCAGTTCGGCGTCGGTCTGGCCCGTATGGCCCGGACGATCAAGGAACGGATGAACGTCCGCGATAACGAGGACTTCAAGCCCGTTGACCTGATCAACGCCCGGACGCTGTCGTCGGTCATCAACTCGTTCTTCGGAACCAACCAGCTGTCGCAGTTCATGGACCAGACGAACCCGCTGGCCGAAGTGACGCACAAGCGCCGGATGTCTGCACTCGGACCTGGTGGTCTGTCGCGCGAACGGGCCGGTTTTGAGGTTCGTGACGTTCACTACACGCACTACGGTCGTCTGTGTACGATCGAAACGCCGGAAGGTCCGAACATCGGTCTGATTTCGTCGCTCTGCGTTTACGCCAAAGTAAACAGCATGGGCTTCATCGAAACGCCGTACCGGATTGTTGACGGAGGCAAGGTCGCCGTGGATAAGCCGGTGGTGTACCTGACGGCCGAAGAAGAAGATTCGCACTACATCGCGCAGGCAAATGCCCACGTCGATACGGAAGGATTCTTCGGAAACGACCGGATCAAGTCCCGCTTCGAAGGTGACTTCCCGATTTCGGAGCCGACGAGCGTGACCTATATGGACATTGCCCCGAACCAGATTGTGTCGGTGGCTGCTTCGATGATTCCGTTCCTGGAACACGATGACGCCAACCGTGCCCTGATGGGATCGAACATGCAACGTCAGGCCGTGCCGCTGCTGCGTCCGGAAGCGCCAATCGTCGGTACCGGTCTCGAAGGCCGCGTTGCCGTTGACTCCCGCGCGCTGGTCATTGCCGAAGAAGACGGGGTCATCGACTTTGTTGACGCCACGGTGATCAAAGTACGCTACGACCTGGCGGACGACCAGCGTCTGGTGTCTTTCGACGAAGACGTTAAAGAATATAAACTGATCAAGTTCCGCCGCACGAACCAGGACACCTGCATCAACCTGAAGCCGATGGTGCTGAAAGGCCAGCGGGTGAAGAAAGGCGATGTGCTTTGCGAAGGGTACGCTACTGAAGGGGGCGAACTGGCGCTGGGCCGGAACATGAAAGTAGCCTTTATGCCCTGGCAGGGGTATAACTTCGAGGATGCCATTGTGATTTCGGAGCGTGTTGTACGCGAAGACATCTTCACCAGCATTCACATCGAAGAGTTTGAACTGGAAGTGCGTGACACGAAGCGCGGCGAGGAAGAACTGACGGCTGAAATTCCGAACGTATCGGAAGAAACCGTCCGGAACCTCGACGAAAACGGGATCGTACGTCTGGGTACGGAAGTGAAGGAAGGCGACATCCTGATCGGTAAAATTACGCCGAAAGGAGAGAGCGATCCGACGCCGGAAGAGAAGCTGCTGCGCGCCATCTTTGGCGACAAGGCCGGTGACGTGAAGGATGCTTCCAAGAAAGCACCGCCGTCGCTGAAAGGCGTCGTCATCGACACGAAGCTGTTCTCGCGCCCCAACAAGGAGGACCGCGGTAAGCATAAAGAAGAGATTAAGGCGCTGATGAAGCGGTACAGCCGGGAACTGATCGGTATTCGCGAGAAGATGATCAACAAGATGACGACCCTGCTGGAAGGCAAGACGTCACTCGGTATCCGTCACAAATTTGGCGATGAGATCATGAGCAAAGGGGTGAAGTTTACCCGTAAGAACATTACGGATAACCTCTTCCCGGACAAAAACCCGTATCGCGACGAAAGCAGCTACTCGGTTGCTGAAGAAGTGAACTTGCTGGCCGACCTGCTGACGGAGGGATGGACAGACGATGAGCACACGAACCGTCTGCTCGTGCAGATGGTGAAGAACTACAACAACCGCCGCAACGAAATCACTGGCCGCTTCAAGCGCGAACGCTTTACGCTGGAAGTAGGTGACGAACTGCCGGCCGGTATCGTGAAACTGGCTAAAGTCTACATCGCCAAGAAGCGGAAGCTGAAAGTGGGTGACAAGATGGCCGGTCGTCACGGTAACAAAGGGGTTGTAGCGAAAATCGTTCGTGACGAAGACATGCCGTTCTTGGCGGACGGGATGCCGGTCGACATCGTGCTGAACCCGCTTGGCGTACCTTCCCGGATGAACCTGGGTCAGATCTACGAGACCGTTCTCGGATGGGCTGGCCTGAAACTGGGACGCAAGTATGCGACGCCGATCTTCGACGGCGCTACGGAAGGCGAAGTAATGGCCGAACTGGCCGACGCCAACGTACCGGCATTCGGTCGTCAGTACCTCTACGACGGTCTGTCGGGTGAGCGTTTTGACCAGCCGGTAACGGTCGGGGTTATCTACATGCTGAAACTGGGTCACCTGGTAGACGATAAGATGCACGCCCGTTCGATCGGACCGTACTCGCTCATCACCCAGCAGCCGCTCGGTGGTAAGGCCCAGTTCGGTGGACAGCGTTTCGGGGAGATGGAAGTATGGGCGCTCGAAGCTTTCGGCGCATCGCACATCCTCCAGGAAATCCTGACCGTAAAATCCGATGACGTAGTGGGTCGGGCGAAGGCGTACGAAGCTATCGTGAAAGGTGAAAACCTGCCGAAGCCGAACATCCCGGAGTCATTCAATGTACTCGTACACGAATTGCGTGGTCTGGCCCTGGAAGTAACGCTCGACTAATAAAAGTCCGAAAGTCGCCAGTCGTCAGTCACCCGTTTTAAAGGGATAGCTGATGACTGGCGACTAAAAGACTATCAGACTTTATAATTCTATAAATCTCCAACCAATGTCATTCAAAAAGAACAAAAAGCTCAACAGCGACTTTAACCGGGTCCTCATCAGCCTGGCGTCGCCTGAGTCAATTTTGGAGAGTTCATACGGGGAGGTCACCCAACCGGAGACGATCAACTACCGGACCTACAAGCCCGAAATGGGCGGTCTGTTCTGTGAGCGTATCTTCGGACCGGTGAAAGACTGGGAATGTCATTGCGGAAAATATAAGCGTATTCGCTACAAAGGCATTATCTGCGACCGTTGCGGAGTTGAAGTAACGGAGAAGAAGGTACGCCGTGAGCGGATGGGCCATATCGAACTGGTCGTGCCTGTTGCGCACATCTGGTATTTCCGCAGCCTGCCCAACAAAATCGGTTATCTGTTAGGTCTGTCTACCAAGAAACTTGACCAGATAATTTACTACGAACGGTATGTAGTCGTTCAGCCGGGTATCAAAGGCGAAGACGGCATTCAGGAGCTTGACTTCCTGACGGAAGACGAGTACCTGGATATCATGGATAAACTGCCCAGCGGCAACCAGCTTCTGCCGGACAGCGATCCGATGAAGTTTATTGCTAAAATGGGTGCCGAGGCGCTGGAAATGCTGCTTTCGCGCGTGGCTCTGGACGAACTGTCGTACAACCTGCGTCACGCAGCGGCTACGGATACGTCACAGCAGCGGAAAGCCGAAGCCCTAAAGCGTCTGAAAGTCGTGGAAGCGTTCCGGGATGCCAACACCCGCGTGGAAAACCGTCCGGAGTGGATGGTCATCCGCATGGTGCCGGTCATTCCGCCCGAACTGCGCCCGCTTGTCCCCCTGGACGGCGGCCGGTTTGCTACCTCTGACCTGAACGACCTGTATCGCCGCGTCATCATCCGGAACAACCGTCTGAAGCGTCTGATCGAAATCAAGGCGCCTGAAGTGATTCTTCGGAACGAAAAGCGGATGCTGCAGGAAGCCGTTGACTCCCTGTTTGACAACTCGCGGAAAGTAAACGCCGTGCGTTCCGAAGGGAACCGGGCGCTGAAATCGCTTTCAGACATGCTGAAAGGGAAGCAGGGCCGTTTCCGTCAGAACCTGCTCGGTAAGCGGGTTGACTACTCCGGTCGTTCGGTTATCGTCGTTGGTCCGGAGCTGAAACTGAACGAGTGCGGTCTGCCGAAAGACATGGCCGCCGAGCTGTTCAAGCCGTTCATTATCCGTAAGCTCATCGAGCGTGGAATTGTCAAGACGGTGAAGTCGGCCAAGAAAATCGTTGACCGGAAAGACCCCATCATCTGGGACATTCTGGAAAATGTACTGAAAGGTCACCCTGTCCTGCTCAACCGGGCTCCGACGCTGCACCGTCTGGGTATCCAGGCGTTCCAGCCGAAACTGATCGAGGGCAAGGCGATCCAGCTGCACCCGCTCGTCTGTACGGCCTTCAACGCTGACTTTGACGGTGACCAGATGGCCGTTCACGTCCCGCTGGGACAGGAAGCCATCCTGGAAGCCTCTCTGCTGATGCTGGCCTCGCACAACATCCTGAACCCGGCCAACGGCGCACCGATCACGGTACCGTCGCAGGACATGGTACTCGGGCTGTATTACGTGACGAAAGGTCGCCGTAGCACGCCGGAGTTCCCGATTGCCGGAGAAGGCATGACGTTCTACGGAGCGGAGGAAGTGATTATCGCCATCAACGAAGGCAAACTATCGAAGCACGCCAACATCAAGGTACGGACCCAGGTGCGGACCGAAGCCGGTGATCTCGAAACGAAAGTAATCGAGACCGTTGCCGGACGGGTGCTGTTCAACCAGGCGGTGCCGAAAGAAGTCGGTTATATTAATGAACTGCTGACGAAGAAGAAGCTTCAGCAGATCATTGCCTATATCTTTAAAATTTCCGGTGTAGCCCGTACGGCGGCATTCCTCGACGACATCAAGGAGCTTGGCTTCCAGATGGCCTTCAAGGGTGGTCTGTCGATCGGTCTGAACGACGTAAAAGTTCCGGAAACAAAAACGCAGCTCATCGAGGAGGCCAAAGGCGAAGTAGAAAGCGTCTGGCAGAACTACCTCATGGGTCTGATTACGGAAAACGAACGCTACAACCAGGTGATCGACATCTGGACGCGTGTGAACTCCCGCATCACGGAGACACTCATGAAGCAACTGGAGGCCGACCAGCAAGGGTTCAACTCCATCTACATGATGATGCACTCCGGCGCCCGTGGTTCGCGCGAACAGATTCGTCAGCTCGGCGGGATGCGTGGTCTGATGGCCAAGCCGCAGAAAAACCTGCAGGGCTCCGTTGGTGAGATTATCGAAAACCCGATTCTGTCCAACTTTAAAGAAGGTCTGGACGTATTGGAGTACTTTATCTCGACGCACGGTGCGCGGAAAGGTCTGGCCGATACGGCTCTGAAAACGGCCGATGCCGGTTACCTGACCCGTCGTCTGCACGACGTAGCCCAGGACGTGATCATCACGGAAGAAGACTGCGGTACGCTGCGCGGCCTGCAAATCTCCGCCCTGAAGGATAACGAAGACGTGGTCGAACCGCTGTCCGAACGTATCCTGGGCCGTGTGACGGTACACGATATCTACGACCCGCTGAAGAAGGACGCCGAAGGCAAGCCGGTTCTGATCGTAGCCTCGGGTAGCGAGATTACGGAAGAAATCGCCGCCGCCATCGACGAAACCAGCATCGAAACGGTGGAAATCCGTTCGGTACTGACCTGCGAAGCCAAGAAGGGGGTTTGTGCAAAATGTTACGGACGTAACCTCGCGTCTGGCCGTATGGTCGACATCGGGGAAGCCGTGGGCGTTATTGCCTCCCAGTCGATCGGTGAACCGGGCACTCAGCTGACCCTCCGTACCTTCCACGTGGGTGGTACCGCGTCGAACATCGCCGTTGATGCTGCCATCAAGGCCAAGTTTGCCGGTCTGATCCAGTTCGAGGAAATGCGGACGGTAGAGTCGCTCGACAACGAAGGCAACCCGGTAACGGTCGTTATGGGTCGTTCGGGTGAAGTTAAAATCGTTGACCCGGCCAACCCGAATACGGTTCTGATCAGCAACAACGTCCCTTACGGAGCGTTCCTGCGGGTGAAAGAAGGCCAGATGGTCGAAAAGAACGAGGAGCTTTGCGCCTGGGATCCGTACAACGCCGTTATTCTTTCGGAAATCACGGGTAAACTGGAGTTTGAAGCGATTGAAGAAGCCATCACTTACCGCGAGGAGTTCGACGAACAGACGGGCTTCCAGGAAATGGTGATCATCGAAAGCCGCGACAAAACGAAGAACCCGGCCATCATGGTCCGCGGCACGAGCACGCTGCTCGAAGACACGACCGAGAAAGCCTACAACCTGCCGGTTGGTGCCCGTCTGGTCGTGAAAAACGGCGGCGACATCGTAGCGGGTCAGGCTCTGGCGAAGATTCCGCGGAACGTCGGTAAAACCCGCGACATCACGGGTGGTCTGCCGCGCGTAACGGAACTGTTCGAAGCCCGTAACCCGTCGAACCCGGCGGTCGTTTCGGAAATCGACGGAGTTGTTACCTACGGAACCATCAAGCGTGGTAACCGCGAAATCTATATTGAGTCGAAAGACGGTACCCGGAAGAAGTACCTGGTGCCCCTGTCGAAGCACATTCTGGTTCAGGACAATGACTTTGTCCGGGCCGGTAACCCGCTCTCCGACGGTGCCATTACGCCTTCCGACATCCTGTCGATCAAAGGTCCGACGGCCGTTCAGGAGTACCTCGTGAACGAAATTCAGGAAGTTTACCGTCTGCAAGGGGTGAAGATCAACGACAAGCACATCGAAGCAATTGTTCGCCAGATGATGCAGAAAGTGGAGATCATCGATGCCGGCGACACTAACTTCCTCGAAGGCCAGGTGGTCGACAAGTGGTCATTCCGTGAAGAAAACGACAAGATCATGAACATGAAGGTCGTAATCGATGCGGGTGATTCCGAAACGCTGAAGCCGGGTATGATTATTTCCGCCCGTCGTCTGCGCGACGAGAACTCCAGCCTGAAGCGCCGCGACCAGCGGATTGTGGAGGTACGTGATGCGATGGCCGCCGTTTCGCAGCCGACGCTGTTGGGTATCACGCAGGCGTCGCTGGGTACCGAAAGCTTCCTGTCAGCGGCCTCGTTCCAGGAAACGACGAAGGTTCTGAGCGAAGCGTCGATCCGCGGTAAGGCCGACTATCTGGAAGGTCTGAAGGAGAACATCATCGTGGGTCACCTCGTACCGGCCGGTACGGGTATCCGCCGCTACCAGAACATCATTGTCAGCTCGAAGGAAGAGTACGAATCTTACGTCGAGAACAAAGAGAAGTTCACCCGCAGCAAGCGCCGGGAAACGGTATAACGCGATTTTGTCATAGAAAAGAAGCGGTCAGTCCGAAAGGATTGGCCGCTTTTTTCATACCTTCAAAGTTACAACACCCTGCGTCGCACCTTTACCTGTTTAGTGTTTAACAGCAGTGTTAAAACTTATTGTTAACCGAAACTACCCAATGGAAAACCAGCTCCCCGATCAGGAAGGCCAGATTAACATCGAACTGACCGAAGACATAGCCGAGGGCGTCTACGCCAACCTCGCCATGATTGCCCACTCGAACAGCGAGTTCATCATCGACTTTATTCGCCTGATGCCCGGCGTACCGAAAGCCAAAGTAAAATCCCGCATCATTCTGACCCCCGAACACGCCAAGCGCCTGCTGGCGGCCCTGAAAGAAAACATCCGCAAATTCGAGGATACCTTCGGCGATATCAACGGCGGCGACGAAGCCTTCCGCTTCCCAACCCAGTTCGGCGGGCCGATTGGGGAAGCGTAATTTATTGAGTGATTGAGCGAATGAGTGATTGAGCGAATGCTTCGCCTTGCTTCGTGCCCGCGACTTCCGTACGCTCAATCACTCGATACAAAAAACCTGACTTTAAGCTTTTTACCAAAAATCCTATACTCGCCCCCTTGCTATTCCGGTGAGTTTCACTAATTTTGCACTCCGATTTTCCGGAATACTGCAATTATCACAATTTCTATACAATGCCTACGATACAACAATTAGTACGTAAGGGCCGCGAAAAGCTGGAATTCAAGTCGAAGTCTCCGGCTCTGGATGCGTGCCCGCAGCGTCGCGGTGTCTGCACCCGTGTATACACCACGACTCCCAAAAAGCCGAACTCGGCCCTGCGTAAAGTAGCCCGTGTTCGTCTGACGAACCAGAAAGAAGTGAACGCCTACATCCCGGGCGAAGGCCACAACCTGCAGGAGCACTCGATCGTGCTGGTGCGCGGTGGTCGTGTAAAGGACCTTCCGGGTGTTCGTTACCACATCGTTCGGGGTGCCCTCGATACGGCCGGTGTAAACGGTCGTCTGCAAAGCCGCTCGAAATACGGCACCAAGCGTCCGAAACCGGGTCAGGCTCCGGCAGCCGGCAAAGGCGCACCCGCTAAAGGGAAGAAAAAGTAATTAAAAAAAGCCTTGCACTGCGTACCGCCTGATGTGCCGTACGTAGAGTAAGATCTCCATCTGAAGACCATGAGAAAGGCAAAACCTAAAAAAAGATACGTCCTGCCCGACCCGAAATTCCGGGAGGTGCTGGTAACGAAGTTTGTGAACAACCTCATGTATGAGGGAAAGAAGAGTATCTCATACTCGATCTTCTACGGGGCACTCGAAGTTGTTGAGAAGAAAACCAGCGACAACGGCCTCGAAACGTTCAAGAAGGCACTCAACAACGTAATGCCTTCAGTCGAAGTAAAAAGCCGCCGCGTCGGTGGTGCTACGTTCCAGGTTCCGACGGAAGTGCGTCCTGACCGTAAGGTATCAGTAGGCATGAAATGGCTGATCAAGTACGCCCGGTCACGTGGTGAAAAAACCATGGTAGACCGTCTGGCTGCGGAAATCATCGCCGCATCGAAAGGTGAGGGCGCTGCCGTTAAGAAGAAGGACGATACGCACCGTATGGCCGAAGCAAACAAGGCGTTCTCGCACTTCCGCTTCTAATCCGTATCTTATCTGACTCTCAAAAGCCTTCCCCGGTGAGGGAAGGCTTTTGCTTTTATAGGGTCAGAAATTTTAGACGTTTGCAGGCTTGCTTAGTTATGCGTATAGAGTGGGCAAATCCTGCCTGATGGCTCCAAAACGGATTCTTTCGTTGAGGAGCCGCGCGGCGGAAAAGTACCTTTACAATCCTATACGTTATGAAAAAGCAACTACTTCTTTGGTTGATGCTGCTTTGGACGGGCCAGCTTGCCTGGGCCCAGCAGCGGGTCAGCGGGCGCGTAACCACCGCCCAGGAGCCGGGCGGCCTGCCGGGCGTGACCGTGCAGGTAAAGAACACCTCAAGGGGAGCCACCACGGACCCCAACGGACAGTACAGCATCGAAGCGGCTAACGGCGACGTGCTCGTGTTTAGCTTTATCGGCCTCCAAACCTCCGAACAGACCGTGACCGGACCAACGCTGGACATTGTGCTGGTCGAAGACGTGACCACCCTGAACGAAGTCGTGGCCGTAGGCTACGGCGTGCAGCGGAAAGCCGACGTGACGGGCTCGATCTCCACCGTTCGGGCCGAGGAGATTGCCAGTAGGCCGGTCGCGACGGCGACGCAGGCGTTACAGGGAAAAGCGGCGGGCGTGCTGATCACCACCAACCAGGGCGTGCCGGGAGCGGCTCCCAACGTCCGGATTCGCGGCGTGGGAACAGTCGGCAACAGCAACCCGCTGTACGTAGTGGACGGTATGTTTGTGGATGACATCCGTTTTCTGAACCCGGCCGACATTGCTTCCATCGATATTCTGAAAGACGCCTCGTCGCTGGCGATTTATGGCGTACGCGGAGCCAACGGCGTTGTCCTGATTACGACCAAAGCGGGTAAGGAAGGGCGGACCACGTTCTCCTACGAAGGGTTCGGCGGCGTCACCCAGCTCAGCAAACGACTGGACCTGACCAACGCCACCGAATACGCCACGCTGGTCAACGAAGTGGCCGCCAACGAAGGCGCTCAGCCGCGTTTTCCGAATCCTTCCTCACTGGGCGAAGGCACCGACTGGTTTGATTACATTTTCCGGAACGGCGGCATCCAGAACCACCAGCTGACGGCCTCGGGCGGCACCGACCGGGTTACCTTCAACGTGAGCGCCAGCTACTACGACGAATCGGGCATTATTGACAAATCCCGGTTCAACCGCCTGACCTTTCGCGTTAACAACACTTACAAGCTGACGGGCAACTTCCGGATGGGCAACAACCTTTCGTTTTCCCGTACCCAATCCAACAATGTACCGGGCTCCGTCGTCCAATCGGCCTATAACGCCGACCCGACCGTCGTGCCTCGCCTGCCAAACGGACAGTTTGGCTTTTCGCAGGTCAGTACGGTGGCTAACCCGGCGGCGGTGCTGGAATACCAGACCAACGACCGGGCGCGGACCGGCCAGCTCGTCGGAAATCTGTACGGGGAACTGGATTTTCTGAAAGCATTCACTCTCCGTTCGAGCATCGGCGTAGACCTTTCCCTGAACAACGGCAACGTTTTTCTGCCTTCGTACCGTGTGTCGTCCAGCCAGTTCAACGAACAGAGTCGCCTGACCCGGAGCAACGACCTCAATACCAGCTGGCTCTGGGAAAACACGCTGACGTACCGGAAACAGTTTGGCGAAAACCATGACCTGACGGTGCTGTTAGGCGCTACCGCTCAGGAAGTGCAGTACCAGCGTCTGGAGGGAAGCCGCCGCGATGTGCCGGGTTACAGCTCAGACGTGCAGTATCTGTCACTGGGAAATACCGTGGGAGCCGAGGCGACCGACCAGGGCAACGTCTTCAGTTATGCCTCGTATCTCTTCCGGGTAAACTACACGCTGTTGAATAAGTATCTGTTGACGGTCAGTGTGCGGCGGGATGGTTCTTCCCGCTTTCCGACCAATAACCGCTGGGCAACTTTTCCGGCCGTGGGTCTGGGCTGGCGGATTATCGAAGAGGACTTTATGGCGAATCAGATGCTGTTCAGCAACCTGAAATTGCGGGCCAGTTACGGGATTCTGGGAAATACCAACATTCCCAACTACCTGTATTACCCGCGCATTACCAGCAGCCTGAACCCGGTCTTCGGCTCCGGCCAGAACCTGCAGCTCGGGGCGACGGAGGTCAATACCACGACTTCCAACCTGTTGTGGGAAACAGTGACCCAGACGGACATCGGCCTCGAAACGGGCTTTCTTAACAACCGACTAACGGCCGAAATCGACTACTACAACCGGAAGACCTCCGACGTCATTCTGAACGTCAACATCGGCAATGGCCGCGAGGTACAGGCCAACGCCGCCAGTGTAGTCAACCAGGGCTTCGAATTGTCGGCGGGCTGGAACGACCGGGCAGGCGACCTAAGCTACTCCATCAACGCCAACCTGACGACGGTGAACAACGAAGTGACCAGCCTCGGCAACGGTGGGATTCCGCTCATCGGCGGTAGCCTGGGCAACGGCCGGAACGTGACGCTGACTGACGTCGGCCAGCCCATCGGGGCGTTCTACGGCTATCGGGTGGCGGGCGTTTTCCAGAATGAGCAGGAAGTCACCAGCAGCCCGTCGCAGCCGGGCGCGCGGCCGGGCGATCTGCGGTACGTCGATGTGAGCGGCCCGAACGGCCAGCCCGACGGCGTCATCAACGGCAACGACCGGGTGTATCTCGGAACGGCCATTCCAAAAATGTTCTGGGGCTTCAACTCGAACTTCAACTTCAAGGGCTTCGATCTGTCGCTGGATTTGCAGGGTTCACACGGCAACAAAATCTACAACGGGCGTCGGGCGGTTCGTTTCGGAAACGAAAACTACGAGCGGATTGCGCTGGAACGCTGGACGCCCCAGAACCGGTCTACCACCCAGCCGCGGCTGACCAACGGAGGGCAGAATTTTGAAGTCTCCGAATACTTTATGGAAAGCGGCTCCTTTGTCCGCATCCGGACCATCCAACTGGGCTACGCGCTGCCTTCCAACCTGCTGCGGTCGGTCGGGCTGCGGTCGGTGCGGGTGTATGCCAATGCCCTCAACCCGTTTACGTTTACAAACTATTCGGGCTTCTCGCCGGAAGTGGGCGGACGGGCCAACGAGCCGCTGAGTCGGGGTGTCGATCTGGATGTCATTCCGGTGTACCGTACCACGACCCTCGGGCTGCAGATCGGCTTCTGACCACAGGCATCTATGTTTTCCAAAATGAAAAATACTTCAGGGAGTAATTCTTTAACGAAATGAAAAACTTACCCCAATTCAACACCTACTTTCGCGCACTGCTGGCGGGAACGCTCCTGCTCTTCGGCCAGGCGTGCAGCGAGGAGTTTCTGGACAAGCGTCCGCAGGGCGAACAGGTCACGGAAGATTTCTTCAATAGTCAGGAAGGCGCGGTGCGGGCGACCAACGCCATCTACTGGCAGCTGCGCCAGTGGCCGACCCACGTCTTTTCGTTCATCGGTGTCTCAAGCATTACCTCGGATGATGCCGAGAAGGGCAGTGAGCCAAACGATGCCATCTTTCTGAACGAATTTGACCAGTTCACCGTCTCGCCGACCAACTCCGGTCTGAACGATTTCTGGACCGGGCAGTACCTCGGCATTGCCAAAGCAAATCAGGTTATCCAGCGCGTGCCAGCGATCCAGATGGACACCACCCTGCGTTCGCGGCTGATCGGCGAGGCCCGGATGCTGCGGGCTTACTTCTACTTCAATCTGGTCCGCACGTTTGGCGGTGTGCCGCTGATTACAGCCATCCAGGGCGACGAGGCCCCGGCCACGCCCCGCTCCACGCGCGAACAGACGTACCAGCAGATCGAAACGGATTTACGGGCGGCTATCGCGGTCTTACCCGAAAAATCGCAGTACCCAACCACGGAGCTGGGCCGGGCGACCCGGGGCGCGGCCAAAGGCTTGCTGGCCAAAGTGTCGATGTACCAGGGCAAATGGCCGCAGGTGCTGCAACTCACCGATGAAATCATGAAGTCCGGCGAATACGACCTGTCGACGCCTTACGAAGTGATTTTTACCGAAGCGGGGGAAAATAGCCGGGAATCCGTATTTGAAGTCCAGGCGGCGGCCCTGCCCCAGTGCGGCGGCGGGTCACAGTACGCCGAAGTGCAGGGTGTCCGTTCGGCGCAGGCCGGACTGGGCTGGGGCTTTAACGTCCCGACCCAGGACCTGTTCAATGCCTACGAAACCGGTGATCCGCGCCGGGACGCGACGTTTCTGGTGCGCGGCGAAACGACCCGCGACGGCTACACGGTTCCGCAGACGGCCATCAACCCGTATTACAACCAGAAAGCCTACGTGGGCCTGAACGAGAGCCGGTCGCCGTGCGGACTGGGCGATTCCGGCAAAAACATCCGGCTGCTGCGGTATGCCGACATCGTGCTCATGTACGCCGAAGCGGCGAATGAACTGAACCAGACCCCGGCCGCCCTGACAGCTCTGAACTCGGTAAGGGCGCGGGCACGGGGCAGCAGCACGACGGTCCTGCCCAACGTGACGGCAACCGACCGGACGCAGGTCCGGAATGCCATCTGGCGCGAACGGCGCGTGGAACTGGCGATGGAGCACGACCGCTTCTGGGATCTGGTGCGTCAGGGACGGGCTGCCGAGGTGCTTCGGGCTGCCGGAAAGCAGTTCATGCAGAACCGAAACGAAATCATGCCGATTCCGCAGCAGCAGATCGACGCCAGCGGCAACGTACTGACGCAAAACCCCGGCTATTGACAGGACTTCACCAGCGGGGCGCCGGTCGAGAACGGCGCCCCGCTGGTCAAAATAAGTGAATCATGATTCGAGCGTTTACCCTTCTTTTTCTGATTTCCCTGAATTGCCGCGCCCAGCAACCGGCGGCTCCGGCCAACGAGTACAGCGAGTACCTCGAAACGGTACAGAAAGCGACCTTTCGTTATTTCTGGGACTTTGGTCATCCGGTTTCCGGGCTGGCTCCCGAGCGGACGGCGACACCCAACATCGTCACCACGGGCGGAACGGGTTTCGGCATCATGGCCATTGTCGTGGGTGCCGAGCGGGGCTGGGTCACCCGGGCTGAGGCCGCCCAGCGGATGCAGAAGATTGTTGGTTTTCTGGAAAAAAGCGACCGCTTCCACGGCGTCTGGCCCCACTGGCTCGACGGACGCAGCGGCAAAGTCGTGCCCTTTTCGCAATACGACGACGGCGGTGACCTGGTCGAAACGGCTTTCCTCGTCAATGGCCTGCTGAGCGCCCGGGCGTATTTTACCCAGAATACTGCGGTGGAAAAGGATGTCCGCCAGCGGATCGAAAAGCTGTGGCGGGAGGTCGAATGGGACTGGCACGTGCAGAACGGGAAACTGCTCTGGCACTGGTCGCCGAACCACGGCTGGAAGATGAACCACCCGATTCGCGGCTTCGACGAAACGATCATTACGTACGTGCTGGCGCTGGGTTCGCCCACGCACGCCATTCCACCGACTGTTTACGAGAATACCTACAAACAGAGCAGCTACTACAAAAACGGCAACACCTATTTCGGCTACCGGCTGCCGCTCGGGATGGACATGGGCGGGCCGCTGTTCTTCACGCACTACTCGTACCTGAGTCTGGACCCGCGCCTGATGCAGGACGACAACACGTACTACTGGACACAGAATCTGCACCACACCCTCATAAACCGGGCCCATTGCCTTCAGCCCCGGCAGGCCATGTACGGCTATGGCCCCGGCAACTGGGGTCTGACCGCCAGCGACGATTACAACTTCTACGACGCCCACTCGCCGACCAACGACAACGGAACCATCAGCCCCACGGCGGCCCTTTCGGCCTTTCCGTACACGCCGTACTACTCCATGCAGGTTTTACGCAATCTGTACCTGCGGGAAGGGAGCCGGCTTTTCGGGCCGTACGGCTTTTACGATGCCTATCACAAAAACCTGAACTGGTACTCCAACCAGTACCTGGCCATCGATCAGGGTCCGATTGTGGTCATGATGGAAAATTACCGCTCCGGCCTGATCTGGAAACTCGGGGAACGAACGCCCGAACTCTGGACGGGTCTGGAAAAGATGGGTATCCGCAAGCCGGTGCATCCGACCAGTTTCTACGCCTACGCGCCAGACTTCCGCACGGGTTACGTCGACCTCTGGAAGCACCCGGACCGGGGCGCTTTCGTCCTCGATTTTGCCGTAAAAGGGGCTTCGCCCGTTTCGCTGAACGTACTGGACGAAACGGGAAAGCCGGTCCGGAAGCTAATCGACAACCAGGCCTACGCGGAGGGAATGCACCAGTTGACGTTCCAGTTGCCACAGGGGAAATACACGTTTGAACTGACGCAGGGAGCCGACCGGCAGCAGGTCCGCCTGTTCCTGCACCAGGGCGTGGATACGAACTAACCCGCTTCCGGGCTGGGGAGTGAAAAACGCAATATTTTTTGGCCGTCCTGCACCAAGTATGTAACGCATTGCGTTTTTTTGGTGTTTGTGATTCAGTAAGGCCCGTAAACAAACCCCCACATGAACGACCGCTTCAAACTCTGGCTCAAACGCGTCGGCTGGTTGGGCTTTCTGTTTTTCCTCATCAAAGGACTGCTCTGGCTGATTGTTCCCGTTCTGATTGCGCAGGGCTTGATTTCTTGCTAAGCCGTAAAGCTTTTGTTTTCAGGTGTTAAACATCCATTAACTTTCTTCCGGGCTGAAAGCAAACCTTTTTTTGTTAATTGTTTTTCAGTAACTTTGCGTCCTGATTTGCCAAGGTGCGTCCGCATGGCGGTCAAATCAGGACATTTTCAACGAATCAACACTAAGTTTTTCATAGACGAATGGCTCGCGATTTAAGATTCACGAGGAACATCGGTATCGCTGCGCACATTGATGCGGGTAAGACGACCACGACCGAACGTATCCTCTATTACGCCGGTGTCAGCCACAAGATTGGTGAAGTACACGACGGTGCCGCTACCATGGACTGGATGGAGCAGGAGCAGGAGCGTGGTATCACGATTACCTCCGCTGCAACGACCGTAAACTGGACCTACCGGGACCAGAAATACCACATCAACATCATCGACACGCCGGGTCACGTTGACTTCACCGTAGAAGTAAACCGCTCCCTGCGCGTTCTGGATGGTCTGGTGTTCCTCTTCAGCGCCGTTGACGGCGTCGAGCCGCAGTCAGAAACCAACTGGCGTCTGGCCAACAACTACAACGTTGCCCGGATTGGCTTCGTAAACAAGATGGACCGCGCTGGCGCGGATTTCCTGAACGTTTGCAACCAGGTAAAAGAAATGCTGGGCAGCTACGCAGTACCCCTGCAGCTCCCGATTGGTGCCGAGGACGAGTTCGAGGGCGTTGTTGACCTCGTCAACTTCCGCGGTATCAAGTGGAACGAAAGCGACAAAGGTATGACCTTTGAAGTCGTTCCCATTCCGGACGACATGATCGACGAAGCAACCGAATGGCGCGAGAAACTGCTCGAAGCCGTGGCCGAGTTCGACGATACCCTGATGGAGAAATACTTCGAAGATCCGAACTCCATCACGGAAGACGAAATTCTGGCCGCCCTGCGTCAGGCGACGATCAGCATGAAGATCGTTCCGATGCTGTGTGGTTCTTCGTTCAAGAACAAAGGCGTTCAGACGATGCTCGATTACGTGATGGCCCTGCTGCCGTCGCCGCTCGACAAAGAAAGCATCAAAGGAACGAACCCGGACACCGGCGCCGAAATCTCACGCAAGCCGAGCTCCGACGATCCGTTCACGGCTCTGGCGTTTAAGATTGCTACGGACCCCTACGTTGGCCGTCTGTGCTTTATCCGTTCGTACTCCGGTACGCTGGAATCCGGCTCATACGTTCTGAACAACCGTTCAGGCAACAAGGAGCGTATCTCGCGTATCTTCCAGATGCACGCCAACAAGCAGAACCAGATCGATCGTCTGGAAGCTGGCGACATCGGTGCCGTAGTAGGTTTCAAAGACATCAAGACGGGCGATACCCTGTCGGACGAGAAGCATCCGATCGTTCTGGAATCCATGGTATTCCCGGATCCGGTTATCGGTTACGCCATCGAGCCGAAAAAATCGGCTGACCAAGACAACTTCTCGAAGGCTATCGGTAAGCTGATCGAAGAAGACCCGACCCTGAAAGTTGAGTCGGACGAAGAAACCGGCCAGACGATCATCCGCGGGATGGGTGAGCTTCACCTTGAAATCATCATCGACCGGATGCGTCGTGAATTCAAGGTAGAAGTAAACCAGGGCGCGCCGCAGGTAGCTTACAAAGAAACCCTGACGAAGAACTTCGAACACCGCGAGGTGTACAAGAAGCAGACGGGTGGTCGCGGTAAGTTTGCCGACATCGTGTTCGAAATCATGCCGGGCGAAGAAGGCAAGCCGGGTCTGGAGTTCGTAAACGGCATCGTTGGTGGTGTGATTCCCCGTGAATTCATCCCGGCCATCGAAAAAGGCTTCCGCGAAGCCATGTCAAACGGCCCGCTGGCTGGTTACCCGCTGGATTCGATGAAAATTCGTCTGTTCCACGGTTCCTTCCACGACGTTGACTCCGATTCACTGTCGTTCGAACTGGCGGCTCGTATGGGCTTCCGTGAGGCAGCCAAGAACGCCGGTCCGAAACTGCTCGAACCGATCATGGCGGTTGAAGTGCTGACGCCGGAAGAATACACCGGTCCGATCACGGGTGACCTGAACCGTCGCCGGGGCATCATGAAAGGCATGGATACCCGCGCTGGCTCGCAGGTGATCAAGGCTGACGTTCCCCTGTCGGAACTGTTCGGCTACGTAACCGACCTGCGTACGATCTCTTCCGGTCGTGCCACGGCCAACCTGACCTTCTCGCACTACGAGCAGGTTCCGACCAACCTGGCCGAAGGCATTGTAGCGAAGTCAAAGGGTGCTGTTCGCGCCCAATAATTTTGAATGATGAATGTTGAATTGGGAATGATAGGTCTGTTTAGATATTCTTCATAATTCAACATTCATCATCCACTATTCAAAATAGGCTGCGTTGCCGGAGTAAATGGTCCTTTCGGCGGCGGGCGACCTGTCGGGAACGGGTTATTTTCTATCAGGACCACTCATTACCATGAATCAAAAAATTCGGATCAAACTGAAGTCGTTCGACCACATGCTGGTTGATAAGTCGGCTGAGAAAATCGTGAAGGCAGTAAAATCGACGGGTGCCGTGGTGAACGGTCCGATTCCCCTGCCGACCGATAAGGAAATCTTTACCGTTCTGCGTTCTCCGCACGTGAACAAGAAGTCACGCGAGCAGTTCCAGTTGTGCACTTACAAGCGCCTGGTAGACATCTACTCGACGAGCGCCAAGACGGTTGACGCGCTGATGAAGCTCGAACTGCCGAGCGGCGTTGACGTGGAAATCAAAGTATAGTTTTCTGGTCGATACGACTCCAGACGAGATAAGAAGCCACCGGGACGAAAACTCCGGTGGTTTTTTGTTTTTTACTGATTTTTAATGAGGTAGTACTTTTTTTCTGAAAAAACTCTTTCTATATTTGCAGGCCGAATAAAAAAGCTTATTGCTTTCAAAAACATAACGCGGATGAAGGTCCCCTGCGGAAACCACATCTGACTTTGTCCGGTAAGGCCTCTTCGGAAGCCTGCACCGAACGCATAGGTCAGGTGTTCTACGCCTGGCCTTTTTTGTTGAAAAAACACGTTATTTTTTGACAATTAAGCAGATACGGGTTGCAATATGGCCGGTTAATCCCTAATTTTGCACTCCGTTTTTTTATTTGTTTCATTTAATTTCCTGCTTTACAACAACTTACCATGTCTGGTTTAATTGGAAAAAAGATTGGGATGACCAGTCTGTACAATGCTGACGGGCAGGCTCTGGCATGTACAGTGATTGAGGCCGGTCCTTGCGTTGTCACGCAAGTGAAGACGCAGGAGAAGGACGGCTACACGGCCATCCAGCTCGGCTACGGCGAGAAGAAAGAAAAGCGCACGACGCAGCAGCTTCTCGGCCACTTCAAAAAGGCCAACACAACTCCCAAGCGCAAGCTGGTTGAGTTCAAGGAGTTCGAGCAGCAGCTCGCTCTGGGTCAAACACTGTCAGTGACGGACGTCTTCACGGAAGGCGACTTCCTCGATGTAGTCGGAACGGCGAAAGGCCGCGGTTTCCAGGGCGTTGTGAAACGCCACGGCTTCGGCGGGGTAGGCGGTCAGACGCACGGTCAGCACAACCGTGCCCGGCACCCGGGTTCGATCGGTGCCTGTTCATTCCCCTCACGTGTGTTCAAAGGGCTGCGTATGGCAGGCCGGATGGGCAACAACCGGGTAAAGGTTCAAAACCTCCGCGTCCTGCGCGTTCTGCCTGAGCAAAACCTGATCGTGATCAGCGGTTCGGTGCCGGGTGCAAAAAATTCGTTCGTCATCTTAGAGAAATAGCCTTATGGAATTGTCAGTATATAACTCGAAAGGCGAAGAGACGGGCAAGAAAGTGAACCTGTCAGACGCCATCTTCGGTATCGAGCCGAACGAGCACGCGATCTATCTGGACGTTAAACAGTACCTCGCCAACCAGCGCCAGGGTACGCACAAAGCGAAAGAGCGCGGCGAGAACGCCCACTCAACCCGCAAAATCAAGAAGCAGAAAGGAACGGGCGGTGCCCGCGCCGGCAGCATCAAGTCGCCGGTATTCGTCGGTGGTGGTACCATCTTTGGTCCCCGTCCGCGCGATTATTCTTTCAAGCTGAACAAGAAAGTGAAGCAACTGGCCCGTAAGTCAGCTTTCGCCGCGAAGGCGCAGGCCAACAGCGTGTCCGTTCTCGAAGACTTCACGCTGGAAGCACCCCGTACAAAAGCATACATCGATTTCCTGAATGCTTTTCAGGCAGCGGAAACCAAAACGCTGCTCATCCTGCCGGACGTAAACACGAACGTGGTTCTGTCGAGCCGCAACCTGAAAAAGGCGAAAGTCGTAACGGCGGATACTGTGAACACCTATGACCTGATGCACGCCGACCGGCTGCTCATCAGCGAAGGCGCGCTGTCGAAGTTAGAATCTCTTCTTGCGGAATAAGCCATGAACGTACTGAAAAGACCGATTATTACGGAAAAAATGACGGCTCTGAACAAACAGGGCAAATATGGCTTCGAAGTTACGCTGAACGCCAACAAAATCGAGATCAAGAAAGAGATCGAGAAAATGTACGGTGTGAAGGTAGCCGACGTGTGCACGATGCGGGTCATCGGCCACACGAAGTCGAAAAGCACGAAGAAAGGGGTAACGTCCGGCCGCACGTCAACGACGAAGAAAGCCATCGTTACGCTGGCGGAAGGCGAAGTTCTGGACATCTACGCCGAAATCTAAGGGGTTCTAACCACGAAGTCAAAACGCACAAGTAATGGCTGTTAAGAAACTGAAACCAACAACGCCGAGCCAACGTTTCCGCGTGGCCCCGGACTTTTCCGACGTCACGACGAACGTGCCGGAGAAGAGCTTGTTGATCTCGATAAAGAAAACCGGTGGCCGTAACAACCAGGGCCGCCGTTCCATGCGCTACATCGGTGGCGGTCACAAGCAACAGTACCGGATTATCGACTTCAAGCGTGACAAGGCGGGTGTTCCGGCCACGGTCAAGACGATCGAATACGATCCGCACCGTTCGGCCCGTATCGCCCTGCTGTTCTACGCAGATGGCGAAAAGCGCTACATCATCGCCCCGCAGGGCCTGACCGTCGGTCAGAAAATCGTTTCCGGTCCGGACGTTGCTCCGGAAGTTGGTAACGCGCTGCCGCTGGGGTCCATGCCGATTGGTACGATTATCCACAATGTCGAGCTGCACCCGGGCAAGGGCGGTGCGCTGGTCCGCTCAGCCGGTACCTACGCCCAGCTGGTCGCTCGTGAAGACAAGTACTCTGTACTGCGTATGCCGTCAGGCGAGCAGCGTCGGGTTCTGTCTACCTGCATGGCAACGGTAGGTTCGGTATCAAACCCCGACCACATGAACGTCAGCATCGGTAAGGCAGGTCGTAGCCGCTGGCTGGGTATCCGGCCGCGCGTTCGTGGTGTAGCGATGAACCCGATCGATCACCCGATGGGTGGTGGTGAAGGCCGCGCTTCCGGCGGACACCCGCGTTCACGTACGGGTCTGTACGCGAAAGGGAAGAAGACCCGTTCGCCGAAGAAGTACTCAGACCGACTGATTATTAGCAAACGCAAAAAATAAGACGTAAATGGCACGCTCACTTAAAAAAGGGCCCTATATAGATTTCCGTCTGGAGAAGAAGGTCGAAAACATGAACGACTCAGGCCGTAAGTCGGTCATCAAGACCTGGTCACGTCGTTCAATGATCTCTCCGGATTTCGTCGGCCATACGTTTGCTGTTCACAACGGCAACAAGTTCATCCCGGTATACGTAACGGAGAACATGGTCGGTCATAAACTGGGCGAATTCTCCCCCACCCGCAATTTCCGCGGTCACGTAGCGAAGAAGGACAAAGGCAGACGTTAATCAATGTAGAATTATGAATGAAGAATGTTGGATCAAAAAACATTCACAATTCAGAATTCACAATTCAGCACTAACAAATGGAAGCAATAGCAAAGCTCAAAGATGTGCCTTCGTCGCCTCGCAAAATGCGGCTTGTAGCCGATTTGATTCGTGGCCAGAAGGTAAGCAAAGCCCTCGGCATCCTGCGTTTTCAACCGCAGAGTGGTGCGAAGGTGATGGAAAAAGTTCTCCTGTCGGCCGTTGCTAACTGGCAGGTGAAAAACGAAGGCGAAAGCATTGAAGATGCCGACCTGGTCGTAAAGACGGTGTTCGTTGACGGCGGTCGTATGCTGAAGCGGCTTCGCCCGGCTCCCCAGGGTCGTGGCCACCGCATCCGCAAGCGCTCAAACCACATTACGCTGGTCGTTGACAGCGCGGCGCAGCCCCTGCTGACGATTGCAGAAGACGACACTACAGAGAACTCAGAAAAATAAGACAACAGAATGGGACAAAAAGTAAACCCCGTTGGTCTGCGGCTTGGCATCGTTAAAGGATGGGATTCAAGCTGGTATGGCGGTAAAGAATTTTCTGACAAGCTGGTTGAAGACGTTAAAATCCGTAAATATATCTCTGCCCGTATCCCGAAAGGCGCTATCGCCCGGGTGGTGATCGAGCGGACGCTGAAGCGGATTACGCTGACCATCCACACAGCCCGTCCGGGTATCGTAATCGGTAAAGGCGGTGGTGAAGTCGACAAGATCAAGGAAGAGCTGAAGAAGATTACTGGCAAAGACGTTCAGATCAACATCTTCGAAATCAAGCGTCCGGAAATCGACGCCAAACTCATCGGCGAAACGATTGCCCAGCAGCTGGAAGCCCGGATCTCGTATCGTCGCGCCATGAAGCAGGCCATCAGCTCTGCCATGCGCGTCGGAGCCCAGGGTATCAAGGTTCGCGTATCGGGTCGTCTGGGTGGTGCCGAAATCGCCCGCTCGGAGCAGTACAAAGAGGGACGTGTTCCTCTGCACACGCTGCGTGCCGACATCGATTACGCGCTCTCGGAAGCCCAGACGGTATACGGCAAGATCGGTATCAAAGTATGGGTCTTCAAAGGCGAAGTGTACGGCAAGCGTGACCTGTCTCCGGCCGCTCAACTGAGCGCAGCCCAGGCCGAGCGCGGCAACGACCGTGGCGACCGTCGCGGTGGTGATCGTGGCGACCGTCGGGGTGACCGCGGTGGTGAAGGCGAACGCGGCGATCGTCGCCGGGGTCGTAACGACAACCGTGGCGGACAAGGCGGCGGCGGCAACCGTGGCGGACAAGGCGGCGGTAATCGTGGCGGACAAGGCGGCGGCCAGCGTAGAAGATAACAAAACAGTCAACGGTCCTCAGTCTGTAAGTCCTCAGTCCCAGACTGACGACTGGCCGACTGGCCGACTGACGACTCTAATGACATACGACAATGTTACAACCAAGAAGAACCAAGTTTCGTAAGCAGCAGAAAGGGAAGATTAAGGGTCTCGCCACCCGCGGTCACCAGATTGCTTTCGGGTCGTTTGCGATCAAATCGCTGGAAGAAGGTTGGATCACGGCGCGCCAGATTGAAGCCGCTCGTATCTCCGTAACCCGTGCGATGAAACGGGAAGGCCAGGTCTGGATTCGTGTTTTCCCGGACAAGTCCATCACCAAGAAGCCGGCTGAAGTTCGGATGGGTAAAGGGAAAGGGGCCCCGGAATACTGGGTAGCCGTCATCAAGCCCGGAACCATTCTGTTCGAAGCGACCGGGGTACCCCTGGACGTGGCGCAGGAAGCCCTCCGTCTGGCAGCGCAGAAGCTGCCGGTTAAGACCAAGTTCGTCGTTCGTCGGGACTACCAGGAGCAGGAAGCCTAATCCCGTCTGGTTTAACGAAATAACAGATTAAGACCATGAAAAAGAACGATATCAAGGCGCTGTCGGTTGAGCAACTGAAAGAGCAGATTACGGCCGAAACGGATCGCCTGCAGAAACTGAAGTTTGCGCACGCGATTTCTCCCGTCGAAAACCCGATGCGGATTCGTCAGACGCGCCGGCTGATCGCTCAACTGAACACGGAACTGACGTCAAAAAGCCGTCAGGCCTAAGAAGACCAACCGATCAACTGATTTGATCCAATGGAGCAGCAAGAAAGAAATCTCAGAAAAGAACGTATCGGGGTAGTGGTAAGCAACAAGATGGAGAAGTCAATCACCGTCGCCGTTGACCGCAAAGTGAAACACCCGATGTACGGCAAATTTATGCACCGTACGAAGAAGTTTATGGCTCATGACGAACTCAACCAATGCGGAGTCGGTGATACGGTTCGCATCATGGAGACCCGTCCGCTGAGCAAGAACAAGCGCTGGCGTTTAGTCGAAATCCTCCAAAAAGCGAAGTAACCCATGGTACAGCAAGAATCACGTTTGAGCGTAGCCGATAATAGCGGCGCAAAAGAAGTGCTTGTGATCCGGGTTCTTGGCGGAACCGGCAAGCGCTACGCCTCGGTTGGCGATAAAATTGTAGTAACGGTGAAAGCGGCCCTTTCTTCCTCGAACATGAAGAAGGGAACGGTATCCAAAGCCGTTGTCGTGCGGACCAAGAAAGAAGTACGTCGCAAAGACGGTTCTTACATCCGCTTCGAAGATAACGCAGCCGTTCTGCTGAACAACAACGACGAGCCGCGGGGCACCCGTATCTTCGGACCCGTAGCGCGGGAGTTGCGCGAGAAGCAGTTTATGAAAATCGTTTCGTTGGCTCCAGAAGTACTCTAAGACATGAAGACAGTAGATAAACCCAAAAAGTTACACCTCAAATCAGGGGATACCGTGAAGGTGATCTCTGGTAACTCAAAGGGTCAGACCGGCAAAATTCTGCGCGTGCTGGTAGACAAGCAGCGGGCTGTTGTGGAAGGGGTGAACATGATCACCAAACACATCAAACCGTCGGCCGCCAACCCGCAGGGTAGCCTCGAGAAAAAGGAAGGTACGATCCACATCAGCAACCTGATGGTGATTGATCCCGCTACTGGCGAAGCTTCACGCACGGGCCGGAAACTGAACGATAAAGGCAAGTTGCAGCGGTTCTCAAAGAAGTCTGGCAACTTCATCTAAGATCAGGTTTTGGACATTTAAAGCGGAAAAACAGTGGCAACTCCGAGACTCAAAGAGAAATATCTGAACGAAGTCGTTCCTCAACTGAAGGAACGCTTTCAATACACCAGCGTAATGCAGGTACCCCGTCTGACGAAGATCGTCCTGAACAAAGGTATCGGCGCCGCCGTGGCGGACAAGAAGCTGGTTGACATTGGTGTGGACGAACTGACGCAGATTACCGGTCAGAAAGCCATGCCGACGCTGTCGAAGAAGGCAGTATCAAACTTCAAACTGCGGGAGAACATGCCCATCGGTGCGAAGGTGACGCTGCGCGGTGCAAAGATGTTCGAATTCCTGGACCGGCTGACGGCTGTCGCTCTGCCCCGGGTTCGTGACTTCAAAGGCATCAGCGAAAAAGGCTTCGACGGACGTGGTAACTACACGTTTGGCGTTAAAGAACAGATTATCTTCCCGGAAATCCAGATCGACAAAGTGAACCGGATTTCGGGTATGGACATCACGTTCGTAACTACGGCCAACACCGACGAAGAGAGCTACGAGCTGCTCAAGGCGCTGGGAATGCCGTTTGCCAATATCAAGAAATAAGTTCGTCAGACCTCGAACAACAGAAACATGGCAAAAGAATCAATCAAAGCAAGAGAACGCAAGCGGGAACGGCTGGTTGCCAAGTATGCCGCCAAGCGGACTGCGTTGAAAGAAGCCGGTGACTACCTGGCCCTGGACAAACTGCCGCGCAACGCTTCGCCGGTACGTCTGCATAACCGTTGTAAGCTGACCGGCCGTCCGCGGGGATATATGCGGAAGTTCGGAATCTCACGGGTAACGTTCCGCGAAATGGCTTCGGCCGGTCGCATCCCGGGTGTAACGAAGTCAAGCTGGTAATCAGGTTTTAACAGTTCGACGTTTCGTAATTAGAAAACGATTCCGTAATTTTGCAAGCCCATTTAAAAACGGTGCGCCGTTACCTGGGTTTGCGTTAATAATCAGGACGAAATGAACACTGATCCAATAGCAGATTATCTGACTCGCATCAGAAATGCAATCCGTGCCAAGCACCGGGTTGTTGAAATTCCTGCTTCCAATATAAAGAAGGAGATCACGAAGGTACTCTTCGACAAAGGTTACATCCAGAACTACAAGTTCGATGAGACCGGTCCGCAGGGAACCATCAAAATCGCCCTTAAGTACAATCCGGTATCGAAGCAGCCGGCTATCGTAGACCTTCAGCGCGTAAGCAAGCCGGGTCTGCGCCAGTACCGTGCCCACGACGAATTGCCGCGTGTACTGAACGGTCTGGGTATCGCTATCCTGTCTACGTCGAAAGGCGTCATGTCCGACAAGGAAGCCCGTACGCTGAACGTAGGCGGTGAAGTATTGTGTTACGTATACTAATCGGAAACCATGTCACGCGTAGGTAATAAAGTAATTGCACTGCCGGAGAAGGTGTCGGTCGAGGTCGGTAGCGGCAACGTCGTTACGGTAAAAGGCCCGAAAGGTACTCTTACTCAGACCATCAACCCGGAGATCCAGGTTGAAATAACCGACGGCCAACTGAAAGTGGTTCGTCCGAGCGAACAGAAGCGCCACAAAGCCATGCACGGTCTGTACCGGGCACTGGTCAACAACATGGTAACGGGTGTCAGCACGGGCTACCGGATCGAACTCGAAATCATCGGGGTTGGTTACAAGGCATCCAACCAGGGCCAGGTTCTTGAACTGAACCTGGGCTACTCCCACAACATCTTCGTTCTGGTTCCGACCGAACTGAAAGTAACGACGGTAACGGAGAAAGGTCAGAACCCGAAAGTTATTCTGGAAGGGATCGACAAGCAACTGATCGGCGAAGTAGCGGCTAAAATTAAGTCGCTGCGCAAAGTTGAGCCGTACAAAGGAAAAGGTATCCGGTTCGTGGGTGAAGTTGTTCGCCGCAAAGCTGGTAAGTCTGCTTCCAAGAAGTAATCGGTGAACCATATAATAAGCACAGACGAAAATGGCTGTCACAAAAGAAAGCAGAAGACTGCGTATTAAGCATACAATCCGGAGAAAAGTGGCCGGTACGTCCGAGCGTCCGCGCCTGTCGGTTTTCCGTTCGAACGCCCGTATCTACGCCCAGATCATCGACGATTCGGAAGGCCGTACCCTGGCCGCTGCGTCATCAGTCGAAATCGTAGGCAAGGATAAAAAAGGAGCGAACGTAGACGTTGCCAAGCAGGTAGGTCAGAAACTGGCCGAGAAAGCGGTAGCAAGCGGAATCACGGCGGTTGTCTTTGACCGGAACGGTTATTTGTATCACGGAAAAGTTAAGGCTCTGGCCGATGGCGCCCGCGAAGGTGGCCTTCAATTCTAAGCAAAAACAATGGTAACGAATACAAGACCCGCTAAGGTAAACGAGTCCGAACTGAAAGAGAAAGTCGTCGCTATCAACCGCGTTGCGAAGGTAGTGAAAGGCGGTCGTCGCTTCAGCTTCGCGGCAATCGTGGTGGTCGGCGACGGCAACGGTGTAGTCGGCTACGGTCTGGGCAAAGCGAACGAAGTAACGGACGCGATTGCCAAAGGAATTGAAGATGCCAAGAAAAACCTCGTTCAGGTTCCGCTGCTGAAGCACACGGTTCCCCACGAAATGGAAGGCAAATTCAGCGGCGGCTTCGTCCTGCTGAAACCGGCCTCTCCGGGTACGGGTGTAATCGCCGGTGGTGCCATGCGCGCCGTCCTCGAAAGCGCCGGCATCCGCGACGTACTGGCAAAATCGAAAGGTTCGTCGAACCCCCACAACGTGGTGAAGGCAACCATCGACGCGCTGCTGAAGATGCGGGCTCCGCACCAGGTAGCGTTCCAGCGCAGCGTTAATCTGTCAAAGGTTTTCAACGGCTAAGAACAAAAAAGTATGGCACGCGTTAAAATCACACAGGTTCGCAGCATCATCGACCGTCCGCAGACCCAGAAGCAGGCAATCAAGATGCTGGGCCTCGGCAAGATCAACCGCTACGTTGAGCTGGAGCTGAACGATTCGGTTGCCGGAGTTATCCGGAAAGTACAACATTTGGTGAAGATCGAAGAAATCTAATAATACCATGAACTTAAGCTCTCTGAAACCGGCATCGGGCTCAGTCCGTGATAACAAGCGGGTTGGCCGTGGTACAGGGTCGGGCATGGGTGGAACTTCTACCCGTGGTCACAAAGGTGCTCAGTCCCGTTCAGGTTATAGCGCGAAGAAAAACTTCGAAGGTGGTCAGATGCCTATCCAGCGTCGTCTGCCGAAGTTTGGCTTCAAGAACCCGAACCGCGTTGAGTTTAAGCCTGTCAACCTTGACACGCTGCAGGCACTGGCTGAAAAGACCGGCTCAACGGTCATCAGCCGTGAAATAATGCTGTCGAATGGTCTGATCGGTAAAAACGACAAGATAAAGGTACTGAGCCGGGGCGAACTGACGACGGCGGTTGAAGTTTCAGCCGATGCGTTCTCAGCAAAAGCTGCCGAAGCAATCGAAAAAGCAGGCGGGAAAGCCGTCAAGCTGTAAGCGCCCACTTGTCCGGTTAGGATTCCCTGACGAAAAGTTGTAACTTTGGACAAGTGGCCGTTTAACGGCCGATAGCAAAACAGACAAATGAAACGATTCATTACAACCCTTCAGCATATCTTTTCGATTGAGGAGCTGAGAACTCGGATCCTCAATACGCTGTTGTTTATTACAGTTTTCCGGCTGGGCTCACACATCGTCCTGCCAGGGGTTAACCCGGCAGCACTCGGTCAGACGCCCGGTGGATTGTTAGGGTTGCTGGATACGTTCCTGGGCGGTGCTTTCAGCCGTGCTTCTATTTTTGCGCTGGGCATCATGCCTTACATTTCGGCCTCAATCGCTATTCAGCTGCTCACCCTGGCCCTGCCGTACTTTCAGCGCATGCAGAAAGAAGGCGAGTCGGGACGTAAGCGTCTGAATCAGATTACCCGGGTGCTGACGATTGTGGTGACGGCCGTACAGGCTTCCACCTATCTGGCTACCACGGTTCCGGCCGAAGCCATCCTGATCGACCGTGCTACGTTTTCGGTCGTTTCGGTTTTCATTCTGACCGCCGGTACGATCTTCTGTATGTGGCTGGGAGAGCGGATTACGGACAAAGGCATTGGTAACGGTATTTCCATGCTGATCATGATTGGCATTGTGTCTCGTTTCCCGGGCGCTATTCTTGGTGAAGCGCAGTCGCGCGGAACCGGTGGCGCGTTGATTTTCGTGCTCGAAATCGTGGCTCTGTTCTTTGTTGTCATGGGAGCCGTCGTGCTGACCCAGGCCGTTCGCCGGATTCCGATTCAGTACGCCAAGCAGATCGTGGGCAACAAAGTGGTGGGAGGACAGCGTCAGTATTTGCCGCTGAAACTGAACGCCGCGGGTGTTATGCCGATCATCTTCGCCCAGGCGCTGATGTTCGTACCGTCGCTGGTTGCGGGTCTTTTTGCTGAAAAGAGTGACTTTGCCGGAACGGTGCAGACGGTTTTTGCCGACTACACGACCTGGCAGTACAATCTGGTCTTTGGCCTGCTCATTCTGATCTTTACCTTCTTTTATACGGCCATTTCGGTTAACCCTAACCAGATTGCCGACGATATGAAACGGAGTGGTGGCTTCATTCCCGGTGTAAAGCCCGGCTTCATGACCTCCGAGTACATCGGACAGGTTCTGGACCGGATTACCCTGCCCGGAGCCATCATGCTGGCTGTAGTGGCAATTCTGCCGTCAATTGCCGTCTTACTCGGCATGACGCGGAACTTCTCACAGTTCTTCGGAGGTACTTCCCTGCTGATCATGGTCGGTGTCGTTCTCGACACGCTGCAGCAGATCGAAAGCTATCTCTTAATGCGTCGCTATGAAGGGTTGATGAAGTCAGGACGGGTTCAGGGTCGCACGGAGAGTGTCGCCGCATAAGCAATGATTCATCTGAAATCGGAAGAGGAGATTGAACTCATTAAGTTGAGTGCCCAGGTTCTGGGAAAGGCTCATGCTGAAGTAGCACGGCTGATTCGTCCTGGCATCACAACGAAAGAGCTGGATACAGTTGCTGAGGAATTCATCCGTGATAACGGAGGAATTCCTTCTTTTAAAGGGTATAACGGAAGTTTTCCGGCTTCCCTTTGTATTTCGGTGAATGAAGTGGTTGTCCACGGTATTCCGAACAAATACGAACTAAAAGACGGCGATATTGTTAGTATTGACTGCGGTGTTAAGCTGAAAGGCTACCATAGCGACAGTGCCTATACTTATCCGGTCGGCGAAATAGCTCCCGAAGCCCGGCAACTGTTGGTGCGAACCAAGCAGTCGCTGTATGCGGGCATCGAACGCGCTACGGAAGGCAATCGGGTAGGGGACATTGGGTTTGCCATCCAGACGTATGTCGAAGGATTTGGTTACTCGGTGGTTCGGGAACTAGTTGGTCACGGCGTCGGCCGCCATCTGCACGAAGACCCTCAGGTGCCGAATTACGGCAAACGCGGGCAGGGCCCCAGGTTGCGGGAGCGCATGGTTATCGCCATCGAGCCCATGATCAATCTGGGAAAACGCAACATTGTGCAGGAGCGTGATGGATGGACCATTCGGACTACGGACCGCAAACCTTCAGCCCATTTTGAACATACCGTAGCGATACGGAAAGGTAAAGCAGAAATCCTGACTACGTTTCAGTACATCGAAGAAGTGACCGCAAACACTTCGATGATGATTGAAACCAACGAAGCGACGATAGTGTAACGCACAGTATGGCGAAACAGAACTCCATCGAACAAGACGGTACGATTGTAGAAGCACTTTCCAATGCCATGTTTCGGGTTCAGCTCGAAAACAAGCATGAAGTGATTGCCCACATTTCCGGGAAAATGCGGATGAACTACATCAAGATTCTGCCGGGCGACCGGGTGAAGCTTGAAATGTCTCCGTATGACCTGAGCAAAGCAAGAATTGTTTATCGGTATAAATAATTGGTTTAAGGTTTAAAGTTTGGGGTTGAACGTCTTTTCGCTCATGCCTTGAACGTTAAACGTTAAACCTTAAACGGAGTAAAACCCATGAAAGTCAAAGCGTCCATTAAAAAGCGCAGCGCAGAATGTAAAGTCATTCGCCGCAAAGGCAAGCTTTACGTCATTAACAAAAAGAATCCTCGGTACAAACAAAGACAAGGTTAATTACTGGATATGGCACGTATTGCAGGTGTTGATATTCCCGACCGGAAGCGTGGTGAGATTGCACTGACGTATATCTTCGGAATCGGTCGTAGCACGGCTACGAAAATCCTGACTCAGGCAGGAATCAGCGTTGACAAAAAGGTCAGCGAGTGGAATGACGAAGAGACAACAGCGATTCGTAACATCATTACGGCTGAGCACAAGGTGGAAGGCGCGCTGAAGTCAGAAGTTCAGCTGAACATCAAGCGTCTGATGGACATCGGTTCTTACCGGGGCCTCCGTCACCGGAAAGGGCTTCCGGTTCGCGGACAGCACACCAAGAACAACTCACGTACCCGGAAAGGGAAGCGTAAGACGGTTGCTAACAAGAAGAAAGCAACGAAGTAATCTGAAAGTTTAAAGTTTAAGGTTTAAAGTTCAAAGGTTTCGTTTACCGCTCTTTAAACGTTAAACGTTAAACATTGAACGAAAACAAACAATGGCTCAAGCAAAACGCAAGGACAAAGCGAAAAAGCGGATTGTGGTTGTTGAACAGGTAGGCCAAGTACACATCAAGGCTACTTTCAACAACATCATTATCTCAATCACTAACAGCAGCGGGCAGGTAATCTCGTGGGCATCGGCCGGTAAAATGGGCTTCAAAGGCTCTAAGAAAAACACGCCGTATGCTGCCCAGACTGCCGCCCAGAACTGTGCTGCCGTAGCTCACGAAGCCGGTATGCGCAAAGCTGAGGTGTTCGTAAAAGGTCCGGGTGCTGGTCGTGAATCAGCCATCCGTACGATTCAGAACTCCGGTATTGAGGTAACGTCGATCAAAGACATCACGCCGCTGCCCCACAATGGTTGCCGTCCGCCGAAGCGTCGCCGCGTATAATTACCGGTCACACGCTCAGGACGCAGTAGAATGAATAACGAGCAGGCGACATTGGGTTGTGTCTGTTCATTCGCTACGGCACGGAACGCCGGTGCGATACCGGTTATGTTTATTCATTAAGTAAAAAGAAAAATGGCAAGATATACAGGCCCCAAGGCCAAAATCTCCCGTAAGTTTGGGGAGCCGATCCTCGGCCCCAGCAAAGCGCTGCAAAAGAAAGCATATGGCCCGGGCCAGCACGGTCGCGGCCGCAAGCGCAAACAGTCTGAATACGCTGTTCAGCTGCAGGAAAAGCAGAAAGTAAAATACATCTACGGCATCCTGGAACGCCAGTTCCGCGCGCTGTTCCACCGCGCCGTAATTAAGGAAGGCATCACGGGTGAAAACCTGCTGAAGCTGTGCGAAGCCCGTCTCGACAATACGGTATACCGTCTGGGCATTGCCCCGACGCGCCGGGCGGCTCGTCAGCTTGTCTCTCACAAGCACATCATTGTTGACGGCGAAGTCGTTAACATTCCTTCATATTCACTGAAACCCGGCCAGCTGATCGGCGTTCGCGAAAAGTCGAAGTCGCTGGAAGCCGTTACCGACAGCCTTTCGGCTCGCGGGACCAAGCGGTTCAACTGGCTGGAGTTCGATAACCAGCAGCTGACGGGCAAGTTCATCACCTATCCGGATCGCGATCAGATCCCGGAAAACGTGAACGAGCAGCTCATCGTCGAACTGTACTCGAAGTAATCGTTGGCGGCCGAATAAAACCTCTGCACTACCGAGGTTTTATTTTGCCATTAGCCCGTCAATCCTTATTTTGACGCCCAACGACTTTCATATATCAACAGCGGCCCCGGCCGCGTAACACCAAACTACGAACTCGTATGTCAATATTAGCGTTCCAAATGCCCGACAAAGTTGTCATGGAAAGAGCTGACGACTTCCACGGGTTGTTTGAGTTCAAGCCGCTCGAAAAAGGGTACGGCGTGACGATTGGGAATGCATTGCGCCGAATCCTGCTGTCATCGCTGGAAGGCTACGCAATTACCAGCGTTCGCTTCCCCGGTGTCCTGCACGAGTTCTCGTCCATAGAAGGTGTTGTTGAAGATGTTACCGAAATCATCCTGAACCTGAAAATGGTTCGCTTTAAGAAGATTTCGGACATGGTTGACAACAAAATTACGGTAACCATCAAGAACCAGCCCGAACTGAAGGCTGGCGATATATCAAAATTCACGGCTTCGTTCGAGGTGCTGAACCCCGAAATGGTGATCTGCCACATCGACGATACGCGTGAGTTTGAGATGGAAATCATCGTTGAAAAAGGGCGGGGTTATGTGCCGGCTGATGAGCCGCGTGCCAATGAACTGCCTTTCGGACATATCCCCATCGACGCGATTTACACGCCGATCAAGAACGTCCGGTACAGCGTTGAAAACACCCGCGTTGAGCAGAAAACCGACTACGAACGGCTGTTGCTGGATATTGAGACCGACGGGTCGATTCACCCGGAGGAAGCTCTCAAAGGCGCTGCTCATATCCTGATTCAGCACTTCATGCTGTTCTCTGACCAGACCATGACCTTCGAAACGGCCAAAGCCGAAGAAGACAATGTGGTGGACGAAGAGATGCTGCATATGCGCAAGCTGCTGAAAACGCCGCTGGCCGATCTCGACCTGTCGGTACGCGCATACAACTGCCTTAAGTCGGCCGATGTACGCACGCTCGGTGATCTGGTAAGACTGGAAATTTCGGACATGATGAAGTTCCGGAACTTCGGTAAGAAGTCACTGACAGAACTGGAGCAACTGGTTGCCGAAAAAGGGTTGACCTTCGGCATGGACATTGCAAAATACAGATTAGACGAGGACTAAAACTGAAAGGGAAAAAGGACGCAAGGAGCAAAGGGAGAAAGGACGTCCAGTATATCCCTTCTCCGGTATCCCTCTCCTCCCTTCACTAAAACAATGAGACACGGTAAAAAAGATAACCACCTTGGCAGGACCTACTCACACCGGCAGGCTATGCTGTCGAACCTTGCGTCCTCGCTGATCATTAACAAGCGCCTCGAAACGACGGTTGCTAAGGCGAAAGAACTGCGCAAGTATGTTGAGCCTCTGCTGACGCGGGCCAAAGAAGATACTTACCAGAACCGCCGCGTTCTTTTCTCGTACCTCAACAACAAGGAAACGATGAAAGAACTGTTCAACGTGGTTTCGGACAAGATTTCCACTCGCCCGGGGGGCTACACCCGCATCATCAAGCTGGGCAACCGGGTTGGTGACAGCGCTTCTATGTGCCTGATCGAGCTGGTTGACTTCAACGATAACCTGCTGACGGTTGTTGAAGAGAAAGCGACCCGTACGCGCCGCAGCCGTCGCGCCGGTGGCAAGAAAGCCGCTGGTGATGCTCCGGTCGCTGTTGAAGCCGCTGCCGAGAACAACCCGGTAGTAGCTCCGGCCGCAACGGATGCTCCGGAAGCCGCCCAAACGGAATCTACGGACGAAACCGAAGCGCCGAAAGAGTAAATGATTGCGTAAGAATCATATCGAAAGAGGGCTGACCGTCAGGTTTAGCCCTTTTTTTTGGAATTACCATTTTCAGCGAAAGACAGGCGAAGGCCAGCGAACTAAAACCGGCAATCTCTTGTCTATCAACTAACCTTTAAATTCTCAGTTAAAACGGTCGATGCAGAAGCGGTCAAATCATCAGGAAGCGTTGCTGGTACTGGAAGACGGTACCGTATTCAAGGGGTTGGCATTAGGCAAAATCGGCACAGCCGGTGGCGAAATCTGTTTCAATACGGGGATGACCGGTTATCAGGAAATCTACACCGATCCTTCGTACTACGGACAGGTTATCGTTAACACCAACTCGCACATCGGAAACTACGGCGTGCAGCTGGAAACGGAGGAAGAATCAAACGGGGTGAAGATCAGCGGCATGGTCTGCAACTTCTTCTCCCAGATTCATTCGCGCCACACGGCTGATTCTTCACTACAGGAGTACTTCGAAAAGTCGAACATTGTCGGAATCAGCGGAGTGGATACCCGCCAGATCGTGCGGCATATCCGCGACAAGGGCGTAATGAACTGCATCATTTCGTCTGAGATTCTGGACCCGGCTCCGCTGCTCGACCAGCTGAAGGCGATTCCCGACATGGAAGGTCTGGAGCTGTCGTCGCAGGTCTGCACCCAGCGTATTTATGACCTGGACAGCGCACGGCCTGAGTTCCGCGTGGCGGTTCTGGACCTGGGCGTCAAGAAAAGCATTCTGACGAACCTGACGGACCGGGGCGCGCATTGCCGCGTATTTCCGGCGACCACCCCGTTTGAGGAAATTGCCGCCTGGAACCCGGATGGCTATTTCATCTCCAACGGCCCGGGCGACCCGGCGGCCATGCCTTATGCGGCCGAAACCGTTCGGCAGGCACTGGACACCAACAAGCCGCTGTTCGGCATCTGTCTGGGCCACCAGGTGCTTTCGCTCGCCAGCGGCCTGTCGACCTACAAGATGCACAACGGGCACCGGGGCCTCAATCACCCGGTAAAGAACCTCATCACCGGCCGTTGTGAAGTGACGTCCCAGAACCACGGGTTTGCCGTACGCGCCGAAGACGTCATGGATCATCCGGATGTGGAACTGACGCACGTAAACTTGAACGACAAGACCATTGAAGGCATCCGTCGGAAAGACAAACCGGCCTTCTCGGTTCAGTACCACCCGGAAGCTTCTCCGGGACCGCACGATTCGCGGTACCTGTTTGATGAATTTGTCGGACTGATTCAGCAGTCGAAATAAATGAAAAAGCCGGGCGCGAACCCGGCTTTTTGTTTTTCTTCTGGTCTAATAATCGCCTCCGGCACCGCCTCCACCGAAGTCACCTCCGCCAAAGCCGCCGAAATCGGAACCTCCGCCGCTACCACCGCCGCCCCAGTTGCCGGATGAACCACCCCAGCCGGAATACGTCGTGTAGGGGAACGGAAAGATGGTCGGTCCGCCGCTCCGGTAACGGTTGCCGCCGCCCCGGTTCCGGCCAATCCAGATGAGGATCAGGATAACAAAAAAGAAGACAAGCAGGATGGGGAGAAGGTTACTGCCGCCGTCGGAGTCGCCGCCCTGGGACTTGTACTCGCCATTGGCCCGTCGGATGATTTCGTTCGTCGCTTCGTCCAGACCGGCGTACCATTCTTCGTTTTTGAAACGGGGCGAAATGATGTCGCTGATGATGCGTTTGGCAATGGCGTCCGGAATGGCGCCTTCGAGCCCGTAACCGGTAGCAATAAACACCTTTCGGTCCTGCGTCGACCAGGCCAGGATGAGGCCGTTATTTTTGCCTTTCTGCCCGACGCCCCACTTCCGGCCGACCTGAAAACTAAAGTCGCCGATGGGATAGGGCTCGGTGCTGCGGACGATCAGGACGACAATCTGCGTGGAGGTGGTATCATTATACCGGCGCAGTTTATCTTCCAGCCGCTGCACTTCGTCCGGACGCAGAATACCCGCCAGATCGTTGACCAGTCGCGGTGGATTGGGCCGGTCAGGAATGACGTTCTGCGTTCCGGTATCCTGTGCCCGGACCGGCAGACCGATCATAAAAAGAAACAGGACAAGACCGCTCAGGAAGAGAACCGGACGTACTGTTTTCAGGAATGAATTCATTTAGAAAGATATTTCGTCGGAAAGCTCATTTTTATCGTCTTCCTGGCGTGGGAAATACTGTTTGAGTTGCTGTCCGGCCCGTTCAATTCCTTTACAGAGCCCTTCGGCTATCTGCCCGGCGCGAAAATGGTCCCGCAACACCTCTTTGGTCGATTCCCAGAAATTAGCCGGTACAACCTGATCAATACCTTTATCGCCCAGGACGGCAAACTTGTGATCGTCGGTCGCCAGGTAGAAAAGGACGCCGTTCTGCTGGACGGTTTTGTTCATTTCCAGCAGAAAAAAGACCTGCACCGCCCGGTCCATGACGTTAGGTTCCGGACATTTGGCTTCGATATGAACCCGGACCTCGCCGGACGTATGGTCCTCAGCCTGCCGGATGGCGGTAATCACTCGTTGCTGTTCCTCGGAAGTTAAGAGCTGACCCGTCATAAAGTGAGTTAAGAGTTAAGAGTTAAGAGTTATGAGTTATTTTTTGGCTAACTCATAACTCATAACTCTTAACTCATCATTAAAATTGAACCGTTGGGGCTTGCTGGGCCGCCTGGGAGGCTTCAAAGAAGCCTTTGCGCTGGAAGCCAAAAACACCGGCGAAAATATTGGCCGGGAAAGACCGGACGGACTGGTTATAGGACTGAACGGCCTGGTTGAAGTCGTTACGAGAGACAGAAATCCGGTTTTCGGTCCCTTCAATCTGCGCCTGAAGCTCGGAAAAGTTCTGCGTAGCCCGAAGCTGCGGGTAGTTTTCCGCTACGGCCAGCAGCCGCGACAGCGAACCGCTCAGCTGGTCCTGCGCCTGTTGAAACTTCCGGACGTTTTCGGGCGTCAGCTGGTCGGCATTCAGGCGGATTCCGGTGGCTCCGGCCCGGGCCTCGATAACGGCCTGCAGGGTCGATTTTTCGAAGTTGGCGACGCCCTTTACCGTATTGACCAGGTTCGGAATCAGGTCTGCCCGGCGCTGGTATTGCGTCTGCACCTGCGCCCATTTTCCTTCCACATTGGTATCTTTCTCTACTAATCCGTTATAGGTACTGCACCCGAAAAAGCCGAAAATCAGCAGCAGGGCAATGACAATGATAAGTCCTCGTGACATGGTTGTTTTTACGTGTTTGTGCGGTAAAAGTGATGAATCGTTTCCTATATAACTAAAAATTTACATCATCGGATAGATTCCGGGCTAAGCCATTTGTCGGCGTTGATGATGGGTAACGGGTAATCCGTGCCTAAATGCAGGCCGTACTCGTCCTGCTCGGCCGGGTTGAGCGTCCAGACCCGGTGAATCCTGTCGGCGGGCACCCGGGCCAGTTCCGGAAGCCAGTGACGGACGTACTCGCCCTGCTCATCGTACCGGAGGGCCTGCGAGTAGATGTTGAAATAGCGGTTCGGACGGGGATCGTTGCCGACTCCCGCCGTATAACACCAGTTGCCCCAGTTGCTCGCCGGGTCGTAATCCGTCAGCATGGCTTCAAAATAAGCGGCGCCCCAGGTCCAGTTGAGGTTCAGGTCGTGGATAAGGAAGCTGGCCACATTCTGACGCGCCCGGTTAGACAGAAAACCCGTCGCGTTGAGTTCGCGCATGGCCGCATCGATGAGCGGAACGCCGGTCTGCCCGTTCGCCCAGCGGTCAAACAGGGCGCGGTCTTCGACAAACGGATGTCCCAGCCGCATCTTGATGCCGCCCGGCTTGAAAATCCGCGTTCCGTATTTCAGCGCAATGAACCGGAAAAAGTCCCGCCACAGCAGCTCAAAAACGAGCCAGTAAGTGGAGTCGTTGGCGATCCGTTCGCTCTCGTAACGCCTCACTTCCTCGTAGACGTGGCGGGGCGACAGACAGCCCAGGGCAAGCCAGGCCGAAAATTTGGACGAAAAATCCGTACCCAGCATCCCGTTGCGGGTTTCCTTGTAGTTCCGCAGGTGGTCTTCTCCCCAGAAGTAATGCCGCAGCCGTTCCAGACCGGCCCGCTCGCCGCCCCTGAAGGAAATCGCCGCCCGCGGGTCTGCGGCGGGTAGTTCCGAAAAGCCAAGCTGGGCAAGCTCCGGCAGTTCGCCGACCTCGATTTCACGCGGAACCGAAATCGGATCGGGAAGCGGAAAGGTGGGGCGAACCCGGACTTTGTTTTCGATCTGTTGCCGGAAACTGGTGAACACATCCGGCATGCGCGAAACGTTGAACGGCAGGTCCCGGACGTGGTACAGCGTCGATTCCCAGAACAGTTCGATATCGACGTTGATGCCTTTCAGGCGTTTGCTCAGGCCCGATTCGACCTCCGTTTCTTCCTGCGTGACTTCTTTGCTGGCATAAATAGCGTCGGCCTGAAGATCGCGGGCCATTTCCCAGAGCACCTGTTCGGGGTGTCCGGTGCGCACAATCAGGTTGCCGCCGAGTTCAATCAGGTTGTTTCGAAGATCCGCTACGCTTTCCAGCAGAAACTGCGCGCGGAAGACCCCCGTCTTTTGAATGGCCGGTTGCCGAAGCGGGCGGAAAAGCCGGAGATCGAAGCAGTACACGGGAATCACTTCATCGGCGTCCTGCGTGGCCCGGTAGAATCCTTCGTTGTCGTGCAGCCGCAAATCGTTGCGGAACCAGTAGAGAATGCGTTTCATAAAATGTCTTGAACCGCGCGGCGGACCGTCGGGGTTACGCAGATTTAGGGATGTACGATGATGGATAGAGACCCGCTAAGCATCCGGGCAAATCCCTGAATCAGCGGAATCCCGGTCCGGGTTACGGTTCGTTTAAACTCCAGTCGTAGGTCTGGTACGAAAGGTCTGTTTCGCTGTTGATTTTGACGTTGGAGTAGCGGTTGACCCAGCTAACCACCGTCTGGCCGTTTTTCTTAAAATCGCCCGCATACCAGTCCAGAATTTTGGACAGGCTGGCCTGTCGGGCGGTGATAGCGTTTTTGGCGGGATTGTTCAGGAAGTCGCGGCCCTGTTCGTCGAGCTGGCGGTTGAGCCGGGCGGCCACAAAGGCTTCATTGCGCAGTTTGGGGCACGATTTGGCCGCGCACACCAGCGCGAAATGAATCCGGGGGTCGTTGAATTCCTTCCGGATAATGTCGTGCTCGATGTTGTTAAGGTCGTATTTTTTGCCGCCAATGCGGATAAACTCGATGTCCCAGGGCGTATTGACGTACGGAATCTGGATAAGGGTGCCAATGTCCTTGATGCTTTTAACCGGATAATGGTCCAGAATAAGCTGAATCGTGAAGGCGTTGTAGGCATTAATCCAGTACGCCAGCTTTTCATCCGCCGACCAGCCGGCTTTCGGCGGGTTTTTGCTCAGCAGATCCAGGTAGCGGCGCAGTTCCTTTTCGTCTTTTTTGAACCCTTTGTAATTGACCATGCCGCGCTCATTGACATACTTCTTCAAGAGCGCATCAAAAATGGAATGGTCTACATCGGCCCGGGCGGCGGGAGCGAAGGCGGTAAGAAACAGAACACAAAACAGGACCAGATATCTCATAAACTTGGTAAGTTTGAACGCGCAAATCGCTTGATTGTGCAATATATGAGACAAAACAGTTTCCTTGGTTATAACCAGTCTGTCGAATGAATTTATCACTGCAAGGCAAAACTGCTCTCGTTTGCGGCAGTACGCAGGGCATAGGCCGCGCGACGGCCGTAGAACTGGCGCTTCTGGGCGCAAACGTGACGCTGATGGCCCGCAACGAAGCCCGACTGAGCGAAGTAGCCGCAAGCCTCGATACGACCCACGGGCAGGTCCACCGGTATCTGGTAGCCGATTTTTCGCAGCCTGCCGACGTCAAAACGGCTCTGGCACGCTACCTGAACGAGTTTCCGGAGGTCCACATTCTCATCAACAATACCGGAGGTCCGAAGGGCGGCCCGCTGATCGAAGCCGCGCTGGAAGAGTTTACCAATACGTTTGCGGCGCATCTGCTCAACAACCAGCAACTGGTGCAGGCCGTAGTGCCGTTCATGCGCCGGGCTCAGTTTGGCCGGATCGTCAACATCATCAGCACGTCCGTCAAACAGCCCATCGTAGGGTTGGGCGTTTCAAACACGATTCGGGGGGCCGTTGCTCAATGGGCCAAGACCTTGTCGCTGGAGCTGGGCAAAGACGGAATTACCGTGAACAACGTGCTGCCCGGTTACACCCGAACGGCCCGGCTGGACGCGGTGCTGGCGATGCGCGCGCAGTCGTCCGGTAAAGCCGAGGCCGAAGTGTCTGCGCAGATGGAAAGCGAAATTCCCATCGGCCGGTTTGCCGAAGCCGAAGAAGTAGCCGCCGCCGTAGCCTTCCTCTGCACCCCCGCCGCCGCCGCCATTACCGGCATCAACGTGCCAGTAGATGGAGGAAAAACAGGAAGCCTATAAACAGTTAAAAATGAAAAGTTAAGAGTTAAAAATAGGCTCCGCCCGGTCAGGATACCTGGTTAGGCGGAGCCTATTTTTAACTCTTAACTTTTCATTTTTAACTAAACAGCGGCGCCTTCCTTCATCCGCTCGGCGTTTTCGGCGATGCGGAGCTGGTCGATGAACTCGTCGATGTCGCCGTCCATGACGGCCGAAAGGTTGTAGATGGTCAGGCCGATGCGGTGGTCGGTCACGCGGCTTTGCGGGTAGTTGTACGTCCGGATTTTGTCCGAACGGTCGCCGCTGCCCACCATCGATTTCCGCTGGGAAGCGATGGCGTCGTTGTGTTTCTGAAGTTCGATTTCGTAGATACGGGAGCGGAGAACGGTCAGGGCCTTGTCGAAGTTCTTCAACTGCGAGCGTTCGTCCTGGCACTGCACCACCAGTCCGGTCGGAATGTGCGTCAGGCGGACGGCTGAGTAGGTCGTGTTGACCGACTGACCACCCGCGCCGGACGAACAGAACGTATCTTTCCGGATGTCGTTCATGTTAATGTCTACGTCCACTTCCTCGGCTTCGGGCAGGACGGCCACGCTGGCGGCGGAGGTGTGAATGCGGCCCTGGGTTTCGGTGGCCGGAACCCGCTGGACGCGGTGCACGCCCGACTCGAATTTCAGCTTGCCGTACACGTCTTCGCCCTCGATCTGGGCGATAATTTCCTTGTAGCCGCCGGAAGAGCCTTCGGTATAATCCGTCAGCGAAAGCCGCCAGCCCATTTTGTCGCAGAAGCGCTGGTACATGCGGAAGAGGTCGCCCGCAAAAATGGCCGCTTCGTCGCCGCCCGTACCGCCCCGGATTTCGAGGATGACGTTCTTGCTGTCGTTGGGGTCTTTCGGAATGAGCATCTCTTTCAGCACATCCTCCATCGGCTCTTTCTGGGGCACCAGCTCGTCGAGTTCGGCTTTGGCCAGCTCCCGCATGTCCTCGTCCTTTTCCGTAATCAGAATGTCTCTGGCGCCTTCAATATCGCTGAGCAGTTTGCGGTATGAATCGTATTGTTTGACGATTTTATCAAGGTCTTTATACTCTTTGCTCAGCTTCATGAATTTCTTCTGGTCGGACACGACCTCCGGCATCATAATCTGCTGAGATACCTCGTTAAACCGTTCTTTTATCGCCTCTAACTGATGAATCATGGTGAACGTTGTTATACTGACAAAAGTACAAAAAATCGGCCAGTAGTCGGCGGAATGTTACCTTTGCAGCAATAAGTTGTAGCGCAACGTGCAGCGGAGACGGCAAAGCAGGGCGGATGAATTCAACGGCCGCCCTACCGACTTACGGCCAGACGCTTACGCATTTACTTTACAAAGTTGTTAACGCACAAGTTCCGACAGGTATATGGTGAATTCGCAGTCAGCAGCCGTCCGTCAGGCATCGGCTATCCTTAATCGTTTGTCTTTCGTCTTTTATCTATTGTCTGTTCTCTTTTGTCTGACCTCCTGCAACCCCGAACCTACCCAGAACTCGAAGGCGCTGGCGCAGGAAATGGCGGACCGCAAAATCAAGAGGGTGACCGGCGCGCAGGTGGCATCGGTGGTGGACGAATGGGGCGCTTCCATCGTCGCCTCCGCCCAGAAAGCTCTCGCGGCCGAACTGGCGAAGAACCCGGACACGAGCCTCTGCCGCCCCGACAAGCTAACGTCGGTTCAGAAGTTGGAGAAGCTTTACGCCGCTAAAATTGAGCTGGTTGGGGCCAGTGATGTGAAAAGCCCGATTTTGCCGGCCAAAGAGCGGGAAGTGCTGGACGCTTATCTGTACAATGCCGAACAAAAGCTGCCGCAAAGCACGAACGTCCAGAAAATCGCCGACTCGCTGTTTGTCTACAACGCCGCCGTGCCTGCCGATAATCCGATCTGTAAAACCTGTTCCGACAATGCGGCGCTCCCCTTTGTTGTCTGGCGGATCGTTTTCAACCGGAAAGAGGTCATCCGCCGGATTAATACGAAGGCGCTGGAGAAAAAGAAATAAAGCGGCGTTACCTGACCGCCACCTTTTCCTGCGCTTCAGCCCAGGCGATGAGCTGCCGGGCGGTCTGCGCGGGGTTATCCTCCGTAATGTTCATGGGGTGAACCTGCTCCTGGTCCCGCTGCGAAAGCCCGTGGAGGTAGGCTTTGTCGTAATAAGCCAGCGACAGCCGGGCCACGGTGGCGTAATCCTGAGCGGCCAGCGCCTCCAGCGCCTGCTGGGCGATCTGGTTGCCGAGCCGTTTGCGGATTCGCTCGGTCGCTTCGACCAGCAGCCGGTGGTCAATGCCGGTATACTCCCGCACCAGCCGTTCCACGCGGACCTCCTGGGGAATGTCCAGAAAAGCGACCGGGGCAGCCCGCATCTGTAGCCAGAGCGGATGCGGAATGAAACACTGGCCAATGTGCTTGCTTTCGTCTTCCAGCCAGATGCGGCGGTCCGGGTCCAGCGTCCGCCAGACCTGGAACAGATCGTTTTCAAACTGCTCAACGGAAGGCTGGGGCAGTTGGCCGATCGCTCCGTACGAGGACCCTTTGTGGTGGGCGATGGCTTCCAGATCAACAATCTGCTCGCCCTGGGCGGCCAGTTCCTTCAGCACGTCGGTCTTGCCGCTGCCCGTCTTTCCGCCCACGATGAGGAGTTGCCGCGGCTCGGCGAAGCTTTCCAGTACGGCATTTCGGTAAGCTTTGTACCCGCCTGCCAGCGTCGAGACCTTGATTCCGGCCGTGTTGAGCAGCCACGCAAACGAGCCGCTCCGCATCCCGCCGCGCCAGCAGTGGACCAGCACTTCGTTGCCTTCGCGGTTAAGCTTGCGGGATTGCCGGACAAAATCGGCCAGTTTGGGGCCTACCAGTTCAAGACCCAGGAGAACCGCAATGTCTTTCCCGGCCTTTTTGTATTTCGTCCCGACCTTTGCCCGTTCTTCATTGTCGAACAAAGGAATATTCAGGGCTCCGGGAATATGGGCGCGCTCGTATTCCCCCGGCGACCGAACATCAATGACGGGCAGGGCGGCGGCTTTGGCGAGGAAGTCGGTGACGGAAAGTTGTTGAATCATTGTCTGAACCGCGCGGCGGACCGTCGGGATTACGCTGATTTAAAGATTTACTGTGATTGTCCTGAGCCGCGGCGGTGGACCGCTTTGATTCAAAGAATGTTTTGGCGTTTTCTTTGGCTTACGGTTTACTCTTCTGAATAACCTTTAGAGGGGAGCTTTCCAAGCCAGTTCAGCCAATGATATTACCTTGCTTAAACGACCAAGGTGTTCGCGCGATGGAAGAAGTCAGACTCTTTGCATAGGGTGCTGATGAGTAACGGAATAGAGGCCTGAACAAGCTTTAAACCTTCCAGGAATCAGAGCGTACGTAACTAAGAAATTCCTCTTCTTCCTGTGGATCTCCAGGAAACTTTATAATGCAATCAGGGTGGCAATAGCCAATTATGGCAGTATAGAAATTATCTAAAGCATTATATTCATCTTCACTCAATTCTTGATACAGGACCTTATCACCAAGCATTTGAATGATAAAATCATATAGAAGCTTACGGGTCCAACCCTTAGAAGCTAAGGAGTTTATCAGCTCTTTTTCCCTCACCCGGTAGTCTGGTATATACTTGGCAGTTATAAATTTAAAGATTGTATATTCATCCGAGTTAGGGCCTTTTAATATTTGCTTTAGTGATGGGTTATCCATGATATTAAATCACCAAGGTTTACGTTGTGTCTGGAATGTATAAACCGGAGATAAATCCCAACCTAGTCTTACACAGATTTGAATAATGGGCAGAGTTTTAAAATAGCCCAGTCACTCTTGTCCATCATTCAAATCTGTGACAATCCAGGTTCAGACCAATTCCCGCAGATACATCTGAATGGTGTTTTCCAGCCCGAAATAAAGGGCGTCCGAAACCAGCGCGTGGCCGATGGACACTTCGAGCAGACCCGGCACCTGTTGGTTGAAATACCGGAGGTTGTCGAGGCTCAGGTCATGCCCGGCGTTCAGGCCGAGGCCCAGGTCGAGAGCCAGTTGGGCGGCCCGGACAAATGGGGCTACGGCGTCTTCGCGGCTGGTGAAGTAGTGGTGGGCGTACGGCTCCGTGTATAATTCGATCCGGTCGGTGCCGACTTCGCGGGCTCCTTCGATCATCCGTTCGTCGGCGTCTACGAAAATGGAAACCCTGATGCCGGCATCCTTAAAGCTGGCAACCAGGTCCTTGAGGTGGTCGCGGTGGCGGATGGTATCCCAGCCGGCGTTGGACGTAATGGCGTCGGGTGCATCCGGCACAAGCGTCACCTGCTCCGGGCGGACCTGCATGACGAGGTCGATGAACCGGGCATCGGGGTTGCCTTCAATGTTGAACTCCGTCGTCACAACCTGCTTCAAATCCAGCACATCCTGAAAGCGGATATGTCGCTCGTCGGGGCGCGGGTGGACCGTGATGCCCTGCGCGCCGAAGCGTTCGCAGTCGATGGCGACCTTAACGACGTTGGGATTATTGCCGCCCCGGGCATTCCGCAGGGTGGCGATTTTGTTGATGTTGACGCTTAAACGAGTCATTTTTTCAACTGAATAATGAAAAATGAATGATGAAAAGAAGGTAAAACGGTAGTGGACGTTGCTGGTTTCGTAACTTTGTCGCCGGAAGCTTGGTTCAAAGATACTTCATTATTCATTGTTCATTATTCATTCTGTCTTATGGCTCTCAAACAACAAATTGACGCCGATATCAAGGAAGCCATGAAAGCGAAAGAAGCCGACCGCCTGCGGGCGCTCCGGGCGCTGAAATCGCTGATCCTGCTGGAAGAAACCAAAGAAGGCGGCTCAGGCGAGCTGAAGCCGGAGGACGAAATCAAGCTGCTGACCAAAGCCGTCAAGCAGCGGAAAGATTCCGCCGAAATCTACCGGACGCAGGGCCGGGAAGACCTGCTGGCCGTCGAACAGGCCGAAATCGCGGTGATTGAAAATTACCTGCCCAAGCAACTGACCGAAGACGAACTGAAAGCCCGTTTACAGGACATCATCGCCCGCGTAGGTGCTTCCGCCCCCTCCGACATGGGTAAGGTGATGGGCGTGGCGACCAAAGAACTGGCCGGAGTTGCAGAAGGCAAAGCCGTTTCGGCCATGGTGAAGCAACTTTTACAATGAGCGATTGAGTGAATGAGTGATTGAGCGCTTTGGGATATAGTCAAGCGGCAGTTCGTCACTCAATCACTCAACCGCTCAATCACTCATTCGCAATTTGAAAACCCTCGATATTCTTATCCTCATTCCGTTGCTCTACGGAGCGTACAACGGTTACCGCAAAGGCCTGCTGGTCGAGGTGGTGGCGGTGGTGGCGTTCGTGGCGGCGATGATTGTTGGTTTTAAATTTCTCAGTTTCGGCATTGAACTGCTGGCCCCGTACATCAGTCTGGAAATGGCCCGGCGATTGCTGCCGTGGCTGGGGTTCTCCGTTATTTTTTTTCCAACCGTTTTTCTGATCAACCAGCTCGGGTTTACGCTCCGCCGGATGCTTCGGATGACGCTGCTGGGGACGTTCGACAGTCTGGCCGGCGCCGCGGTCGGAATTTTTACGTGGGTCTTTGGAATTAGTGTGATATTCTGGTTGTTAAGCTGGATGGGAGTCCGAATGCCGCCCCGCCAGACGCAGGAAACGTTCCTGTATCCGATGGTGGTGCCGATTGCGCCCAAAGTGATGAATGCGGCCTCGACGTGGATGCCGATGGGCAACCGACTTCTGGCCCGTGGCAAGGAAGTTGCGTTAGGGGAAAAGAGGAAGAGTAAAGACAATGACAGCGACTAAGCAGGATATACGCAAATTCGACGCCGAACAACTGAAAACCTGGCTGACCCAGCATGGGGAACAGGGCTTCCGGGCGAAACAGATTCACGAGTGGCTCTGGAAACGGGCCGCCGGCTCCTTTGACGAAATGACCAACCTGTCGCAGAAAACGCGGCAGATGCTGGCCGAACACTTCGAGATCCGGCCGATGACGGTCGCCGTATCGCAGCGCAGCGCCGACGGTACCATCAAATCGTCGTTTCGGCTGCACGACGGCAACCTGATCGAAGGCGTGCTCATTCCGGCTTTCAAGCCCAACGACCTGTCGGCCGGTACGGAGTCCGACGCCCGGATGACGGCCTGTGTGTCGTCGCAGGTGGGCTGCTCGCTGACCTGTAAGTTCTGCGCAACGGGCTACATGGACCGCAAGCGGAATCTGGAAGCTTCTGAGATTTACGACCAGGTGGTGACCATCGACCGGCAGGCAAAAGAGGCCTACGGCACGGGACTGACCAACATTGTTTACATGGGCATGGGCGAACCGCTGCTGAACTATGCCAACGTGATGGAGTCCGTCGAGCACATTACGTCGCCGAACGGGCTGGGCATGTCGGCTAAACGGATTACGGTATCAACGGCCGGTATTGCCAAAATGATCAAAAAACTGGGCGACGACAACGTGAAGTTCAATCTGGCCCTTTCGCTGCACGCCGCCAACGATGTGAAACGGAACCAGATCATGCCGATCAACGAAAGCAATTCACTGCCGGCCCTGGCCGACGCGCTGAATTATTTTTACCGGAAAACGGGCACCCGCGTCACGTTCGAATACATCGTGTTTTATAACTTCAACGATTCGCTGCAGGACGCTAAAGAACTCTGGCAGTTTACCAAAAAGGTCCCGGCGAAAGTGAACATCATCGAATACAACCCCATTTCGGAAGCTTCTTTCAAAAATACCGACCCGCAAACGCTCGACAAGTTTGCCGGTTTTCTGGAAGACCGGGGCGTAACGGTCAACATTCGCCGAAGCAGGGGCAAGGACATTGACGCCGCCTGCGGGCAACTGGCGGGCAAACAGTAAGCGGACGAAAGTCCGCTTTTTTGTTGGTAATCAGGCATGAACAGATGAAGTCTGGTTTGCTTTCCACCAGTTTAACATTCCCTTAATATTGCCCTGAAAACTTTGCTGTATTTTTGTACAATACCAATATGACCACCGCCTTAAAGGCTATTTATCACGAACTTACCTTTTATTCATGTTCGGCTTAGAAACGGATATTTTCATCCTCCTCTCCCTTTGCTTATTCGCCGCCTGTGCTTTTGAGTTTGTCAATGGTTTTCACGATACAGCCAATGCCGTAGCTACGGTTATCTATACCAACTCCTTGAAACCCAACGTCGCCGTTGTCTGGTCGGGCATCTGCAACTTTGCCGGGGTACTGCTCGGCGGTATCGGGGTTGCGATGGGTATCGTAAACCTGCTGCCGGTCGAAATGCTGATCGACCAAAACGTCTACCACAGTATCGCCATGGTGCTGGCCCTGCTGCTGAGCGCCATCGCCTGGAACCTGGGAACCTGGTATTTTGGACTGCCCAGTTCGAGTTCGCACACGCTGATCGGCTCTATTCTGGGTGTTGGACTGGCCTTTACGCTGATGCCGGAAAACAAGACCGGCGCTTCGGCCGTCAACTGGACCAAAGCCGCCGAAACCGGCCAGGCGCTGTTGTTTTCCCCGCTCTTCGGCTTCAGTATGGCCGTTGTGCTGATGTATGTGCTGAAGAAAACCGTCAAAAACGACGCGCTTTTCAAAGAACCCAAAAAGAATACGCCGCCGCCAACCTGGATTCGGGCGGTCCTCATCGCTACCTGTACCGGGGTTAGTTTCTTTCACGGCCAGAACGACGGCCAGAAAGGTGTTGGCCTGATTATGCTGATTCTGATTGGCATCACCCCGTCCTTTTTCGCCCTTAATACCGCAACAGACCCGACGGTGATCCGTCAGAACCTGCTGGCCATTGAGCCGGTGGTCTGCCGCATCGACTCGACGGGGCTTGGTTCGGAAGATGCCGGCCGGCTGCGGACCATCAAGATGGAAATCAACGACCTGCAGACGCTGCTGGCCCGTGCCTCCACCACGGAGGAAATCAGTGCCGAACACCGGATAGAAGTGCGTCGCGATGTGCTGCTGATCACCAATAACACCAAGAAGCTGATGTCCAGCGAGGACGTGAAAATCAGCGATGCCGACCGTAACATCCTGAAAAGCAATACGGACGAAAAGAATGGCCTGCGCCGCCTGACGGATTACGCGCCGACCTGGGTTTTGCTGATGGTCGCGCTGTCGCTGGGTCTGGGTACGATGGTCGGCTGGAAGCGGATTGTGATTACGGTCGGGGAGAAGATTGGTAAGCAGCACCTTACTTACGCCCAGGGCGCTTCGGCCGAACTGGTAGCGGCGAGCACCATCGGGATGGCGTCGCTGCTGGCGGTGCCGGTTAGCACCACGCACGTCCTGTCGTCGGGCATCGCCGGAAGTATGGTAGCCAGCAAAGGCATCAAAAACCTGCAGGGCGGCACCATCCGGAACATCGCCCTGGCCTGGCTGCTGACGCTGCCCGTCTCCATCCTGCTGTCCTTCACCCTATACATCTTCTTCCGCTGGATTTTATAATCAGTTAAGAATTAAGAGTTAAAAATTAAAAGTAGCTTCGCTTAATCAGGTATCCTGACCAGGCGAAGCTACTTTTAATTTTTAACTCTTAATTCTTAACTCCCCTATTGCATCCAGGTCAGTTTCTCCTTAGGGATGTTCTGTTCGATGGCGTCGCGGACTTTGTCTACCAGGGCGTCCACGTCTTCGTCGGGGCTGTATTCCATCGGCGGTTTGATGCGGATGGTCAGGGTCGTGTTGCGCTTTTTGAACCGCAGACCTTTCTTGTCAAAAGCCCGCCGAAAGCCGTTGATGACGATCGGCACCACAATCGGATTGCTTTCTTTGAGCAGATGCGCGGTTCCTTTCCTGACGGGCGCGTAGGGGCTCGTCGTGCCCTGCGGAAAGCTGACCACCCAGCCGTGTTCGAGCGCCTTGCCGATTTTATCGCTCGCCGAACGGTCGACCTCCCTTTTTACATCCTGTCCTTTGGCCCGCCACGAACGCTCGATCTGAATGGCCCCGCCCAGCGAGAAAAGCCGGGGAACGATGCCGCCTTTCATGGTTTCGCTGGCGGCTACGTAATAATTGCGGGCGCGGGGCGCCAGCAGGTAAAAAGGCGGAAAAATAGTGTTGCGGTAGTTCCACTTGGCGGCGCAGAAGATGTGATAAAACGCGATAACGTCCGCAAAGTAAGTCTGGTGGTTCGACAGGAAGATGACGTTGTTGATGGGCAGGTCCTTCAGGTGCTCCATGCCCTCAATTTTGATGCGGTTGTAGAGCGTGTAGCGAAAATAGGTAAACCAGCCAATCAGAGAAATCAGAATCCGTTTGATCAACAGCATGTTGCCAAACGGGTCTTTCTCAAAGAGGCCCAAAAAATCCAGCGAAGCCAGCGGCCCCGGAAGATAGCTGTATCGACTCGGTTCTTTTTCTCTCATCTCATTCTAAAGACCAACTAAGCGTAACAGGTAAAGCTAATAAATCAATACAATGTTTTCAATAAAAAATTATATTAGAGTTCAGGGATAACAAAGAAAAAGCCTGTAGAGGCTACTTCCAACTACAGGCGTACAAAATAATCGGCTTAAACCATCAGGCAACAGAAGAAGTCAGTTCCCGCATGCTTTTGAGTGTATCGTTCCACAGGGCCAGTCGGCTTTCCAGGGCCCGAACGACGGCTTCTTCGGCTTCCTGCCACTTCCGGTCATCATTACCGCAAAGCTCGGCGGTCATTTCTTTCGCGAGATGCGAATGGTGATCCCCATCCACTTCAATATGCCGTTCCAGGTAGTAGGTAAACAGCTGCAGCGCCTCGGGATGCGTGGTTTTCAAGCCGTTAACGATGGAATAAAACATATCCGGAATCAGGTCTTCGCGGCCAAACGTAAAGACCGCGGCCAACTGGTGCACTTCGCCGTGGCGAATCAGGTCGAAGGTAAAACCGGAGAAGGCACGGGCACCCGCCGGTACGCCTTCGTGATTTAGGGCGGTCTCAACGGTCCCGCCCTGCTGCAACCGTTCCAGCAGAGCTTTGATGGCCGACGTATCCGCCCCGGCCTGCTGCATGGCGTTCAGGTACAATTCGAAATGGCTCAACCGCTGCCCGTCGGGGTCTACGTCGCTTTCTTCCCCGACCACAATTTCGTTGATCAGGTAGCGGGTGTTGGCCGAACCGACCGGCACCCAGGGCACCTCCACGCAGGTCAGGCGGCGTTGCAGGGCTTTCAGCAGCGACATAAAATCCCAGACTGCCCAGACGTGTGACTTCATGAAGGTTTGTACGTCTTCCAATGTACCAATGGCTCCGTAAAGCGGGTGGGCAACCAATTGCTCGCGAATCGGCTGAATCCGGCCTATAAGGCCTTCAATCCGTTCATTTGGCATCATTATATTTTTTTTTGTGGGTAATTAATCCTTCACGCTAACGCCCTGTCAAAGCGTTAGGTTGCAACAAAAAAGAAAATTGACCGCTTTTGCCTATGGTAAACTTTACCTGCCCATTTTTTACAAGACCCATATTTTAACAACATCATGAAACGATTTACACTGGCAGGCATCGCCGCAATGGCACTTTTAATGGTTCAGACCGCAACCGCGCAGGTACAGGTGGGTATCCGGGTGGGTGCCAACTGGGGCGCTGTTTCCAAACCTGATTTTGCCGATAATTTCTCGCCTACCTTCCGGCTGTCGCCGGGACCTACCGGGGCGATTTTCCTTGAAGCACCCATCAGCGACCGCGTAGCGTTCCGGGCCGAGGCGCAATACATCCAGAAGGGCTTTGTGATTAATGAAGACCTTAATTTTAACATCGGGAATATCCCCATTCCCTTCGGCGCTCGGGTTTCGTACCAGACGCATTATGTCGAAGTGCCGCTGCTGCTGAAAGTGAACCTGAACGAAGGACCCGTGCAGGCGTATGTGCTGGCCGGCGGGGCGGCGGGTTATGCCGTCGATGGTCGGATCCGGACCCGTGCCAGCGGCCTCTTCCGGACCCAGAACGTCGATATTCCGCTTAATACCAGCAGCGGTCTCTTCAACCAGTGGGATTTCAGCGCCATCGGCGGTCTGGGTGTCAGTGGTGAAGTAGGAGCCGGACGGTTGTTCCTCGAAGCCCGTTACCAGCACGGTTTCTCCCGGAATTATGACCTGCCCGTGGTGCAGATGCCCATTCGCAACCGCGGCGTGAACGTGTCCGTTGGCTATTCGTTCCCGCTCAGCCGCTGAGAAGATAGTAGTTTGTGTGTTTAAGGGTTAAGGCGGTTTTAAACCGTTGGAGTTGAAACTGAAAAGTCCGGACCATTGGCCCGGACTTTTTTAATTTCAGCCGTGTGTAATTTTTAAAATCTACGGCTTAGCGGGCTACCAGCGTTTCGGTGGAGGAGAACGCCTGTTTACCGCTGTCGAGGAAATTCACAAAATTGTTTATGTCCAGGTCGTAGTTTTTCGGCTGAACGAGCAGTTTGCCGTCCGCGTCCACGATGCAGTAATGCGGCTGGGCATTGTTGTTATACTTCGTAATCTGCAAATCCGCGTTCTGGGCACCGATGGTCGTTTTCTGCTTGCCGTCATAGGCTGACTTGTACCAATCGCTTTCCGGAAGTTCGGTCTTGTCGTCCACGTACAGCGCCACAACGACAAAATCGTTGTGCAGCCGGTTTAGCACCGGCTGTTCGGCCCAGACGCGGGCTTCCATCTCCCGACAGTTGACGCAGCCATGACCCGTAAAATCAATGAAAACCGGCTTGTTCACCTTTTTGGCATAAGCCAGCGCCTGCTTATAATCGTAGAAAGCTTCGATCCCATGCGGTGTCTTGTCCCGGAACAATTCCGCAAATTTCGGTACTTCTTGCAGGCTCGACGGGCCTGAGCCTACGCCGGAATTGGCCGCAAAGGCAAACGCCTGCCTTGATTGCGGCGGCAGATAACCCGCCAGTGCTTTCAGCGGAGCCCCAAACAAACCCGGAATCATGTACACCACAAACGAGAAGGTAGCAATGGCCAGCAGGAGCCGCGGAATGCTGATGGTCTTCACCTCACTGTCGTGCGGCAGACGGATTTTGCCGAGCAGATAAAACCCGATCAGCGAGAAAAGAACGATCCAGAAAGCCAGGAACACCTCGCGGTCGAGCAGGTTCCAGTGATACACCTGGTCGGCGATGCTCAGGAACTTGAGCGCCAGGGCCAGTTCCAGAAAGCCGAGGACCACTTTCACCGAATTCAGCCAGCCGCCGGATTTCGGCAGACTTTTCAGCCATTGCGGAAAGGCCGCAAACAGCGTAAACGGAATGGCAAAGGCCGACGAGAACGCCGCCATGCCGACAATCGGCTTCACGACTTCGCCGCCTGCGGAGGCCACCAGCAGGCTGCCGACAATCGGGCCCGTGCACGAAAACGAAACCAGCACCAGCGTAAAGGCCATGAACAGAATGCCAACTACACCGCCCCGTTCGGACTGGGCATCGGCCTTGTTGACCAGCGAACTGGGCAGGACGATTTCAAACAGTCCGAGAAACGACAGGCCAAACACGAAGAAAATAGCGAAAAACAACAGATTGGGCAGCCAGTGCGTGCTGACGAAGTTGGCAAAAGCAGGTCCGTTGATCCGCGAAACCAGCGTGCCGATCAGCACATAAATGCCAATAATGGAAACGCCGTACAGCAATGCCTTGGCAAAGCCGTGGTCCTGCTTCGTAAAATAACTCACCGTCATCGGAATGATCGGGAAGACGCAGGGCGTCAGCAGGGCGAGCAGACCGGACAAAAAGGCGGCAATGGCAAAACCCAGCAGGGATTCGGTGGGCTGGGCTTCCGGCGACGCGATCACTTCCGGAGCGTTTTCGGCGGTAGCGACGGCCGAATCCGGGTTGGAGGCGGGCGCTTCGGCGACTTCCACGTTGCCGGAATCGGTCGGGGAGGCGGAGGCTGCCAGGGGAGCCGCAGCCGAAGCGGAGACGGCCGAAGTCGAAGCCGCGGCGGTGGCACCGGCTTCCACCTTGATGTTATCGATGCGGAAATCGCTGGTTCCCTGAACACAGAGACCGTTTTTCTCGGAGCAGGTTTGGTAATCTACCGTGCCTTCCAGCACCGGGGCGGATTTTAAAACCTTGATTTTCTGAATAAAAATGCCTTCCCGGGTGAAATAGCGAATGTTTCCGCCCCAGACCTCTTCGTATTTTTCTTTGGGATTGACCGAGACCAGCTTGCCGACCAGTTGGTAGGTGTCGTTCGGTTTCAGCGTAATCGTCGTGAGCGTAGGCCCGAGATTGGGGTCCATGTCGCTGGAATACAGGTACCATTCGGGATCTATGGTCGCCTTGAGCCGGATATCCAGAACGTCACCCACCCGGGCCGTCGTTTGGGAAGGCTCAATCTGCCAGGTGGCGTGATTCTGAAATTGGGCGCTGGCTGTCAGCGACGTAACAAGCGCAGCAAAGAGAAGGAAAATTAGTTTAACGCGTTTCATAAGAACAAGACCGCACGGTGCCTGAAGCTACAACACCATTTTCACAAAAATATTTCCAAAAGTCGCGGTTTAACAAAAAAGCCCTTCGTTGGAGGGCTGGAGGGGAGAAAATAATGAACCGCGGCGGCGGACCGCAATGAATAATGAAGGCTCCGCCTCAATCCAATACGGATAAAGAGGTGGAGCCTTCATTATTCATTGATTAAAACAGCACCGGGTTTAGTTCGCTTTCGGGCTTTCCGCCGATGGGAAAGCTGTCCAGCCATTTCTGCCAGTCGGCCTGCTGGTAACTGTTTTTGGGGGCGGTGATGGTCTGGTCCTTGTCCATATAAATCATGGTCATGACCTTGCGCGGGGCGTTGGAGGTATTGGGACCGGCGCGGTGGAAGGTCCAGCCAGCATGGTAGCTCACCTCGCCCAGGTCAAACGGCGTGTCGTTGACCCGGAAGTTGAGCCGGGCCAGTTCGGCCGCCAGCAGTTTCTCGCTTTCATCGCTGATTTCCAGTTCCCGCCCAATTTCCACCTGCTGGCTGCCCTCGGCAAAGGCCAGCGGGCCCATCTCCATCGGCGTTTCCTGCAGCGGAATCCAGACCGTGACCGTGTGAGGTGAGGCCAGCGGCCAGTAAAACTGGTCGGCATGCCAGGGCGTGAAACCCCCGGACGGCTCCTTGTACAGCGCCTGGTCGTGGTAGAGGCGGACGCCCGAAACGCCCATCAGTTCGGCCGCAATCCGGGCCAGTCGGGGCGAAAAGACAAATTCCCTCACAAGGTCGTCCTCGCGCCAGAGGTTCATGATTTGCAGAAACGCCCGTTCGTAGGTCGTGCGCTCCTCCATGGGCTTGGTGAGCGTATTGAGCCGAATAACCTGTTCCGTGATTATTTCGCCGTAATACTGCAGAACTTCCGGGCTCAGCACGTTCTTAAGTTTGACATAGCCGTTAGTCCGGTAGAAGGTAATGGCTTCGTCGGACAGGTTAAAAGGCTTCGAAAGCTGCTGCTGCAGGGCGGCTTTATCAAACGTTGATAGCATAAAAGGGTTTAGGAATAGTACGGAGCAAAATTGGTTCTATGGTTTCTTGGAAACAATCAATACTTTTTCCAAATTATATACGATTTTGACAACAATTTACCCGTTGCCGGAAAACAGGGTAAAGAAGCGCAAGTTATGAAAGCTCTTTTCGAAAAAATTGAACTGGACGAACAGGCCTCTCTGCAAGTTAAACACCTGCACCTGCCTTATTTTGATTCGCCCTGGCATTACCACCCGGAATTTGAATTGACGTATATCCTGAACAGCCAGGGCCGACGTTTCGTGGGCGACCACGTGGAAGCGTTCGAGCCGGGCGATCTGGTGCTGCTGGGGCCAAATCTGCCGCATTTCTGGCGCAACGACGAGGAAATCATCACGGCCGACGACGAAGCGGAGGCGGTGGTAGTCCAGTTTGCCCAGTCGCTGGGCGAGGCGTGGCTGCCGCAGCTGCCGGAGGCGGGAATGCTGCGGACGCTGCTGGTCCGGGCGGGCCACGGACTGCGCTTCTGCCGGAAGACGGCCAGTCGGCTGCATAGCCATCTGCTCGAACTGACCACCCTGACCGGCTTTGACCGGCTTCTGGCGCTGCTGCACATTCTGAAGGAACTGGCCGCTGATCCGGGTGCGGTCATGCTGGCCAGTGAAGGCTACCAGCTGAAAGCCACGGAGGCCGAAACCGAGCGCATGAAGCGCGTGCTGGATTACATGCTTGCTCATTTCCGGGAAGAGATCCGGGTCGAGGATATTTCGTCGGTGGCGGGCATGGCCCCGGCCGCTTTCTGCCGCTATTTTCGTAAACGGACCCGCAAATCATTCATCGAGTATCTGAACGAACTGCGCATCAGCTACGCCCGGAAGCTGCTGTCGAAGGCCGACGTGAGCGTCAGTCAGGTAGGAATGGAGTGCGGTTTTAACAATATTTCGCACTTCCACCGCCAGTTCAAGCTCCGTACCGGCACCACACCCCTGCGCTTTCAATCCTTGCAGAAGGGATTGTAGGGGAGGGTTTGGAGTTTAGGGTCTGGAGTTTAGGGTTTAGAGTTGCTCCGCCGAATCGGACCGCCCTGGACTCTGAACCATAAACTCTAAACCATAAACTCTAAACTATAAACCCCAAACCCTAAACTTTAAACCCCATTTCCCCCTATCTTTGTACTCCGTAAATCAATCGTTTTTACCCCATTACTCGAAATAATATGTCAACGACTGCTACGTCTATCGCCCGCGATACGCAGGTATTTGACCTGATTGCCAAAGAGGCTCACCGTCAGGAGTCCGGTATTGAGCTGATTGCTTCCGAAAACTTTGTCTCAAAGCAGGTGATGGAAGCGGCCGGAAGCGTACTGACCAATAAATACGCCGAGGGCCTGCCGGGCAAACGCTATTACGGCGGCTGCGAGGTGGTAGACGAAATCGAGCAGATTGCGATTGACCGCCTGAAAGAACTCTTCGGTGCAGGCTGGGCCAACGTACAGCCGCACTCGGGTGCCCAGGCCAACACGGCCGTATTTCTGGCCTGTTTGAAGCCCGGCGACACGATTCTGGGTTTTGACCTATCGCACGGTGGTCACCTCACGCACGGTTCGCCCGTCAATATTTCGGGTAAATACTTCCGTCCGACGTTCTACGGCGTGGAAAAGGAAACCGGCGTCATCAACTACGATGTGGTGGAAGAAACCGCCCGGCGCGAACAGCCGAAAATGCTGATCTGCGGTGCTTCGGCCTACAGCCGCGACTGGGATTATGCCCGCCTGCGCGCCATCGCCGATTCGGTCGGGGCGCTGCTGCTCGCCGACGTTTCGCACCCGGCCGGTCTGATCGCCAAGGGCCTGCTGAACGATCCGCTGGCGCATGCCCATATCGTGACCACCACGACGCACAAAACGCTGCGCGGTACCCGCGGCGGTGTGATCATGATGCGCAACGACTTCGAAAACCCGTTTGGCATCAAGACGCCGAAGGGCGACGTCCGGATGATGTCGTCGCTGCTGGATTCGGGGGTTTTCCCCGGCACGCAGGGCGGCCCGCTGGAACACATTATTGCGGCCAAAGCGGTGGCTTTCGGCGAGGCGCTGACGGACGATTTCGCGGATTATGCGGCCCAGGTACAGAAAAACGCCCAGGCGATGGCCAGCGCTTTCCTGTCGCGCGGCTACCAGATCATTTCGGGCGGGACCGACAACCACCTGATGCTCATCGACCTGCGCTCGAAAGGCCTCACCGGCAAACTGGCCGAGAACACGCTGATCAAAGCCGATATTACGATCAACAAGAACATGGTTCCGTTCGACGACAAATCACCGATGGTCACTTCGGGCATGCGTGTCGGGACGGCCGCCATGACCACGCGCGGACTGAAAGAATCCGATATGGAGCAGATTGTCGTATATATCGACGAAGTCCTGATGAACCACGACAACGACGTGAAACTTCAGGCCATAAAAGAAGAAGTTAACAACTGGATGAAAAACTTCCCGTTGTACGCGTAGTTTTATAATTGCGAATGAGTGATTGAGCGAATGAGCGGTCCGCCGCCGCGGCGAATAGCTTCGCCGAAGTTAGAAAACTGTAAAGCTTTTTGCCGTTACGGTGGTCCGCCCATTCACTCATTCACTCATTCACTCATTCAAAATTAATGAAGCCCCTGGACCAACAATTGGAACACGAGATTGAGGACGGTAAGGAGATGACCTTCCTGGAGCACCTGGAGGAGCTTCGGTGGCATCTGATTCGGGCCGTTGGGTCAATCGCCGTTTTCGCCCTGATTGCGTTTGTTTTCATCCGCACCATCTACGACAAAATCATTCTGGCTCCGTCCAAACCCGATTTCTGGACGTACCGGATGATGTGTGAGCTGTCCAAAAAAACCGGTTATGCCGATCTGTGCGTGAGTCAGCTGAACTTCACGCTGCAGAGCCGCCAGATGGCCGAACAGTTTACGATGGCCCTGACTTCGTCGCTGATGATCGGGCTGATCGGGGCATTTCCGTACGCGTTTTACGAAGTCTGGAAGTTCATCGCGCCGGGCCTGCGCTCCTCGGAACGCCGGGCGGCCAGAGGGGCGGTTTTCTACGTGACGGCGCTGTTCCTGATGGGCGTGCTGTTTGGCTACTACATCGTGTCGCCGCTGGCCATCAACTTCCTGGCCAACTACCAGCTCGACCCGCGCATCGTCAACGAGTTCGACATCAGTTCGTACATCGGTACACTGGCGACCCTGACGCTGGGCTGCGGCCTGACGTTCCAGATGCCGATTGTGGCCTTTGTGCTGTCGAAAATCGGTTTCCTGACCCCGGCGTTCATGAAAGAATACCGCCGGCACGCGTTTGTCGTGATTCTGATTGTGGCGGCCATCATCACCCCCTCACCGGACATTTACAGCCAGATTCTGGTATCCATCCCGCTGGCGCTGCTGTACGAAGTGAGCATCTGGGTGTCGGGCTACGTAGAACGCCTGCGCCTGAAAGAATCGCAGGAAATGATGGAACGGGGGGAGTACGATGATTAGTTTATGGTTTAGGGTTTATAGTTGCTCCGCAGGTTTAGACGCAGCAGAGCAATCCTAAACTATAAACCCTAAACTATCACAACCATTACCTGCATGGAATACAATTTCAGACAATACCATTACCGCTCGATTAATGCGGCGAATGAGGAGGAGCGGGCGGCTATCAATCAGGAATTGAAAGATCTGTACGCCTCGCTGCCGGAGGAGGAAAAATCTAATTTTAACCGGCAGCTTCAGACATTTCTGACGAAGGAAATGGGGCGGCTGAAGTCGGATTACGAGTCTATCAAAGGCAGTGTCAGCGATAATTAATCAGCCTGGTCAATAAAAGAGAAATGCCATATCTACAGGGATATGGCATTTCTCTTTTATTGACTGTTGCGAATCAAGGCAGCGTAGAAGCGGACCATTTCGCGGTAATTCCGGACCGAAATCCGTTCGTTGGTGCCGTGAACGGTTGCCAGACTTGCCTCATCCATGCGGGTCGGCGCAAAGCGGTAGACGTTCGGCGTCAGGCCGGCATAAAACCGGGAATCCGTACCGCCCAGCATCAGAAAGGGCGTCACGATGACTTCCGGAAAAACGCTCCGGATGGTCCGGTTCAGGCGCTCGAACGCCGGGGCGTCCGGAGGCGAAATCGGGGACGGATTCCCATTCAGGCTGCGGAGCGGCTTTACCGCAATCTTCGGATTATCAATCAATTCCTCCACCCGCTGCTGCACCGACTCGGCAGTCTCGCCGGGCAGAATGCGGAAGTTGATCGTGGCCGAAGCATCGATGGGCAGCACATTGTCTTTCACCCCGGCATTGAACAGGGTGGGTGCGGTGGTCGTGCGCATGATGGCGCTACCGGAATTGGAACCTGCCAGAATGCGTTTGATGACCGGCCCGAAAAGCCAGCGGTTGGCAAAAACGAGCCGCTGCCCGAAGTCCATTTCGGGACCGATATAGTCGAACATGAGGTCAGCGCCGCCGTCGAGTCGCTCCGGAAACGGGTTTGCTTCCAGCCTGGCGACGGCCTCGGCGATCATGCCGATGCTGGTCTGGGTCGGGGGCATGGACGAGTGGCCGCCCTCCGAACGGGCGCTCAGCACGAGGCTTATGTACCCTTTTTCGGCGATGCCGATGAGCGCAACGGGCCGGGGCAGGGCCGACAGCCCGTCTGTTTTGATCGTTCCGCCCTCATCCAGCACGTACTCCAGTTGTACGCGCCGCTGCTTCAGCAGCCGGGCGATGCTCTGGGCGCCCCTGCGACCGCTGGCTTCTTCGTCCTGTCCGAACGCCAGATAGATCGTCCGTTCCGGCTGGAAACCCGTCCTGAGCAGGTGTTCCACCGCTTCAAAGAGGCCCATGACGGTGCTTTTGTCGTCAAGCGTCCCGCGGCCATAGAGGTAGCCGCCTTCCACCGTTCCCGCAAAAGGCGGGCGTTTCCACATCCGCTGGGTGCCCTGAATGACCGGCACCACGTCGTAATGACCCATGAGCAGCGCGGGTTTCAGGCTGGCGTTGCGGCCTTTCCATTCGTACAGCAGGCCGTAGCGGTTGACGGTTTCACGCTTCAACCGGCTGTGAACCAGTGGGAACGCCTGCTGGGTGAATTCCATAAACTGGTCGAACTGGGTGGTGTCTACCAGCGCGTAGTCGGTAAACGACACCGTCCGGATTTGCAGAGCGCGGGAGAAACGCTGAATGGCCGAATCCGACACGGCAACGGCCGGGGCGGGCGGCACATTCGTCAGTTGTTTTGAAGAAAAACGAAAAGTATTGAGCAGAAGAATGCCGATCAGCAGGAGCAGCGCCAGGAAGGCAATTCTAAGAAATCGTTTCATCGTTACGGTTGGTTCGGGGAGTCGCGGTCAGATCATCCCGCGGGCTTTTAATTCAAGGTATTTGTTGACTGTGTTGGCCGTCAGATTTTGCGGAGCCGTCAGAATAGCCTGAATGCCGTGGCGCTGCAATTCTTTCACAATCAGCTTTTTTTCGTAAAAAAACTTTTCGGCGATGGTCTTCTGATAAACCGCTTCGGTGTTTTCGGCAGGCTCGGTCAGCAGGCTTCTCAACTCGGTATTTTCGAAGAAAACAACAATCAGCAGGTGGTCCTTGGCCAGACGGCGGAGGTACGGCAATTGCCGGTGCAGGGCATTAAGCGTTTCAAAATTCGTGAACAGCAGCAGCAGGCTCCGCTGCCGGATGTGCGTCCGGACACTGGCGTAGAGCGTTTCGTAATCCGTTTCGAGAAAGCGCGTTTTCTGTTTGTAAAGCACTTCCAGAATGCGCATCAGATGTCCGGAACGACGCTCCGCCGGGACCATCTGCCCGATACGGTCCGAAAAGGTGAGCAGACCGGCGCGGTCCTGTTTCAGCAGGGCGATGTTGCTCAGGACCAGCGAGGCGTTGATGGCGTAATCCAGCAGGGTTAGTCCCTCGAACGGCGATTTCATGACCCGTCCCTTGTCGATCAGGCAATACACGGCCTGCGAACGTTCGTCCTGGTAGGCATTGACCATAAACGAAGCGCCCTGAGAATCGGTGCGGCGGGCGGTGGCTTTCCAGTTTAGCGTCCTGACATCGTCGCCGGGCACGTAGGGGCGCACCTGCTCAAACTCCATGCTGTGGCCTAGCCGCCGGATGCGTTTGATGCCGACCTCGGTGAGCCGGTTCGAAATGGCCAGCAACTCGTATTGCCGCATTTGCAGAAAGGAGGGATAAACGGCCACCAGTTTGTTCTGTGAAAAAGAGTAGCGCCGTTTGAGCAGCCGCAGCGGACTTTGCGCGTACACATTGACGACGCCAAAACTGTATTCGCCCCGTTTTACCGGCCGCAGTTCGTATCGGATCGTTTTCGGCTCGTTGGACTTCAGGGACACGGTAAACAGCACATCCCGCCGCTGAAACTGGAACGGAATTTCGTCGATGACTTCCAGCCAGACCCGGAACGGATAGCGATTTTCGAGGTAAATGTCCACCGGGTTTTCGTCGCCGTTGGAAAGCCGTTCCGGTACGTCGCGGCGGGCAAAGACGCCCGCCGGAGCGCGGAAAAGCAGCAATCCATCCAGCATCAGCAGCAGCCCGAAGACCAGCAGACCCAGCTGCACCAGCGGAAACAGCCCCGGCAGCGCGTACGCCGCCACAAACGCCAGCACAAAGGCGATCAGAACGAGCCAGACGAGGCGGGAAACGTAGAGGGACTTCAAGGGATTTTTCAGAAATTCAAAATGCTGTAATCAATTACGAATTAAAAATTACGAATTACGGCCGGGGAAGCGACCGCTTACGAATTACATGGCCCTACACATCATGTCACGTAATTCGTAATTATTTATTCGTAATCAATAGAATTCTCATTCTATCCTATCTCGGTACTTCAATCTTCCGCACTACTTCCGCAATGACTTCGTCTGCCGTGCCGCCTTCCATTTCGCGCTCGGGCGTCAGGATGATGCGGTGGCGCAGCACGGGCGCGGCCAGTTCCTGCACGTCTTCGGGTGTCACGAAATCGCGGCCGCGCAGGGTAGCCAGGGCTTTGGCTCCGTTGAGCAGGGCGACGGAGGCCCGCGGAGAGGCCCCCAGGTACAGCGACTTGTTGGCCCGGGTACTTTGCACAATCTGCGCCATGTAGGCAAACAGGTGGTCCTCCACGTGCACCCGGTGGACCTGCGCCCGGAGAGCCGTGAGCTGGTCGGCCGTCAGTACGGACTGCACCGCTTCGAGGGCATCCGTCAGGCTGCGGCGCTCGTGGTGGCCGCGCAGGATGTCCACCTCCTCTTCGGCGCTCGGGTAACCCATGATGATTTTGAACAGAAACCGGTCCAGCTGCGCTTCGGGCAGGCGGTAGGTGCCTTCCTGCTCGACGGGGTTCTGCGTCGCCAGCACCAGAAACGGCTCGGCCAGGCGGCGCGTGGTGCCGTCGGCCGTTACCTGCCGCTCTTCCATGACTTCAAACAGGGCCGCCTGCGTCTTGGCCGGAGCCCGGTTGATTTCGTCGATCAGCACGATGTTGGCGAAAACCGGACCGGTACGGTATTCAAAATCGGCCTGTTTCGGATTGTACACCGACGTTCCCAGCACATCCGACGGCATCAGGTCCGGCGTGAACTGAATGCGGCTGAACTCGATGGAAATGGTTTTGGCCAGCAGCTTCGCCAGCAGGGTTTTGGCTACTCCGGGAACGCCTTCAATCAGCACGTGCCCGTCGGCCAGCAGCGCCGTCAGCAGCAGGTCAAACGGCTGCTGCTGGCCGATAATCACTTTGCCGATTTCGGAACGGATGGCCTCCACGGCGGTTTTGAGTTCGGTAAGGTCTATGCGGGATTCGAACATGGGATGTTGGGGTTAACCACAGAGTTATGGCACAGAGGGTCACAGAGTCATTAACCTTTGTATACCTCCGTGCAGCTCCGTGGTTATAAGACATTTTTATAAAAGTTCTCAATGGCGCCGTTCAGCCGCAAAAGTTCATATTCGGAAACGCGCCCCTGCTGCGAAAAAGCGATCTGCTTAAAAATCTCATCCACATCCCGGACCGCAACGCCGCTTTTCCGGGCCAGCGTTTCCCGGAACTCTTCGTCCGGATGGGCGGGATTCAGGTTATATTTCTCCCGAATAAAAGCAAAAAAGTGCTGAATTTTCTTCTGTACCAGATTCGCGTGGTCGCCACGCTGGAAGTAAAGCCGTCCGACGGTCTGCACAAAGTCCAGCGAACTGTTGCGCGGCGTCTCGCCCACCGGAATCACGCGCTGGGTCCGCTTCCCGGCGAAGATGACAAACAGCAGCAGGCCCGCCAGGGTCAGGTACCAGGCCCAGGCCAGCGGCGGCTGACTCAGGACGTACCGCAGCGACGTCTTCTGGTCGGGGTCAAAGCGGCCCAGCTTCTGGTACTCGTCCCAATAAGTCGGCAGGGGCGGCAGGTACGAAAACGACTTGAACGCAAAATCGCCTTCTTTTTCATCGAGCACGTAATAATTCGTCAGCGCCAGCGGAAGGTTGTGAATGTAAAAGAACCCGTTTCCGAACGGAATTTTCAGGAAAATCGGCTCCTGACGGGCATTGCGGGCCAGTACGATGATGTTCGGACGGACCACTTTAAAATAATTCCGCCCGTCGTCGTGCCGAAAATGATAAGCCTCCCGCCTCCGCAGGGTCGGGTTTACAAAATTAACGCCCAGCGTCGTGTCGCGCAGGGTAGGGGCCTTCAGTTCTGCCCGAAAACCCAGCAGTTTCATCAGCGTATCCGGAAAATAGTAGGCCGACAGAAAAGCGTTGTTGCCTTTAAGCACGTAGCTGATCAGTCCGTCCCGGTCGAGGCGGCTCAGGGTCAGCTCGTTGTTGACGAAAATGTAATTGCTGCGAGCGGGAAATTTAGCCTCCGTAATGTGGTTATAAGCCGGAAGCCGGACCGTCGTCACCGGCTGGCCGTTCATCACATCCGACAGCAGGTCGTAGGTGGCTTTGGTGCCGAACGGAATGGCGTCCCGGTTGGTGTACGTCGGCGACCAGTCCACCGGGCGGGGCCGGTAATACTCGAACAGCCCGTAGCCCACCACGGTGAGAAGAAGGATGAGGACGTATTTGTTGGGTTTCATAAACGAGGATATCGGGCCACGTGAGGAAGCCGTCGGTCAGGGAGGAACGGCCTTACCATTTTGCTTTTTCAAACTGGGAGAACCGTTCCCGGATGGTCTGGAACTGCGGCTCCGTCACCGGAAAATCGCCGTACCAGGCGTATTCGTACTGCCGCGTCAGTTCCTCAAAGTCCGGGCGGTAGGGCGTCTGGGCCAGTTCGTACACATAGCTGCGGTTGGTTTTGTCGGGTTGCCAGACAATCAGGCCCCGGTCGGTGAGGTGCTTGAGCGTCTGCAGGTAGAGCAGCCGGACGGCCAGCCGGTAATTCCGCTGTTCGACGGCCTCTTCAATCCGTTCGCCGAAGGCGATTTCGTGGATATTGTCCGTAACGGTCGCGTAGGCCAGCGGCATCTGCCGGGACTCCCGGCTGAAGAGGTTGCCCATGATATTGGCTTTCATCAGGAGCCACACCACCAGCCCGGCGACACCCAGCATAAAGACGTACTGCCAAAAGTTCTGGTACGCGCTGCTGGACAGAAAACGGGCAACTCGGCGCATCAGCCAGTCAAAGAACCGGGCCAGCGAATTGTCGGGCGGCCGGGATTCGCGGTCGTAGCGGTACTCGCGGCTGCTGCGGAGGTCGGCGAGGCGTCCGGCCGAGGGGCGGCGGACGGTCACCGGCGTCCGGTCGTCCGGCTGGCCCGAAGCGGTCGGCGGGAGCAGCAGCGCCAGCAGCAGCAGCAGCACCTGAAGCAGGGCAGGCACTTGTCCGCCAAACCGATCGGGCCTAATAGTCACCTTCATCTTCCGTTCGGGGTTTGGCTTTCGAATCACCCAGCGTTTCGATGGCCGAAAGCAGGTCCGTGCCTTCCACCTGCGCCAGAAAATTGTAGTACTGAAACGCCGCCGCAATCGGGAACAGGGCGCTCAGAATCGTCCCGCCCACATTGCTGAGCACCGAGAAGATGGAAAGCAGCACCGGCGAGGTGGCCGACCCCAGCCCCATCCCGCTCAGCACCGTCATAATGCCCGTCGGAATCTGAAACACCAGCGCCAGAAGAACCTGAATAAACAGCATCACGACCATCAGGGCGACGGTAGACCACCAGTTGCGCACCCGCTTCCGGACCTCTTCGAAGAACAGCAGCCAGACCAGCAGAAAACTGCCCACGACGGGCGACCACCACGGGCTTTGGGTCAGTTGCTGGCAGCGCAGCACCGTATCCAGCGCCCCGCGCTGTTCCCGCGTAAAGACCATGTACATGAACGGAAGGATGCCCATCAGGTAAATGCCCGGCAGCAGGAACAGAAAAAAGCCGAAAACGGTGAAGAGCGTCGCCAGCAACGTCAGCCAGAGCGCCGGCAGGATTTCCCGCCCGACCCGCTGCCAGACCTGAGCGGGCGTAATGTCCCGGGCTCCTTCCTCGTATTCGAGCAGGTAGCCGTTCACCGTCAGGTAGACCATCATGGTGTTGATGATGGATAAAACCAGGCTGACAAAATAGGTAGGCGTGAAAACAGCCAGACCGGTAATGGTCTTGCCCTGGAGTAATTCCTGGAGAAGAAAAACCTGGACCACCGCCGTAATGAGCGTGAACGGGAGGACGATATACGACAGGGAAAGCAGCAGCGGTTTGAAGTTTTCCCGGATAAATTCAAACGTGGCGTTTATTTTCTGCCCGAAATCACGTTTTTCGTAAAGATTCATGGTTAGTACAAATTAGGGTCGGACTTGGAAGCGGGTGCCGGCGCGCCAATCTGGTCGATCTGATGCAGCAGCCCGGTTCCGTGTTTCCGGTCCAGCAGGTTGTAATATTGAAAGGCAATGGCAAAGTACAGCGGCGCAATCAGAAAGGTTCCGATCAGCATGACGAGCGTGTTGCCCAGCACCAGCCAGTAGCCCGTCAGCTGAAGCCGCCGCATGGCCAGCGTAACGAGGGCAGTGATCGATCCGGAAGAAATCATGTAGACGACCATCATAATGACCAGCAGCCCGAAGGTCTCCCACCAATGGCCTTTGATGAGCGTAAAACAGCGCCCGAACGCCTGGGCCACCGTGCCGTCCTCCCGCATCACCACAAACGGCAGCAGGGTGAAAACGGGCAGCAGATAAAGGCCCGGCAGCAGAAAAAAGACCAGACCGATCATCACGATAAGGGCCGCCCCGACCGAAGCCCCGAGCACCCGCAGCAGATTGGACTCTACCCAGGACCAGACCCGGTCGAGGGTGGCAGGCTGGTCGGGCTGTTCCTCCCGGGCCAGCACATAGCCGTAGACCGCCATCGAAACCAGGATGCTGCTGAGGGTCGAAATGAACAGCAACACCCAGAAAGCGGGGCTTGCGCCGTAGTTAAAGAACAGAACGCCGGTAGCGCGGCCGACCTCTTGCATGTAAGTGTCCCGAAACGCCCGCTCGACCACCTGCGAGGCCACGTTCGTCGCCAGGGCCATCGGCGTGGCAATGACCAGAAGCGGCCAGCGGAGCCTGGCGTATTCTTCGACAAAAAAGCGGAAGGCGACGTTGATGATTTCTCCAAAATCGCGCCTGCGATGAAAGACTGTCATGCTCGGGAAGGGCGGTTAAGCCGGATGGGGTAAAGGATAAAATACCAGATGATGAATGCCGCGGAGGTCAGGATAATGGCCGAACTCGCCACGGGATGCAGCGGCAGCCGGGTGACGAAGCTTTCCAGAAAACCGGCCGCTATGAAGATCGGCACCAGCCCGACGGCAATCTTGAGGCCCTGTTTGGTGCCGCGACGAAAGCTTTCCAGCCGAGAATACGTGCCGGGAAAGAGCAGGCTGTTGCCCATCGTCAGGCCCGCCGCTCCGGCGATGATAATGGCCGAAATTTCCAGCGTTCCGTGAATCCAGATGGTCAGAACGGACGTCAGCAGCAGGTCTTTTTCGTAGAAGAAATACTGAAAAGCACCCAGCATGATGCCGTTCTGAAACAGAATGGCCAGCGTGCCGAAGGACCCGAACAGGCCCATCACAAACGCCACGAACGAAACCCGGATGTTGTTGAGGGTAATCTGCAGAAACATGGTTGCCCGCGGACTCGATTTGTACACCGCCAGCGGGTCGCCCTTGCGGATGTTTTCGAGGGTCATGTTCACGTATTCGTCGCCCATAATTAGGCGCACAAACGTGTCGTCATGCGCGGCGGACAGGGCTCCGATGAGGCCCGCGGACAGAAAAACCAGAAAAGAAACCAGCAGCAGCCGGTGCGAACGGTAAAACAGCGTCGGCAGCTCGTGGGTCCAGAACGTGACGAAGCGGCTGCGGTCTTCGCGTTTGTTCTGCATCAGGTCGCGGTGCATCCGGGAGGCCAGCCCATTGAGGTAGCGCGTGACGGCCGAATCAGGGTAAAACGTCCGGGCGTAGGAAAGATCGTCCGTCAACTCGACAAACTGCTCGGTCAGGACGTCCGGATCGCGGCTCGTCTGCGATTCAATTTCCTGCCATTTCGGGGTATTTCGCTTCACAAAAACCGCTTCGCGCATGGAAAATGAGTTGGTAAATAGTGTAGGATTTATAGGGTACAGTTCAAGGTTCAGGATTGTGACAACGCGGCGTACCACCATAAACGTTAAACCCTAAACTACGAACTTTAAATGGTTTCAAAATACGCACTGCCCGCAAAGATTTCGTCGGTTTTGGCAAAACTTTTCTAATTTCGGTTTTTGACAAACGGTAAGCTTCGGTTTGGTGTGAGCGTCTCGATTCAAACTTCCCAAAATGTTCTGCTGGAGTACGAACCCGCCAGTCTTGGCGAACGGATTCTGGCCGCGCTGATTGACTACGTCATTATCCTGGCCTGGGTCATTCTGCTTTCCCTGCTCGGACGTAACATGGGTTCGGGCGACAAAATCGCTCTTTATTTCTGGATTGGGTTCGTGGTGCTGCCCATCATGCTGTACGACCTGCTTTTTGAAGTTTTCCTGAACGGACAGAGCCTGGGCAAACGGGCGATGGGCATTCGGGTGGTTATGCTCGACGGCTCGCAGCCGGGCCTGGGTGCCTACCTCATCCGGTGGATACTGCGCATCATCGAATCGCCGGTTTTTCTGGGCGGCATCGTGGCCATCATCGCCATCGCCGTCAACGGCCGGGGGCAGCGCATTGGGGATATGGCCGCCGCAACTACCGTCGTGAAACTGAAAGCTCCCGTGTCGCTCGACGAAGTGACTTACCGCGAACTTTCGGACAGCCATCAGGTGACGTTTCCGGAGGCCGCCCGCCTGTCCGACCGCGATATCGGAATCATCCGGGAAGTGTTGCAGCGGGGCAGCGACGAGGTAATGAACCGTACAGCCGAAAAAGTCCGGACGCTGCTGGAAGTTGAATACACGACGACGGATTACGCTTTTCTAGATACCGTGGTCAACGATTATCAGTATCTGGTGAGTAAATAAATGCAACGAGGGGCGGGCTGAGCACTCGGCTGATGCCCGAAATTTATACCAATTGCCACCGGCTTCGACCCGTGGATACGTTTATGCAAGACCTGATTAAAAGCCTCGCCCGGCAATATGCGGCCGATATCGTCGCCAACCGCCGCCACCTGCACGCCAATCCCGAACTTTCGTTCCACGAGTTCAATACGGCCCGTTTTGTGGCAGACAGCCTGAAAGCCATCGGACTGACGCCGCAGGAAGGCGTTGCCAATACTGGTCTGGTGGCCCTCATCGAAGGCCGCAACCCGGAAAGCCGCATCGTCGGGCTGCGGGCCGATATGGACGCGTTGCCCATTCACGAGGCCAACGACGTGCCCTACAAATCGACCGTTCCGGGCGTCATGCACGCCTGCGGCCACGATGTGCACACGGCCAGCCTGCTGGGAACCGCCCGGATTTTGCACGCGCTCCGCGACCAGTTTGAAGGCACGGTGAAACTGGTTTTCCAGCCGGCGGAAGAAAAGGCTCCCGGCGGCGCTTCGCTGATGATTAAGGAGGGCGTTTTGCAGAACCCCGCTCCGGCGAGCATGATCGGCCAGCACGTCGCGCCGAATATTCCGGTAGGTAAAATCGGCTTTCGGGAAGGCATGTACATGGCTTCGACGGACGAATTGTACCTGACCGTAAAAGGCAAAGGCGGCCACGGAGCCATGCCAGACCAGCTCATCGACCCGGTCGTGATTGCTTCGCACATCATCGTCGCCCTGCAGCAGATCATCAGCCGCAACCGGAAGCCCGCCAACCCGTCGGTGCTGTCGTTCGGCCGGTTCATTGCCGACGGGGTGACGAACGTGATTCCGAACGAGGTGAAAATCGAAGGGACGTTCCGCTGCATGGACGAGGAATGGCGGGAAGACGGCCTGCGCCGAATGCGGAAAATGGCCGAAGGCATGGCCGAAGCCATGGGCGGAAGCTGCGAATTTGAGGTGGTGCGCGGGTATCCGTTCCTCAAAAACCACCCCGAATTGACGCGGCGCCTGCGTTCGGCGGCGGCCGGTTTTATGGGTGAAGAAAACATCATCAACCTCGACCTCTGGATGGCGGGCGAAGATTTTGCCTTTTATTCGCAGGTCGTAGACTCCTGTTTTTACCGCCTCGGCACCCGCAACGAATCGCGCGGCATTGTTTCCGGCGTCCATACGCCTACGTTCGACATCGACGAAACCGCGCTGGAAATCGGTCCGGGGCTGATGGCGTGGCTGGCGCTGGAGGAATTAAAAATGAAGAATTAAGAATGAAAAACTGGCTCCGCTCCTGGGTGGTTGCGGCTGTGGTTGCAGCCACCTCCGCCTGTTCTACCTCCCATGTTTACATCGTCCGGCACGCCGAAAAACGCAACGAAAGCGATACCAGCAGCCTGACTCCGGTCGGTCAGGCGCGGGCGCAGGCCCTGGCGCGGGAACTGGCCTCGGTTAGCATCGATTCTATTCTATCGACACCCTATCTCCGGACCCGGCAGACCGCCGAGCCGCTGGCCCGGGCGAAAAACCTGCCCGTTGGTACTTACGCCCCGCATCCGACGGAGGTCGTGCTGCGGCGACTCAACGACCTGAAGGGGAAAACGGTGCTGGTGGTCGGGCACAGCAACACGATTCTGGAGATTGCCAAAGGGTTGGGAACCCGGCCGACCCTCCAGAAAATCGAGTCCGGCGACCACGGCAACCTCTACCACGTCACCATTCACCGAAGCCTGACCGGACGGAAGGTGAAACTGGAAGAACGAACCTACGGCGCGCCCTAAAACAAATGCCATATCTCCAAGATATGGCATTTGTTTTAGGGCGGTTGACCCCCGCTGGTCAACGCTTCGCCCCCACCCGGCGACGCTTCACCCGCCGCCGACTTCCCGAAGGCCGGCTGATTTGCCAGTTTTGATGCATCAATCACACAAAACGCAAATCAACTGACCTCATGAAAACGTTTGCTCACACCCTCTTCGCTCTGCTGCTCTCGGCAGGAACCCTGTTGGCGCAGGAGTCGGCACCCGCCCGCAAGCAGTTTCCGTATTCCAACAAATTTACGCTCGGCGGCGGCATCAGCCAGTTGCTGCTGGGTGGTTTCAACGTGCAGGCCGAATACACGACCAACCGGATGGTTTTCGATTATTCGCACGGCTTCAACATCCGGCTGTCGGGGCAGTCGGCCTCGCCGGTGGCGCAGGACCAGAATTTATCCGAAAAACTGACTTCGACGCTCGGCATCGGCATTGGCTACCGGCTGACGCCCGGCCTGGACCTGCGTTTTGAACCCAAACTGCACTACTACGACGTGTACTACAACGGCCAGCCCGAATCGGTCGGCAACAAGCTGACCTCCTACCGGACCGTGACGCTCGGGCTGGGCGCTTACTACCGCTACTACCCGTTCCGGAAACAGCCCAACGGACTGTCGGGCATCCTGATCATGCCGAGCGTCCGGTTCTGGCCCAACGTCTGGAGCTCGCTGGACGATAACAAGTACACCTACCTCAACCGGACGACCAATCGCACGGAAACCTACAAGGCAGCTTCGCAGGGCTTTCCCGGCACCGGCGGCCTGCTGGCGAATGTCACGATCGGCTACACCTTTGGTATGAACAAAAAATAGAGTAGGCGGAAAGAAAAAAGCGAAAAGAAACAAGACAAGGCCCTGATTGGAAGCCTCCTGGTCGTTTGTCTAATCTCTTTTTTCTTTTGGCTGAGTATAGTACCTTTCCCGTAATTCCCCGATGCATCCGGTCATGATTCCCTCCCAGACAACGCCCTACAGGCTCAACGACGGCACGATTCGCCTGATTGGCATTCCGCTGCTGAGTTTTCTGGTGCCCGCGCTCACCAAAACCAGCGAGTTTGTGCCCTTCGACGAGGTGTTTCTGTACAATCTGTTCGTATCGGTCTGCACGACGCTGATTGTCTGGGAGGGAAACCGCCTGATTATCGTCCGGGTGCGCCGCCTGCTTCCCGGCTACCACCAGACCACCAGACGGCTGATTCTGGAAGCCGTTCTAGGGCTCTCGTACACCTTTGTCGCCACGACCCTGCTCGACGAGCTTATTTGCCGGGCGCTTTTTCACAAGGAGTTTCCCCTGTTTCTCGGCTTTCGCATGAGCCTGCTGCCGACCTTGCTGGTGTATCTGGTTTACGAGTCGGTGTTCTTCTTTGAATCCTGGAAACAGAACGTCCGGAAGACGGAGGCGCTGGCCCGGGAAAGCGTGCAGTCGCAGCTGGATGTGCTCAAAAATCAGCTCGACCCGCATTTTCTCTTCAACAGCATGAACACGCTGGCGGCCCTGATCGACGACGAAAACACCGGTGCCCAGCAGTACCTCGAACGCCTGTCGGATGTGTACCGGTACGTGCTGGTCAGCCGGAGCAAAAACACCGTCACGCTGGAGGAAGAAATCGCGTTTCTGGACGCCTACGTGTACCTGAACAAAATCCGTTTTCGGGAAAATCTGCAGGTAGAGAAAAGCCTGTCGCCGGAGGTGTATCACCAGTACGTCACGCCGCTGAGCCTGCAAATGCTCATTGAAAACGCCATCAAGCACAACGTCGTTTCGAAAGATAATCCGTTGAAAATCAAAATCCAGCAGGAAGGAAGCGAGTACCTGGTTATCGAGAATAATATTCAGCAGAAGACGATTCTTCAAAGCACCGGCCCCGAAAAGTCCACCCGGGTAGGGCTGCAAAATATCGTCAACCGCTACAGTCTGCTTACCGACCGGAGGGTCGAAATCAGCAGCGATGGCGGCCTGTTTCGCGTCAAAATTCCGTTGCTCACTTCCTTTGCCGCATGAAAGCCCTGCTCATCGAAGACGAATACCCCGCCGCCGAACGCCTCGAAAAACTGATCCGGAAACTGGACCCACGCATCGAAATCGTGGCCGTACTGGAAAGCGTGGAGGCGGGCAAACGGTGGTTTGCGGCAGGTCAGCCGGTAGACCTGATTTTCTCCGACATTCAGCTGTCCGACGGCCTCAGCTTTCAGATTTTTGAAGCTTTTCCGGCGCACAGCCCCATCATCTTCACGACTTCCTACGACGAATACGCCATTAAGGCGTTCCGGGTCCGGAGCATCGACTACCTGCTGAAGCCCATCAAACTGCCCGAACTGGCCGAGGCTATCCGGAAATACCGGGACCTAAAGCAGGAGTTTTCGCCAGATGCCTATGCCCGCAAGGTCGAATCGCTGCTCGACAGTCTGGAAATGACCCGCCGGACGCACAAAAGCCGGTTTCTGGTCAAAAACGGAGAGCAACTGATTCCCCTTGCGCAGGACGAGGTGGCGTATTTTTACACGGCCAACGAACTGACCTGCCTGGTGAGCCGCGACGGAAAGCAGTATCTGGTCGATTACACGCTCGAAGACCTCGAAGCCCGCGTCGATCCGCTCCGCTTTTTCCGGCTCAACCGGCAATTTATCGCCCAGGTGTCGTCCATTCACCGGATTCACACGTATTTCAACGGCAAACTGAAAATCGAACTCCGGCCGGAGGCGGCGCAGGAAGTGCTGGTCAGCCGCGAGAAAGCGCCCGCCTTCAAAGCGTGGCTCGACGGGTAGTTTTTTCGGCAATATTTCCGGGCAAACGGAGTTATATACGTAAAAACCGTTTGTTAAAATGCCAATGAGTACCCGTTTCGTACGCTTGTTACTGATGGTGGGGTGGATAGTCTTGGGGGGAGCAGGAGTCGTTCGGGCGCAGGAGCCCACGGGATCGCTCTTTCCTAACCGCTTTACCGGCCGCCAGCTCGTCGTTACCACCGGCCACGACGAAAATCGTCCCGAATACCGCCTCCTCGACAATGGGCTGCTGTTTTACCGCGAGGGTTCCACAGGGGCGTTTCAGCAGTTGGGGCAGCAGCCCAAAGACAAAACGCTGGAGTGGTTCCGCCGCGCCGAGCAGGAACTGAAAGTAAAAACCCTGACGGCCGCCAAGCCGGAAACGCCCGCCGCGTCGGTAGGTTGGAAAAAGGGAAAAACGGAGTTTACCGTCGCCTGGGCCGACAAAAAAGACGCTCCCGACGGGTATCGGGACTTCTACGAAGATTTTCTGAAGCTGTTTCCGAAGAAGAAAAAATAAGGTTCAATGGAACAAAGAAGCCCCGACCAGTGAGGTCGGGGCTTCTTTGTTATTGTCTATCTCTCAAATTGATCACTTGTTTGGAAGCTTGACTGAGATAGAAACCGTTTTCGTCTTAAGGTCGAAGTTGCCCGCGTAAGAGTACTTGTCTAAACGAACATATTCATCGAAGCTTACGGACTTTCCATTTACAAGAAATGTCTTGTAGTTTCTTCGAATGTCCTCGTAAAATGTGGGGTCCATTTCGTCGTTTTCTTCAGCAGCACTGGCCTGTTTATCGGCCTGTGCGGTCTTTTTGGGGAGCGTAAAATCGACAGGAATAGTATACCGAACATCGACGGGCTTGCCATTCTGGTAGCCGGGTTTCCAGTTAGGTAAAGTATTCATGACTCGCATGGTTTCTTCATCAGTACCAAAACCCATTCCTTTGAGGATTTTTACATCCGTCACTTTGCCGTTTTTTCTAATTACGAAGCTTACAAAAACTTTTCCTTCTACTTCTGCCCGGAGGGCGGGCTCGGGATAACGGAGGTGTTGGGCCAGAAACTGTCTCAGCGCTTCGTAACCACCCGGAAATTCAGGCTCTTTTTCAACGACCATAAAAACTTCCTCTTCAGGTTTGGTGCTAAGCGGCCTGCGAAATATAACCGGAATGGTAGTTTGGCCGTCAACTGACACAGTTACCTCGTGGAAGCCCAGGGTACTGTAGGTAATCTTCGCATTACTCGGAATATTCTCAAGTTTGTAAAGGCCATCTGCCCCTGAAACAACCGTTCGGTTAAGCCCCTGGACCGTGATTCGCGCACCAGGTAACGGTTGTCCCTGTGCATCTACGGTAGTGCCGGAAACCGTAATCAATGTTTTACCGGGTGTCGTATCTGTTTCGCTTAACTCATTTTGGCAGGAAGAAACAAAAAGAAAGGACACAAGCATAGCAAGCAACGACAGCGCATATACGCTCAATGCCCAGCGGCTGGAGGCGGGTTTTTGCAGCATTAGAATGCGTTGTTTAAGAGTGGAAGGCGAAAAAAACAGATTCGTCAGCGGAAAATCCGCCTTGCGTACGTACGCAGCCAGCCAACCGTCCAACGCCTGAAGCAATCGGCTCATGGGGGAAGTAGTGCCATGCGGTGCCATTGCCGGGTTTATTTACCGTACATTCTGACAACGTCGTTGCCCTTCCCATCCTTCGTAACCCTAACTTCTTTAATTAATGCCGGATCCATCTTCTCCATTTCGGCTTTTGTGATGGGCTTATCGTTGAAAAATAAGCTTGCCTTGCTTATATCAAACGAGGAAGGCTTCGGGTTGCTCACGGCCGGATTGCTTTTTGTGACAACCACGATTACCCCATCTTTGGCCCGGTCGCCGTACTGCGCCGTCGCCGAAGCGCCTTTCAGCACATCGATGGAAACGATCTGGTCCGGATTGAGCGAGTTAGGCTGAAAATCGGCAGGTTGTTCAACGCCGTCCACCACATAAAAAGAGGGTTTCGGAGCCGTACCGGCTTGCTCGGCCTTCTGCTCTTCGGTCTGGAAAGCAATCGGCAGGTTATATTTTACCCGCACCAGTTTGCCGCTCTGCGTGCCCGGTTTCCAGGCGGGCATCTGCGACACCACTCGCAGGGCTTCGGCGTTCAGGTCTTCCCGGACGCCTTTCAGGACCTCGGCGTTGCTGATGGTGCCGTCGGTGTTGACGATAAACGTCACGAAGACCCGTCCACCCACCCCGGCTTTGGCCGCTTCGGCCGGGTATTTAATGTTCTGCGACAGGTAGTTGAACAGGCCCGCCGTACCGCCCGGGAACTCGGGAGCCTTTTCGACAACCGTAAATACCTCATCGCCGCCAACCGTTATGCGGGCACCGGCGGTAGGCTTCGCCGGAACGGACTCTTTCATAGGCAGTTCCTGCGTACACATGAGCAGGGTCAGGCCCAGCGGCAACACGGCGGCGTAACGAAGTAAGGCCCAGTAGCTGGAAGCAGGTTTTTGCAGCATTTGAATGCGTTGTTTAAGGATGGAGGAATGAAAGAATCGGTTCACCAGCGGCGTCCGGCTTTCGTAAGACTGCCGGACCAAGAGGTCGTCGGCGGCGCGGAGAAGGTGAGTAAAGGGATTGCCAGCGTTTTTCATAGGTGTTGTCATTTGGAAGTCGAGCGTAGCGAATCTGGATCGGTTTCTTTCGTATTGATGAGAAGAACTCCATTTTTACCGGCCAGGCCGTACAACTGCTGGGCGGTTTCCCCCTTAAGGACATTGATGGATTTGATCAATCTGGGATCGAGTTGCCGGACGGCCCGTTTATTCTTCTGCACGACGCCGTCAAGGATAAAAAGCGGCTCCTTCAAATCGATGGTATCGGAAGGAATTGAAAAGAAGCCGCGGGGCATGGACACATTGGCAACACTTCCTCTGGAATTTTTAGGAGTCGCTTTTCCGTAATAATCCGGAAAATCCCCCAGCGGCAGGTTGTTGGGCAGTTTGGGCGTTTCGTTATAACCCGAGCGTTTGTCAGTGGCTCCTTCCAGTTCGAACGAAACCGGCAGCACATACGACACCGCCACTGGCTTACCGTTCTGCTTACCCGGCTGCCAAGGTGAGAGCTGGTTCATCTCGCTGACCACCCGGGTCGCCTCCGCATCGCACCCGAAGCCAATGCCTTTCATGACTTTTACATCCTGAACCCGCCCCGCCTCCGAGACAACAAATTCGACCATAACAATGCCCGTAACGTTTGCCTGTCGGGCCCGGGTCGGGTAACGCACGTTCCGGGCAATGTATTCCATCAAGGCACGGTGCCCACCGGGAAATTCCGGTTGCTGTTCGACCACTTTAAAAACTTCTTCGGTGTCCGGCTTCGGGCTGGGTGACTTTTCCTGCTGGAGAGGTGCCTCTTTAGGCAGATAGCTTACCACCACCACCCGGTCAAGGGCAACGGGCTGCCGATTGAGGCGAATAGTGAGCGTGGGTAGCACGGCCACCGCCTCCGTACTGAAGCCTACAAAACTTACGGCCAGCTTTCCGTCCGACGGCACTTTAACAAGCAGAAACTTGCCCTGAGCGTCGGTGGTAGTGCCGCGCGTAGTACCTACAACCACCACGTTAGCCCCAGCCAGCGGCTTTCCGTCGCTATCGGTCACGCGTCCCGATACGGTAATATCTTAGGCGGAGATAGATGAGACTAAACTCTGCACCTTCTCCGGTGCGCTTGTCATCGCCAGCAATCCCAGCGCCAGCGGCAGCACCAGCCCGTACTTCCAGACCGCCCAGCGGCTCGTGGCGCGGCGGTGCAGCATCTGAATGCGTTCTTTCAGCAGCGTTGGATTGAAAAAACTGTTGGTCAGGGTGTCCGGCTGGGCGCTGAAGGCATACTCGACCAGAAACGTGGCGTATTGCGTACTGTCCTCGACGGTCGTAGCGCCCCGGTCGGCCAGAAACTCGTGGACCTGCCGAATGGCGCGCTGGTAGAGCAGCATCACCGGATTAATCCAGAAAAGAATCTGCGCCAGCTCAAAAAACAGCACATCGGCGCTGTGCCACTGCCGGATGTGGACCAGTTCGTGGCGGCAAACCACGTCGGCATGATGCCGGGCGTCCTCCGGATTCAGCACCAGATAGCGGAAAAACGAGAACGACGGCACCCGCTCCGAGTCGGGCCGGACCAGCGTAAAGCCGTTCTGCGGCACCCGTTCCGAACGGGCAATCAGCCGGGCCACGCCCGTCAGCCGCAGCAGAAACCGCAGAAACAGACCCGCCGCCACCAGCCCGTACGCCCCGTAGCCGATGGTTTCCCAGTCCGGCCCGGTCGATTCCGTCGGCGCCGCCAGCACCGCCACCGGCAGCGAAATAACGCCCACCGGGACAGGCAGCTTTTCGACCGTTTGCAGCGACAGTTCGACCAGCGGCAGCGTCAGTGCGGCCACCACCGAGGCCAGCAGATACGCCCGGTTGAGGCTGAAAAAGGTGTGCCGCCGCAGTCCCAGATGGTAGCAGGCGTAGAACAGGGCCAGGTAGAGGTTGGCCTTCAGGAAAAATTCCAGGGCGTTCATGATTCCTTTTTGCGGTTAATGAGCTGAATCAGCTCGTCGGCTTCCTTCAGGCTCAGGTTGCGGTCTTTTACAAAAAATGACACCAGCTTCTGCAGCGAATTGTCGAAATAATTGGACATCAGCTGCTCGGTCTGAAAGCGTTTGTACTGTTCTTCGGTAATCAGCGGATAGTATTCGTGCGTTTTTCCGTAAGCGGTGTAGCCCACCAATCCCTTTTTCTCCAGAATGCGGATGATGGTCGAAACCGTGTTGTAAGCGGGTTTCGGATCATCGGGAAGTTCGGCCAGCACATCTTTCACAAAAGCTTTGTCGAGCTTCCAGAGTACACGCATGATTTCTTCTTCGGCCTTGGTGAGTTCGCGGACTTGCATAAAAATCGGGTATTGGTTGTAATGGTAAACGAAAGGTAAGACTAATGGTTTAGTTTTTCAACTAAATAATTAGTTATTTTTTGGAAAAATTTTTAACCACAGAGTTTCGCGGAGGGAAGCACGGCGTTACACAGAGATTGATTACTCTGAAAAACGCTGTGCTTCCCTCCGCGAAACTCTGTGGTTAAACCCAAACTTTAAATTTCCGAATACGCCGCCGGGTGCAGCAGCAGAATATCCGCCCGCAGGAAGTTGTTCTTGTATTCGGGCAGGGCATTGAGCTTTTTCCACTCGGGATCGGCGCTGAACGTTTTCCAGTGGGCGTCGCGCTCGGTTTTGTTCTCGAACGAGGTCATGTACATCAGGCTCGGCAGTTTGTTGCCCGCCAGCACGCGGCCGTAGAAGATGGCGTTGAAGCCCAGCCGCTCAAAAATCTGCATTTCGCCGTTGTTGAACTGGTGCACTTTGGCCTGGTGCAGCTTTTCGGTGGCCGCCTCGTAGTTCCGCAGTTCGTAAATCCGCTCGGCCGGGGCCGACTTCAGCGAGGGCGCGCGAAACGAAGGCATGCCGCTGAAGGACTCCATCAGGGCCGACTCAAAACGGGTGTAGACCGGGTCGTTGTGCGCCGCGTTGAGGTAATCCTGAGCCGCCTCGTTGTAGGCTTTGTCTTTGCTCAGGGATTCGGGCAGCTTGAAAAACTCGTCGGTTTTTTTGTACGGAATAAAAACGTAGACGATCTGCTCGGCTCCGGCGGCCGTTTCGACGGGCTTGAACACGCCCACTTTGGCGACACCGGCCCGGTGCAGGGCGGGAATGAAAGCTTTTTCCAGATAAGCGTCGAGGCGTTTTTCCTGCTCGGGGGTCTTCAGCCGGAAGGTACGAAGTTCGTAATAGGAGGGTTTAGGCGCGGCGTTGACCGTTACGGCCAGCAGCAGACAGACAGCAAGGAAGAAATTCTTAAGAAAAACGGACATTGATTAAGATGTTAATTTGGAAGTAAAGATAAGGAAGAAGGGAATTTAACCACCGGGTTAAAAGAGTCCATAATCTCTGGATAACTCGGTGGTTAATGAACCGCCGTTAAACCCATCGTCAGCCACTTTTCCCGCTCTTCCAACCCCACCTCGTTGTCGGTATCCAGCAGCAGGAGGGAAAGTCCGTCGGCCTCGGGGTCGTAGTCAATTCGCAGCCCGACAAAGTCCAGGTACGCGTTGACCAGCTCTTCCAGCGGTTCATTGCCGAAGATGCAGGTGTTGAAATACCAGTCGAGGGGCTCACCGGCCACTTCTTCGCAGACGGCCCGGTAATCGTCCAGTGTGTAGCCGACAAACGGCTTGCCGAAGCGTTCCCACATCAGGCGCATCACGTCGTCGAGCGTCCGGTCGTGGTCGGTTTTGCGGCGGAGGTGCAGGTCCAGCAGCATGGCCGCGATGGCTCCTTTTTGGTAGACGGACACTTTCCGGTCCGGAACGCCCTTTTCGTAGCCGTCGAGCCACAGGTCCCAGGATGATTCCGCCAGCGACTGGGCGGCCCGGCCGTTCTGCTCAAAATGCCGTTTCAGCAGCACGTGCAGTTCCTTGCGGTACGCCTCGTCGCTGAACACTCCCGAGCGGCGGAGCAGCAGGTCGCCGTAGTAGGTCGTGACGCCCTCGGCCACAAAGCAGGTCGGAAAGTAGTTTTCCCGCGTAAAATCGTACGGCAGCAGCTCCACAGGCCGGATGCGGCAGATATTCCAGGCGTGGAAAAGCTCGTGCGACGACACGCCGATAAAGTCGTTGTAAAGTCCTTCGCCCTCGTCGTTCGGCCCCAGGACAAGCACCGTCGAGTTGCGGTGTTCGACGCCGTGGTAGACCGGTATGTTTTGAATCAGGGTCAGAAAGTGGTAATCGCGTTCCGGAAATTCTCCGAACAACTGCAACTGCACGTCCGTAAACCGCACAAAATCCTCCCGGATGCGCTCCCAGTTGGGGCTGTAATCGCCGTGAATCCAGACGTGGAAAACCACGCCGCCCGCCACGTACTGCTCGTGCTTCAGGTCCGGCGAGGCGATCAGCGGGCTGTCGGCCAGTTCGTAGAAATCGGCCGCCCGGAGCGTGGCCGGTCCGGTCTGTTTGAGGCCGCAGGCAATGGGCCAGTCGGCCGGGATACCCAGTTGCAGCGTACAGGGCTCATGGAGGCGGCCCTCGGCGTACAGGCAGAGGTTAACGGGGTTGACATACAGCAGCCGGTCGTCGGCATAGCTGGTGCCGGCATTGACAAGGTTGCTGAAATAATTGTAACGGATAACCAGCTCCCGGACGCCTTCGGTCTGCACCCGCCAGCGGTCTTTGGTTATTTTCCGGAAGTCCACGGCCCGGCCTTCGCCGTCGGTGATGGCAAACTGCTGGATGTTTTTGGCAAAGTTTTGAAGCTCGTAGCGGCCGGGCCGCCAGGCAGGAAGCTGCAGTTCGACGGTGGGAGTGTGAATGTCCGTCAGACGGCATTCCACGTTCAGAAAACGCGATTCGGGGTTCTCGGAGAATATCGTGTAGTGCATGAAAGCCGTTTATGGTTTAAAGTTTATCGTTTGGAGTTTATGGTTTACAGCCGTCCGCGTGAGTAGCCAATTTACCCTCAACTATAACCTTTAAACCATAAACTCTAAACCCGAAACTACGGAGTAAGGTAATCGCTTGTTTCTGAAAACTATAAAAAGGTTTGGATGGCTTGTTCGTAAAGGAAACATTAGCTACCTTTGCGGACTCTTTCAGGAACAACGACACAAACGCATACATTGCCATGAAAAGAACATACCAACCGTCGAACCGTAAGCGGAAAAACAAGCACGGCTTCCGCGAGCGTATGGCATCCGCTAACGGCCGCAAGGTGCTGGCCGCCCGCCGTAGAAAAGGCCGTCATAAGCTGACCGTCTCTGACGAGAAGAAAGGCGATCGCTTCAAATTTTAAGGCTGAACGTTAGACGTTGAAGGTTTAACGTTCAACGTTTAACGACTCTTTATGCAGCAAACCTTCACGAAATCCGAGCGGCTTTGCAGCAAAAAGACCATTGGTCAGTTATTTGAAAAAGGTAGTACGGCTGTAGGGACGTACTACCTTTTTCCGTATCGGGTGCTGTATCTGCGCGCCGAAACGCCCCTTTCCCCCGAGTCGCCCGGCGATTTTCCGGAAGCTGAAAAAGGCCCCGCGCCGCTGCCCGCCATCCTGATTACCGTTTCCAAACGGAACTTCAAACAGGCCGTGGACCGAAACCTCATTCGTCGCCGCATCCGCGAAGCCTACCGCAAAAACAAGCCGTTCCTGTACGGCACCCCGGAAAAACCGAAAACTCCCCCCGCGTACATTGCCTTTTTGTATACCGCCCGAAAGAAAATTTCGTTTGAAGAGATAGAAAAAAGCATGAAATTGGTTTTGACTAAGCTTCAATAGCCTCTATCCCTATGCGCAAACGTTTTACCATCGCGGCTACGGTCGCGCTCCTGGCCGGGGGGCTGGGCCTCGCTTCGTTCCGACAGGACGACCGCTTTTTCGAAATCGCGAAAAACCTCGACATCTACGCCACGCTGTTCAAAGAACTGAATCTGTACTACGTTGACGAAATAAATCCCAACCGCATGGTGAAATCGAGCATCGATGCCATGCTGAAGGGCCTTGACCCGTACACCAATTTCTACGCAGAAGACGAAATCGAGGACTACATGACCATGACCACGGGCCGCTACAACGGCATCGGGGCGCTGGTCGGCAACCGGCAGGGCAGAACCATCGTCATGATGGTCTACGAAGGAACGCCCGCCGAAAAGTCCGGGCTGCGGATTGGGGACGAAATCATCAAAGTGGACGGCGTGGACATCAAAACCCGCCGCGACCGCTCGGGCGACCTGTCGGATGCGGATAAACTGCTGCGCGGACAGACCAACACGGCCGTTAAACTGACCGTGAAGCGCGTCGGGGCCAAAGACCCGCTCGACCTGAGCGTGATGCGCGACGTGGTGAAGATGACCAACGTGCCGTACTACGGCATGCTGAACGACGAGGTCGGCTACATCGACCTGAAAGATTTTACGGCCACGGCCTCCCGGGAAGTCCGCAACGCGTTTGTGGAGTTGAAGAACAAAGGCATGAAAAAGCTGGTGCTCGACGTGCGCGAGAACCCCGGCGGTCTGCTGAATATGTCCATCGATATTGCCAATATCTGGATTCCGAAGGACGCGGAGGTCGTGACGACCAAAGGCAAAGTGACCGACTGGAACAAGACCTACACGGCCCTGAACCCGCCGCTCGACCTGGAAATACCGCTGGTGGTGCTGACCAACAGCCGAAGCGCTTCGGCGGCCGAGATTGTCTCGGGGGTAATTCAGGATTACGACCGGGGCGTACTGGTCGGCCAGCGGACCTACGGCAAAGGGCTGGTGCAGACCACCCGCGAATTGTCGTTCAATACGAAGCTGAAAATTACGACGGCCAAGTATTACATCCCGAGCGGCCGCTGCATCCAGGCCATCGACTACAGCCACCGCAACCCGGACGGCAGCGTGGGCAAGATTCCGGATTCGCTCCGGACGGCGTTTAAAACCAAAAACGGCCGCGTGGTGTACGATGGCGGCGGCGTCACGCCGGACATTACGACCGAGGCTCCGACCCCGACGCCGATTGCCCTCAGCCTGACCAACAAGGGCCTGATCTTCGATTATGCCGTGAAATACCGGAATTCGCACCCGAGCATCAAGCCCGCCCGCGAGTTCCGCCTGACGGATGCCGAATACGCGGAGTTTACGAACTGGCTGAAAGACAAGGAGTACGATTATACAACGCAGGTGGAAAAAGACCTCGCTACCCTTGAAGCCTCGGCCAAGAAGGAAAAGTATTTCGACAAAATTGAAGAACAGCTGAAGGCGCTCAAAAACAAAGCGTCGCACAGCAAGGACGCCGACCTGATTACCTTCAAAGCAGAGTTGAAATCGCTGCTGGAACAGGAAATTGCCGGGCATTATTATTTGCAGAAGGGCCTGAAAGAAGCGTCTTTCTCCTCGGATCCGGAAATCAAAGCCGCCCTGGACCTGTTCAAGGACATGAACAAGTACCAGACTATTTTGAAAGGAAAATAACAATACAGTTAGGAGTTAAGAATTATGAGTTAAGAGTTAAAAATAGCTTTCAACGCGCAGCGGAGCCTGTCGCAGCGACTGACCGCTTTTAACTCTTAACTCATAATTCTTAACTCCTAACTCCATTTTATGCTGATTCTCTCCATTGATACTTCCACCACCGTTTGCTCCGTCGCTTTGCACAAAGATGGGCAGGTGCTGGCCTGTTACGAATTGTTTGCCGAAAAGTCTTCTTCGGGCATGCTCACAACCCTGATTCAGAACGGGGTGCAGCATACGGGGCACGAACTGGCCCAACTGGATGCCGTGGCGGTTGCCAAAGGCCCCGGTTCCTACACGGGTCTGCGCATCGGTGTTTCGACGGCGAAAGGCTTGTGTTATGCGCTCGACAAACCGATGATTGCCGTCAATACGCTGGAGGCAATGGCAAGGCAGATTAGTGGACAGTGGAGAGTGGTCGGCGGTCATTCAACCCATCAATCCATCAACCCATCAACCCATCCGACCCTGTTCTGCCCCATGCTCGACGCCCGGCGGATGGAAGTCTACGCGGCGGTGTACGACGCAGACGGGCGGGAGGTCATGCCTACCACGGCGGTGATTGTGGACGAACACTCCTTTGCGGAGGTTCTGGCCGAACAGCCGGTGCTGTTTTTTGGCAACGGAGCTGCCAAGTGCGAGCCGGTACTCGGGCAGCATCCGAACGCCCGGTTCCTGAACGCCCTTGTTCAGCCGTCTGCCCGGACGGTTGGGGAACTGGCCGCACGGGCGTACGCGGAAGGCCGGTTTGAAGACGTGGCCGCGTTTGAGCCGTTCTATCTGAAAGACTTTATGGGAACCAAGCCGAAGAAAGCGGTTGTTTAAGCGGTATGGAAACCGAAATCGTTAACCGCGTCGCCAAAAGCGGCCTTGTCAGCCTGGACCTGGAAGACTACTACCATCCCGGCGAACGGATCGTCTATGACCTGAAAGACAATCTGTTCATGGGCATGATTCTGAAGGAGAAAGACTTCCGCGACTTTCTGAAAGACCACGACTGGTCGCAGTACGCCGGAAAGAACGTAGCCGTCACCTGTTCGGAAGATGCCATCGTTCCCACCTGGGCGTACATGCTGCTGACGCTGCACCTCGCGCCGCATGCCAACGCCGTCGTGTTCGGCTCCCTACAGGATTTGGAGGAAAAGCTGTATTTCGACGCCATTACAACCATCCATGCGGAAGACTTTCGGGACGCCAAAGTGGTCGTGAAGGGGTGCAGCAAGGTGCCCGTCCCGACGGCGGCCTACGTGGAAATCACCCGGAAGCTTCAGCCGGTGGTGGCCAGCCTGATGTTTGGCGAACCGTGCAGCACGGTGCCCCTCTTCAAGCGGAGAAAATGAGGCTTTTCCCGCAGATTTTAGACGCGGATGTTCGCGGAGTTTTCTGCGCCACTCTGCGTCTGGAGTCTGTGATAATGTGCGAGAGCTTACACCAGCCGAAAACTCAACCGGTGCCATTTCGTCGGGCCGTGTTCGCGTAGACCTGCCCGGTGGGCGGGCGTGGGATAGCCGACGTTCTGCGCCCAGCCGTACTGCGGAAATTCTTCGCTCAGCTTCTCCATCAACTCATCCCGGTAGCATTTCGCCAGCACCGACGCCGCGGCGATAGACAGAAACTTGGCGTCGCCCTTGATGATGCAGGTGTGCGAAATCATCGGGTAGGGCACAAAGCGGTTGCCGTCCACGAGCAGGTGTTCGGGCCGGACGGTGAGCTGTTCGACGGCCCGGTGCATGGCCAGGAAGCTTGCCTTCAGAATACTGATCTTGTCGATTTCTTCGGCCGAAACCTCGGCCACGGCCCAGGCCACGGCATCGCGCCGGATGTCTTCGCGGAGCTGTTCGCGGCGGGCGCGGGTCAACTGCTTGGAATCGGTTAGAAATTCGTGCCGGTAATCGCCGGGCAGAATCACCGCCGCGGCCACCACCGGCCCCGCCAGACAGCCCCGTCCGACCTCATCCAGGCCCGCCTCAACGGCATCTTTGTTGTAACAGGATAGAAGCATGGGTAGGGGTAAGGGTTAAAGTTTAGGGTTTATAGTTGGAGGAGCTGGCTTCATGTTTTTTGTTTGGGCGAATGAGTAGGTTGAGGGCATGGCGTTCCTTGAGCTAAACTCTAAACCCCTTTTTCAGTCTTCCAGAATATTTCCAAAAATCGTACTCTTCAGCAGCAGCACCAGCAGCAGGAAGGGGATTGCCCAGTAGAGGTAGACCCGGTAGTAGTCCTGCACTTCCTTGTAGCTTTTTGTTTTGACCGGGGCTTTTTCCAGCCGGTCAATTTCGGAGAAGACGGACCGCAGCCGGGCGGCGTCGGTCGCCCGGAAAAATGTGCCGCCGCCAATGCCGGCAATGGTTGTCAGGATGCCTTCGTCCACCGTAACGACCGACTGCCCCAACGCGGCCGGCCGGGGTGGCTGGCCCACGGCGATGGTGTAAATCCGGATGTTGAACGCCTTGGCGAGTTTGGCTACCGTGACGGGGTCGAGGTTCCCGGCCGTATTGTCGCCATCGCTGAGCAGAATAGCCACCTTGCTTTTGGAACCTGATTCGCGCATCCGGTTAATGCAGACCGCCAGGGCGCTGCCAATGGCTGTTCCCGACGTTTTGATCATGCTGTCATCCAGCTCGTTGAGGTAGCTGTTGAGCAGGTCGTGGTCGGTGGTCAGCGGACAGAGCGAAAAAGCCTCTCCGGCAAAAATGACCAGCCCGATCCGGTCGTTGGGCCGATTGCGGACAAACGCCCGGGCCACCCGTTTGGCCGCTTCAAGCCGGTTGGGTCGCAGGTCTTTCTCCAGCATGGAAGCCGAAATATCCATCGCCAGCACCACATCAATACCTTCGGAAATTTTCTCGGTCTGCTGGCGAATGATCTGCGGGCGGGCCAGCGCGACCAGAATCAGGCTCATGGCCAGAAAGAGGCAGGCGGCGGGCAGGTGCCGCAGCATCACCAGCGGCGACGACCGCAGTTCGGTCCGGTTGAGGGCCACGCCCAGCCGCTGCCGCGACCGGGTGTTCAGCAGCGCCCGCAAGCCAAAGAGCAGCAGCAGGCCCGGAATGCCGTAAAGCCAGTAAGGCGCCTCCCAGCTAAACTGCCGGAACTGCGCAATGGTAAACCATTTCCAGGAGAGCCAATTCATCTTGTATCCACAGCCATTTGTATCCACGGACGGTCCGCCGCGCGGCTTCAGCCCGTGATTGGTTTTGTATCCACGAACTTCAGCCCGTGGATACGTTGAGAATCCGGAGCCGCTGACGCCGGTACGCGCTGTCGGCAATTTCGTACAGAATGCGCAGCGACATCTGGGTGCGGTCCGAATACATGCCGCCGTACACCACTCCGTCCATTTCTTTCAGCGCATCGGCCAGACGACTGTCGTAAATAGCGTCCGCAATTTCGCGGGTGGTCATGGTCGAAAAAGGCTTCTGTTCCAGCCATTCGAGGTATTCCTTCCAGGCAATCACCGCTTTCCCGGCGTTGACCGAGGCATTGTCGGGATTGATGTTGCGGGTCAGGCGGGAATACAGCCGGTCGAAGTCGTAATGCTGGCGGTAATATCGGTAAAGCCGGAGCTGCCGGTTGATGCTTTTTCCAAACACAACGAAAATCAAGCCCGTCAGCGCGCCCAGGATGGCGAGAATGGTCACCAGAAACGGGTAATTCATCTGCGGCTGCAGGGGAGCAACCTCCGTTTGTGTCGCCAGCCGCAGCGTATCCGGGCGGTTGGTGGCTATGCGTTCGCGGAGCCGGACCGTATCGGTATTCGAAAAAACGGCCGTGCAGTCTTTGGTGTTTTTGAGCAGAAAAACGGGCACACGCAGCGTCTGAAGCGGCTTTATTTCAAAAGAAACCAAAGTGTACACCACGCTGTCGAGGCTGCCGAGGGTGTCGGTGACGGTGCTGAACAAGGCTATATCCCGAACCAGAAACGGCGCGAAATGCCGGGCGGTATCCGGAAAAAAAACTTCCTGCACCGCCCGGTGCCGAATACTCAGGGCGTACCGGAAGGGCTTCCCGATTTCGACGGTATCCGTCAGGAAGCGGCCGCGCGGGGGCTGGGCGGAGGCGGAGCAAAGAATGAAGAATGAAGAATGAATAAGGAAAAGGGCCCGGAGCCCATGCTTCGTGGTGGCGGTCGTTAGGCTCCGGAAAAAAACGGCGGGTATCCGGCTATTCATCATTCATTGTTCATTATTCATTCAAAAATCATTTCGCCTTCCGCACCCGGAACAGATCGATCAGCTTCGGAACGTAGTCTTCCTGGGCGTCGAGGGCGACGTAATTGGCGTTGTACTGGCGGCACAGCCGTTCGAGCTGCTGCTGGCTTTCCCGGAACGTCTGCCGCTGCTGCTCCCGGAAAGACCGGGATGAGGTGTTGATCCAGACCATCCGGCGGCTTTCGGTATCGTACACGGGGATGATGCCCAGCCGGGGCAGGCTGGTTTCGCGGCGGTCGTACATGTGCACCACGACCAGGTCGTGTTTGCGGGCCAGGGCCTTGAGGTTGTGCTCGTATCCCGCGTCGATGAAGTCCGAAACCAGAAAAACAACGCTTTTGCGTTTGAGGATATTGAGCGTAAAAAGCAGCGCGTCGGCCAGATTCGTCCGGACCGATTCGGGCTGCAGCTTGAAGAGGCTCATGATGAGCTGGTAGCCGTGCTTCATGCTGTTGGAGGGCTTCAGGTACTTTTCTTTTTTGTCCGAAAAGCAGTAGAGCCCCACATGGCTCGCCTCCCGCATGGCCGAAGTTGCCAGAATGCCGCACACTTCCTTGGTGGTGTCGAGCTTCGAACGGTCGGCCGTTCCCACTTCCTGCGAGGCGCTGACGTCCACGACGAAAAAAACGGTCTGGTCTTTTTCTTCCCGAAAAATTTTGACGAACGTCCCGTGTCCTTTCGACGATACGTTCCAGTCGATGGCCCGCACGTCGTCGCCGTACTGGTACGTCCGCAGGTCGCTGAACTCCAGTCCGGTCCCTTTGAATACCGAACTGAAACTGCCGCGCATCTGCGAATTGACCGCTTTACGGATACGGATTTCGTATTTATGGAGTTTTTTCAGGAATTCATCCATCGTACCGGAGAAAATTGGGCGTTCGTTGCGTTATTGCCGGTAAGGGTGCCAAGGCCCATAGTCGGGGCACCCTGTCGGCAATCAACCGCTGGCCTGTGTTTTATCATAGTTTCCGGCTCGCCCAGGAAGCCATATTTACAAAAATAATGAAAACTAACGACGAAGCACGTCGCTATTCCCGCCGGGCGGTTCGCCGCTGGGTATACGGTTTCTGGATTTTTGGCTGGACGCTGCTGGCCTGGGCCTGCCAGCCGAAGGAAGACAAGCCGGACAACCTGATTCCGGAAGACAAAATGGTGGAGGTGCTGACCGATATTCATCTGGCCGAAGCCCGGGTTACAAAGCTGGGAATCATCGCAACCGACTCGCAGAATCTGGTTTACCGGAAATTGGAAAAGCAGATTTACGCCCGTTACCAGCTGGATACCGGCACCTATTACCGAAGCTACCAGTATTATTCCTCCAACCCGGAAAAGTTTGCCTCGCTTTATAAACAGGTGATTGCCAAACTCGAAGAAAAGAAGCAGGAGGATCAGAAGAAAACGAAATAAGCATGATTGCTATTATCGGTGCCGGAATTTCGGGCCTTGCGCTGGCCCTCGAATTGCAGAAGCGCGGGCTGTCGTACCGCCTTTTTGAAGCGGGGGAAGAAGTCGGCGGAGTGATCCGGTCGCGGCGGGAAGGGCCTTATCTGCGCGAAATCGGGCCCAACTCCCTGCTGGTTGACCAGCCCTTACTGACGTACATCGACGAACTGGGCCTTACCCCGGCCCTGCGCTTCAGCAAGCCCATCAGCAAGGCCCGCTACGTTTACCGGGAGGGTGCCTACCGAAAACTGCCGTCCGGGCCGTTGTCGCTCCTGTTTGGCCGGTATTTCAGCTGGAAAACCATCCGGGCCATCTGGAACGAACGCAACAACCGGACGCTCTCGCCGCCGGGCGAAACACTGGCCGCGTTTTTTCGCCGCCGTTTTTCGCAGGAAATCGTGGATTACGCCCTGACGCCGTTCGTAACGGGCGTCTACGCCGGCGACCCCGAGAAACTGCTGGTCGCCGAGACGTTCCCGAGTCTGGTGGAATACGAGAAAAAATACGGTTCGGTGCTGCGGGGCTTCCTGAAGGCTGCCGGGGCAGGGCGCCGGCAGACCGTTAGTTTCCGGGAGGGCATGCAGATGCTGCCCCAGGCCATCGCCAGCCGCCTGACGGCCCTGAACCTAAACGACCCCGTTGAGGCGCTGACTCGAACGGGGAGCAACTGGACCGTTGCGGCCCGGAGCGGCACGTACAATGCCACGGCGGTGGTGCTGGCTACGGATACGCTGACGGCGGCCCGGCTGTTAAAAACGACCTTCCCGGACACTGCCGAGGCCATCGGGAAAATTGACTACCCACCCATGACCGCCGTGCACACAGTGTACAAACGGGCCGAGGTGGCGCATCCGCTCGACGGCTTCGGCGGTCTGAATCCCAAGGCGGAAAACCGCTTCTGCGCCGGCCACATCTGGAACAGCTCCACGTTTGAAGACCGCTGTCCGGCGGATGAGGTACTGCTGACGACGTTCGTCGGCGGGCGCCTGTCGCCGCAGAACGCGGCCATGCCAGATGAAATTACGCTGCGCAACGTCCGGCAGGAGCACCAGCAGGCGTTTGGCATTTCCGGCAAACCCGTACAACAGTGGCTCGCCCGGTGGGAGCGGGCCATTCCCCAGTACGATGCCGCTTATCTGGCCGCTAAAGCGTCTGTGGGTGCCCTTGAGCAGAGCGGAGTCTTTGTCTGCGCCAACTGGTATGGCGGCATTAGTCTGCCGGACGGCATCAGGAAAGCCGGAGAGCTGGCGGGCAGACTTACCGATTAAACGGCAAGGCGGCAAAGGGCAGAAGCGGCGTTCGCTTTCGGTTCTTTGACCGCTTTTCCGAGGGGCCATTTTGCCATTTTTAACGTTTTTTAACCGCGCATTTGCCCCACTTCTGATACCAAACTCCTGAAAAAGTTGTTATTTGGTTGCGAAATTGATAATACGACAACCCAATACGGCCTTGAAAGAGTGTCTGGTGGTCATTCCGACCTATAACGAAATCGAGAATATTGAGGCAATTATCCGGAAAGTCTTCACGCTTTCGGTGCCGTTTGAGGTGCTGATCGTGGACGACGGCTCGCCGGACGGGACGGCCGTGTGCGTTAAGAATCTGCAGCAGCGGGAGTTTGGCGGCCGTCTGCACCTGCTGGAGCGGCGCGGCAAACTGGGCCTGGGAACGGCGTACATTGAAGGATTCCGCTGGGCTCTGGGCCAGGGGTACCAGTATATTTTCGAGATGGACGCCGATTTCTCGCACAATCCCGAAGACCTGGTGCGGCTCTACGAAGCCTGTTCGCGCGAGGGCGCCGATGCCGCCGTAGGTTCCCGCTACATCCGGGGCGTCAACGTCGTCAACTGGCCGATGGGGCGCGTGCTGATGTCGTATTTTGCTGGCCACTACGTACGCTTCATCACCGGCATGCCGATCATGGACCCAACCGCCGGATTTATCTGCTACAAACGGGAAGTGCTGGAAACCATCCTGAGCAACCAGATTCGGTTTGTGGGGTATGCCTTCCAGATCGAGATGAAGTTTCTGACCTGGAAATACGGCTTCCGCCTGACGGAAGTGCCCATCATCTTCACCGACCGGACCAAAGGCGTTTCCAAGATGTCTACCAAAATATTTAAGGAAGCGGTTTTTGGCGTTATTCAGATGAAAGTGGAAAGCTTCTTCAAGCATTACATACCGCCTAAAAAGCAGCCGAAGCCGGTGGTGGATGAACCGGCAGTCGTTTAATCAGGAGAGCCGCATCAAACCCCGATGCGGCTTTTTTGTGCAGCCTTATAAGTCGATAGAAAGAATAGACCATTCACTCGGTAAGCAAAAAAAATAACAAACAATGCGGCATGATGTCCGGTTGAGAAAGTCGTTACATCAAACAAAACTCAACTGGTATGAAAACCGTAAACGAACTGCTGGAACACGAATTGCAGGACCTCTACTCTGCCGAAACCCAGGCGCTGGAAGCGTATCCGACCCTGATCGAAAGCGCTCAGGATCAACAGCTTAAAAAGGCTTTTGAAATGCACATGAAGCAGACCCAGAAGCAGGTCGAACGTCTGGAGAAAGCCTGTGAACTGATGGGCTGCGATCCGGAAGGCGAAACCTGCGTGGGTATTCAGGGCCTGATCGAAGAAACCGAAAATGTGCTGGACGAGGTGGAAGGTGAAATCGCCGATGCGGCGCTGATCGGCTGCGCTCAGAAAATGGAGCACTACGAAATCGCGGCCTACGGCACGGCCCGCACGCTGGCCCAGCAGGCCGGTATGCGCGAAATCGCCGATCTGCTGGAGCAGACACTCAACGAAGAAAAAGAAACCGACGCGAAGCTGACCAAAATTGCCGAAGGTCGGGTGAACAAGAAAGCCGCCGACTCGAAGTAAGTCGTTTGCCGTACCCACAGAAGCGGTGCCCGGGCTTTGCGGCCGGGCACCGCTTTTTCGTGTTTATGGACACCGGCCGATTGGCGAAAATGCGGGCAAATGGGTATACTTGCAGAACATAGTCGGAAAAATCAACTCTCTTCCCGAACAAATGCAATCAACCCTAACCTCTCCGCCAAAGCATTCTTACCGACCACTTTTCAGTCTGCCGGTCATTGTGGCGGCCCTTGGCTACTTCGTCGATATTTATGATCTGCTGCTTTTCGGTATCGTCCGCGTACCGAGCCTGAAAGAACTGGGGCTGACCGACGAGCAGATTTCCCGCGTGGGGGTCAATATCCTGAACTGGCAGATGGGCGGTCTGCTGCTGGGGGGGATTCTGTGGGGCGTGCTGGGCGACAAGCGGGGGCGGCTTTCGGTCCTCTTCGGTTCCATCATCACCTATTCCCTGGCGAACATCGCCTGCGGCTTCGTCGATCAGGTAACATTCATGAACCCGACGGACTATTACGCGCTCATCCGTTTCATCGCGGGCATCGGTCTGGCCGGTGAACTGGGCGCGGGCATTACGCTGGTTTCCGAAACGCTGCCGAAGGAGCTTCGGGCCCTCGGTACGTCGCTGGTGGCCGGGGTGGGTCTGTTTGGGGCCGTTGTTGCCTATTTTACGGTGGAGGTTTTCAGCTGGCAGACGGCTTTCTTCATCGGCGGGAGCATGGGCATCGGCCTGCTGCTGCTGCGGATTGGCGTTTTTGAGTCCGGAATGTACAAGGAAGTGGCCGAACAGAGCCACGTCTCCAAAGGCAACTTTTTTGCGTTCTTCACCAACTGGGAGCGCTTTGTTCGCTATATGAAGTGTATAGGCATCGGTCTGCCCACCTGGTTTGTCATCGGCATTCTGGCGACCCTCAGCAACGAGTTTGGCAAGGCGCTGGGCATTGACGAACCCATCAAGCCCGGTCTGGCAATCATGTGGTGCTACGTGGGACTGGCCACGGGCGATCTGGCGAGCGGCGTCATCAGTCAGGCACTGCGTTCCCGGAAAAAGGCGGTGGCGTTGCTGATGTCGTTCACCCTCATTGGCAGTCTTGTTTATCTTTACGCCGGGATCGACAGCGCCAAAATGCTATATGGCCTAAGTTTGGCGATGGGCTTCGGCATCGGTTACTGGGCCATGTTTGTGACCATCGGTGCCGAGCAGTTTGGCACGAACCTGCGGGCTACGGCCGCCACCACCGTACCGAACATGGTGCGCGGTCTGGTCATTCCCATGACGCTGACGTATCAGACGCTCAAGCCGTCTCTGGATGTCATCAACGCCGGAGCCGTCGTAGGCGCGCTCGCCTTTGCCATCGGCTTCTACTCCATCCTGACCATCCCGGAAACGCACGGCAAGGACCTGAATTATCTTGAATAAAGGAGGAAGGGGGAGGAAAGGGAAAAAAGGAACTGGTTCTCCTCGTCCTTCCCCCCCCTCTTCCCTCTCCTCCTTTCCTCCGCTTCTTCCTCTTCCCATGCAAACCCTGACTCCTTCTTCCCGTCCTGCCTACGCGGTGCTGTTTTCGCTGCCGGTGCTGGTGGCGGCCCTTGGTTACTTCGTCGATGTGTACGACCTGCTCCTGTTCAGCATTGTCCGGGTGCCCAGCCTCAAAGACATGGGGCTGTCGGAGGCCGACGTTTCCCGGCAGGGAGCGAGTATTCTGAACTGGCAGCAGGCGGGGTTGCTGCTGGGGGGAATTCTGTGGGGCGTGCTGGGCGACAAGCGGGGGCGGCTTTCGGTTCTCTTCGGTTCCATCATCACCTACTCTCTGGCCAATATCGCCTGCGGCTTCGTGCAGGACGTGCCGACCTACGCGGGCCTGCGTTTTGTGGCGGGTCTGGGGCTGGCGGGTGAGCTCGGAGCGGGCATTACGCTGGTCTCCGAAATTTTGCCAAAAGAATTGCGCAGTTTAGGTACTTCCCTTATCGCCGGGGTCGGGTTGTTTGGGGCCGTAGTGGCTTATCTCACGGTAGTTTCGTTCGACTGGCGGACGGCTTATTTCATCGGGGGCGGCATGGGTCTGGCGCTGCTGCTGCTCCGCGTTTCGGTTTTCGAGTCGGGCATGTATCTGACAATAAAGGGAAAAAGCGTCGAGCGCGGTAATTTCTTTTTGCTTTTTACCAACCGGACGCTGCTGCTGCGGTATCTCCGCTGCATGGGGCTGGCCGTCCCGACCTACTTCGTTATCGGCATTCTGGCTACGTTCAGCAACGAATTTGGTAAAGCCCTTGGGCTGTCGGAGCCCGTGGTGGCGGGCCGCGCCGTTATGTTCACGTATATCGGTATGGCGGTAGGGGATCTGGCCAGCGGCCCGCTTAGCCAATGGCTGCACTCTCGCCGGAAAGCCATTGGACTGCTGATGGCGCTGAATCTGGTTCTGGTGGCCGCTTTTCTGCTGGGTGTGGTGCGGTCGGCGGAACCGTTCTACTGGCTTTGTCTGGCGCTGGGCTTTTCCATCGGTTACATCGCGCTTTTCCTGACCGTGGCGGCCGAACAGTTCGGGACCAACCTCCGGGCAACGGCGACCACCTCCATTGCCAACAACGTCCGGGCAACGACCCTGCTGACGATTCCCCTGTTTCAGTATTTAAAGACCTCGCTGGGTGCTCTGGGTGCAGCCGGACTTGTCGGAGCGCTTTGTTTTCTGATCTCGTTCTGGGCACTGGCGACGGTGGAAGAGACGCACGGAAAGGACTTAAATTATATTGACTAAATACTATTCATTGCTTAATTATTACTACTCATTTATCCCTAATGACCATTCAATCATAAATTTGTAACAATATCCTCCAGTCCGCTGTATATTTCAGTGCCAGGTCAGACCGACCGGCGCAAACACATATCCACACACAAACTGGAAGTTATGAAAGACACGACTGAAAGCCCAAACGGCTCACGCCTTGCTGTGCCCGTTTCTATTCAAATCCTGATCGGCGTTCTGCTGCTTATGCTGGCTTTGCTCTGGCACGGTAAGTACCGCGCGTACAAACCGGCAGGAAACGGACTTTCGGTGCAGTCTGTGCAAAGCATTCAAGTTTCGTTAACTCCGGAGAAACAGGGTTGACCGGCTCCGCAAAACGCTTAACACGAATTAAAAAGCGATTATAAATTGGGGTGAGTGTACGTAGGCTTCTGTCTGGCAATTGACGCCCGGGCAGAAGTTTTTATTTTATAACGCACTGATTAGTAAACAATTGATTGTCCAGAGAGAGGATTGTTAGATTTACTTTTATTCATCTATTCGAATTAAAGGGTATTTCCAATAAAAAATTGTACTTGCTTAAGTGGGTGGTGAGGTCTAATTTAGAAACCGAAACCTTAATAACCTACTACCTAACGTCATGAGAAAGCAGTACTTGGTTTTGTGGAGATACCGGATTCGGGTGAAAGAGGCAGTTCAACTGGTGGGGGTACTGCTGATTCTTGGTTTGTTGCATTCGTATCATACTCGCTACCATTCCGTCAAGCAGTCGTCGGCTATGGTTGCCCAGTATGCCTCGATTCATTAAGCGATAGCATTTATTAAATAAAGCAAAAGGCCCGTCTTCACCGACGGGCCTTTTTTGTTCCGAACCAGTCACCAATTCGATAAATCCGTCCATCCCTTTTTTTTTCCTCTCTTCCTGAAAGCGCGATTTCATCGGGAAAAGCTTACGTCTTTTCGGTGCAATGCTTAAAACGCAGTCTGCCGAATCGTAAACAGCAACTACTAACTCCCATGAAAAAGGTAATCTCAACTTTCGTCGCCGCACTGGCTCTGGCTCTCGTACCGGCCGTTCCTTATACGTCTTTTGCGCAGGAAGCTCCGCAGACCAGCCCGTCCTCTTCTTTCCAGGCGGTCGTGTATCCCGCGGCGAATGCCACCAAACTCTGGATGGTCGTCGATAAGCCGACCCAGAGCAGCAAAGTGCGCGTGGAACTGGTCGATAAAGCGAATAAAGTGTTGTATACGGGTTTGCTCCCGCGCCGCAGCAAAGCTTACAAGCAGCAGTTCAACCTGAGCGAAATGACCGATGGAAACTACACCATCCGGATTACCGACGGGGATAAGGTGGTTGAAAAGACGTTCCGGCTTTCGACGCCCGGCCTCAACGAGCAGTTGCCGCAGCGGTATGTGACCATGAACTAACCCGATGCGCTGCCTGACCGTCTGCCTGCTGGCGGGTCAGGCAGCGCATCGGTTTTCAGGGTTTCGTGCTTTCGGGGCGCCCGGCCTCCCGGCGGCGCACGAGTTGGTTGGCTTTTTCATCGTACAGGGCCAGATCGCCGGGGTCAAGGGCGAGGTGGAGCGGATCTTCGAAGAAGCCGTTTTCAATGTTCAGAACCACAACTCCTTCCTGGACCGCCATCCGGGACGACCCGTTCTGGTGCGTGAGCCGGAGAAGGCCCTGCCGAATCTGGAACTGGAGCCGGTCACTGGTGTAAATGACGAAGTGGCGGCCTCTCGTCTGGGGCGCAATCTGAAAGACCGCCGTTCCCGAAAACTGAACGGAAGGGTCGGTAAAAGGCTCCTGGGTGCAATAGGTAAGCGAAGAGTTCTCTTCCAGCACGACGGTCGAGTGGTCGGGCAGGGCAACGGTCAGTCGCTGGCCGGGACCGGTCTGGTACAGCAGCTTCGGGGTGCCGGACCGGCCCTGGAGCAGAAAGAACGCGAGCGCCAGCGCCAGCATCAATCCGAGGCGAATCAGGAGCCGGGCCAGGCGCATCCGGAAAGCGGGGCGCTTCCAGATCCGGCGCGAGGTGGGCTGCAAATCGGCCTGCTGCCGGATGTCCGTCCAGAGCCGCTTCATATCCACATTCGCTTCCGGCGGCAACCGGTTCCACTGCTGCCACAGTTGACCGCGCAGCAACAGTTCGTTCGGCGGATTCTGAAGGTATTCGATCACTTCCTGCTGTTCTTCCGGATCGCACTCATCCTGAAAGTAACGGTTCAACAACTCATCCACGGAATAACTGATTACGCATTTCGATTACGCATTCCGAACTACGCGTTTCGGTCGAAATGCTTTCCAACTTTATTGAGGGCTTTGCTCAACTCGCCGACTACCGTCGTCAACGGCAGCCGCAGCAGTTCGGCAATGTCCCGATCACTCAGGCCTTCGTCCCGGCTCAGCAGAAAAATCTTCCGCTGCCGAAGCGGAAGCCGGGTAACGGCCTGCTGGTACACATTTTCCCAATCCTGATAAAGAAGGCGCTCTTCCTGACTATTCCCCGAACGGGTCGTAAGCCGCAGAAGAACTTCCTGCGTACGGCAAACGCTGTGCAACTCCCGAAAGGCCGCCAGCACCTGGTGGTAGGTCAGGGTAAACAGATAACCGTTCAGGGACAGGTCGTCGTCCAGCGTCCAGCGCTTTTCCCACAACCGGACAAAAACCTGTCGCACAACTTCTTCCGTCTGCGCGGGCTGTTTCAGGTAGCCGGCGGCAAACTGATAAATGCGGGGAGCGTACTGCTCAAACAGGAGTCGGAACGCCTCCGGGTTGGCCGCCCGCAACTGACGGACCAGTGCTTTCTCAACTGCCATGCGGCGAAGTAATTTTTTGAAACAGCGTTAGGGCTATGTAGATTTTATCCATAGTTTTATCGGTAGTACAGACCAAAACTTCAACAGAATCATGACACTTGAGCAATTTACAGACGAAATTCGGAATCGTATCGGCACAAACAGCGGAATTGACGCTACGGTAAAGCTGGACACGGATCAGGGCGTCGTCTATATCGACGGGAAACAGGTTCCGAATGTCATCTCAAACGAGGATAAAGACGCCGATTGTGTACTTCAGGTCACAATTGCCGACCTACAAAAAATGGCTTCTGGTGAGCTGAATCCCATGAGCGCCTTTATGTTTGGAAAATTAAAGGTAAAAGGGGACATGGGCGTGGCCATGAAAATGGGCCAGAAGCTCGCCTGACGAATCACCGAATTTTGAATGTGGATCGCTGCGACTACTTGTAGCGACAACAAACTACCGGTTCGGGTAACTTTCGACATTCAAAATTCACCAAATTCTCCTGACCACCATGAAACCCGACAACCTTGCGATCTCTTCGCGCCGCGCGTTTCTGCAGACCGGAGCCCTGGCCGCGGCGGGCTTTTTCATCGTGCCGCGTCACGTGTTGGGCGGCAAAGGCTTCGTTGCCCCGAGCGACAAACTCAACATCGCCGCCGTTGGCTGCGGAGGTAAAGCGGACTTTAACATCAAACAGGCCTTCAACAACGGCTCGGACACCATCGCGGCGCTCTGCGACGTAGACGACCGGATGGCGACGAAGTACCGGGCCATGTTTCCGAAAGCGCCGTACTTCCGGGATTACCGCGAACTGTTTGACAAAGAGTCCCGGAACTTCGACGCCGTCATCGTCACGACGCCCGACCATATGCACGCGCCGATTGCCATGGCGGCCATGCAGCTGGGCAAGCATGTGTACGTCGAAAAACCGTTGACCCACGACATATACGAAGCGCGGATGCTCACCGAGGCCGCCCGCAAGTACCGCGTGGTGACCCAGATGGGCAACCAGGGCAGCAGCGGCGACGCCACCCGGCAGATCGAAACCTGGATTCAGGACGGGGTGATCGGTAAAGTGCATACCGTGTACTGCTGGACCAACCGCCCGGTCTGGCCGCAGGGCGTCCGTTCGCCCAAAGACCGGGGCGAAACGCAGCCGGTACCCGAGGGCGTTGACTGGGATTTGTGGCTGGGAACGGCTCCGGTCCGGGATTATCACGAAGCCTACATGCCTTTTCGCTGGCGGGGCTACTGGGATTTCGGAACGGGCGCGCTCGGGGATATGGGCTGTCACTTTGTGGACGTGCCGTTTCGGGCCTTGAAACTGGGTTATCCGACCTCGGTCGAATGCAGCGTTGGGTCCGTTTACGCCGATTTTTTCAAAGAGGCGTTCTTCGACGACGTCTGTCCGCCCTCCTCCGCCATTCACTTCACGTTTCCGTCGGACGACCGGAAGGTGAAGGAAATCAAACTGTCGTGGTTCGACGGCGGCATCCGGCCGCAGCTGCCGGAAGGGCTGCCGTACGAAAAAGTGTTTTCGGACCCCAGCGGCGGCATGCTGTTCATCGGAACGAAGGGCATTCTATCGGGCGAGTTGTTTGGTAACAATCCGCGCCTTTATCCGGAGGAAAAATTCAGCGATAAAAAGTTGCCGGAGCCAAAGAAGCCGCTCGTGGAAGGCAAAACCGACGGCCACCAGCAACAGTGGGTCAAAGCCTGCAAGCAGGGGTACGGAGCCTACACCAGTTCGTCGTTCGACGAGTCCGGTCCGCTGACGGAAACGGTCCTGATGGGTAACCTTGCCACCCGGAGCTTCCTGCACCGCGAACCCCGAACGGGCGGCGGATTCAATTTCCCCGGCCGCAAAAAACTGTTCTGGGACGGCCAGAACATGAAAATCACCAACTTCGACCAGGCCAACGCCTTCGTGCGTCGCCAGTACCGGGGGAGTTACTCCTTGTAATGACTGAATGATTGAATTTTGAATGACTGAATGGCTTCGCTAATTCCAGCACCGCGGAGCTATTCAGTCAATCAATCATTCAGTCATTCGTCATTCGCTCGGCTTTCTACCTCATCGAGGTGCTTCACCAGCAGGAGCATCGTATCGATCATGTCTTCCATGCGCTGTTCGCCGGCCACTTCGTGAAACTGCCGCCGTACTTCCCGCATGGCGCTGAAAATAGCCACCAGCAGGTTCTGGCCGCGTTCGGTCAGGAAGATGATGCTGCTGCGTGAATCCTTTTCGTGTTTTCGGGTCTGGATGTAGCCGTCCTGCTCAAGGACCGTAGCCATCTTGCTCATGGCCTGCTTGGTAACGCAGGCGCGCCGGGCGAGTTCGCTATTGGTAGTGCCCTGCTCGTCGATATGCGTCAGCAGCGCCAGAAAGCTCAACTTGAAATCGGTAAATCCCAGCTTTTCCAGCTGCGCCTCCACAACGCCGTCCCAATACCGTTTGAGCCGCCACATGAGCCTTCCCATAGACCGCTCCCGGGCTTTGGTGATAACGGAAAAATCAAATTTGGTGTCTTCTCCTTCAGCAGTCATGTCCGTCGGTGGCATAGGGTGAAAATAATTCCAACAAATGTAGTCAATTTGGTTGACTATATAGTCAACTTGGTTTACTTTTGTGTCAATTAGTCAACCGGGTTGACGAAATATTGAAATAATCCGGTTTCACCCAAACTAACTACAAAATTTAGAAATCATGGCAACGGAACAACAGGGAAATGCAGCATCGCCGGTGCGGAAGTACCTTCCCCGGGTGATTTTGCTGATCTTACTGGCGGCGGGCGGACTGTACGGCTTCCGGTCGTATCGCCACAGCCAGCATTACGAAACGACCGACAATGCCCAGATTGAAGGCAGCACGGCGCCGGTGCTGGCCCGGGTTGCTGGTTATGTGCAGGGCGTCGATGTCGAAGATTATGCGGTGGTCAGGAAGGGCCAGCCGCTGGTGACCATCGATCCGCAGGAATACGAAGTGGCCCTGCGCCAGGCGGAGGCCGATTATCAGCAGACGCTCGCCGACCTGCAAACGGCCCGGGCGGATCTGCAAACGGCCCGCGCCAACCGCCAGAACGTCGCCCAGAACCGGCACGTAACCGAGTCGAACGCCGCCGTTCAGGCCGCCCGCCGCGACAAAGCCCGTCAGGACCTTCAGCGCGATCAGAATCTGTTTCAGGGCCAGTCGCTGACGCAGAAACAACTGGAAGATTCGCGCAGCAACGCCGACGTGCAGAGCCGCCAGTACGAGGCTTCGGTCCAGCAGGTACGCCTCGCCCAGACTTCGGAAGCGGTCTCGACGGCAGCCATCGCCCGCGCCGAAGCGGCCATCAAGAAAGTGGAAGCCCTGTTGAAAGTAAAGGAAGCGGCCGTGGAAAACGCCCGGCTCCGGCTGAGTTACGCCACCATCTCCGCACCGATTTCCGGGAAGATCGGGAAGAAGAACGTCGTGGCGGGGCAGTACGTGCAGCCCGGTCAGGCCCTGTTCACCATCGTCAACGATTCAACGTTCTGGGTAATTGCCAATTTCAAGGAGACCCAACTCGAAAAGATGCGTGTGGGACAGCCCGTCGAAGTGAGCGTGGATGCGTATCCGAACCTGAAAGTGGAAGGTCGGGTGACGTCGCTTTCTGAGGCGACCGGGGCCCGTTTTGCCCTGCTGCCGCCCGACAACGCCTCCGGCAACTTCGTCAAAGTCACCCAGCGTGTGCCCGTCAAGATCGAAATCCTGAATCCGGCCAAATACAAGGAACTGCTCCGGGCCGGTCTGAGCGTGGAAGCCGCCGTGAACGTTCAATAAATAAGAGATACGAATTGCGAGTTGTGAGTTATTCTACTGCGAGGTCCAAGATCAGCGGCAGTAACTCTTAACTCCTAACTCACAAAAGTTATGGAAGTAACGGGTTTTCGGCGGTGGATTGTCGTCATCACGGCCGTATCTGCCGCCATTCTGGAACTGATCGACACCTCGATTGTCAACGTCGGCATTACGCAGATGGCGGGCAACCTCGGGGTCACGATTGAAGATATTTCGTGGGTGGTGACGTCCTACGCCATCGCCAACGTGATCGTCATTCCGATGACGGGCTTTTTGCAGAATTACTTCGGGCGGAAAAACTACTACATCGCTTCCATCATCCTCTTTACGCTGGCCTCCTACGGCTGCGGCATAGCGGGCGACCTCTGGACGCTGGTGTTCTTCCGTTTTCTGCAGGGCATCGGCGGCGGGGCGCTGCTGTCTACCTCACAAGGCATCATGTACGACGTATTTCCGCCCAGCCAGCGGCCCATTGCCTCGGCGGTTTTCGGCATGGGAATCGTGCTCGGCCCGACCATCGGCCCCACGCTGGGCGGTTACATCATCGACAATTACCACTGGAGCTGGATGTTCTTCATCAACGTGCCGGTCGGTGCGCTGGCCGTGTACCTGACATCCACCTACGTCCAGAAGCAGCCCAACGAGTACAACATCGACCGCGGCAAAATCAGCATCGACCAGCTCGGGATTCTGCTGCTGGCCGTTGGCGTGGGCAGTCTGCAGTACGTGCTGGAGCGGGGCGAAGCCGACGACTGGTTCGACAGCAAGGCTATCCTCGTACTGAGTGTGCTGGCGGTGGTAACGATTCCGCTGTTTATCTGGTGGGAACTGCGGACCAAAGACCCGGTGATGGACCTCAAAGTCCTGCGCAACCGGAACCTGGCCCTGAGCTCCATTCTGGTATTTGTGGTCGGATACGGGCTGTTTACCTCCGTGCTGCTTTTTCCGCTGTTTGCGCAGCGCATTGGCGGCTACACGGCCACGCAGACGGGCGAACTGCTCATTCCGGGCGGGGTGATTACCCTGTTCATTTTTCCGATTGTCGGACGGTCGCTGGCCAAAGGCGTTTCGCCGCGTCTGTTCGTGACGCTGGGCTACTTTGCGTTCATGACGTTCTGTTTTCTGATGTCGACCTACAACGCGGATGCGTCGAATGGGGATTATACCATTGCACTGCTGATCCGGGGCGCGGGACTCGCGCTGGTGAACGCCCCGCTGATCAACCAGTCGATCTCGACCCTGCACCCGCGGGACCTCCCGACGGGCATTGCCTTCACCAACATGGTGCGGCAGCTGGGCGGCGCGTTTGGCGTGGCCATCACCAATACCTACATCACCCAGCGGACGGCCGTTCACCGGATGGACATGGTATCGCATCTGCAGGACGGCGACCCGGCGACGGTCGACCGGCTGACGGCGCTGACGCAGGGACTGGCCGCCAAGGGCGTCAACGCGCTCGAAGCCTTACAGGGCGCGTACCGAACGATGGACCTCCTGATTTCCAGACAGGCCCTGATGACGGCTTACCTGGATACCTTCCGGCTTGCGGGGACCTTCTTTGTGCTTACGCTCCCGCTGCTGCTGTTGCTGAAACCAAAAAAAATGGACCCGGCCGCGGCGAAAGCGGCTGCCGACGCGGCGCACTAACGGCCGTTCGCAACCTGAACAAACACTGTTTTTCATGAAATCAATCGCTAAAATTATAGGAATTGCGCTGGCTCTCGGGGCGGCGGCCGTGCAGGCCCAGCCGGTCCCGGACGAGCTGAAAACGCTTCTGACGCAGGCCCACGCCAACTTTCCGCGCCTCAAAGAGCAGGCGCAGCAACTGAAAGCCGGGCAGATCCGGGTCGATGTGGCCCGCTCGGGTTTTCTGCCCACGGTGGCCGCCACGGCCGGTTATCAGTATATCAATCCCGTGCCGAAGCCGACGCTGCCGCTGAACGGGCGCGAGGTCACGCTGCAGTTTATGCCCAACCACAACCTCAACGCGCAGGTGGGCGTTTCGCAGACCATTTACGACTTTGGCCGGACAGAAACCGCCATCCGCCGGGCGCAGGACGACGTGCAGGCGCTGGTCCACAGCCTCGAAATGACCCGTCATAACCTCGATTATCAGGTAGCGGCGGCGTATTACGGCATGGCTTTCCTGCAAAAAAGCATGGTCGTGCAGGATTCCGTCATCCGGGTGGTGGGCCAGAATTTACAGATCATTGCCAACCGCCTGCGCAACGGCGACGCCCTGGAGTTCGACATTCTGACGCAGCAGGTCCGGCTGGAAACGGCCAAAAACCGCCGCATTGATCTGGAGAACGGTCTGGAGAAACAACGGGCATTGCTGGCCTATCTGACCGGCGCTCCCGTTCCGACGCTGAATGCGGCCACCGTACCGCTGGAAACGGCCGTCACGCTGGTCAATCCGGAAAGCGCCATGCAGGCGGCCCAGACCGGCAACAAGGAGCTTCAACTGGTTGCCGACCGGCTGCGCGCCGCTCAGACCGACGTGGAAGTCGCCCGCAAAGCAGGACTACCGAACATCACGTTTCAGGGAGCGACTGGGTATAAAAACGGATATTTGCCGGACATTAACCAGCTGCGTTTCAACGTTGCGGCAGGGGTGAATCTGAACGTACCGATCTATTCCGGAAAACGGGCCCGGTTACAGCAGCAGGCGGCTTCTATTACGGTCGCTGCCAACCAGTTCGCTTTCGAAAATGCCAGCGCCCAGCTCCGGCAGACACTCGATCAGCTGAACGCCGATATTCGCTCGAACCAGCAAAAATTGCAGAACACCAACACGCAGGTCCTGCAGGCCCGGAAAGCGCTGGAGATTGCCCGTACAAGACTAAAAAACGGAGTTATTACAAATGTGGAACTAGAAAGCGCCGAAACGGGTATAGAGGAAGCGGGGCTGGCACAACTTAGCTTTCAATACCAGTTACTCCTGAACCAGCTGGAGGTAAAACGGCTGTTGGGCGACAACCTTTAAATAAAAAGGAAGGGTTTGCGTACAACAAACGGTCATATATGCTCGTACGATATAATAAGGTGCCTCGCGGATCTGCAAATACCTATTCACAACCTGAAAAACAGCAAGTAGCTATGAAAGAGCGTGTTATTAAAATTCTTGGAAATTTTGGCGTACAGGATTCCGCCATCACCAACGACGTTCATTTCACCCGCGACCTGGGGCTCGACAGCCTCGACAGTATAGACCTGATCATGCAGCTCGAACGGGAATTCGGCATCCGGATCCCCGACGAAGATTACTCCAAACTTACCACTCTTCAGGGCGTCCTCAATTACCTCGAACGGGAACAGAACGTTCAGATCGCCTGAACTAAGGAATGATTGAATTTTGAATGATAGATTGATTGAATGGCTTCGCAGTTTACTACCATTGATACGGAGCCAATCAATCTATCATTCAAAATTCAATCATTCGACCTATTGCACCTCCATACACACCAGCGTATTGCCCCGCAGTACCGGTACTACGTCGAAGAGGTCGTGCTGGAGGCAATAAACGATGTCTTTCTGAATACCCAGCCGGTGCAGGCGGCGTACGTGCGACGAGTTGGCCAGGTAGCCCGGCAGATCGTCTTTTCCCTGACAATACAGACGCCACGCCATGATCGCGCTGTCTTCGGCCATCATGTAGTCGTCTTTCAGCCGGTCGATGAGGCCCCCGGCAAACAGCGTATCTTCCAGATTCGGCCGGCCTTTCCAGCCCGCGCACAGCACCATCACGTCGTACTGCTGTGATTTCAGATACCGGGCGATCGCTTCCAGGTTCAGAAACGAGCCGACCAGCACTTTCACGGCCTGCCGCGATTTGGTGATGGCGTAGGTGCCGTTGGTCGTCGTCATGGCAATCCGGGCGCCCATCAGCCGCTCGTCCATGTAGCTGAACGGCGAATTGTCGAGGTCGAATCCGTCCACCATGCGGGCGTTGCGCTCGGCAGCAGCCAGAAGACCCCGGTTCTGCAGGTCCTTGCACTCTTCAATCGTGGCTACGGGCGTGATGCTGTCCACGCCGTGAGCAAACGCCGTCACCATGCAGGAGGTGGCCCGGAACACATCGGCTACCACCACAATCGAGTTTTCGAGCGAAGCCGTGTGGAGGTGTAACAAGTCGGGGGTAAGGCAAACGTCAATATTTTTCATTTCTTCACAAAAGGCGTCTTCACCACCTGCGCTTTCAGGAGCCGGTCGCGGACTTTGACAAAAATTTCGGTGCCGGGTTTGCTGTAAGCCGTCGGAACGAAGCCCATACCGATGCCTTTGTTGAGCGTCGGAGACTGCGTACCGGAGGTTACTTCGCCCAGCGGGTTGCCGTCGGCATCGCAGAGTTCGTAGTGGCTGCGCGGAATGCCCCGGTCAATCATTTCAAAACCAATCAATTTCTGGGCCACGCCTTCCGCTTTGCGCAGCTTCAGCACTTCTGAATCGATAAAATCTTTCGAGAACTTGGTCACCCAGCCCAGCCCGGCCGCCAGCGGGCAGGATTCGTCGGAAATGTCGTTGCCGTACAGGCAGTACCCCATTTCGAGCCGCAGCGTGTCGCGGGCACCGAGGCCAATGGGCTTGATGCCGAAGGGCTTCCCGGCCTCCATAATGGCGTTGAAGACACGCTCCGCCTGTTCGTTGGCCACGTAAATCTCAAACCCGCCCGCGCCGGTGTAGCCCGTCGCCGAAACGATGATGTTGGCCTGCCCGGCGAAGTTGGTTTTTTCGAAGGTGTAATACGACATCGAATCCAGTTTGGCGTCGGTCAGCGGCTGCAGCGCCTGCGCGGCCAGCGGGCCCTGCACGGCGAAGAGGCACATATCGTCGGAAATGTTGTACATCTCGACGCCCATGTCGTTGTGGCTCGAAATCCAGTTCCAGTCCTTTTCGATGTTGGACGCGTTCACCACCAGCATGTACTCGATTTCGCTGAGGCGGTAAATCAGCAAGTCATCGACCACGCCGCCGCGCCCGTTGGGCAGGTAGCTGTACTGCACCTTGCCGTCGTAAAGCAGCGAAGCGTCGTTGGCCGACACTTTCTGAATCAGCTCCAGGGCGCGCTCGCCCCGCAGCATAAATTCGCCCATGTGGGAGACGTCGAAGATGCCGACGCCGTTCCGGACGGTCTGGTGTTCTTCAATATCGGAAGAATAGCGAACCGGCATCAGGTAACCGGCAAATGGCACCATCTTTGCGCCAAGCTGCTGGTGAATCGGTTCCAACGGGATGTGTTTTATTTCCATGAAGGCGGATGAAGTTTTCAGAATAGGCCTGATCTGCCGGTAAAACGCTATTTTTGCGGCAAAAAGCAGGCAGGCTGTCCCGAGAATCGGTTTTACTCGTTAAAAAAATAAGTTGCAAATCTACCGAATTTAGACGGTTTTCCATGCGTCACTCACCGTACCGGCAAGCAGCGTTTTTAATTCTTTTTTGGCTGGTTCTCAGTATATCGCCCGGCGTCGCCCAGCGCGTCGTACAAGGCCGCATCCAAACGGTTGGCGACGGCGCGGCGGTGTCCTACGCCCTGGTCACCGACCCCCAGCACCGCTTCGGCACCTATGCCGGGGTCGACGGACGGTTTACGGCCCGGATTCCGGCGGGCGTCGATACGCTGCTGGTCTCCTGCGTGGGCTTCCACGACACCACCGCGCTGCTCGCCGATCTCACCGGAGACATCCAGCTCCTGATGCGCCCGAAAGCCACCCAACTGGCCGAAGTGACGGTCCGGCGGCGGGGCAAAAAGGCGAAAGTAGCCACGCTGGGCGCTTTGCGGCGGCGGGTTTCGTTTGTCTGGGGCAACTGTTCCGGCCGCAACATCGAGTACGCGCTGCTGCTGCGGAACGCCCGCGGCCAGACCGGCTATCTTCAGAAAGTTTCGTATTTTATCGACAAGGAAGGCGCCCCGACGGCCCCGTTCCGCGTGCGGGTCTACGCCAATGTGGACAACGAACCCGGACCGGACCTGCTGCCCCGGAGCGTCATTGCCTCGGCCCGGCGCGGCAACAGCTGGGTCGAGATAGACCTGACGCAGTTTGGCATCCGGCTGCCCCGCGAAGGCGTTTTTGTGGCGATGGAATGGCTGGCGACGCAGGACCAGAAGTTTTATTTTTCCAAAGGTTTCAAAATGCCCGACGGGCAGAACAACGCGCTCGAATGCTACGGCCAGTACCTGGGCTTTGCCAAGGAAATCCGCTCGCCGCTGGTGTGGGAGCGAGTCAACGGCGGATTCTGGCGGCGGCACAACTCGGCCTTCTCCCGCGTCGGCGGCGGCGAACACCCGATCATTCAGGCGAAGATGGTGGTGGGGAACTGAGGTTCGCTGCTGGAGACGCATTCTTTATTTCCCGCCGATTGACGCCGATTTTGACCGCCGATTTTCGCCGATAAAATCAGCGATTTTCTGCGCTTCAATCCACGTCAATCGGCGCGAACCGACTCACGCAAATCCGGTCAATTCCGGCTTCCACTAACTGCTTCATCTCCGAATTGGTAGCTCCGTCGCCCAGCACTTTCACGCCGACCGAGGCCGGGACCAGTTGCCGAAACGCCATCGCCTTTTCAATCGAAAAGGTTGTTTCCAACGCACCTGTACCGTTTTTTAGAAAATCTGCGCCTGCATCGGCCGCCGTTTTGACCAGTTTGCGGGTCCATTCGTCGGGCAGAAGCGACGTTTCCAGCACCACGGTCAGCGGCGTTTCGTGAGCGTGGGCCAGCGTCACCAGTTTGGCAATCTCGACCTTGACCCAACCCGAAGAGGCTGAAAAAACCGCCGAAGTGTTGACGACCATCTCCAGTTCGCTGGCTCCGTCTTTCAGCGCCAGTTCGGCTTCCAGCTGTTTAGCCTCCGTGCGCTGGTAGCCAAAAGGATAGCCGATCACGGCCGTAAGCGCGAGCGGGTGCTGTTCGCCCAGTTCGCGGCGCCATTTTTTAATCCAGAACGGCGCGGCGGTAAGTCCGGCAAATCCGAGGCGAATGGCCTCTTCCAGCGCGGCAAACTGTTCATCGATGGTTACGGCAGGATGGAGCAGCGTTCGTTCCAGATGGGAGTAGAGCATGGGGCCGTCTAAGGTTTGTCATTTCATCAACAACAAACCTTAAACGTAAACTTCTTCTATAATTTCAGAAAACGCCCCTGCCGGAGAATGACCCCCGTTTCATTCAGGATGGCCACAAAAACAGGGCCGCCCGGCAGCGTACTGACGTCCAGCACCCGACTGAAGACTCGGCCGGATTTAAGCAGGGTAAGGGTCTGAAGCGGGACGCCCCGCGCATCGGTCAGGACCGCCGTATACTTTTCGCCCGTAGCGGCAACGGGTTCAAACTCAATGGTCAGTTCGCGGGTGGCCGGCACCGGAAAAAGATGCAGGGAACCGCCCGAATGAGGTTCCAGGCCCGTTATGACCTCCACACTGACCGCCTCGGAAAGCAGCGGTACGCAGCCGTTGGGACTGGCCCGCACGGCGTAGCGGCCGGACCGCGTGACCTGGAAGCTGGAGCCGGTAGCGCCAGAAATGGCTACGCTGTCGCGGAACCACTGGTTGCCGGTCGCCACGCTGGACGTCAGCGTAAAGCCGTTGCGGGTGAGGGTGGGCCGGGCGGGTTCGCGGACGGTCACGGCCAGCGGTTCAGACAGGACCGGCGCGCAGGTGCCCGTCACCCGCACGGCATAAGCGCCGCTTTCGGTGGCCGCCAGCGTGGCGGTCGTCGCGCCCGGAATGACGTTGCCGTTGAGTACCCACTGGTAGGTCACCGCCTGGGATTCCGGAGCCCGCAGCGTGACGGACTCGCCGCGGCAGATGCTCGTGGGGCCGGTTGCCGTTACGGTCGCCAGCGTCGACGTGGCCGACTGGGCCGTGACCTGCGTCCGCTGCCCGGCCGAACAGCCCAGCGAACGCAGCCGGAGGTTGTAGAGGTAATAATAGGCGTTCCGGATGGTGTCGTTGTTGAAAAGCGAGCCGCGCAGCCGGGCAACTCCCGGAATTTCGAAGGGGAAACCGCTGACTCCCGAATTGCTCCGGAAAATGGAAGCGCCGCCGTCGTAGGCGATGGTAATCTTGTAATTGCCCGGTTCGGGAATGCGCAAATTCAGGTTATAAATTTCACCGGGGTCCGTTGGGTCGTCGGAAAGCTGTCCGGCGGGTGGCTGTCCGGCGGGCGTGTTGGGATTCCGGGTGGGCGTCACGTTGAGCGTCACCGTCGATACGACCGTTTCGTCCAGCTTCCGGACGGTAAAAGTGATCTGGCCCGCCGACCCGATGTACAGCCGGGCACTCTCCAGAATCAGCGGTACCTGGGTGGTGATCAGCGGCTGCGGCCCGAAGTTTCCGGCGTAGCTTCCCCCGGTAAAGTCCTGTTTGGACACCGGCCCCAGCGTCGCGTTGAATTCGTTCAGCGAAGCGTAATAGACGTTGTTCGTCGTTCGGATGGGTGTCCGGATCAGATTGCCGACGCCGAGGAGGTTGCCGCCCTGCGGGGAGTCGTACCAGAAAGCCGTTCCGGCACCCAGATTTTGCAGCGTCACCGGCGTTTCGGAGCAGAATGAAGCCGTAAAACGGGCGTCGCTTGCCGGGTCCTGCGCTACCGTTCGCTGGTCCGTAAACGGGTTGTTGGAAGCATCCTGATCGGAGGACAGGTTGGTCGTAACGACGAAGCGATACGGTTGTCCGTACTGCAGCGGAATCTGGCCCGTAAGGACAAATTCCGTTTCCTGCAAAGGACCGAGCGGCCGTTGCAGGTTGCCGGTCAGGGTGGCCACCGGGGTATTGTCGGGTTTTAGAATGCGAACCGTAACCGGAATATTGTTCTGGGTAACGGTACCAAAATTCCGAATCCGGACGCTGATTTCGAGGGCACTCTGCGGGCAGAAACTTTCCTGCGGCGACAGCAGCGCCGTCACCCCGACATCGTTCTGGGGGCGGGAGTACCGGACCAGATACTCCTGGGTTTCGCCCGTCGCAAACGTCCCGCAGGCCTGGACCTGTGCGGCGCTGGTTGTCTCGACGGCCAGAATCCGCAGGCGGGTGGTTTGTCCGTTCGTCAGTCCCGGAGGAGCCGTTATCTCGGTCGTAAACGTTGCTCCCGGCAAGAGTTCACCCGAAGTAGCCACCAGTTCACCCGCATCCGCAAAGTCGCCGTCCAGGTTCCAGTCGATGAAGGCTTTAACAATGGCGGGGCGCGCTGTGCCGCAACTGCCCGTTGTGATTTCGAGCGGCAGACGCTGGCCGGAAGCCACGGTGCCCGTCACGTTCAGGAAGCTGCTGTAGGGCTGGCAGCCTGCCGCGCCCGCCTGGTCGATGCCGGCAAAACGAACCCGGTCGATCTGCGTACCGCCCGGGCCGGTGGCATTCGACGCGCAGTAGGCCGTTCCGCCAACGCCGCTGGCGAGCAGGGCAAATTCCTGCTGGGTGTTGCGCAGCGAGCCTTTGTGCGAAATCGTCAGGGTGTAAGTCGTGCCGGGAACAGGATTTTCGATTCGAATCTGCTCTACGTTGTCCAGCACATTGTCGCCCGGCCGGGCCGCCTGATCGGGGCTGGCGGGGTCGAGGGTCCACGGCTGCGTTACCGTAGTGCCGTTGGAGAGCCGGATGTCGAGGTCGTTGACGAGCTTGGGCGTGCGGTCGTTCAGGCCATTAGGGCCGGTCGGGGAGGGCGTACCTTCCGGGTCCGTCCAGCAGATGGTCACCACCAGCGGTCCCCGGCCCGATGCGACCAGTTGCACCGTTTGGGACTGGTTCTGCGCCAGGGTGCGTTCCTCCAGCACATGGCTGCGGTCGGCGTTGGCAATGACGCGGGCGGCCTGTTCGGTGTTCAGCAGACCCCAGCCGTGGCGGTAATCGGGTCCGGGCGCGCTACCGGCTTCGTCGGCCGAATGAATGGCCAGGCCGCGGAGCGTGGACGAACGCAAAAACCGGCCGGTATGGAGCAGATTGTAATATTCCTGCAAAAGAAGCAGCGAGCCGGTCACGTTGGGGGTAGACATCGACGTGCCGTTCAGCGCCTGATAGTTGTCATTATTGGCCGCTCCGGCCGATAGGACAGAGACGCCCACGCCCACCAGATCCGGTTTAATGCGCCCGTCGTCGGTGGGTCCCCAACTGCTGAAACTGGCAATCCGGACGTCCGAAGGCTGGGTGTATTCAGGAGAAATGGTATTGACCGCCCCAACCACCAGCACGTTTTTGGAGGTGCCATAAGTGGCAATCTGGTCGTAGCCGTTCTGGTCGCGGCGGGGTGTCCGGCTGATGGAGTTGCGGTTAATGAGCACGTACGGCTGATCGGCACCCGGTCCGTTGGCCGCGTGGTTGTTGCCGGCTGATTTGACAATGAGGTAATACGGCGCGTTGTAGGCAATCCGGTCCCAGTCCCGGGCCTCGAAGTTGTAAAGGCCGAATTTGAAGTCTTCGGTGGCGCTGACGGTGGTGTCGCCATGCCATTCCCACTTGACATCGCCGCTGCGGTCGCCGTTATAAACCCACCCGGCTACCGTGCCGTACGAGTGGTTGGAGACGAGCAGGTCCGGGGCGGCGGCAATCATTTCGGGGTCATCGCTGGAAAAATCCCAGGCCCGCAGTCGTCCGCCGAAGGCCATACCGCGGGTCAGCGGGTTGACGCCCGCCCCGACCAGAATGCCCGCTACGTGGGTCGCGTGGTTGTCAGTACGGCTCGGGTTGTCCACCTGCGTGACCCGGCCCGTCAGTTCGACGTGCGTATTGAGGACCCGTCCGGCGTCCCAGATGCCGATTTTGTTGGCGACCGCCGGACTGCTGCCGTTGAGGGAAAGGCCCAGGCTGCCGCCGGCATAAAGCGAAGAAGTCCGCGTGGTTTGTCCGGCCCGCGTGGCGCTGTAGGTGGCGTCGAACAGCAGGTTATTGCGTTCATCGACGCCGGAAACGATCACGACTGTACCGTCCGCCCGGACCTGTTCGGTGGGAATGTTGCGCTGGCGGGCAAGCCGGATGGCCCGTTGAAGATTGTCGGCCCGGTCCTTTGCCAGGTCGCTGCGGAGCCGGTCGATGATGGTGCGCTGCTGCTGGCTGTAGAGGGAACGTTGTGCCTGACCGGAAGTGACCAAACCCAGCATTGCGGTCAGCAAAAAAAGCCAGCGCGAAAAGTACATGTTGTAACGGTTGAGTAGGGGTGTTACCAGAATAGCCAACGAAGTTAATAATAAAATGCCAATTGCTGAGAGCTAACGTGCTGGTCCTCCAAAAAATATCCCCAATAAATATGGAAATCTATTGGGGATATGGAGTTTTTGAGCTGTACTTTTCGGAAAGACTGCCTATTGATTTCGAGGCAGAATCGGCACGACCGCTTCGGTTTCGTCCCAGGTCAGGAGCATGTCGGTGCCGCCTTCGCGGGGGCTGAAGCTGATGAAAAACTGCTCGGCCACCGAGGACCGTTTCCGGGATACGACCGGCACCCGCAGCACGTCCTCCGTCTGGTCGTAATTGGTGCCCCACTGCCCGGTTTCCCGGTTAAAGATGACAATCCAGTTTTCTTCGCCGGGAATGGTCCAGAGCGAGTATTTGCCTTCGTCGAGCGGCTGACCGGCCACGATGACGTTCTGGTCAAATTCAATGGTGGTGGCCTCATTGGCGCCGGTCCGCCAGACCTGCCCGTAGGGGACCAGTTCCCCGAAAATATCCCGACCCCGCTTTGATGGCTGGCTGTATTCTACTTTGACGGAGACCCCGTTCTGGTTTATTTCGGCCGTCGCCGCCGGGCTTTTGGATTTGGTCCAGGCGCGCAGGCCGATGAACGCGGCCAGCAGAACAACCAGTACAATGCCGGTGATGATGAGAATTCGTTTCATGAAAAGAATACCGAGTTAAGAGCCAAATTGTTTGTACGGCGTATAGATACGGCGGTTTGAGGAAAATTGCCAGCACTCCGCCTTTGTAGCGTAAACCTTTTCCGTACTCGTATGCGCTTTTTAACAGGCTGGATTTTACTAACGGTGCTTTTGGGCGCGCCCGCCGCCGGACAACGGGTTGCTTTTCCGCTGAGGGTCAGCGAGAACGGCCGTTATTTTACCGACCAGCAAGCCCGCCCTTTTCTGTACCATGCCGATACGGGCTGGCAGATTTTCGCCCGCCTCACCTTACCCGAAGCCCGCGAGTACCTGACGACCCGAAAGAATCAGGGCTTCAATACGCTACAGGTGCAGATTTCGATGAATCCGGATTCGGTCAGCCGGGCGGGGCACAAGCCGTTTGTCGACTATGATTTCGCCCGACCCCACGAAGGGTATTTTGCCCATGTCGAACGGGTCATTCAGGTTGCCGATTCGCTGAACCTGCTGCTCAACATCGCCCCGTTCTGGATTGGCTGCTGCCGCGAAGGGTACGGTGTGGGGGCCAAAACGGAAGTGTATGCCCGAAACGGGCCGGACAAAGCCCGGCGGCTGGGCGAGTACCTCGGGCGGCGTTTCGGAAAATACAACAACATTATCTGGACGATGGGCGGTGATAACGACCCGCGCTCGATTCGCAAAGAGATCGAAGCACTGGCCGAAGGGCTGCACCGGACCGCGCCCCGGCAGTTGATTACGTACCATGCTTCCCCGCCGCATTCGAGCACCGACCTGTTCCAGTACGCGCCCTGGCTTGGCTACAGCATGATTTATACCTACTGGCGCGAAAAGCCCAACGAGTGGGTCGATCCGCAGCAACTGGTGCACGTCTACGAAGCGGCGCTGCGGGAGTACAACAAGACCGACCGCCTGCCGTTCATTCTCGGAGAAGCGCAGTACGAAGGCGACGGCCGGCTGTATAACAACGACATCGGGACGCCCCAGCACATCCGCCGACAGGCCTGGTGGACGCTGCTTAGCGGCGGTACCGGCCACGCCTACGGCCACGACGGCTGGGCTTTTCCGCAAAACTGGCGCAGCATCCTGCAATACCCGGCCGGGAGCCAGCACCTGCGGCAGTTCATTACCTATTTTGAAAGCATTCCCTGGTGGCGGCTCGTGCCTGACCAGAAGCACCAGACGCTCGTAGCCGGTTACGGCGAGTACACGAAAGCCAATTACGTGACCGCCGCCCTGACCGACGACGGGACTTTGTTGGTGGCGTATCTGCCCGAACCGGGCCGGGTCAAAGTGGATTTAAGCCGTCTGAAAGGCGCACAGGTGACGGCCCGCTGGCTCGACCCGCGCACCGGCCGCTTCGCCGACGCCGGGAAGTTCCCCAATCAGGGCATAAAGCAATTCACCTCACCCCCGCAGGACGACTGGGTGCTGGAAATCCGGGCGGGGCAGTGAAAGACTATGGGGAGCAAATACAATGAGGTGGCACAGCCGAACTGTACCACCTCAAGGTTGGGACGAGGATTTCTCCCCATCCGTTACAAACAACGCGATTTTGCCCTCAAAAGGCAAACTTTTACTTGCTCTCCGCCTTCAGCCGATCCCGTAGCTGAAACAGTTCGTCGCGCAGGCGGGCGGCTTCGAGGAAGTCGAGTTCCTTGGCGGCCTTCTCCATCCGGGTCTGCGTTTCGGCGATAAGCTGCTCCAGGTCGCTCTTGCCCATGTACTGGACAACCGGGTCGGCGGCAATGCGGATTTCGTCCGGTTCGACATAGTACCCTCTGGACGTAGCGGGCTTCGAATCAGCCACTTTGGTTTGTTCCATAATGGCTTCGCGGGATTTCAGCACCGTCGTCGGGGTGATGCCGTGTTCTTCGTTGTACGCCATCTGGATGGCCCGGCGGCGGTTGGTTTCGTCAATGGCCTTTTCCATCGAGCCCGTAATCCGGTCGGCATACATCACGACCTTGCCGTTGGCGTTCCGGGCGGCGCGGCCGATGGTCTGGATCAGGGAACGGATGTCGCGCAGGAAGCCCTCCTTGTCGGCGTCCATGATCGCCACCAGCGAAACTTCCGGCAGGTCAAGCCCTTCGCGCAGCAGGTTGACGCCCACCAGCACGTCGAACACGCCCAGACGCAGTTCGCGCAGGATTTCCACCCGGTCGAGCGTTTTCACTTCGGAGTGGATGTACCGGGTCTTGATACCCACGCGGTCGAGGTACTTGCTCAGTTCCTCGGCCATGCGTTTGGTGAGCGTCGTGACCAGCACCCGTTCGCTGCGTTTGATGCGGGAGTCGATTTCTTCCAGCAGGTCGTCGATCTGGTTGAGGCTCGGCCGTACTTCGATTTCGGGGTCCAGCAGGCCCGTCGGGCGGATCAGCTGTTCGACCACCACGCCTTCGCTCTTGCGGAGTTCGTAGTCAGCCGGGGTGGCGGACACGAAAATCATCTGACCGGCCAGTTCTTCAAACTCCTGGAACGTCAGCGGTCGGTTGTCCAGCGCGGAGGGTAGCCGGAAGCCGTAATCGACCAGGGCTTCTTTCCGGGAGCGGTCGCCGCCCCACATCGCCCGAATCTGCGGCATGGTCACGTGGCTTTCGTCCACCACCAGCAGGTAATCGTCCGGGAAGTAATCGAGCAGGCAGAAAGGCCGCTGGCCGGGCTGCCGACGGTCGAGGTAGCGGGAATAGTTCTCAATGCCGGAGCAGTAGCCCAGTTCGCGCATCATCTCCATATCGAACTCGGTGCGTTCCTTGATCCGTTCGGCCTCCGAAAAGCGCAGGTCTTTTTCGAAGTATTTGATCTGCGACACCAAATCATTCTGAATTTCGTGGATGGCCCCGTTCAGCGTTTCCCGGCCCGTGACAAAGAGGTTCGCCGGGAAAATGGAAATCATCCGTTCGTTGGAAAGCCGCTTGCCCGAAGCCGGGTCGATGCGCTGGATGCTTTCGATTTCGTCCCCGAAGAAAATGATCCGGTAGGCAAAATCGGCGTAGGAAACGAACACATCCACCGTGTCGCCTTTCACCCGGAACGTTCCGCGCGAGAATTCGCCCTCGGTGCGGCTGTACAGAATCTCGACGAGCCGGTACAGGAACTGGTTGCGGGACAGAATCTCGCCGACGCCAATCCGCAGGACGTTGCGCCGGAACTCTTCGGGATTGCCCATGCCGTAGATGCAGGAGACCGAAGCGACCACGATCACGTCGCGCCGCCCGCTCATCAGGGCCGAGGTGGCCGCCAGCCGAAGCTTGTCGATTTCTTCGTTGATGGCGAGGTCTTTTTCGATATAAGTGTTCGTCGTGGCGATGTACGCCTCGGGCTGGTAGTAATCGTAATACGAGATGAAGTATTCGACGGCATTTTCCGGAAAAAACTGCTTAAACTCGCCGTAGAGCTGGGCCGCCAGGGTCTTGTTGTGGCTGAGAATCAGCGCCGGACGGTTCAGCTGGGCGATGACGTTGGCCACGGTGAAGGTTTTGCCGCTTCCCGTCACCCCGAGCAGCACCTGCGACGGCTCGCCTTCCTGGAGGCCGTTCACCAGCTTAGCAATGGCCGACGGCTGGTCGCCGGTCGGCTTGAATTCTGATGTGAGTTTGAATTCCATAACTTTACAAGTTAGGGAAAAACAGGCACATGGACAAGAAGCTTTTCGAAATAAGCCCAACCGCCGTGCCGCGCTTTTTCGGTTTCCATAAGGTAATTCAGGGTACTTTATGTCCTTTATGGAAAGACACTTACGCCCAAACTGATGAAACGCTGTCTGCTGCCTTTTTTGCTGCTGCCCTTTCTGTCCGCCCTCGCACAAAACGCCCGGATTGTCAAAAGCGAGTTTATTTACGAGACGGCTCCTTTTCCGTCCTGTCATGCCTCCACGCTGGCCGAAACGCCGGAAGGGCTGGTCGCAGCCTGGTTCGGTGGGACGCACGAAAAGCACCCGGATGTCGGCATCTGGGTCAGTCGGCAGACGGCTTCAGGCTGGACCAGTCCAGTGGAAGTGGCCAACGGCGTGCAGACAGATGGAAAACGCTACCCCACCTGGAACCCGGTGCTGTTTCAGTACGAGGCCGGCCCGCTGGTCCTGTTTTACAAAGTCGGCCCGAACCCGAAAGAGTGGTGGGGCATGCAGATGACCTCTGCCGACGGCGGCCGGACCTGGACGAAGCCCGAAAGGCTGCCCGACGGCATTGCCGGACCGATCAAAAATAAACCCGAACTATTGGCTTCCGGAAAACTGCTTTGCCCGTCGAGCACCGAAGACAACGGCTGGCGGCTCCATATGGAAAGCACCACGGACAAGGGCAAAACCTGGAAGCGCACTGAAGCGCTGAATACGGGCACAGGCGACCAGGGAGCTATTCAGCCCAGCCTTTTGCGGCATCCCGGTGGACGGCTGCAACTGGTTTGCCGGGCCACAAACGGCTGGATTCAGACGGCCTGGTCCGACGATGAAGGCGAGCACTGGACGCCGCTGGAAAACCTGGCACTACCCAATCCCAACTCCGGTATCGACGCCGTAACGCTTAAAAACGGGCAGCACCTGCTGGTCTACAACCATGTGCCGACGGAAGCGAAGAAATGGGGCAGCCGCTCGCCCCTGAACGTGGCCGTTTCGACAAACGGAAAAGACTGGTCGCCGCTGGTGGAGCTGGAAAACGAACGGGGCGCGGAATTTTCCTACCCGGCCGTGATCCAGACGAAAGACGGACTTATCCATTTTACCTACACCTGGAAACGGCAGCGCATCAAGCACGTAGTGCTGCAGGCCGGTGGGCTGGCGGCGGAGAAGAAATAGAAAGAGTGGTGGCACGACTCGGCGCCGTGCCACCAATACCATTAAAGCGCTTCTGCGGTCTTCCGTGGAGCCGTAAAGAACCCTTCGCCCCGCTCCGCCATTTCGCGCAGCTTCGCCGTGGGGCGGAAACGCTCGCCGTAGGCGTCGGCCAGCCGGTCGCATTCGCGGACAAACGTTTCAGTTCCGACAAAATCCACAAACGACAGCGTGCCGCCCGTGTAGGCCGGAAAACCCCAGGCCAGAATCGACCCGATGTCGGCATCCAGCTTGGTGCGAATGACGCCTTCTTCCAGGCAGCGGACCGTTTCGAGGGCCTGCCGGTAAAGCAGCCGTTTCTTGACTTCCTCGATCGGGGGCTGCTGTTCGGTGAGCGGGAAATGCTCTTTCAGTCCCGGCCAGATGAATTTTTTGGAACCATCTTCGGGATATTCATAAAAGCCCGCTTTGCCTTTTTTGCCCACCCGGCCCAGTTCGACGAACTTCTTGCTGACCTGGTAGCTCGTGTCGTCTTCGGTCAGCGCCCCGTCTTTGATGCTCTGAGCGGCGATTTTGTACACCAGATCCAGCGCCACCTCATCCGTCACGGCCAGCGGCCCGACGGGCATGCCTGCGTCGCGGCCCGCGTTTTCGATCAGCACGGGGCTCACGCCGTCTTCCAGCAGTTCCATGCCCTCAGACGAATACACTCCAAAGCAGCGGGAAGTGTAAAAACCGCGCGAATCGTTGACCACGATGGGCGTTTTCCGGATTTTCCGCACGTAATCCACGGCGACAGCCAGTGCATAGTCCGACGTCTGCCGGCCCACGATGATTTCCACGAGCTGCATTTTATCGACCGGGGAGAAGAAGTGAATGCCGATAAAGTTTTCCGGTTTCGCCGACGCTCCGGCCAGGCCGGTGATGGGCAGGGTGGAGGTATTGGACCCGAAAACGCCATTTTCGGCCAGTATCGGTTCGGCCTCGCGGGTAACCTGCGCTTTCAGGTCGCGGTTTTCGAAGACGGCTTCAATGATGAGGTCGCAGCCCCGCAGGTCGTCGGTCCGGTCGGTGACGGTGATGAGCGACAGCAGCGCCTCGCCTTTTTCGGCGGTTGTCTTGCCGCGTTCGATGCCCTTTTTGATCAGGTTCCGGGAATAGTCTTTGCCTTTTTCGGCCGCTTCGACGGATACGTCTTTTAAAACCACCTCGATACCCGCCAGAGCCGAGACGTAGGCGATGCCCGCGCCCATCATGCCCGCGCCGAGAATGCCGAGTTTTCGGACGTCCGTTTTGTCGATGCCTTTGGGTCGTGAAGCGCCCTTGTTGGCTTCATTCAGACCGAGGAACATCGTTCGGATGAGGTTGGCCGCGACTTTTGAGGTGGCTACTTTCACAAAATGCCGCGCTTCGATGACCAGCGCCCGGTCGATGTTGACCTGCAGACCTTCGTAGACGCAGCTCATAATTTCGAGCGGGGCGGGGTAGTTGCCCTTGGTTTTGTCCATCAGCATGGCCGTACCTCCGCTGAAAATCCGGGCTCCGACGGGGCTGTGGACCGCTCCGCCGGGCACTTTGAAATTATCTTTTCCGACAATGCGGCCCGTTTTCCGGTCGCGTTCGTCCCAGGGCTGCAGCGGGCTGGAGTTGGCGGCAATCCACGCTCGGGCCTTTTCGAGCATTTCCTCGCGGGTCGCGGCGACTTCGTTGACCAGGCCAAGAGTGAGGGCTTCTTTGGGTGACACTTTTTTTCCTTCCACCAGCAGCGGCAGGGCGGCTTCCATGCCCAGCATGCGGGGCAGTCGCTGTGTACCGCCTCCACCGGGCAAAAGACCTACGGTTACCTCGGGCAGGCCGATAACGGCTTTGGGATTGTCGAGCGCGACGCGGTAATGGCAGGCGAGGCAGATTTCGTAGCCGCCACCCAGCGCTGTGCCGTTGATAGCTGCCACGACGGGCTTGCCGCAGGTCTCCATAACCCGGAAAACCCGGTTCAGTTCGGCCGAGACTTTCAGCATGTCGCCGGGCTCTTTGTCGTTGTTGCGCAGAATCATCTTCAGGTCCGCCCCGGCGACGAATTCCGGTTTTTCAGACGTAATGATGAGTCCTTTCACCGTTTCGTCGGCATAAGCCCGGTTCAGAGCCTCCTCGAAGGCTGGAATGGAGTCGTCGTTGAGGACGTTCATGGGGGCGCTGCTCATGTTCCAGCTGATGAGCGCGATGGTATCTTCGACGGTGTAGTTGATCATGGTGTAACGCGGAGTATCACTCCGCTTTCTTTTAAAACAAAATACGCGGAGTATCACTCCGCGTTACAGGCGTTCGAAAATGGTGGCGATGCCCATGCCGCCGCCGATGCAGAGCGTGGAAAGGCCGATTTCTTTGTCAGAACGTTCGAGTTCGTCGAGCAGCGTAGCGGAAATGATGGCGCCCGTTGCGCCAAGCGGGTGGCCCAGAGCGATGGCCCCGCCGTTGACGTTCACCTGGGAATGATCGACGCCCATTTCGTCCATAAATAGCAGCGGCACGACGGCAAAGGCTTCGTTTACTTCGAACAAATCAATGTCGCTGACGGTCATTCCGGCCTTGCGGAGCACTTTCTGCGTGGCCGGAATGGGACCGGTGAGCATGATGGTCGGTTCGGAGCCGATGATGGCAAACGCCTTGATGCGGGCGCGGGGCTTCAAACCGGCTTTTTCGCCAAATTCCTTACTGCCGATGAGCACCCCGGCCGAGCCGTCCACGATCTGGGACGAGTTGCCCGCGTGGTGCACGTGGTTGATGCGGTCCAGTCCGGCGTATTTCAGCAACGCGAGCGCATCCAGCCCGAAGCCGCCCATCGCTTCAAAGGACGGCTTTAGCTTGGAAAGGCTTTCGGCCGTCGTGCCCGGCCGAACACCTTCGTCGCGGTCCAGCACCGGCAGGCCGATTTCGTCTTTGAGCGGCACCAGACTGCGGCCGAACCGGCTTTCGCGCTGCGCTTCTTCGGCCCGGCGGTACGATTCGGCGGCAAAACTGTCCACATCCTGGCGGCTGTAGCCATATTTGGTGGCGATCAGGTCGGCGGAAATGCCCTGCGGTACGATGTGATGCCGGGCGACAATCTGCGGATTCATGAACAAGGCCCCGCCGTCGCTGCCCATCGGCACCCGCGACATGGACTCCACGCCGCCCGCCACGATGGCGTCTACCTGCCCCGACATCACGTAGGCGGCCGCCATGTTGATGGCCTCCAGACCCGACGAGCAGAAGCGGTTGAGCTGTACCCCGGCGACGGTTTCGGCATAACCCGCTTCCATGACGGCGGTGCGGGCAATGTCGGCACCCTGTTCGCCTACGGGCGTCACGCAGCCCATGATGACGTCGTCGATGAGCGAAGTATCCAGCTGATTGCGGTTTTTTAATTCCCGCAGTACCGACGTCAGCAGTTGGACTGGCTGAACATCGTGCAGCGAGCCGTCACTTTTGCCCCTTCCCCGGGGCGTACGGACGGCATCATAAATAAAGGCATCGGCCATTGGAATTGACAAAATTAAAAGCTGAGCGGATAGATGAACGGTTCGGTATGCACGCATACTACATACCAAAAGTAGCCGGTATCGGGCCAGTAATTCAAATTATTTGTCAGAAAAATACAAAAAGGCGGCGAGCAAAAAGAAACGGCTGACCCGAATTCGAGCCAGCCGTCTGCTACGGTGGAAATTTTTTTACAGCTTGTAAGAAACGGAGAGGGCTTCTTCCACGACGCCGTCCGTTTTGGGCGCGTCGGAGACACTTACGTTTTCGAGAACGGTAATGACAAAGGTGTTCTTGGAGGTGGTAACTACCGTCCGGTCGAGCCGGCGGAACGTCGCGGCATCCATTTGCTGGTGCCAGATGGCGTTTTTGCCTTTGTCGTGGTTGATGCTGATGATGAAAATGCCGTCCGGTTTGAGGCATCGGGCGTAGCGGTCCAGCACTTTCTGCACCGTCCCGCCGTAGTAGATAGCTTCGTTGACGATCACCACGTCGAACAGGTTTTTGGGCTCGTAGGTGTTGATGTCGCCGACTTCGTAGACCGTTTTTTCGTCTTCAAACTGTTTGGCATTGGCGATGGCAACGTCCGATACGTCGGTAGCCACGTACAGGCTGTATTTGGCGGGGTTGAAGCGTTGCTGCAGGACGCCCTCGCCGGCCCCCAGTTCCAGAATTTTGCCGCCCGGCTTCAGGTGCTGGGCATATCCAACGATGACGCTAAAGCGCGAAAGCTCATCAAGAGCGGCCAGACCTGCCCATTGACCGGCGGTGTACTGGTAGTTCCAGCGGTCGCGGTCAAGGCGAAGAACTTTGCGTTTGAAAAGGTCAGTAGCTTTGGAAATCATAATGTAGACTAGTATCAGAAACCAATTAAATCGTTCGCTAAGGTAACAATTATTAATAAGTATAAATACGTGCTGTAAAATTCTAATTATTTTTTAAGGAGCCGGTTTTTGGAGCGAAGAAGGAGCTGGATTTGGTAGGGCTGTATTCCGCTTTTCTTTTGACAATTAGAGCAAAGGCACTTTTTCCCGCCGGACGTATTCAGGAACGTTCTCCGAAAGCCATGTCAGAAACTGAGTATTTTTCCCGCCGCCGGTCAGGTCGGGCAGGCAGCTCAGGCCCGCATGAAGTTCACCAGCCCGAACTGGTAAGGCTCTGGCTATCTTGATTTTAGGGTGGTGGGTGCTCCGTAAGGATTCGTTTCGGTAAGTCAGTTCTTCGTGCAGTTTCTCGCCCGGGCGCAGGCCGGTGAAGGTAATGGCGATGTCGCGTTGCGGCCTTAACCCGGCCTTCTGGATCATCTTCCGGGCTAAGTCGATGATTAACAGCGGCTCGCCCATGTCGAACATAAAGACCTCGCCGCCCTGACCCATGACGATCCCCTCCAGCATAAGCTGACAGGCTTCCGGAATGGTCATGAAATAGCGGCTGGCCTCCGGATGTTTGACCGTGACGGGGCCGCCCGCCCGGATTTGCTCGGCAAACACCCGAACTACCGAGCCGCTGGAGCCGAGGACGTTGCCGAACCGGGCTGCCATAAACCGGCAACGGGCGGCGTCGGCCCCGGCCGGGTTCAGACTCTGGATGTACATCTCGGCCAGCCGCTTCGTCGCACCCATCACGCTGCTCGGATTGACGGCCTTATCCGTCGAAACCAGCATAAACTTGCGGCTCTGATACCGGAGCGCCAGGTCCGCCGTAACGACCGTTCCGAGTACATTGACCCGGATTGCTTCGGCCGGATGCGCTTCCATCAGCGGAACATGTTTGTAGGCCGCCGCGTGGAAGACATACTCGGGGTGGTATTGCCGGAAAAGGTCTTCCATCCGGGCGCTACAGGCCACGTCCGCCAGTTTGGGAATGAGCGCGGTGTGGTTGCACAAAGCCGGGTGCCGGGTCTGCAGGCGCAGAATCAGTTCAAACAGACCCGACTCGGCCTGATCGACGAGAATAAGGAGACGGGGCTGTAAAAGCAGAAGCTGATGGACGAGTTCGCTCCCAATCGACCCGGCCGCTCCCGTGACCAGAATGGCCTGCATCCGCAGTTGCCTTCCCACTTCCTGATCGAGCGGCTGCGTAGTGCCCGGTCCGAGTAAGTCTTCCAAAGAACTGCTTTTGTTAATCTCTTTCCGGTCAGCGGCTTTTGCGATAAACGAATTCAGGCGGTCGAAGGGCTTGAATGACATCAAAATAACACGTGTATTGGTTGGCCAAGCATTTGACGGTCCCTTCAAAATCCCTTCGCCCGTGGTGAGTTCTCAGGTCAGGGCAGCCTGCAGAGCGGATTTCAGCGTCTGGAACGAATAGACAAAGCCGGTCTGCTGTTGAATGCGCTGATTGAGCACCCGACTGCTTCCCAGAACCACCACGGCCATTTCGCCGAACAGCAGCCTGAGGGAAAAAGCCGGGACATTCGGAAGAAAGAGCGGTTTGTCGAGGACCTTAGCTATTTGACGTGTAAGTTCCGCATTGGTAACGGGTTTGGCCGCAACGGCGTTGTAAACCCCGGTCCACGAAGGGTCCGTCATGGCCTGAATGTACATCCGGCAGAGGTCGTCGGCATGAATCCAGGAAACATACTGCTTCCCCGAACCGAGCGGTGCCCCGGCGCCCAGTCTGACGGGCTGTACGAGTTTGGGCAGGGCCCCGCCGTCCATAGTGAGCACGACCCCGGTACGAAGCTTCACCGTGCGGATTCCCAGGGCGCTTACGGCCTCCACGGACTCTTCCCACGCCTGCGTGACAAGGCCCATAAAATCGGTTCCGGCCGGGCTGGATTCGGTCAGGATGCGGTCGCCGGTATCGCCGCCGTAAAAGCCGATGGCCGAGGAGGAAACAAAAGATTTGGGCCGGTGACCCGTTTCGAGCATCGTTCTGGCCAGCAGAAGGGTGCTTTGTGTGCGGCTGTCGATGATTTCCTGCTTGCGCTCGTCGGTCCAGCGGCCATCGGCGATGCCGGCTCCGGCAAGGTGGATGATGTAGTCGGCGGTGGTAACGGCGGACGGGTCAATCGTACCCCGGTGGACATCCCAGGGAAAAACGCGGACGTTTGGAACGGGTTTTGAGGAACGACTGAGGTAAGAAACCTGAAAGCCCTGCTGAAGAAGCAGTTGGGTGAGGCGGCGGCCGATAACGCCGGTGCCGCCGGTAATCAGTACAGTTTCGGACATGACGACAGAGTTACGCGGTCTAAGGCATAACCCGTCGTCAGCCGTCTTTGTTAGCGATTTTTCTCGTCACGTACTTTCATGGTGGCTTCCGGCAGGGTCTGGCCGGTCGCCGTGTCGGTCGGGGCGGAGACCGGCCCGTCCACGGAATTGGTCGTTGTGTCGCCCTGCAGGCCCATCACGGTGGTGTCGGTGCTGGCCTGAGCCGAGGTGTCCTGCTCGCTGCTACTGGCTTCGGAGTTGCCTGAATTGCCGGAACACGCCACCGCGCCGACGGCCAGCAGCACGCCGGCACAGAGCGACAGAAAGCGATTTGCTTGTTTGTTCATGATGCATAACGTTGGTATTGAAGGTAGTAACCGGCAGAACGGATATTGTGTTTGGAAACGGAATTGCTTGTTTGCGGCCTGCTTCCGTACTTTCTGCCTTACTCATCCGCGAAAAGTCTGTAACTTGCCTATATGAAGAAATTTTTGCTGGTGGTCGTTCTGGCCATTCTGTCATTTGCGTTCATACCCACCGAAGAAGAAACTGCCTGGATTCGCATCAACCAGCTTGGCTACCGCCCGGCGGGTCTGAAAGTGGCCGTCTGGGGCAGCAAAACGGCCGATACGCTCACCCGCTTCCAACTCCTGGAAGCCACGTCGGGCAAGGTGGCCTTCGACGGTCCGGTGAGTGAACCGTACGGGGCTTACGGGCCGTTTCGGCAGACCTACCGGTTCAATTTTTCGTCCCATACCAAACCGGGCAAATATTACCTGCAGGCGGGCGGCGTCCGCTCCCCGGAGTTTACCATTGCCGAAAACGTTTATGATGGAACGGCCGATTTCTGTCTGCGGTACATGCGGCAGCAGCGCAGCGGCTACAATCCGTTCCTGAAAGATTCCTGCCATACGCACGACGGCTACACCATGTACGGCCCCATGCCCGATAGCACGCACATCGACGTGTCGGGGGGCTGGCACGATGCCTCCGATTATCTCCAGTACGTTCCGACGTCCGCCAACGCCACGTATCACCTGCTGGCCGCTTTCCGGGATTTTCCGAAAGCTTTCGGCGACAAACACCTGGCCAACGGGCTGAGCGGCCCCAACGGCCTCGCCGATGTGCTGGACGAAGCCCGGTGGGGCCTCGACTGGCTCCTGAAAATGCACCCGACCGACGAATGGATGTTCAACCAGCTCGGCGACGACCGCGACCACGCCAGTCTGCGTTTGCCGAAGGAAGATGAACTGTACGGAAAAGGATTCGAGCGGCCCGTTTACTTTGCCACGGGGCAGCCGCAGGGACTGTTCAAACACAAGAACCGGGCAACGGGCGTAGCCTCCACGGCCGGGAAGTTCAGCAGTGCCTTTGCGCTTGGTTATCAGTTGTTTCGTTCGCGGAACGTTTTTTATGCGGAACAACTCTGGCGGCGGTCGCAGTCGGCCTACACGCTGGGGCTTCAGAAACCCGGCAACTGCCAGACGGCTCCCGGCAAAGCGCCGTATTTCTACGAAGAAGACAATTACGTGGACGACATGGAGCTGGCGGCGGCGGAGCTGTTCAACGCGGCCCGGATTCGTGGCCGGAAGGCGGCGGACTACCTGAATTCGTCCTACGCCTACGCCCTCATTGAGCCCGTTACGCCCTGGATTGGTGCCGACACGGCCCGGCATTACCAGTGGTATCCGTTTATCAATCTCGGGCATTACGAACTGGCGAAAAAGCTGGACCCCGCCCGCAAAAAGCACATCGTCGCCTACTACAAAGAAGGCATTGAGAAGGTCTGGAGCCGGGCCAAAGGCAACGCTTTCTTCCGCGGCGTGCCCTTCATCTGGTGCAGCAACAACCTGACGACCTCGTTTGCCATTCAATGCTACTGGTACCGGAAGCTGACCGGCGACAACACCTACATCGGCCTCGAACAGGCCTGTTTCGACTGGATTTTTGGCTGTAATCCGTGGGGAACGAGCTTCGTCTACGGGCTGCCTGCCGGGGGCGATACGCCTGCCGACCCGCATTCCGCCTTTACCCGCATCGGCAAATTTCCCGTCGACGGCGGGCTGGTCGACGGTCCGGTGTACGGCAGCATCTTCAAAAACCTGATCGGGCTGAAGCTCTACGAGCCGGATGAATACGCCGCTTTTCAGAGCGATCTGGTGGTTTATCACGATGATTTTGGCGATTACAGCACCAACGAGCCGACGATGGACGGCACCGCTTCGCTCGTCTATCTGCTGGCGGCGCGGCAATCAGACACGCGGCCGGGGGTGGCACCGGCCCCGGCCAAACCGGTGGCCAAGCCGAAGGTTCAGCCGAAAAAACGGTCCTCGAAAAGCAAGTCACGCGGGCGGTCGTCCAGTTCAAAAAAACGTCGTCGCCGATAAAACAAATGCCATATCTCCGAGATATGGCATTTGTTTTATCGGCGACGACGGATTAGAAAAGCAGTTCAATGCCGAAGTCGTTGACGTTGGCCAGGGCACTCCGGCGTTTGGCCAGGTCGGCGGCGATGCGCTGCATGATCTCGGACCGGCGCTGAGAGGCCGAACGGGCCCCGGCGCTGCGGCAGTAGGCGGGCCACTGCTCATCCCCCGGCACGAAGATGTACGCGCTGTTGAGCAATTGTTCGTAGGCAAACCGGAGGGCAAGCGCCGGTTCGCGGTAGTTCACCCAGCCGGAAGGGCCGGATTGTTCCAGTTCGACGACGTATTGGGTCAGTGGAGTTGCCATCGGGATGCTATAGGTCCAGCGTTGCTTCGGATTCATCACTTTGCGCTTAACGTAACCGTGTTCCTATATGCCCGCAGTTTTGTTGCTTGTGTTCGGTTTGATGCTGTTGCCGCTCCTGCCGGACCAGCTACCTCTGAAAGATGCACGAGAAGAAGCCGAAGTTGCACATGCCGCCAAAAATTTCTGGAGAAATAAGAACCAGTGGTTTCGGGGAGCCATTATCCGCGGCGATACCAGCCGGCGTCAGATTGCCCTTGTTTTTACCGGTGATGAAGCCGCCGATGGCGGCGAAACGATTCGGCAGACGCTCAAAACGCATGGCGTGAAAGCCTCGTTTTTCCTGACCGGCCGTTTTTACCGGAATCAGGCCTTCGCCCCCATCATCCAACAGTTGAAAGCGGACGGCCACTACCTGGGCGCTCACTCGGACGACCACCTGCTTTACTGCGACTGGACAAAACGCGACAGTCTGTTGATTTCGAAAGAAACGTTTCGTCAGGATTTAAGCCGAAATTACGCCGAAATGAAGCGATTTGGGGTTCAGAAGAAGGACGCCCGCTATTTTCTGCCTCCCTACGAATGGTACAACGACACCATCGCCGCCTGGACGAAGGCCGAAAACCTGCAGCTCATCAATTACACGCCCGGTACGCTTTCCCATGCCGACTACACCACGCCGGAAGCCCGGAACTACCGCCCGAGCCGCGTTATTCTGCAATCTATTTACGAGTACGAAAACCGTCGCGGTCTGAACGGCTTCCTGCTCTTGATGCACATCGGCACCGACCCGCGCCGAACGGATAAGTTATACAGTCACTTAGATGAACTGCTGCTTTATTTAGAGAAAAAAAACTACCGGCTGCGGCGGGTGGATGAGTTGTTATAAATTCTTCTTTTTCATCTCTTTCACCGCAAAGTCCGCCGCCCGGGCCGTAAGCGCCATGAAGGTGATCGACGGGTTCTGGTTGCCCATCGACGTCATCGCCGCGCCATCCGTGACAAACACGTTTTTGCAGTGGTGCAGCTGGTTCCATTGGTTGAGCAGCGACGTTTTGGGGTCTTTACCCATCCGGACGCCGCCCATTTCGTGAATGTCCAGACCCGGATTTCGCTTGTCGTCGTACGAGTGAATGTTCTTGCAGCCCGCTTTTTCCAGCATCTCCGACGCCTGGGTGATAAAGTCCTTCATCTGTTTCAAGTCATTATCGTCGTAGCCGATGGAAGTCACGAGCGTAGGCAGGCCGTACGGGTCTTTCTGGTCGACGTTCAGGCGGACGTGGTTATCGTATTTCGGAAGCGTTTCGCCCTGCATGCCCATGAATACGCTCCACGGTCCGCTCGGGCGGCTGATGCTGTCTTTCCACTCGGCCCCGAAACCCTCCTTAGCAGCGTTGGATTGCCAGCTTTTGCGGGCCGCGCCGAAATACGACATGTAGCTGCCGATGAACTCCGCGTCCTGCTTATGCACGTTCCGGAAGTTGGGCAAAAACACCTGCGTTGGGCGACGGCCGTAGTAATGTTTGTCTTCGTGCCCTTCGTAAATCGCCCCGACATTTCCCCGGTAATTATGAAAACCCACGTACCGGCCAAGCAGCCCGTTGTCGTTGCCGAGCCCGTTCGGAAAACGCTTTGAGGTGGAATTAAGCAGAATCAGATTGGTATTCAGACAGGCGGCGTTGACGAAGATGATGCGAGCGTAGTATTCCTGCATCTGCTTCGTTTTGGCATCCAGAATGCGGACGCCGGTGGCGCGGCCTTTCTGTTCGTCGTAAATGATGCTGTGCACCACCGAATCCGGTCGGATGGTCAGTTTGCCCGTTTTGGCCGCCCACGGAAGCGTCGCAGAGTTGGAACTGAAATACCCGCCGAACGGACAGCCCCGGTAGCACAGGTGCCGGGCCTGGCATTGTCCGCGGCCCTGTTGCAGGTGAACCGCCTGCGGCTTGGTCAGGTGCGCGCACCGGCCGATAATGGGATAACGATCCGGGTAGGTGGCCCGGATGCGCTGCGCAATCTCTTTTTCGACGCAGTTCATCTGCCAGGGCGGCAGAAATTCGCCGTCGGGCAGTGTTTCCAGCCCGTCTTTGTTGCCGCTGATGCCGACAAATTTCTCGACATGGCTGTACCAGGGCGCGATGTCCTGATAGCCAATCGGCCATTCGGCGTAGCCGTCGCGGGCGGGGTTCTCGAATTCAAAGCGGCTCCAGCGCTGGGTTTGCCGCGCCCAGAGCAGCGATTTGCCGCCCACCTGGTAGGCCCGAATCCAGTCGAAAGGTTTCTCCTGAACGTACGGCTGGTCGGCGTCGGGAGTGAAGAAATGACGGGTGGCCTCGTCCAGCGCGTAGCACTTGGTCGCGACCGGGTTGGCTTCCCGGAATTCCGGCGACAGTTTGTTGCGGTGGGGCAGGTCCCACGGATTCAGCATGGCCGTCGGGTAATCCTCAACGTGTTTGACCATCCGGCCACGTTCCAGAACCAGCGTTCGCAGGCCTTGTTCGCACAATTCCTTGGCAGCCCAGCCGCCGCTGATGCCCGAACCTACCACAATGGCGTCGTAAGTCATCTGTGCGCGGGCGTCTCCGTTGAGGTACATACTTTGTGGGGTGAGGGAAAGTTGTACGTAAATATAATGATTGAATTTTGAATGATGAATGATTGATTAGCTCCGCCCAGCTTAACTATGCGGAGCTAATCAATCATTCATCATTCAAAATTCAATCATTTCTATTCTACCGGCGAGTCGATCACCCGCACCACTTTCCAGATGCCCAGGATGTCTTTTCGGGGAACGGTGACGCTGCCGCCGTTGGGATTGTCGGAGTGGAGCGTCAGGCGCTGTTTGGTCAGCAGTTCGTTGTCCTTGATGCGTTTGACCACAAAATAATCCCGGTAGATGACCGCGTAGATGCCGCCCGACTGGTATTCCCAGTTGGTCGGGTCGATGTGCACGGCCAGCACTTTGGCTCCGCTGATGAGCTGCGGACTCATGCTGTTGCCCGAGATTTCGATGATAACCGCGTTTTTGTGCCCCTCCACCAGATGTTCGGCCACCCGGTAGGTTTCCAGCTGTTCGAGCGAAAGTCCTTCGGTGTACGTTTCGATAAAACTGGCGTAAAAGCGGGTCGGCACAAACGGCAGTTCCCGGTAGCGAACGGGCATTTCGATCACCCGCGCATTGTCTTCCTCCTCGGAAAGAACCGGCAACTGGCCCCGCAGCAGGTAATCCGCCCGGACCTGCGGGTATTGCTCCAGCAGACGCAGAATCGTATCATACGACGGCTTGGCGCGCCCGTTGAGGATATTGTAAAACTTCGACGAGTTCTCGCCGAGGTCTTTGGCTACCTGATAAACGCTGACACCCAGGGCATCAATCACCTGCCGCAAGCGTTCCTGAACAGGCACCATCAACTCTTTGTCGGAATCATTGGCCTTACCAACCATAATACAGGTGAGGTTTTAGTATATTTAAACTATAACAGTGTATTATCAAAATTACTACTTGATTGGTAGACTTGCAACACATCTATTATAGTTTTTTGCCTGTATTTTTAAATCGGTAACTTACCCGGCCCGTTTCTGACCGTTTGGTATCAGGGCAGACCCACAACACAAAGACTGTTGTAGGCGTCGACCAGCTCGCCGAAGCGGTTCCAGTCGCGGCGGGTGGCATCCGGGTATTTTTTGACGAACGTAGCACAGTCGCCGAACAGGTTTTCGTAGTGGTCCTGAATGTTGCCCCGCTTGACGACGAAGGACTCCGCGTCCCGTTTGACCACCACAAAACTGAGGTCTTTCGGGTCGGTGGCGATGGTGAAGTTGCCGAAGCTGAACTCCTGCGTCTGTTTCCAGCCCGAAGCGTCGAAGTAAAGCGCGAGCTTGCCCGTCGTTCGGCTCAGCCGCTCGGTCAGCAGCATTTTCCCGTTCCGGCGCGGGTGCGAAATTTTGTCGAAGTAAATGTACTGCCGTTCCCGGATCTGCGGGTTCAGCGACTCGTCCGCAAAGGGAATCCGCTGGGCGATGGCCACGATGTTGTCGGCCTTGTAGGTCTGTTTTTTGCCGTCCGCCTGTTTGAAAATAACCTGCTGCGGAGCGTCGTTGAGCAGCATACCCACGCGCATCTTGCCGCGAATGGTATCGTTCTGGGTGGTGACAATGTAGCCGTCCGTCCAGGACGAAACGGCACCGAGGGGCGTGTACTGGGCGAACGAAGCGGCGCTCAGCAGCGAAAGCACGGCGGTCAGGAAGCGTTTCATACTCAATCGGTATTTGTTGTTCGGAAGACAAAGAAAAAGGGGAACGTCCGCCGGCCCGAACGTTCCCCCGATGAATTGTACTTTTTTTTAGTTCACCCGTAGTTTTCCGCCTCCCGAATAGCTTCGCAGACTGCCGTCGTACATGGCGTCTGCCGACACCGGACCGAGGGCAAACGTGCCCCGGGATACCACCCGCACGAGGTAGTAGAACGACTGCTCGGGGCCGCTGACGTCCGTAAAGAAATGAATCCGGTCGTCGCGCACGTCGAAATGGTCGGGTTTGGCCGCGTTCTGAATCCACGGCATTTCGCGGGGTTCGGTCAGGCGCGGATTTTCGATTTCAAAAGCCGCGGGCAGCATGTCGGTCACGACCACGTTCTTCACCGGCACGCCGTTTTCGGCCGCCAGCGTGATTTTGACCACCACCAGGTCATTCTGCCGGAACGAAGAAAGCGGCGCGCCGTTGCGGTCGAGAAACTGGCGGCGAACCCGCAAACCCGCATCTTCGTCGGTATACCCGCCCGTTGCACTGAGCCCTTCCGACTGCGTAAACCAGTACAGATTGCCGCTGCCTTTGGTCGCCAGCGTCAACGGGCGGCCCGCGATGCCGTTGGTGAGCCTGAGCGTCTGGCCGGTGAAATTGCCGATCGCCTTTCCGTTGGCGAGTACCGTTGCGGTAGCCGTGGAGGCGGCGGCCCGTTTTGCCAGTTTGCCGAGTGCCAGCACCGCATAGGCCGACTCCTGGGTGTTGAGGTACGACGTGCCGTTGAGCGCCTGCGACAGTCGCCGGGCTAGTGTCGGGATGGCGAGGTTGTCGGCATCGGTTTCCAGCAGCGTATTCAACACCAGCGCGAGGTTGCGGATGGGGGAGGCGTAGCTGCCGCCGGACTGCCGCCCCGTCGTCGGGTCGCTGTAGCTTTTCGGAATGATGGCCGAATACGAGCGGGTATCGCCGGTCAGGTAGAAGGCCGCCGCCAGCAGATACCGGCTGTCGGGCGTCAGTTTAGCCGTCTGGCTTTTGTAATAATTCATGGCCGGGCGGTTGGGCTGCCCGTTCAGTGCCAGCACGTACAGGCCGTAAATGGAAGCGCGGCTGGGAAGCTTCTGCACCGAGTAGCCGCCCGTTTCTTCGTAAAAATAAACTTCTTCGGTGGCCGGCGTGCTGGTTTTCTTTTCCAGATAATCGGCCGCTTTGCTCATCACCGTCGGGCTGACCTCAAACCCGGCGCGGGCGGATTCGGCCAGAAAATGCAGGGCGTAGGCCGTGACCCAGGCATCTTCGCCCGTCGCGCCCGGCCACATGCCAAACCCGCCGTTGAACAGTTGCCGGGATTCGACGCTCCGGATGGCCGTCTGCACCGTAAAATTCGGGTTCAGGTCACTTTCGCCCCGGCTGACAAAGTACGCGGGCTTGCCGATGGTCTTCGTCACTTCCGCAAAATACAGCTGCGGAAAAGCCTTCGAGATGGTTTGCTCCAGACAGCCGTACGGGTAGCCCAGCAGGTCCGAGAGCGGCCGCGCCAGCTGAATCAGGGGCGAGCGGCTGACGACCAGTTCACTACGGACCGTCGCCGGGATAAAGCTTGTCCGCAGGTCGATGGTCTGCGAACGGCCACCCGCCACGATGCCTGACTGGGCCGTTTTCAGCAGGGAAGTAACGGGGCGGACAGTCAGGTCGGTCGTTTCGGTAAACGTTTCGTTCAGGCCGCGCACGGCTACGGTCACGCTGCCCGTTCCGATGGCCTCTTTGGCGCGGAGGCCGAAGGTGGCGCGGACTTCCCGACCCGCCGGAATCACCAGTTTCTGGGATGAACTCCCGGCGACCAGCGCCCCTTTGACGCTCAGGGCCGCCGTCACCGTCGCCGGGGCTTTGGTGGTGTTGCTGATGGTGACCGGCAGCGTCAGCGAGTCGTTAGGACTCAGGAAGCGCGGCACACCGGTGCTGATGACAATTGGGTCGGCGACCTTCATGTTTCGGGAGGCGGAGCCGAACGCCCGACCTTTGTACGCGACCGCCATAATGCGCAGATCACCCGAAAAGGGCGGAATGGCTATGTCGAAGGTCGCTTCGCCGCTGCCGTTGGCTTTCAGGATGCCCGACCAGAAGGTGACGAGCCGGACCCGGCCGTTGCTCAGCGGATTAATGCGTTTGCCGAGATTGTACCCGTCGCCGCCGAACGACGAGGCCCCGGTCAGCGACAATTCCGGAAACAGGAAGCCGTACAGATCGTGGCTGGTGATTTCCAGCGCCTTTTTCTGGTAAAAATACCCGTGAATGTCGGGCGTCTGGAAATTCTTCAGTTGCAGAATGCCTTCGTCCACCACCGCCACGGTCAGTTCGGCGTTGGCGGCGGTTTTGACGGTGATGCGCTGCCGGGTTTTCGAGCGGGAAGCTTCGACGGTCGTCAGCTGCACCGGAATCCGGGTGTCATTGTCCGTCACGCTGACCGACGAAAAGCCGTGCGCCACCGTCAGCGGCAGAGTAGAATTGTCGAGCGGGCGGATGAGCGTGGCCGTCACATAGACGTTCGGCAGGTGGCCTTCTTCCAGCGAAAAACTCAGTTCGGCGGACTTGTTCTGGGTTTCCACGACCTGCGTTTCCAGCACCCTGTTACGTTCGAGCGTCACGAGGAGGCGACCGTCGAACGGCGTTTTGAACAGCACTTTGGCCTTGTCTCCGACCTCGTAAGCCGGTTTGTCGAAGGTCATCAGAACCTGCCCTTCCGTGCTGACCTCAAACGACGAACTCTGCGTACTGCCGTAGCCGTAGGCATAGAACTCGACGGGCGTGTACGACTCGCTGCCCGGTTTCCGCACGCGGACTTCGTATTCGCCGGAAACCGTCGGCGCGTACCGGACCTGGCCGCGGCCGTCGCCCAGTTTCAGGGTATTCGTGTAAACGACCTTTTCCCGTTTTTTGGAGATGTACCGCAACTGCTCGTATTTTTTCTCAATGACGGTCTGGTAGTCGAACCGCACGATTTCGACCAGCGTCTGCGCACCCGGCTGGAGAACCCCGCTGCGGTTCAGGGCCACGATGTCGATCGGCAGCGGCGCGTTGGTGCCCACGTAGCGGTCGGCCATTCTGAGGCCGTAAAAGGTTTCCTGCGTAAAAACGGCGAACCGGTTCAGGCGGTTGACCGGGCGGCTGTTTTCGTCAAAAATAGTGGTGTAAATTTTTCCTTCCAGAACGCCCATGTCGCGGTAGGCGGGGGGCACGGCAAAGCGTTCGACGGCCTGCCCGGCTTCGTTGGTGACGCCCTGCCGCAGGTCTTTCTCGAACGACGCATTGTTCTGAATGGAAAATGTGTACTCCGGAAACGTCGGGGCCGAAAATACCTTCCGGGCCAGCTGCCATTCGATCTCGTAGGTCCGGTTGGCGGCGGGCGGGCCGAAGAGATTGGTCGCCGTCGCCGTCAGCGTCACTGTCTGGCCGGGGCGGAAGGCCGTCGGGCCCGTTACGGCGTCCACTTTGAGGCGGTCCGGGATAAACTCTTCCACGCTCACGTTGCGAGAGGCCAGCAGAACCTCGTTGGCGTTGTACACTTCGAGCCCATAGGTTCCGGTCACGGCGGCGGCATCAATGGGAATGTCGGTGGCTACCGCGCCTTCGTCGTTGGTCCGTTGCCGCAGAATCCGGTACTCCCGGCCGTTGGGGGCAACCACCCGGATTTTCAGCGGAATCTCGCCCACGCTCTGCCACCCGGCACTCCGGACGACGGTGTTGAGGTGAATGGTTTCGCCGGGGCGGTAAATGTCCCGGTCGCCGTAAATCAGCGCGTCGAAACCCGAGGGATTGTCGCGTTTGCCTTCTACTTCAAAGCGGGAGGTCTCAACCCGGCTGTCGTCGAGCGCCAAATAATTGAAATCGGCGTCGGTTTTGGCCGTCACCAGGGCGATTCCGGTGCTGTTGCGGCTTCCGCCGGGCAGACTGGCCGGGAGGTTTTCGAAATGCGCCACGCCGTTCCCGTCCGTTTTGAGCGTTGCCACGGCCTGGTTGCTGCCGCTCACGACCGTCACGTCTACGCCCGCCAGCGGCTCGGCCGTCCGGATGGAGTTGGCGAAGACCCAGACCTCATTTGCCGACTGTTTGGCAATCAGGCCGATATCCGAGACCGAAATCAGTTTGGTGGCCTTCGTGTACAGTTGTTCTTTGGAGCCGACCGTCACCAGATACACGCCGCGAAACCGGTTGTCGGACTCCGGCAGGGCCAGATTCAGGGCCGCGACGCCGCGCACCTTCGGCAGGTCGGCCGTGGCCACGGTTTTGTCGACGAGCACATCGCTGTACCGCTGGTCTTCGTCGTCGGTATCGGTAAAAAGGCCCGTTTGCTGCCACTCGCCGTCGATTTCGCCGTACTCCTCGTAGCGGCCCGATTTCAGGTAATGAAGGATATTGTTCTCGTATACCTTCGCCACTTTGACGGTCACTTCCGGCACATTCACGATCTGGACGCCGACGTTCCGGCTGCCTTTGGCCGAGAGGTACTGCGCCCGTTTGTTGACGAACGAGATACCGGCGGGCATTTTTCCGAAAAACAGGTCTTTGCTGACGGGCTCTTCCAGCCGCGCGCCCAGCACGCCCTGCACGCGGTCGGTCAGTGTGAGCACGTAGGTGTCGGTTTCGTTGAAAGCCCCGCGGATGAGAAAGCCGTTTTCGGTCAGTTCCGTCCGGACCTCCACGGCGGGTTCGAGGGTAAAATACTGGGCCAGTTCCTGCGGTTTCAGTTCCTGGGTCGTGATGACGCGGACTGTGCCTTCGTTGTTGTCAAAACCCGTGCGCACGTCCACCACGTCGAGGCGATTGGCGGGTGGGAGGGCCACTTTATGTTCGAGCGCTTCGGAGGTCACGTAGGCCGTGTTCGGCACTTTCAGGCCTTTTTCGAGCCGGACGGTCAGTGGCTGTTCGGCCGGGCCTGCCGGAGCGCCCGCCAGCGTGACCGGAATCTGTTCGGCGGGCTGAACGGCGGCTACCTGCGCGCTGAGCGGCTTTTCGTCTTCCGTACGGACGTTGAGCAGGTTGGTGACCTCGCCGCTGCTGACCGGATAATTGAACGTGAGCCGGCCTTTGGCCACGGGCTTGCCGCCTTCGCCCCGCGTCCACCAGAGTTCCGTTTCCGAAAGCTGAAGGTAGGGCGTATGAAACGCGATGGGTTCGGCATCGACCGCCGGTTTTTCGCCGTCGAGGTGGCTCGTCAGGGCTTCGGTCAGTTCGGCTTTGTAGCTGGTGGCGGGCCGCAGGGTCGTGGCCGGAGAAAAGACCAGTTCGTTTTCGTCCACCCAGCGAAATTTGCCCGGAATGGCCGGTTCGAAACGGACGTACTGCGTGGAATCCCAGACGCCGATTTTTGTTTGGGAAACTAAATCTTTATTGAAGGTAAAAATTAGATTCTGCGTCCGGGCGACTTCCTCGTCGAAGTTTTTGCCGGAAATCTGAACGGAATTTAGGCGGGAACAGGTGGTGAGCAGGGTGGCCAGCAGTAAAGCCAGCCCCGGGCGGAGGAAGGATTTCATGGGTACGGTTGGTTGCGAAAAAACAACGTGGAAAGGTGCAAAAAAATGCAGGGTTTTCCGCAGGGCCGGGGTGGGTTTTATTAACCGCAAAGACGCGGCAGTCAGGCTTAATTTCCGAGAGGTAAGCAAAACCGGGCGTCTTTGCGGTCGGGGCTTAGCGCAGTGCGGTCAGTTGCAGGGACGCCACTTTCCAGGCATTGTTCTGTTTAACGCAAACCAGCGTAAAAAACGAGGTCGCATCGAACCCGTTGCCCTGAAGGTTGCCTTTGGTTTTCCAGTTGCCCGTCACCACGGCGGTGTTGTCGTTGTACGTACGGGTGTTGGTCCCCGAGACGGCACCTGTGTCAAAAACGATGTAACCGCCGCCGAGTGCCTGGGTCAGCAGGTCCCGGTCAGCCGTCTGTCCGTCGTAGTTGATAATGAGAAAATCGGAAGTGGACACCTTGCCGAACAGATTGCTGTCTTCGTTGAGCATGGCCGTGAAAAACGCATTGGAACAATTGGCGGCCGACTGCGTCGGGTCAGCCGGAGTGGTCTGGCCCGTAGCCGACAAGGCAGTAAGGGCAAAAAGAGCGGAAACAAAGAAACCTTTCATGGAGACTGTAGCTTGGTTCAAACTTTGTATGAATAACACAAAAGGCCGCAAACTGAGAAAAAGCGAAAACCAAGTCAACTAATTATTGAAAAATTTACATTAATTAATTATTGTACCAGTTTTCATGGCGGCATAAGTTACCATTTCTCAATAATGCAATCTTTAAGACATAGCCTGTCCGATAAATCGGTGTCTTAAGCAACGCCCGAGTACCTGAATACGAAATCCGTAACTTGATAAGTACCTTATGTTAAGTCGCAGCACTGCGTACGATCCTCTGTCGATCGACAGGCGGTTGTCCTCCGTATCGTTTTACACCTACCTGTTACTGCTGTCCCTGTGCGGGGGGCTTGTCGCTTCGCTTTACCTGAAAGGAGGGCATTTGTGGCTGGACGAAATTTTCAGTCTGTTTCTGATTCAGGACCCGTCGCTGGGGCACATGAACGAAGCCGTTTTTGCGGGCGTCGAGACCAGCCCGCCGCTTTTTTATTTCCTCTACTGGGCACTGGGGCATTATGTAAGCCCGGACCCGTTGTTTCTCAAGGCGGTTTCAATTGGATTCTTTCTGGCGTCAATCGTCATCCTGTTCGTTTACACGAACCAGTTGATCCGAAATTCGGCGCTTAATTTTCTGCTGTTTATAACCGTCCTCTGTTTTACGGATCTGGATTTTCTGAGTTCGTGCCAGATTCGTCCTTATTCGGTTAATCTGTTGCTGAGCTGCGTGCATTTCATCATTATTCACCAGCTCATCAGCCAGCCCGCCAAGCCCGCGCTGCTGCTCGTGCAGATGCTCACCGGACTGTGTCTTGTTTTTATCCAGAATATCGGGCTGCTGACGATTTCGATTCCGGCCTGCCTTTTCATTGGCCTTTTCTGGTGGTCCGGGCGGAAGGAGTACCTGTTTCCCATCCTGTCCATGCTGATGGTTTTTGCCGGCTGGGCGCTGATCTGGTATGACGGCTTTCTGATCCAGGCGAGTCTGGAACGGCTGAACACCGCAGACAGCCGACAGTCGTTTGCGTCCAGTTTCCAGGTGCTTGGCGCCCTGATTCCTACCGTCACCCGCCTGGAAGGAAACTCGCCCTGGATTGCCGGTCTCCGGGTTTTTCTGATGACGGGCATCCTGTTTTACATCCTTATCAAGCAGTTCAATTTTCAGAAACTGACGAAAGACCCGGTTTTTGGCTTTTACTTTCTCTCCGGCTTTATCTTTATCCTGACAATCCTGCTGGTTGTTCTGGCAAATGCCCTGTCCATTGCGGTGCTGAGCGCCGATTCCCTGTGGCCTGTCCACCTGCTGGTGATTTTCCAGATCGTTTACGCCGTGCACTTTTTCCGGCGGCATTTCAGAATCGATACGCGGTACACCTTTTACGTGGTTATTTATACGCTGCTGCTTTCATTTTATCTTTTCAACAAGAACATCAACTACGGACTTCAGGCAAAATCAAGCCTGACCGCCGTTACCAAAGGACTGGGCAGCTACCCGGTGCTGTGCGAGTCGATGGATACTTTTCTGCCGATTGCCCAGCATAACCTCGGCGATGTCAGGCTTCTGCTGAACCAGCGGTCGCCGGTGGTGGGCAAAAAAGCCCTGCACAAAAGGCTGCAATTGTTTTACAGGAAGTATCCTGCCAAAGTGGTGGTACTCCCGGAAGAGATCACCAGCCGGACGTACGGGCACTTCTACGTGCTGGATGAAGCGTCGGCCCAGCAGTTCGAAAGCCTGACCGCAAAAGGCAAGTTCAGAATCACCCGGGTGCAGCCCACCGAGTTCAAGGACGTGCGGCTGCTGGAGTGCGTCTACAACTAGGGGGCAACAATAAAGCCGACCGCGAATCCGCAGTCGGCTTATACTATTTTTGGTCTTTAGTTCAGAAGTATGTCCTGTAGGGGCAGCTTGACAAACCGCGGCGGTGAACAGGCCCCGGCGTCCCGCTGTCTCCCTTAAAAAATGTATTTGTTCTCCGCAATCATCGCGTCGGCGATGCGGCGGCGGATTACTTTCAGGTTGATCGGCTCGATTTTGGTGAACCGCTTGAGGCCCATCAGCATCACGCGCAGCTCGTCCCCTTCGGCAAACGAAGTAATGGCGGCCCGTCCGGCGTTGTTAACGCGTTCTACGGCTTCGTGCAGGTAGGCGATGGCCATATCCCGTTGCAGGGAAACGGATTCTTCGCCTTTGATGCCGATCAGTTTCTCGACCCGCAGCAGCACCGACTCGGCGGCGTACACTTCGATCACCATGTCGGCCAGGCTCATCAGGATTTCCTGCTCTTCCGACAGTTTCATCATGAATTTCTGCACGGCGGCCCCGGCGACCATCAGAACGGCCTTTTTCAGGTTCCGCAGCACTTTCTTTTCGGCGACGAACAGCCCTTCGTCCTCCTCGGCTCCGAAATCGGGAATCGACATGATTTCCTTGCCGACGGCCATCGCCGGACCCATCAGGTCGAGTTCGCCCTTCATGGCCCGCTTGAGGAGCATGTCCACGACCAGCATCCGGTTGATCTCGTTGGTGCCTTCAAAGATCCGGTTGATGCGGGAGTCGCGGTAGGAGCGATCCATCGGCGCGTCGGCCGAGTAACCCATGCCGCCGTAGACCTGCACCCCTTCGTCCACGACATAGTCCAGTGCTTCGGAGCCGTGGACTTTCATGATGGCGCATTCGATGGCGAACTGCTCCAGCGCCTTCAATTTGGCTTCGGCGTCGCCCATGCCTTTGGCTTTCAGGTCTTCGATCAGGTCGTCGATGTTCTGACCGGCCCGGTAGGAAGCCGTTTCGGAGGCGTAAACCTTGATCGCCATTTCGCCCAGTTTGTGCTTGATGGCCCCAAAGCTGGCGAGCGGCGTTCCGAACTGGCGGCGCTCATTGGCGTACCGGATGGCGTTGCTGATCACTTCTTTTGCCCCGCCGACGGTGGCTACGCCGAGCTTGATGCGGCCGATGTTGAGGATATTGACCGCAATCTTGAAGCCGTTGCCGCGCTCCGACAGGAGGTTTTCGACTGGCACTTTGGTATCGTTGAAGAAAATCTGACGGGTGTCAGAACCCTTGATGCCCATTTTCTTCTCCGGCTCGTTCATGGTGATGCCGCCGAAATCTTTCTCTACGATGAAAGCGGACAGGTTTTTGTCCGTCTGGCCGTTGCCCTCGTCAATCTTGGCGAACACAATGTAGACGTCGGCAAACCCGCCGTTGGTAATCCACATTTTCTGTCCGTTCAGGATATAGTGTTTGCCGTCTTCGCTGAGCCGTGCTTTGGTCTTGCCCGAGTTGGCGTCCGAACCCGAATCCGGCTCGGTCAGGCAGTAAGCGGCCTTGAACTCTCCGGAAGCGAGTTTGGGCAGGTATTTGGCTTTCTGTTCGTCGTTGCCGTAATACACGATCGGCAGCGTGCCGATGCCCGTATGGGCCGACAGGGCAACCGAGAAGGAGTGCCCCGCGCCCGTGATTTCCGCCACGAGCATGGACGTGTTGAAGTTCATGCCGAAGCCGCCGTATTCTTCCGGAACCGACGTGCCGAGCAGACCCAGTTCACCGGCTTTGTCCATCAGGGACGAAATCAGTTCGGGGGACTTGGCGTGGTCAATATCTTCCAGACGCGGCCAGATTTCCCGCTCCAGAAACTCCCGGCAGGTCGCCGCAATCATCTGCTGTTCTTCCGAAAATTCTTCGGGGATAAACACCTGAGACGCTTCCGTCTCTTTAATCAGAAACTCACCGCCCTTGATGGACGCTTTCGGCTCTGTTGCTATCATGATTCTGTATGGTTAACAGGTTGTTTTTCCAGAAGGAATAAAATTGGTATGCCTGCATACTATTGCGGTGTAAATATAGAAAGTCAATAAATAGTATGCAAGCATAACGTTGCTTAATTTACTTTAATCAAGAAGAAGTGTGGGAAATTGAGGAAATTTTCGCCGCAGCCCGTTTACAAAGGAGCCGGTGGCTGCGCGGTCCGGTGCTTTCGTAACCGGAAAAGCCTACTTATCGGAGAAATATTTCAATGACATTTCAAGCATTTGTCGTTACTAATGCTTTTAATTAGGTTCAAATACACCGGAAAGGTACTTTTGGTGCGATTATGGCTATAAACTTCAATGGCCCTTTGTCCCGGGCCGTGAGATGATTCGGCAAGAATGAAATTCGTAAAACGCATACTGATCGTAAGTCTGCTAAACGTGTGCCTAGCTGCAGGAACGGCCTTTGCCCAGGGCGTCCCACAGGTTGGCGAACGGACGGATTTGGCGGATGTTACGATTTATATCTCCGAGCCCAATCGTCGGGCTATGCAGCAGGAAGTTGAGAAACTGTACGTCAACCGGTCGCTGGTCGCTGCCAAAGTAGAGCAGATGGGCATGTATTTTCCGCTGATTGAGCCGGTACTGGCCCAGGAAGGCGTTCCCGACGATTTCAAATTTCTGGTACTGGAGGACAGCACGCTGGCGGCCAATCAACGCTCCGTGGGTCTCTGGAACATCACGCGGACGAATCCACTCGGCCTGCGCGTTTCACCCGTCGTTGACGAACGGCTGCACCTGCTGGCGTCTACGGAAGCCGCGGTGGCGCACCTGAAAGCTCTGTACCGGCAGACGGGCAACTGGCTGGTGGCCCTGCATCTGTACGGCCGGCCGGTCGGCACCGCGTCGGAAGGCCCCGCCCGGAATGCCGAAGAAAAATCAAATTACGCGCTGACCCAGCCGAACGATGAACTGGTGATGCGGCTGCTGGCCCATAAACTGGTGCTGGAGCGCGCCTTCCCGGCTTATCGGCCCCAGCGGCCGCTGGTCCTGTATCCCTACAGCGCCAACACGAAGGAAAAAACGCTGGCTCAACTGGCCGATTTCTTCCGGGTCAATCAGCAGGATGTCATTCGGCTGAATCCCTGGCTGAAGGGCCAGCGGGTGCCGTACGACAAAGAGTACACGGTGTTCATTCCGGCTCCGCTGGAGCAGTTTACGGAGGTCAAGCGCCGGGCCGGCGTGACCGAAGGCAGCGCGACGTCCTGGCAGGATCTGGGTTTCCCGGTATTGCGGAAGCTCAACGAATCAAAGTCTTCCAGTGAACCTGTTTTCTACACGATTAACGGCAAAAAGGGCATTCAGGCGCAGCTGTACGATAACGAAATTACCTTAGCCTACCGGGGAAAAATCAAGGTAGAGGATTTCCTGCGGTACAACGACATGAACGAGAACCAGCCGGTTTACTCGGGCGAGGTTTATTATCTGGAGCGGAAAGAAAAGCTGGCGAAGGTGCCGTACCACGTCGTGAAAAAGGGCCAGTCGCTCTGGGACGTGGCGCAGCAGTACGGCATTCAGATGAGCTACCTGCTCAAATACAACGAAATTTCGCCTGAACAGCGGGCGACACCGGGCCGGATTCTGTGGATGCAGAAGAAACGTCCTAAAGATACACCCGTGGAGTATTACCGCCAGCCGGAAATGAAACGCTCGGCTCCGTCGCGTCAGGATACGGCCGTTGTCATCGTCAAAATTGCGATGCCCGAAGACCAGCCCGCCACGCGGAGCCTTCTCGACAGCATTGCGGGACTGGCCAAAGCACCCGTGCCTCGAAAGGCGGACACCCCGCCCGCGGCCGTTCCCTCTTCATCCGGAAACGCGACGAAAACGGTTAAGTCCGCCCCGGTGGTCCCGGCGGACGAGGTTCCAGTGGCAGCCAAGGAAAGCCGCCCGCCCGCGGAGAAGCCCGCAAACAGTCCGCTCGTGATTCATACGGTTGAGAAAGGCGAGACTTTCCCGATCATTGCCAAACGGTACGGCATTTCGGTGGCCCAGATCTATACCTGGAACAAGATTTCGACGGTCGAAAAGTATCCAAAGATCGGCCAGCAGCTGATGATCGAAACGGCCGGTCGGCCCATTACGGCCTCCACGGTGAGCGCCGCCCGTCCGGCCACTCCGTCCGGCGTTGCGCCCGCTCCCAAACCCGCACCGTCCGGTGTTACGCCTGCTCCTAAACCCGCTCCGGTTGAAAAGCCAACGGCCCCTGCAGCGGAGCCGTTGATTCATATCGTGAAGCCCGGCGAAAATCTGTACCGGATTGGGCTGCGTTACAAGGTCGCCCCGGCGCAGGTCATCAAGTGGAACAGCATCACAAACAAGACCGTCAGTCCCGGTCAGCGCCTGTTGATCTGGAAGTAGGTCCGCCGCGCGGTTCAGGACAGGTTTTCGAACACCCCGGCAACGCCCTGGCCGCCGCCGACGCAGGCCGTGACCATGCCGTATTTGTGGCCGCCCCGCGCCATTTCGTTCATCAACTGAACCGACAGACGCCCGCCCGTTGATCCCAGCGCGTGCCCGAGGGCGATGGCCCCGCCGTTCGGGTTGATTTTGCTCCGGTCAAGGTCGAGTTCCTGAATAACCGCCAGCGACTGGGCGGCGAAAGCTTCGTTCAGTTCAATCACGCCCAAATCATCCTGCCTGACGCCCGCAATCTGCAACGCTTTGGGAATAGCGGCCACCGGGCCGATGCCCATGATGCGCGGCTCCACACCCGCCGAGGCGTACGACATCAGGCGAGCTTTCGGTTTCAGACCCAGTTCGTTGACTAGCCGCTCGGACATAACCAGCACGAAAGCGGCTCCGTCGGAGGTTTGCGACGAGTTACCCGCCGTGACCGAACCCCCGGCGGCAAACACCGGCTTCAGTTTCGCCAGTGCTTCGGCGTTGGTATCGGCGCGCGGACCTTCGTCCTTCGTCACGCTCCATTCCCGAGTTTTCTTCTTTCCTGCATTGGCGTCGAAATAGGTTTCCTTCACGTGGATGGGCACGATTTCATCGTCAAACTTCCCGGCGACCTGCGCCGCCAGGGCCTTCTGGTGCGACTGGTAGGCAAATTCGTCCTGCGCGTCGCGGCTGATTTTAAACTGCTCGGCGACCTGCTCGGCAGTCAGCCCCATTCCGATGTAGTAATCCGGGTGCGCCTTGGCAATTTCGTAGTTCAGGGCCGTTTTCCAGCCCATGACCGGCACCAGGGACATCGATTCCGTACCGCCCGCAATCATGCAGTCGGCCAGACCCGAGTGAATTTTGGCCGACGCGATGGCGATGGCTTCCAGACCCGAGCCGCAGTACCGGTTGATGGTCATGCCCGGCACGCTGTTCGGCAGCGAGAGCAGGGAAATATAGCGGGCAATCTGCATGCCCTGTTCGGCCTCCGGCACGGCATTGCCCACAATGAGGTCGTCGACGCGGGCGGGGTCGAGCTGCGGCACCTGGGCCAGCAGGTGTTTGATGACTTCCGCCGCCATGTCGTCGGGGCGGGTGAAACGGAGCCCGCCGCGCGGGGCTTTGCCCACGGCCGTGCGGTAGCCGGCAACGATATATGCGTTCATGTTTTGAGACAATAGAGGTTAGAAAAAGAAAAAAGAGATTAGAAAAAAGAGAAAAGAAACTGAAACAGCCGGGTGTGGGGCGGTTGGTCGTTTCGATTCAACTTTCTTTGCAATGCATACAGCATCTTCTGAATCTCAGTTAGTTTAACAATTAATTCATTAAGGACGTTTCCCGACAGGAAGCCTGAACGGTTAGAAAGAATAAGCTGGGTTTCCAGCTCAAAGCAGGAAGAAAGGGAGGTAGAGAGAAATCGGTGAAAGCCTTTATCGCTGGTTCGTCCGGACCCTTCCGCAATATTGGAAGGAATCGAAACGGCACACCGCTTAAGTTGGGAAAGCAAGCCATATTTCTCATCATCCGGAAACTGCGGGCTCAACCGATAGACAACTTCAACAAAATCGACCGGTAACTGCCAGACTTTCAGATTGCGAAAATTGTGCGCTTCCATAAAAAGTACGGTGTCCTGAATTCAAAATTCTTTTCTCCTTTCTCTCCTCTCTTTTTTCTCTTTGTTAATTCCGCAACGGCTTCCCCCCATTCAGCAGACTCTGAATCCGCTCCAGCGTCTTTTTCTCGCCCGTCAGGCTGAGGAAGGCTTCGCGCTCCAGGTCGAGGAGGTACTGCTCGGTCACGGTTTGCGGGTAGCTCAGGTCACCGCCGCAGATGACGTAGGCCAGTTTGTCGGCGATCTTCATGTCGTGGTCCGAGATGTAGCGGCCCATGCGCATGGCCGTAATGCCCGCCTTGAAGAGCGCGATGCCCGTCCGGCCCTGCACCTTGATGTCGTTGCGCTTCTTCGGTTGTACGTACCCGTTTTCGGCCAGTTCGATGGCGGCCTGCTTCGCTTCGGCGATCTGGCGGCTGCGGTTCAGCACGATCTGGCTGTTCGGACGCAGGTAGTTCATTTCCTTCGCTTCCTGAGCCGAGGTCGAAACCTTGGCCGTGGCGATGTTCATGAAGATGTTTTGCAGAATGTTCAGCTCGGGGTCGCCGGTCTGGTACAGGTCCGAGGCGCGGGCGGCCATTTCCTTCGTGCCACCACCGGCCGGGATGAGGCCGACGCCCACTTCCACCAGACCCATGTACGTTTCGGCATGGGCCACCGTGGCGTCGCAGTGCAGGTTCAGTTCGCAGCCGCCGCCGAGGGCCAGCGTGTGCGGCGCGCCCACCACCGGGATGGACGAGTACCGCGCCCGCATCATCGTCTGCTGGAACTGCGCAATCATCAGGTTGATTTCGTCAAATTCCTGCTCAATGGCGAACATGAACAGCATGGCCAGGTTGGCACCCGCTGAGAACGCCTCGGTCGATTCGTTGCCGATCACCAGCCCGCGGAAATCTTTCTCCGCCAGCGAAATGCCTTTGTTGATGCCTTCGATGACCTCCGCGCCGAAGGTGTTCATCTTCGACTTGAACTCCAGGTTCAGAATGCCGTCGCCGAGGTCGTAGAGGTTCGCGCCCGCGTTCTTCCAGACGATGTTGTTTGAAAGGCTTTCCAGCAGAATGAATTGCTCGGTGCCCGGAATGCCTTTGTAGCTCTGCGACGGAATATCGTAGTACTTCCGAACGCCGGCCTCTACTTTGTAGAAGCTCGTAAAGCCCGCCGCGGCCATGTCGTAGACCCACTGCGCCGGTTTTTTGCCGATAGCCTCAATGAGTTCAATACCTTTTTGCAGCCCGATAGCGTCCCAGGTTTCGAACAGACCGACCTGCCAGCCGAAGCCCGCCTTGATGGCCTCGTCGATCTTGTAGAGTTCGTCCGAAATCTCGGGAATGCGGTTGGTGGCGTAGGCAAACCCGTCGGCGAAGGTGCGGCGGTAAAACTCACCCGCCCCATCTTTACCCGCCAGCAGCACCGGGAAGCGCTTCCGGATGTCGTCGATGCTCTTGGTGGCCTCCAGCGTCGCGAATTTTACTTTTTCGGAAGGCTTGTATTCGAACGTTTTCAGGTCGAGGGCCAGAATGACCGACTTGCCCTTTTCGTCCTTGATCTTTTTGTAATACCCCTGGCCCGTCTTGTCGCCGAGCCACTTGTTCTCCATGAGTTTCTGCATGGTGGCCGGCAGTTCGAACGACGCCCGCGACTCGTCGTGGGGCATCTGGACGAGGTTTTTCGCCACGTTGACGGTCGTATCCAGCCCTACCACGTCCGACAGCCGGAACGTGCCCGACTTGGGCCGCCCGACGACCGGGCCGGTCAGTTTATCGACGGCTTCCACGCTCAGGCCCAGTTCTTCGGCCACCCGAATCGTCTGAATCAGGGACTGAATGCCGAGGCGGTTGGCGATAAAGCCGGGCGTGTCCTTACACAGAACGGTCGTTTTGCCGAGGTACAGATCGCCGTATTTCATCAGGAAAGCGATGATTTCGGGGTCGGTATCCGGGCCGGGAATTACCTCCAGTAGGCGCAGGTAGCGCGGCGGGTTGAAGAAGTGGGTGCCGCAGAAATGGCGCCGGAAATCCTCCGAACGGCCTTCGGTCAGCAGGTGCATCGGAATACCCGAGGTGTTGGAGGTAATCAGCGTGCCGGGCTTGCGGAATCCTTCAACGCGCTCGTACAGCGACCGCTTAATGTCGAGGCGCTCCACCACGACTTCGATCACCCAGTCGTAGGTGGCAATGTCTTTCAGGTTGTCGTCGAAGTTGCCGAGCTTGATGCGGTCGGCGAACTTCGGGCTGTAAAGCGAAGCCGGAGAGGCTTTCAGCGTATTTTGAAACGCGTCGTTGACGATGCGGTTGCGCACGGCCGGGTTATCCAAATTCAGTCCTTTGGCCTCTTCGGCGGGTGTCAGGGCGTTGGGGACGATGTCCAGCAGCAGCACTTCCACGCCGATGTTGGCAAAGTGGCACGCAATCCGCGAGCCCATGATGCCCGAACCGAGCACCGCCACCCGACGGATGGTGCGGTTGCGGGTTTTGGTGGCTTGTGGTTTGTTGAGGGTTATTGCTTCCATAAATAGTCTTGAACCGGGATTGACACTGATTTGATTGATTTACAGGATTGGGGTCCGCCTTGCTGTAGTAACCAAATTGACAAAGCGGTTTAGTGCCTTGCTAATCTTGTGAATCAGTTAAATCAGTATAGATCATAGTTCGGAATTAGTGATTGGTATTTCTTCAATATCGCCCGCCTTCAGCTTACTGGTTTCCTCCTCCACAATCCGGTTGATGTCTTTCATGACTTCGAAAAACGTCACCAGTTTGTCGAGGGGAATCTGTTCGCGGATAATCTGGTTGAACTGGATAACGCCTTCACGGGCCATCTCGCGGCGTTTTTTGCCTTCGTCGGTCAGCAGAATCCGGACAAACCGCTTGTCGCTTTCGTCCACTTCCCGCCGAATCCAGCCGCGCTCTTCCAGACTTTTCAGCATCCGGACGAGGCTGCGCGGTTCCATGCCCAGCAGCGGACCGATCTTGGTGGCGGGCGTGCCCTGCTCCAGATCAATGTTCAGCAACACGTAGCCGATCGCCATCGTCATGTCGTACTGGGCGGCATAGGTGTTGTAGAGCCGGGAAATAGAATGCCAGGCCCATTTTATGTGAAAATCAACGGTTTTCTCCTTCTTCATACCGGGTGTCGCGCTCACAGGTCGTTGGTCAATTGGTCGGTAAAGCTAAGGAAAAATGGAGATATTATGCAAGCATACTATTGTTGAAAATTGGATGCAGGGAAGAAAAAAATTACTTCCGGGGTGAACGGGCGCAGGCATTTGCCGCTTTCCCGGCAATCGAAGAAGCGCAGGGGACCGGCTCGCCCTTTTTTAGCGTACCTTTAATCGATGAATTCATTACAACCTACTGACCGCCTGCTGACGGCCCTCGGAATCGAGGCGCTGAATCCGATGCAGGAGGCCGCCCGTGAGGCTATTTCGCAGGATACGGATGTCCTGCTGATGGCCCCAACCGGCTCCGGCAAAACGCTGGCTTTTCTGCTGCCCGTCCTGCATCGGCTCGTGCCCGACCAGCCGGGTGTGCAGTGCCTTGTGCTGGCCCCGACCCGCGAACTGGCCCTGCAGATTGAAGCCGTCTGGCGAAAAATGGCGACCGGCTTCAAGGTGAACGTTTGCTACGGGGGCCACCCGATGACAACCGAATTGCAGAATCTGAGCAACCCGCCCGCCCTGCTGATCGGGACGCCGGGCCGCATTGTCGACCACCTGAGCCGCCGCTCCTTTGACCCGGAAGCTATTCATACGCTGGTGCTGGACGAATTCGACAAGGCGCTGGAACTGGGTTTTCACGACCAGATGGCGTATATCGTCGAACGCCTGCCGGGTTTGCAGAAGCGCGTGCTGGTGTCGGCTACGGCGGGCGTCGCCATTCCGGATTTTATCCGCCTGAACAACGTCCGGATGCTGGATTTTACTACCGAAAACCGGGAAACCGGGCTGACGCTGATGGAAGTGTCTACCGCCGGTCTGGACAAGGCCGAGGCGCTTTTCCGGCTGCTGTGCTCGTTCGGTCCGGAGGCCGCGCTGATTTTCTGCAACCTTCGCGAGGAGGCCGAGCAGGTCGGTGCTTTCCTGAACGACGAAGGGCTGGAGGCGGCCGTCTACCACGGGGGTCTGGAGCAGGAAGAGCGGGAGCGGGCTCTCATCCGGTTCCGCAACGGCAGCGTCCAGTACCTGGTCACGACCGATCTGGCCGCGCGGGGGCTGGACATTCCCGAAATGAAACACGTGGTTCATCTCCAGCTGCCGTTGCATCCGCACGAATTTATCCATCGCAACGGCCGAACGGCCCGGATGCATGCCTCGGGAACGGCGTACGTCCTGCTGTCGCCCGGCGAACCCCGCCCGGCTTACCTGCCCACCGACCTGCCTGAACGGTCGCTGCCGCCGCAAACGGCTCTGCCCGCGCCGCCCGCCTTTGTGACGATGTACATCAGCGGCGGCAAAAAGAACAAGCTCAACAAGGTGGATATCGTCGGGTTCTTCTCGCAGAAAGGCGGCCTCGAACGGGGCGACCTAGGCCTGATCGAAGTCAAAGATTTTGTTTCGTTTGCGGCCGTCCGGCGCGAAAAAGTCCGTTCGCTGCTGGACAACATCCGCGACCAGAAACTAAAGGGAAAGAAATATAAGATTGAGGTGGCGAGGTAGGCAATTAAGAGTTAAAAATTAAAAGTGAAAAGTAAGCTCCGCTTGTCAGAAGCCTGAATAAGCGGAGCCTACCGCAGCGGCGGACCACTTTTCACATTTAATTTTTAACTCTTAATTGCCCTTCGTTGTGTCGCATTTCCAGCCCGACGGCGCGGGGTTTGAAGCCGGGCCATTGTCCGGCGGTGATGCTTTCGGGCACATCGAGGTATTTGCGATTGTCCTGGCCTTTCAGGTGCAGGCCGATGTAGGCCGTGACAAAGTGCTGGTTGATGTTGTTGATGCGCCGCTCGTTCCAGCCCGGTTCGGCGTAATGCATGTATTCGTTGATCGGCAAACCGGGCTTCATGACCGCCGCGGCGGGGGCGTTGGGCGCGACGTTGTGCCGGGCGTTGACGTAGGTCAGCAGGTACCGGTCGGCGTTGACGGCCCCGTCGTAAATGGCTTTAATGCCTTTTTCGTAGCCCGAAACGTCGTCTTTATCTCCCGCAATGAACAGCGTCGGAAGGCGCAGTCCTTTTAGCCCCTCGGCATCCCACACGCCGCGCTCCATGCCCCAGGGAGCAAAGGCCACAATGGCTTTGATTCGGGCATCAGGCGCCGCGGTCAGAGCCGGAGAGCCGGCGGCGCGGACTTTCAGGGCGTCGCTGCCGCCCGCCATCTGCCCGAAAAAGGCGACGGCCTGCGGGCTATACCCCGCCCCGCCCACATTCAGCGCCCCGTAACCGCCCATCGAGTAACCGATCAGCGCGGTGTTGTTAGCATTGAGCAGGCCGGATAAAAAGGACTTGCTGTTTTTGGCGCTCAGACGGGCCATTTCGTCCAGCACAAACAGGTCGTCGAGCGGGCGATTGAGCAGCGTACTGGCAAAATTGGCCACGTCGCGGTAGGTGGATTCCGCATGGTCGATGGCGACCACGACATACCCTTTGGACGCCAGATTTTCGGTCAGATACGTCATCAGGTAACGGGAGCCGGGGTAGCCGTGCGACACGATCACCAGCGGGTAGGCGGCTTCCCGGGTGTCGGGTTCGGCATCGCGCAGTGCCCGGCCGGGGAAGGTGTACGGCACCAGCGGCCGCGACGGGTTGTTGGCCAGGCCCATCACCTGCTCGTACTGGGTCAGTTCGGTCTTCCCGGCCGGAATCTGGGCCGGATACCAGACTTCAACGGTCAGCTTGCGGTCGTAGGTGGGCACGTTGCCGTCTTTGGCTTTCAGAATATCCTTCTGGCCGGAATGAACGAACTGGATGGTCCGGACGCCAACCTTGTACGGGCCGCGGGCGGCGAGTTCGGGAGCGTCGGGCAGCGGGTCACCGACGACGAAAGTGTCGGTTTGGGCCCTGACGTCCGATGGCCCGAGAATGGTAATAAGTAATAGCAGGAAGAAGTAAAGGAAGCGGCGTTGCATAAACGGCTCTGAAAAGTTGAAACAATGGCTCAAATCTATGGCCTACCCGGATAGGGCCTTCTGCAGGTTACTTAAATTTTTCAATAAATTTTAATCCCTGCCCGTTGCCGGTTCCCTGACTTCCCGCGGGGCCAGGCCAAATTTTTTCCGGAAAGCAGTAGTAAAATGGGCGGGGTGCTGATAGCCCACCCGGTAAGCCACCTCACTGACCGAATGCCCCCCGGACCGCAGAAGCTCATGGGCCTGCTGCAGGCGGTAATCCAGAACCCAGCCGTACACAGTATTCTGAAAAAGCCGTTTGAATCCTCTCTTAAGCTTGAACTCGTTCAGACCCACCAGGCGGCTCAGCTCGGTCAGCGTCGGGGGCGCGGTATAGCGGGTCTTTAGCAGCCGCCTCGCTTCAATCAGTTTTTCGTAGTCCGGAAAGGCGGAGTCGGCTTCCGGGTCCTGTCGGCAGGCGGTGACGTGCAGTGCCAGGAGTTCGAGCACGTGAGCCTCTCCGAAAAGCCTGCCCGCGGTGTCGGCGGACTGATTCTGCCACAGCGCCGCAAGCCGCTGCTGCATGGCGGGGGTAATCGGGCAAAGGGTCAGGTCCTCCGTTTGCGCTCCGGCAGGCTCCGGCAGCCCGGTCAGGCTTCGAAACAGGGCGACTTCCAGACCCACCACAACAAGCTGACACGGACTTGCCTCCGGCGTGTGCAGAGTCAGCCCGCCGAAAGGCAGCCGCAACACTCCGTATTGTCCGGCTGACAGATACCCGTCGGGACCGATACCCAGCCGACCAGCATAGACAAACAGGCATCCGATCAGGGACGACCCGGTGTCAGGAAAGAGGCTGCCTACCCGGTCTGCTTCCAGCGAAGCGGTCAGCAGCTGAATGCCGGACACCAGAAGGGTGCTCGTCAGCGTCACCGGGTCGGCCGGGGAGGGGCCGACCGGCGGAGCGTCGGAAGGGCATTGTGAAAACATAAGATGCATAGTGTGAAGCAGGATAATCCGGAATGCGTAAGTCATAATCCGGAACACGTAAGTCCGAATCCGGTCGAACCGCATTTTTTGCAATGTTATTTGTAATTAATCTAAATAACAATAACCATGAAGCGAATGAGTAAATCGATGAGAATAAGGATGGTCCTGCTGGTCGCGGTTTTTCTGAATCTTGTCGGGAAGGGAGCGGCCCAGACGAAGGCCCAGCCGGAGCGCATCGTTTCCCTGAACGGAACCGTCACCGAGATCATCTGTGCGCTGGGGCTGCAAAATGGACTGGTGGGTGTGGACGTGACCAGCACCTATCCCGAAACGGTAGCGAAAGTGCCCAGAGTGGGACACACCCGAAACATGGGAGCGGAGGCAATTCTGGCCCTGAAGCCTACGCTGGTGGTCGGTACGCAGAGCAGCGGCGGCCTGGACGTCAAACCGGAAGTGGTTCGGCAGTTGCAGGGGGCGGGTATAAAGACCTTGTTTTTTGCGCAGAGCTATTCGCCCGCCGGAACGAAAAAGCTGATAACCGACGTAGCGACCGCCTTCGGACAGGCGGGCAAAGCCTCCGCCCTGACCCGCAAAATTGACGCGGATCTGGCTAAAGTCCGCAAACTGTCCCGCCAGCCGAAGGTGCTGTTCATTTATGCCCGCGGTGCCGGAAACATGATGGTCGCCGGGGCCGGTACGTCCGTCGAAAAGATCATTCAGCTGGCGGGCGGCAGCAATGCGGTGACCGGATTTGAAAACTTCAAGCCGCTGACGGCCGAGGCGCTGGTCACGGCCAACCCGGATGTCATTCTGCTGTTCACGAGCGGTCTGGAAAGCATGGGCGGGCTCACGGGGCTGCTGAAAGTGCCGGGGATAGCGCAGACCAACGCGGGCCGCAACCGCCACGTCGTTGAAATGGACGGGCAGTTGCTCACGGGCTTCGGTCCGCGTCTGGGCGTGGCCGCCCTCGAACTGAACCAGAAGATAAGCCCGGACCTGGCGCTGAACCATTAATGCTCCGGCTGATGATGACCAACGTTCAACCAGTCGCCCGGCCCCTGCCTTCCGAAAAACCCGTGCTGCCGGTCCGTTCGCGGGGCGGGTGGCTGTCTCCTTCGCTGGGCCTGTTGCTCGGGCTGGTGATGGCCTGGTCGGTGGGGGTAGGATCGGTGACCATAACCATACCGCAGGTAATGACCATTCTTCTGAAGCCGTTTGGTCTGGCGCTGGCCCCTGTCGAGCCGCAACAGGAGGCCATTCTGATGGTCATTCGCCTGCCCCGCGTCCTGCTGGGCGTTCTGGTGGGGGCGGTGCTGGGCGTGTCGGGAGCGGCCATGCAGGGACTTTTCCGCAATCCGCTGGCCGACCCGGGGCTGATCGGCATTTCGTCGGGCGCGTCGCTGTTCGCCGTGCTGACCATTGTCTTTCAGGTCAAGCTCCTGCCGGCGCTTTCGGGGCAGTGGGGCCTTTATCTGCTTTCGCTGGCGGCGTTTGTGGGGGCGGTATTGACCACGACACTCGTTTACCTGCTTTCGCGGCGGGAAGGCCGCGTCCAGGTTACGACCCTGTTGCTGGCCGGAGTGGCCGTTAATGCACTCTCGGGCGCGTTGACGGGCCTGCTGATCTATCTGGCCGACGAGGCGCAGCTCCGCACCATCACGTTCTGGGGACTGGGCAGTCTGGGCGGGGCCAACTGGGAGGTGGTGCAGGTCGTCGCGCCGTTTGCCGCCTTATCGCTCGGGCTGCTGCCCCGGCTGGCCAAGCCCCTGAATGCCTTTGCCCTGGGCGAGAGTCAGGCAACCCACCTCGGGATCAACGCGGGCCGTCTCAAGCGCAGCGTCATTGTGCTGGCTACGCTGGGCGTCGGGGTATCGGTAGCGGTGGCGGGAGCCATCGGGTTTGTGGGGCTGGTGATTCCGCATCTGGTTCGCCTGATGGCCGGAGCCGACCATCGGCTGGTGCTGCCCGCCTCCGCCCTGCTGGGAGCCATCGTGCTGACGGGCGCCGACCTGCTGGCCCGTACGCTCGTGACCCCGGCCGAACTGCCCATTGGCATCATCACCGCTCTGATCGGCACGCCTGTTTTTCTGTACATGCTTATCAAAAAGCAACCCACCGTAACGACTTAACGCGATGCTCGAAGCTACCCATATCACGCATCAGATTGGTCACCGCAAACTGCTGGATAACGTTTCGCTGGTGGCCCGACCGGGCGAACTGGTAGCCATTGCGGGTGCCAACGGAACCGGAAAGTCAACGCTGCTCAAAATCCTCAGCCGGGAACTGACGCCGGGCCGGGGCCTGGTTTCGCTGGACAATCGCTCGGTGTATCAGTTCAGCGCGCTGCAACTGGCCCGGCGCCGTGCCGTGCTGGCGCAGCAGAACCCGCTGGCGTTCCCGTTCAGCGTGTACGAACTGGTGCTGATGGGACGATACCCGCACTTTGAGGGCCGCCCCGGTGCCGAAGACCTGGCCGTGGTCGACCATGTGATGACCCTGACCGGCGTAACGCATCTGGCCGACCGCGCCGTTCCGACGCTGTCGGGGGGCGAACAGCAGCGGGTTCATCTGGCAAAGGTGCTGGCCCAGCTGATGGCGGTCGATGAACTGACGCCCCCGTGGACGCTGGTGAAAACGCCCCGGTATCTGCTGCTCGACGAACCCACTACCGGCCTGGACCTCTACTACCAGCACGGCCTGCTCGACATTGCCAAAGCCATGACCCGGCGCGGGTACGGCGTGGTGGCGATCCTCCACGATCTGAACCTGATTATGCAGTACGCCGACCGGGTGCTGCTGCTCAAGGAAGGGCAGCCCGTGGGATCGGGGCGGCCGGTGTCGGTCCTCACGCCGGCGGCCATCCAGGACGCTTTCCGGCTCTCGGTAGAGGTGATTCGGCCCTCGGAAGACGAGCCGCCCGTCATCGTGCCGGTCCGGCAACCTCATTTTTATTCAAACACCTTCAAATTTTCCTGAAATGATAACGGCAATTCCCGACTTGAAGAAACAGTACGCGGCTTTCCGGGCCGAAAACCCGACCGTCCGCATCCGCGAGGCCGCCAGCCGACTGGGCGTTAGTGAAGCCGAACTGGTAGCGACCGGCCTCGGCGAAACAGCGACGCGGCTCCAGGGCGATTTCTGCCAGCTGCTCCAGGAGGTGCCCTCGCTGGGGTATGTCATGGCGCTCACCCGCAACAACAGCGTCGTTCACGAACGCAAGGGCGTTTACCAGGACGTTTCGTTCAACGGTCCTATGGGGCTTGTGCTGGGCGAAGACATCGATTTACGCCTGTTTATGACGCATTGGAAACTGGGCTTTGCCGTGAACGAAAACAACCGGCACAGCCTTCAGTTTTTCACGGCCGACGGAGAGGCCATTCACAAAATCTACCTGACCGAACAGAGCGACCGGATGGCCTACGACCGACTCGTGGCGAATTTCCGGGCGGAAGACCCGTCTGCCCCGCTGGAGATTGCCCCGCGCCCCGAACCGACCGCCGAAACGCCCGACAGCGCCATTGCCGTGGCCGAGTTTCAGGAAGGCTGGCGGACGCTACAGGATACGCACGATTTCTTCGGCCTGACCCGTACGTACAAGGTTTCGCGGCTTCAGGCGATGCGGCTCGCACCGGAAGGCTACGCCATTCCCACCACTTTGACCAGGGTGAAACAGGTACTGCACCGGGCGACCGACCTTGCCCTGCCGGTGATGATTTTCGTCGGCAACCGGGGATGCATCCAGATTCATACCGGGCCGGTGCACAAGCTGGTGCCGACAGGGCCCTGGTTCAACGTCCTCGATCCCGAATTCAACCTGCATCTGCGCGAAGACCATGTCGCCTCGGCCTGGGTCGTCAAAAAGCCCACGACCGAAGGCATCGTGACGAGCCTCGAACTGTTCGACGCGGAGGGAGGCCAGATTGCCCTGATCTTTGGGAAACGGAAACCGGGTATTCCCGAAAATCAGCTTTGGCGGAATGTGGTGGCTGAACTGGCCGAGTCGTGATGCTGACCGCTGCCTGCTTCCTGGCGCTGATGACCGCCCCGCCCGACTCCATCGGACGCGATAGTCTGAAACGCCACCTCCTGAATGAAGTGGTGGTGACCGCCACCCGCACCGAACGGCCTATGGGAGCCCTGCCCATGCCCGTAACGCTGATCGGGCGCGAACAGATTCGGCAGATGGGCTCCCTGCGCCTGAACGACGTATTGCAGGAACAGACCGGCCTTGCTATCACCCACGACCACGGGCAGGGGTTGCAGGTGCAGGGATTCGGACCTGAGTATACGCTCATTCTGCTTGACGGCGAACCGCTGGTAGGACGCACCGCCGGGACGCTCGAACTGGGTCGGCTGGCCGTGGGCAACATCAAACAGATTGAGATCGTGAAAGGGCCGTCGTCGAGCCTGTACGGCTCGGAGGCGATGGCGGGGGTTGTCAACATCATCACCGAAAACCCGGCCCGGACGCGGGCGACGCTGGCGGCCCGGTACGGAGCCAACCGGACAAGCGACCTGACGGGCGACGTTTCGCTTTGGCAGGGAAAAATCGGACTTTACGCCTTCGGAAACCGCTACCAGTCGGCCGGGTACGACCTGACGCCCGAAACCTTCGGACAAACGGTGTCGCCGTTTCAGAACTACACCTTCAGCGGACGCCTGACGGCCGAATTGTCTTCGCGGCTGAAGCTGAGTTTGTCGGGACGGTTTTTTGGGGAACGACAGGACAACACGCTGGAAATTGCGCCCGGCGTGGCCGTGGCCGGACCGGGACGCGTTACCGACCGCAACCTGAATCCGGTGCTGACGCATCGCCTGACGGACGCGTGGAAGATTACGTACCGCTACTACAGCACTTTTTACCGGACTGAAACCAGCCTGGCCTATACCGACCGGGGGCAGGTGTACGACGAAAGCTTTTTTCGCCAGACGTTCAACCGGCCCGAAATTCAGGTTGACCACCGGCTGAGCGAAAAACACCTGCTGACGCTGGGAGGCGGGTGGATTGCCGAAAGTGTGGAAGCCACCCGCTACACCGACCGCCGGTCTTTCACCAGCCGATACGGCTTTTTTCAGTACGAGTGGATGCCGACCGGCCGCTGGGACGTGATTCTGGGCGGGCGTTACGACGCTCATTCGCAATACGCCGCCCAGTTTAGTCCGAAGGCGTCGGCCCGGTACGAACTGGGCAAAACGCTGGCCGTGCGGGGCAGCACGGGCGTCGGCTTCAAAGCCCCCGATTTTCGGCAGTTGTACCTCAACTTCGACAACGGGGTGGTCGGTTACAGCGTCTTCGGCACGCAGGAACTGGCCGCCAGCCTCGAACGCCTGCAACGGCAGGGCCAGATTGCCGAGGTCTTGTCCGACCCGGCCGCTTTCGGGAACCTCCGGGCCGAGAGTTCGGTGGCTTACAACCTGGGTCTCACGGCCGATTTCGACCGGCGATATAACTTACCCGTAACGGCGAGCCTCAACGTGTTCCGCAACGACATCCGCGACCTGATCGAAACCCGGGCGGTGGCCCTGAAAACCAACGGGCAGAGCGTGTTCAGCTACACCAACCTGAACCGGGTGTTTACGCAGGGCGCCGAACTGGAAGCCACCTATCGGCTGACGCTGGGAGCCGGGCGCCTGAACGTGCAGAGCGGGTACCAGTTCCTGACGGCAAAAGACAAAACGGTAGCCCGGCAGGTGGCCCGCGGAGAAGTGTTTCGCCGGGACCGGATCGACGGACCGCCCGCTACGCTGGTGACCACCCGGGTCAGCCCCCGCGACTATGGCGGGCTTTTTAACCGGTCGCGCCACATGGCCAACCTCAAGCTGTTTTACGAACTGCCCGAAAAAGGCTTTTCCGTCAACCTGAGAGGCATTTATCGCGGGCGATACGGCTTCGCCGACCGGAATGGCAACGTCATTCTGGATGCCGATAACGAATACGTGCAGGGCTATACGCTCTGGAATCTGGCCGTCAGCAAAACGCTTAAATCATTCACGCTCCAAACGGGGGTCGATAACCTGACGGGGCATACCGATCCGCAGTACATTCCCAATCTGGCCGGGCGGCTCTGGTATGCCTCGCTGCGCTGGGCCTTCGAAGGAGCTTCAAAATCAATTAATCCGTAAACATCATGCAATCCCTTAAAACAACACTGGTTGCCGCGCTGGCACTGTCTGCCCTGTTCGGCTGTGAGTCCAACACTTCTCAAACGGTAGAGCCAGTAAAGTCCGTCACGATCAAAGACCTTCCCGCCGACCCCGCCAAGATTGACCCGCAAACCGGACAGTCCATCGGAGCAACCGGCAAGTTTACGTTAGTGAGCCTGAAAAATGGCCTTCAGGTACCCAACAGTGATTCGGCGACCAACAAATGGGACATCGGTTTCCGGGCGACTACCCTCATTGTCAACGGCGGAAAGCTGCGAACGGGGCAGGGCGGAGCCTTCATTTACACCGGCACCTTCGACGAACTCAAAGCCGTACCGGCCGGAACCACCTTTGCCACCGACGAAAGCAGCACGCAGCTGGCTATTCCGACCGGGTCGGGCAAGGGCTGGTATAATTACGCCAACACCCTCATTTCGCCCATTCCCGGCCGGGTGCTGCTGATTCGGACCGGCGACGGAAAATACGCCAAAGTCGAGATTCTGAGTTACTACAAAAATGCCCCGGCCCAGCCGGATATGACCAGCGAGGGGCGGTATTACACCTTCCGGTATGTGTACCAGCCGGACGGCAGCACCAACCTGAATTAATAGCCCTGCAGGTCGGTATCCGTCGTTTCGAGCAGGTCTACCCGCTTTTTCATCTTTTTCTGAATCACCCGGAAATGGTGTTCGTCGTCGGGTGTGATGAGCGAAATGGCGGTGCCCACGGCCTCGGCCCGACCCGTCCGGCCGATGCGGTGAATGTAATCTTTTGGCGAACGGGGCAGTTCGTAGTTGATGACGTACGGCAGTTCCTCAATGTCGATGCCCCGCGCCAGCAGGTCGGTCGCCACCAGAACCGTCAGTTTGCCCGATTTAAACTGGCGGAGGGCTTCCAGGCGGCCGCCCTGCGTTTTCTGGCCGTGAATGGCCAGCGCCTGGATGCCGTTTTTGACCAGTTTGCCGACCACATTGTCCGCCGTGCGGGTGGAAGAGACAAACACCAGCACCTGCTTCATGTCTTCTTTTTTGATGAGGTAGCGCAGGAACGGCCCTTTCTGCTCCGCCGAAACGCGGTAGGCAAGCTGCCGGATCTGCTCCAGATTGGCTTCTTCCTCTTCGATTTCGATTTTGACCGCGCCGTGCAGCATTTTGTCGTTGATCTCCTGAATGGTGTCTTTCAGGGTGGCCGAGAACAGCAGCGTCTGCCGGGTCTGCGGCACCCGGTTGAAAATCCAGGCCATTTCCTCGGCAAACCCGAGGTCGAGCATTTTGTCGGCTTCGTCGAGCACGAGCATTTCGATGGTGCTGATGCGCAGGGCGTTGTTTTCGAGCAGGTCGATGAGGCGGCCGGGCGTCGCCACCACGATTTCGGCGTTGCGCAGGGCAATTTGCTGGGGGTTGATGGACACCCCGCCGTAGACCGGCACCGTTTTGACCCGGCGCGGCATGTGGGCGCTGAGGGCGTCAAACACTTCGGCGACCTGCACCGCCAGTTCGCGGGTGGGTACCAGCACCAGCGCTTTCACGGCCCGGTTGCGTTGCAGGTCGTGGCGCAGCAGCATCTGGAGAATCGGCAGCACGTAGGCCGCCGTTTTGCCCGTACCGGTTTTGGCAATCCCGAAAATGTCCCGCCCCCGCAGAATGGCCGGAATGGCCTGTTGCTGGATGGGGTAAGGGCGCGTATATTGTTGTTCCTCCACGGCTTTGAGCAGCGGATCGGCGAGTCCGAGGGATGAAAATGTCATAAGGTTCTGAAAAACAATTTCACAAAGATACCACGATTCCCTGAGGCCTGACCCAACAACTTTTTTTCGAATTCAGTACAAATCGGGACTTGCCTGCTTTTAGGGATATCGACCCGTATCCGTATGAACCGTTTCCGCTTTATCCGACCGCTTGCCGCTCTGCTTACGCTTTTCGCCCAAATCGCCTTTGCCCGGCCCGCTGCCGACTCCCTCACCGTGGTCGCGCCCGGCGCCAAACCCCGGCAGGTTTCCCAGCAGTTTAAATTTACGGAAGGCCCCGCCGTGGATAAAAAGGGCAATATCTACTTCACCGACCAGCCCAACGACCACATCTGGAAGTATGATACCGACGGCAATCTGTCCCTGTTTATGGAGAAAACGGGCCGCTCCAACGGCTTGTATATCGACAAAAAAGGCAACATCATCGCCTGCGCCGACGAAAAGAACGAACTCTGGTCCATCAATCCCAAAAACAAGGCGGTGACGGTGCTGCTGCCCGGCCAGTTCGAAGGCAAAAAATTTAACGGCCCCAACGACCTGTGGATCACGCCCAAAGGCGACATTTACTTCACCGACCCGTTCTACCCGCGCCCCTGGTGGACCCACAAAACGCCGGAACAGACCGGTCAGAAGGTCTTTTTTCTGAAAAAAGGCACCCAGACGCCCGTCGTTGTGGACGCCGCCCTGATGCAGCCCAACGGCATCGTCGGGACGCCGGACGGCAAGACGCTGTACGTGGCCGATATCAGGGACAAGAAAACCTACAAATACCAGATCAACACCGACGGCAGCCTCGGCAACCGGCAGTTGTTCTGCGAAATGGGCTCCGACGGCATGACCCTCGACAGCCAGGGCAACCTGTACATCACCGGCCAGGGCGTCACGGTTTTTGACCCGTCCGGCCGAAAGCTCGGCAACATTCCCGTCCCGGCGGGCTGGACCGCCAACGTCTGTTTCGGCGGGAAAGACCGGAAAACGCTGTTCATCACGGCTTCCCAGTCGGTTTTTGTGTTACCCATGACCGTAAAAGGCGTCGAATAAAGGAGCTGTATGAAAATTCTGACGCTCGTTCTGATCTGGGCCAATTTTCTGTTTATGCCTGCGCTTGCCCAGCAGGTGAACCTCGAAGAAGAAGTCTGGGGAAAATTGCCCGACGGTCGCGAAGTGCAGCTTTTCACGCTTCGGAACGCTTCCGGTATGCAGGTGCAGGTGACCAACTACGGCGCTTACCTCGTTTCGTTCACCGCTCCCGACCGGCAGGGCAAGCAGGAAAACATCGTGCTGGGCGTGCCCACGCTGGCCGATTACCTGAAGGGAACACCGAATTTCGGGCCGGTGGTCGGGCGGTTTGCCAACCGCATCGGCGGAGCGAAGTTTACGCTCGACGGCACGACGTACACGTTGGCGGCCAATAACCGCAGCAACCACATCCACGGCGGGCGCGTCGGGTTCGACAAGAAACTGTGGACGGCCACGCCTGTGCTCGGTCCCGAACCGGCGGTTATCCTGCAATACACCTCCCCCGACGGCGAAGAGGGCTACCCCGGCACGCTGACCGTCGAAGTGACTTACACCCTGCTGAAAGACGACGCGCTCCGCATCGATTACCGGGCTAAAACCGACAAGCCGACCGTCGTCAACCTGACCAATCATGCTTATTTCAACCTGACCGGCATGAAGCGCGACGTGCTGAACCACGTTCTGCAAATCAATGCGAACCAGTTTCTGCCGACCGACGAAGGCCAGATTCCGACCGGGGCCGTGCTGCCGGTTGCCGGAACGCCGCTCGATTTTCGCAAGCCGACGCCCGTGGGGCAGCGCATCAACGATACCACCAACGTGCACATCCGGACGGGCTTCGGCTACGACCATTGCTGGGTGTTTACGGATGGCTCCCGCCTGCTGAAGCTGGGCGCGACGCTGTACGAGCCGGAGAGCGGGCGGCTGATGGAACTCTACACCACCGAACCGGGCGTACAGGTCTACACCGGCAACCACCTCAACGGCCGGATCAAAGGCCGCGAAGGCGTTCCCTTTACCCGTCGCTTCGGCATCTGCCTCGAAACGCAGCATTTCCCGGATTCGCCGAACAAGCCGCAGTTTCCGACCACGACCCTCCGGCCCGGCGAGGAATTCCGGAGCACGACGGTTTTCCGGATGAAAGTCAAATAAAGCTTACGGCGCCCGCTGGTAAACCCGCACGTAATCGACCTCGAAGCGGGTCGGGAAGCGGGTGCCCGTCGGGTCGCCGCCGTTGTCGCCGCCGATGGCCAGGTTGAGCATCAGGTAGTGCGGCTGGTGGAACGGGTTAAAGCCCGAGCCGTCGCGGTTGACCGTTTCGGACAGGCTCACTTCGTTGAGCAGTTCGTCGTCAACATACAACCGGATGGCCTTTTCATCCCAGTCCATGCGCCAGACGTGAAACTTCTTCGACCAGTCCGGGTCGCTGAACGACGAAACCGGCTTGCGGGGATCGCGCCAGACGGCCTTGTAGGGCTGTTCGGAACCCCAGGCCACGTTGGCCAGCAGCATTCCCCGGTAATATTCCATGATGTCGATTTCGCCGTTATGCGGCCACGGCTTCGATACGCCCAGTGTCCAGAAGGCGGGCCACAGCCCGGGGCTGGTGTCGATGCGGCCGCGCATTTCGAAGCGCCCGTATTGCCACTGGTGCAGTCCGGATGTTTTGAGGCTCGCGGCGGTGTAGTCGATGGCTTCCCGCTTTTCCCGCCAGTTCTGGCTGCCGGATTTATAGTTCGGATTAGGTTTGCGCTCTTTCCGGCCCTCGATTATCAGCTTTCCCCGGCGGACATACGCATTCTCGGGCTGGTACCACTGCAATTCGTTGTTGCGGACAAAGCCTTTTTCAAACGCCCAGTTTTTGGGATCCGGTGCGCCTTTCCGGTTGAATTCGTCGGCCCAGACGAGTTTGTAGGCCGGGTCAGTGGATTGGGCGAACGCCTGATTTGCCGTCACAAAAAGAAACAGCCCGAGAGCAGGAAACAGAAATGCTTTCTTCATACGAATTGGAGAGCGGCCTGTGGGGACGCAGGCCGCGGGAACGGTGTTAGAGAACAAAAGAGAGAAAGGTGTCCTGATTTACCATTGTAAAAGTGGAGCCCGGGTAGTTCGCCGTCCACGAAGGAGGAACTTTTGCCTTCTTAGAACCATACTTGAATTCAAAACCCGAAAGTTGCCCGTTTGCCTCTTCCACATAATCCAGTTCGGCACCCGTGTAGGTTCGCCAGAAGTAAGCGTTGGCAAACTGGGCCGTATAGGCGTTTCGTTTGCGCCGTTCCGTAACCAGAAAGTTTTCCCACAAGGCTCCGACATCATTCCGCAGGTCCAGCGGCTGAAAATTATCAATCAGGACGTTTCGGATGCCCAGGTCGTAAAAGTAGATTTTGTCCATTTTACTGACCTCCTTCCGAAGATTCCGGCTAAAGCCCGACAACCGGAAGAGGACAAAGGCTTTTTCGAGCAGGTCGATGTAGGTGTTGACGGTTTCCTTGCTCATTCCCAGCGTATTGCCAAGCTCGGCAGGCGATATTTCGGACCCAACCTGAAAGGCAAGCAGTTGCAACAGCTTTCGAAGGCGGTCGGCATACCGTAAGGACGCCATTTCAAGTACATCTTTGTACAGATAAGCTGACGACAGTTCGCGCAGGTACTGTATTTTGTTGGTCTCTCCGGGCTGCTGCAAGGTGTCGGGGTAAGACCCGAACCGCAGCAACTCGGGCAGTCGTTGCTGCAACTCAAAGCCGTTTTGCTGTTGCCTCAGTTCGCCTACTGAAACAGGAAAAAGTTCGTACGTCCACGTCCGTCCGGTAAGCGGTTCTTTTGTGCGGTTAGCAAGCTCAAAGGAAGACGACCCGGTCGCAATGATTTTCAGGTTCGGCAGGGCATCGTGCAGAATCTTTAGATTCAAGCCAATATCCGGAACACGCTGCGCTTCATCAATGAACAGCAGTTCGTATCCCTCCACCAGAAGCTGCATTTGCGTCAGGTCACGCGAGGAAAGGAGTGTTTGGTAACGCAGTTCGTCGGCACTGACCGAAAGTGACCGATGCGGCAACGTTTTGAGAAGTTCTTTTACCAACGTGGTCTTTCCCGCCTGCCTTGGTCCGTACAGAATGATGATTTTACTCGATTCAAGCAGTCGCTCCCGGAGGGTATCAGTTAGTATCCGATGGATCATAAAAACGAATTCGCTGATTTAGCGTGAAATTAGCGAATAAGCTTTCTAATTTCACGCTAAATCAGCGAATCCATTAATAGATTTATCCCAGAATCTTCATCGCTACCGGGTCCCAGCCGACGACTTTCTTCTGAGCGTAGCTCATGTTGCCGCACTGCGTCGGGCCGCAGGCGCGGAGGCCGAAGGTGGCGTCCTCAATGTTCGGTTTGCCTTCCCGAATAGAATTGAAGAAGTTCACAAAGTGCTCGTACCGGTCACCTTTGTAGTCTTTCGGCACCATGTATTTAAACTCCTTGGGGCCTTCCATCTCGGGTTTAGACGGATAAAGCTTGTTGTATTCGGCAACGTACAATTCCTTCTGGTCCTTCGGGAAATTATCAATCGACATCCCCGGCGCCTTCGGAAACTTGTTGCGGTGGACGAGCAGACTGTCCCAGCCGATGGCCAGATCGCCCTCGGTGCCCACGAGCCGGACGAGGTAATTGCCGCCCCCGCCGTCCACGAAATTCGAACGGGTCGTCAGGTTGAAGGCCGGGTGTTCGGCGGTCTGCGGGTAATCATAGACGCTGAGCTGGATGTCGGGCACGTCGCGGCCGTCTTTCCAGTAGCGCAGGCCACCGCTCGAATACACGCGCTCGGGGCCTTTGGAGCCCGTGATGGTGTGCAGCGTCGTCAGCAGGTGAACGTACAGGTCGCCCGCAATGCCGGTGCCGTAGTCCATGTAGTTCCGCCAGCGGAAGAAGCGCAGCGGGTCCCAGGGCCGTTTGGGGGCGCTGCCGAGGTAGCGGTCCCAGTCCACGGTCTGCGGGGAAGCATCGGGCGGAATGGAATATTGCCAGGCCCCCATGGCGCTGTGGCGGTCGTAGATGGCCTCGACGAAGACCAGTTCACCGATATCGCCGGCCTTGAGAAGTTCTTTGGCTTTGGAAATGATGATGGACGAAGCAAACTGGCTGCCTACCTGAAACACCTTGCCCGTGTCTTTGGCGACTTTGATGAGCGTGTGCCCGTCGGGAACCTTCTGCACCATCGGTTTTTCGCAGTAGACATGTTTGCCCTTCCGCATGGCGTCGGTCGAGATTTTTTCGTGCCAGTGGTCGGTGGTGGCGTTGACGACGGCGTCGATGTCGGGGCGTTCCAGCAGTTCGCGGTAATCGCGGGTGGTCATGATGCCTTCGCCCCAGAGTTCCTTGGCGCGGCGCAGGCGACCGTCGTAGAGGTCACAGGCGGCGACCATTTCCACGCCATCGACCTGAAGGGCCGTCTGCATATCGCCGATGCCCATGCCGCCGGTACCGATGAGGCCCATCCGGACTTTGGTATTGGCCGCGGTGCTGGCGTGATTTTTCACCAGATTCAGGTATTGCGGAGCGTTACCGGTGCCTGCCAGCGCGGCGGGTGCCGTCACGGCAGCGGTGCCGGCTAGGCCGAGGGTTTTGAGGAAGGAGCGGCGGGAAGAGGCCGTTGATTCTTCAGGGGTTAAGTCTACATTCTTCACAGGAAATACGACAGGATTAAGGTTTGTAATTGCGGGATTGGTGGATGACTCGTTGGACGAGGACAACATCAGCGTCCAGAATTTCTTACATAACGCTATAATTTCCTTCGATCAGCTCCCGGAAGCGGGGATTGCTTATTTCCGGGATTAGTCGTCCCATTTCAGGAAAAGAAGCTAACTGACCGGTTCGATGATAAAGGCGTTTGACCACCGCTTTGGCGTAAGTCAGCGAATAGTTGGCGAGATATTCAGCAATGGCCTCAAGTTCAAGGGTAGCCGTTTCTGTCCAGATTACCTGAGCCATTTTGCCAAACGATCGCTTACTTCCTCATGGGTGAAGGTGCGACCCTGCCGCTGTTGCTCCCGGCCTTCGGCAAAACTTTGGAGCAGAATCAGCCGGTCCATGAACTCATCCAGCGAAAATTCGTCGGGCATTTCCTCCAGCGCTTTTCTGATCGCTTCTTTTGTCATAAGGGAAACTGTTTACTCAAATATAGGAAAAAGGCTTTAGACCGAGGCGTATGTTCACCGCTTAAAATCCGTATCCGGCTTCTTCAGGTCGAGCTCTTTGATCCAGATGTTCCGGTACAGCACATCGTGGCCTTCGATCTGTCGTCGCCGGACCGAGTGTTTTGACAAAAAGAGACGAAGAGTTCCAAAATTCCTATGGCTATTTCAAATAGTGTAACCGAACACTTGAATACGGCTCACGACCTAGGCGAAATCCGGATTGCTTTAAAATTGTTATCTTCACAAAAACGAAGAATCTATGACAGCAAGCTCGAAACTAACCAATCTTCAGGTGGAATTACTGCAAACGTTCGCTTACTCCTTACCCGATGAACAAATAGCGGAAATTCGGCAATTGCTGGCGCAGTACTTTCTGGATAAAGCGGATGCCGAAATGGACCGTCTCTGGCAGGAGAATGACTGGAACGAACAAACCGTTGACTCCTGGGCCAAAGGGCACGATCGCACCCCTTATAATCCGCAGCCATGAGGGTTGTGGTTGACACGAACGTTTTGCTGGCGGCATTACCGAAATCCTCTCGTTTCAGACCTATTATAACCGCATTGGTTGCGGGAAAAGTTGAACTCGTAGTCAGCACCGCAATCCTGCTGGAATATCAGGAAGTGTTGACCCGAAAGACCAACGAAATTGTTGCCAACAACTTTCTTGAATTCCTGACTAAACTACCCGGTGTCGTGCGCGTGGGAACTCCTTTTACATGGGGGCTCATCGCCGCAGACTTTGACGACAACAAATTTGTCGATGCCGGCTTGATTGCCGGAGCTGACTATGTTGTTACCTACGACGCTCACTTTCACGTGCTTGATCGGATAGACTTTCCAAGGCTGGCGGTTATCAATCCTGATGAATTTCTGGCCTTTTTAACAGCGTGACCAGCGGCTTCACCGCTTAAAATCCGTATCCGGCTTCTTCAGGTCGAGCTCCTTGATCCAGATGTTCCGGTACAGCACATCGTGGCCTTCGGCCTGGAGCTTGATGCCGCCGGGCGTATCGGTGATGCCTTTGCCGCCGTCGTTTCCGCCGTCGATGCCGGAGAACTTACCGCCCCAGACCTGGTTGATGGGCTGGTTGGTATGGACCTTCTGGCCGTTGAAATACATCGTCACCATCGCCTTCTCGGTGCGGACGCCGTTTTCGAACCGCGCGGCCCGGAAAACAATGTCGTAGGCATTCCATTTTCCGATGCCGAGGTAAGCCCGGTAAGGGGAAGGCGTTTCGTTGATGACCGCTCCGATGCCGTGCGAGGTCGTGTCGCCGTCGAAAATCTGGATTTCGTACCGGTTCTGGAGGTAAACGCCGCTGTTGCCGCCCGGCTTGCTGACGTAGAATTCAACGTGCAGGCGGAAATCCCGGAACGGCTGCTTGGTCACGATGTCGGCGGCGCCGTACTTGCCCCCGGCCGCGGCGGGGTCGTTGCTGTTCATGACGGTTCCGGTACCGGCCGGGTCGGGCTGGATGGCCCATTTGATGGGTGGTTCGGCGGCAAGGCGCGGGCTGTTCCAGTACTGCCATTTTTCGTCCAGCATCTGCCGGGTGCCGTCGAAAAGCATCTGGGCGTCTTTCGGCTTTTTGGCCCCGATACCCACCTGGGCAGAAGCCGTGAAACCAAACGTGCAAAGCAGAACAAGCAGGGTGGGGAGGACGTACGTGCGTTTCATGAAAAAGGAGTTTTTACGAAGTAAAAGAAAACGGTTAAAACCGTTGGCAACCAATTCGGTAGTGCGCCCCACAGCCCACGGTTTAAACCGTGGGCAATGTTTAAACCGTGGACAATTCAAACCGCGGGCAACGTTTAACCCGTGGGCAAATTAACCCGTGGACAATGTTTAAACTGTGGGCTGACGTGTAAACCGTGGGCAATGTTTAAACCGTGGGGTTCACCGCCACTGCGCGAGCGGCCGAAGCGGCTGCGCCGCTTTCTGTTCCGCTTTTTCCGGAATGAGCAGCACTTTCAGCGTCTGTTTGGCACCCGCGGGCAGCGTCACGTCGAAACCGAGCAGCGTCGAGCCGGGGTTGGGCGCGTCGTAATCGTGCGGCGGCGTGGTCGGGCGGGTGGTCAGCGTGAGTTTGGCCGGTTCCTGCACCTGTAGAATGAGCTTTTTGCCGTTTTTGGTCAGTTCGGCGCGGCCCGGTCCGGTGATGTTCACCTCGGCGGCAGTGAGCAGGGTCCAGCGGACGGTGGCTTCCTTGTCGAGGGCTTCGAGTTCATCCTGGACGGCCACGTACGCCCCGTCCACGATGGCAATGCCCCGCTGCGCTTTGGCGAGCGAACCTTTGTAGACGGCACTGATGTCGGTGGTGGCCGTCATGAACGCGGGCTTCTCCGAGGTGCCGGTGATGTCGGCGTACCCTTCTACCCGCTGCAGTTGCCCGTCCACGGTCAGGGTGTTGTGAACAAAGTTGTTGTAGCGGTAAACCTGCCAGCGCTGGGCGTTCTGTTCTTTTCCCCACAGGTTGACGCCTGCCGATTCCAGCGAGTTATAATCCTGCATCCCGAAATCCATAGCCCAGCGCACGCCGTCGGCTTCCATCACAAACGAGCCGACGTCCATGTGTCCGTGGTTGACCGAAGGAGAACCGGCTTTCAGGCCGACGAAAAGGGCCGCCGGGTCCGACCAGGAGCTGCGCATGAGGGCGACCGGGTTTTTGCCGCCGCCTTTCCAGAGTCTGGCTTTGGGCTCGGCGATGGTGTTCAGTTTGGTGCCGCCGCCCCAGAGCATGATGGCGGGCAGCAGCCGGTCGCGGACGTGTCGCTGACCGTCTTCGTTCTGCAACCGGCCGCGCTCGATCCAGAGCAGCGACGGGTCTTTCAGTTTATTGGCAAACCAGAACATGGCCGGCTGCAAGCCTCCGCCGTTGCCCGCATCGGAGTAGTTGAAGCTGGCCCCCGTCGGGCCAGTCATGTTCTCCATGTAGGCCGCCGTTTTCAGAAAGCCCGGCTGCTGCGACAGGCCGAAATCCGTGCCGAAGCCTTTTTCCAAAGCGCTGATAAGCATCACGTTGAAGCTGGTGCCGTACCCCCAGTAGCCGTAGCCTTCGGGATAAGCGCCGTCGGGGGCGTAATCTTTCATGGAAAGCACTACCGTTTCGATGGCCCGGTCGATGAGCTGCCGCGAAAGCTGGGGCTGGTCTTCGTAGATCGCCAGGGCACCAAACGCCATTCCGGCATTGCAGACCTGGTTCCAGTTATGCGTTGCCTTCAGCCAGCTGTTGTTTTTGGCATTGAGAGAAGGTTCGAGGCCTTTTTTCAGAATAGCTTCGCGGATGGTGTTGCGGGAACCTTCGGACAGATCGTTGTGCAGCCAGTCGTAGCCGATGGCGACGGCCATGGTCATTTCGGCCACATCCAGAAAGTGGGACGGATTCCAGTCGCTGAAGGCCGAGACGGCCAGCATTTCTTTTTCGGCCCGTTGCAGATACTTCGGCTGCTTCGTGAGGCGGTAGGCGTACGAGAGGAAGAAAAGCCGCCGCAGAGCCTCGCGCGACTTGTCGAGCAGCCGCCTTCCGACGACAATCCGTTCGACGGGCGGGAGCGCCAGCATTGCGTCCGATTCCGTCAGAATGGTTTGCTGCATCTTGCCCCAGATCGGGTCTGCCTGGATGCTTTTCCTGATCGCTTCTTCCTCGCCTTTCAGCAGCAGGATTCGCGGATGCGCAGGGGGTGTGCGGTTGCCAGTGGGTCCGCTCTGGGCGAGAGCGGAGAAACGGACCAGAAGAGTGACCAGGAAGCAGAACAAAAGGCCGGTGCGCATGGGAGTTGTCGTTTCTCCAAAAAGCAGCGACCGGGTTTTTTATACCGTCGGGATGAGTGGTGGCACAACCGCCGGGCGGCCCGTCCGGGTCGTGCCACCACCCGCTTTAGTTATTCGGGCGGCTTTTCTTAATCGGCCGGCCGTATTTCCGCCGTTTTTCCTCTTCGTAATCCCGGCGGACGTTTACTTTTTTGTTTTTCTCCATCTTCTCGTGGTAAGCCCCGCCGCCGTCTTCCGGCCGGGTCGGTTTCAGCGGAAGGGCTTTGAAGGCGGCTTTCGGCTGCTCGTCGGGCGTCAGCTCATTCGAAATAATCAGCTCCTCGGGCAGGGGACGTATCGGAATTTCGTAGTTCATCAGGGCTTCGATGGCGGCCTGGTACTCCTGCTCCCGTTCGGTGATGAAGGAAATGGCGGCCCCGCGTTTGTCGGCGCGGCCCGTCCGGCCGATGCGGTGGATGTAGCTTTCGGGCACGTCCGGCAGATCGAAATTGATGACGTGCGAGACGTCGGTAAGGTCCAGCCCGCGCGCAATGATGTCGGTGGCGATCAGCACCCGGCACTGCCCGCTTTCGAACCGGCGCACGCTGTCGAAGCGGTGGTTCTGCGACTTGTTGGAGTGAATGACGGCCACCGTTTCGTGGTCCAGAAAACGGCCTTTCAATTCTTCGAACAGGTCATCGGCCAGCTGTTTGGTTGCTGCAAAAACCAGCACCCGGTTCATCTCCATATGGCGACCCAGCAGCAGTTCGAGCAGATTCACTTTCGTGTAAAAATTCGGCACGGCATAAGCGCTCTGCTCGATGTTTTCGAGTGGAGTTCCGGCCGGGGCGGCTTCCACGCGGACGGGATTGACGAAGTATTCGTCCAGCAGCGCCTCCACCTCTTCCGACAGTGTGGCCGAAAACAGCAGGTTCTGCCGCCGCGGGGGCAACAGGTCAAAAATCCGCGTCAGCTGCGGCCGGAAGCCGAGGCTCAGCATCTCGTCCACTTCGTCGATGACCAGCCGCTTCACGTTCTTCAGCTTCAGCGAGCCGTTGGAAATGAGGTCGATCAGTCGGCCCGGCGTCGCCACCAGCACGTCCACACCGGCCAGCACCTCGGCGCTCTGCGTTTTGGTATTCACCCCGCCGTAGACGCCTACAACGATCAGGTTCTGGTATTTGCTCAGTTGCTGCACCGTCTCGACCACCTGCACGACGAGTTCGCGGGTGGGCACGAGCACAATCATCTGCGGCAGTTTTTCCTTCGAAAACTGGTACTGGCGCAGGCAGGGCAGGAGGTAGGCCAGCGTCTTGCCGGTCCCCGTCTGCGCGATGCCGCACACGTCCCGCCCGGACATCACCACCGAAAAGACCTTTTCCTGAATGGCCGTCGGTACGGTATAGCCCAGTTCGTCCAGCGCGTTGAGCAGCGGTTTATTAAGATTTAAATCGTTGAAAGTCATAGTCTGGCTGTAACAAGCCACGAAGGTACGGAGTTTCCGGCTCTACTTCAGCACGACCCACCGGTTCACGGAGTTGGCCGGACCTTCCAGCCAAATTTTGTAGAAAGCCGAAGGCTTGTCTTTGACCGAAAATACGGCCTGCTGCCGACTCAGAGGCACTTCACCCAGCAGATGATAAGCGTCTTTGCCGCCCGTTTCAAACTGGTTGGTGGTGGTCAGCCAGATTTTGACCCGGCCGCGCGGCTCGAAGGAGGTCCAGCGGATGTGCAGGCTGTCGCTCTCCAGCGTTACCTGCGGATCGGCGAGCGACACCGGCCCCGTCAGCGGCACGCCGTCGATTTCGCGGGCCACCTCCGCCGGAATCCGGAGGCGCAGGTGCCGGGCGATGGTCGGCATGAGGTCCACAATGCCGGGCTGGACCTGCCGTCCGTAGGCGTTCAGTTCCGGCTTGTTGGAAATGATCCAGGTCGTGCGCTCCCGCTCCGACTGCCCGCCGTGGTTGAAGCCCGTTTTGGCGTCGCGGCCGTGGTCGGTGGTAATCACCAGCAGCCAGTCTTCGGCAAAGGACCGCTGCCGCGCCCGGATGGCCCGGCTGAGCCGTCCAAGCTGGGCGTCAATCTTTTCGACGGCGGCCTGAAGCTGGGGACTGTCGCCAAACTTATGCCCCATATCGTCGGGAAATTCCAGGTAAACCCACGACAGATCGGGGCCGTTTTGAGTCAGGCAGGCGACGGCCTCGTCGACAACCCGGTCGTCGATGCGGCTCATGTAGGTCTTTTCGCGGTCGTGGGGAAAGGCGACGGTGTCGAGTTCGTAACCGTCGGCGTGGTAATCGACGTGCAGGCGGTCCGTCTGGGGCAGCCCGTCGCCCACGAGTTTGGTCCGGTTGTCGAGCCAGCTCGAAAAAACGGCCGTTTTGCGGTCCGGATACTGATTTTTGAACAGCCGGAAAAGCGTGGGGTAGCGGTAGTTGGGGGCTTTGATGTCGTTGCCCCAGACGTTGTGTTTGTTGACCCAGGTGCCCGTCAGCAGGCTGTTGTACCCGACCGCCGAGATGGTGGGCGTCTGCGAGTACGTGCCTTTCTGCCCGCCGACGTAGGCCCGTTTGTAAAACCCGGCTTTGCCCAGGCTGTCGAGCTGGGGCGTACGGACCTTTTCGAGCACATCGGCCGGAATGCCATCGACAATCACAAAAACGGCTTTGGGCGTCCGGGGCTGGGCCAGAGCCGGGAAGAAACTGAGGTGGAGCAGCAGAACGAAGCCAAAAAATTTCATGGCGGGTCGCGGATGGGTTTCGGCAAAGGTAAGTCACCGCTCGCTTTCTTCCAGAAGCCGACCCGTTAAGGCTATCGGGTTTTCCGGATATTTCCCCAGCTTTTGTAAAAATGCGGATTGGCCTGACTGCTCAGGGAAAAATACAGCCGGTAGTCTCCGGCCGGAACGCCGGGCGCAATGGCTACCATCGCGCGGCCCGAAGCCGCCGAAAGCCGAACGACGCCCTGCTGAAGGGGCGTCAGGTGATGGTCAACGATGACGTATTTCAAAACGACTTTTCCGGAAAACTCCTGATTGAAGCCGAAGGGCAGTTCGAAGTAATGCAGGAAAGGGTTGGGAAACGCCTGCCGATCGGTCATCTCCATCCGGAGCGGGGCCGTGGTTCCGGAAAGACCCGCGGTGTCGAGGCTGGCGAACAGCTTCATTTCCCCGGAAGACAGGGACTTGTTTTCCCACTGACTGTCCCAGCGCCCGTTCAGGGGAAGGCCAAACCAGTCAGTTTCCCAGATCGAAGAAACGTCAATCGTCGGTTCCTGCTCCGGTCTGGAGCAGGAACTTAGCAGAAGGAAAGGCAATCCGGCCAGCAGGCACCCGAGAGCGGAAAAGACGCGGCTGCGCGTCGAAGAGAACAGTTTCATACTTTTTGACAAGTGAACGGTACGCAAGGCGGCCAATCACCCCGGAGGCGCAGGGCGGGCACATGCCCGGAAGGTCTGTCAAAAGGTATGCCACCGTGGGCAGGACCTGGCTGTTTTACGCGGGGCTGGGTGAGCCGTAAAAAACAAAACCCCGGAGCCGGGCCCCGGGGTTCGATTATAATTTCACCGGCATGCCCGTCCGCACGCTCTCGTCGCAGGCGAAGGCGATCCGGAGGCTGTTGACGGCGTCCTGCATGTGGTCGGTCAGGTCGAGGTTCTCGCGGATGGCGCGGAGGAAATAGCGCTGCTCGCGGTTGCAAAGCTCCTGGTGGTCGGGCTCGTCCTGCATGTCGATCCACTCGTCGGGACGGGCAAACTGGTCATCGTCGATGAGGTCGGCGTAGTGCACCCGCAGCGATTCGGTCTTGGTGTGGGAGTCCACGTTATCGGATTTTCCGGTGGCCCCGGCTTCCTTGGCTACGATGGACACGCAGCCTTTGGGTCCGATGACGTCCTTCACGAAAAAGGCCGTTTCGCTCATCATGGGCCCCCAGCCCGCTTCGTACCAACCCACCGAGCCGTCTTCGAACCGGATCTGGAGCTGGCCGTAGTTGTAGTTGTCGGCCGGAATATCGTCGGTCAGGCGCGCGCCGATGGCCGTCACGGCGACGGGCTTCGAGCGGGTCATCTGGCACATGACGTCGATGTAGTGCACGCCGCAGTCGACAATCGGGCTGAGCGATTTCATCAGGTTTCGGTGGACGGTCCACATGTAGCCGTGGCTCTGCTGGTTGAGGTTCATGCGCATCACCAGCGGCTTGCCCATCTGCTGCGCCACTTCCACAAATTTCTCCCAGGACGGATGGTGCCGCAGGATATACCCCACGACCAGTTTCTTGCCCGCTTTGGTGGCCGCTTCGACCACGCGTTCGGCCCCTTCGACAGTGTCGGCCACGGGTTTTTCGATAAAAACATGACAACCCTGTTCAAAGGCCATGATGGCGAATTGTTCGTGGGTGTCGGGATAGGTCGAGATGCAGACGGCGTCAGGGCGCGTCTTTTCGAGGGCTTCGGCGTAATCGGAGAAAAGCAGATAACCGCCGCCCAGCTTTTCGTTCAGCACTTCCTTGCTTTTGCCGGTCGAGACAATGCCGCAGATCTGAAAATCATCAAATTGATGGTAAGCCTGCGCATGGGAGGCGCCCATGTTGCCGCAGCCAACTACGAGGATACGGATAGGAGAATTGGATGGAGCCATAAACGGGTATTTTACCGGCAAGTTCGGATTCGTTTCCGGCATAAGAAAACCGGACGGGCTAGTTACTCAACTTTTTTTTTGGCGGTTTCAAGCGGGTGTATCCTACCAGTCATTCTACTTTTTTTGAAATCAGGCGCTGAAAAACAGAATATTACGGCATAATTCAGACCAACCTCTTTGGACCATGAACCAAAAACCATCCGCCGCCTTTGTCGGCGCTTCCTGGCTGGCGCTGGGTGCCGGAATGGCCGGCTTTCTGATCGGCCTGTGGCGCTCCGATATGCTGCTTAATGAAAAAGGTTACTACTTTACCATTCTGATGTACGGCCTGTTTTCGGTCGTGTCGGTGCAGAAAAGCGTTCGCGACCGGCTGGAAGGCATTCCGGTGACGGACCTGTATTACGGCCTGAGCTGGTTTTCGACCATTCTGGCCATTATCCTGCTCACCGTCGGGCTGTGGAACGCCACGCTGCTGCCGAGCGAAAAGGGCTTTTACGCCTTCGCGTTCCTGTTGGCCCTGTTCGGCGCGATTGCCGTGCAGAAAAACACCCGCGACAGCCAGGACTCGCCGGGCCGGTCGGTGCCGCCCCCGCCGCCGGGTGAACCGCTGACCTCGTTCCGGTCGGAGAAGTAATTTGAATGCGGACAGACAGGCAGGCAAACCGGCAAAGTCCTTACTTTTGCCGGAATCCTTTAGCCTGTCTGTATGCTTTTCCGCCGTATCTACCGCCTGCACGAACGCATCAAAGCCGACTGGCGGCTGCTGGCCCTGGTTTCCTACCTGCTGGTGGCGGGACTGACCACGGCGCTGCACCTCGTTCGGCCCGGCGACGCAGAGGCGTCCCTCGACGGTTTTCTGGCGACGCTGGCCGGAATCCTGACGTCGGTGGTCGTCACCACGTTTTCCTTTGTCTTTGTGGCGCTGCAACTGGCCTCGGTGCAGTTTTCGCCGCGCATCGTCCGGTCGTTTTTCGAATACGACCATTTCAGCCGGTTTTTTCTCTGGTCGTTTCTGGCCTGCGTCGCGTATCTGCTGGGGCTGTCGTATTTCGGCTGGTCCGGCGCGACGCTGATTTATCCGAAATTCGGGATTGTGGGCGGTTTCTACCTGCTGCTGCTGGTTTTCCCGCTCTTTATCCACCACGTCATCACCAGCATCAACGCGTCGAGCATCACCCGGAACATCGCCCAGCGGACGATTCAGGAAATCGAAACGCTGTACGAACCGGCGGAGGCCGAAAGCTGGTCGACGGAGGTGGTGCTGGTGGTGGCCAAAGCGGCGGGCTATCTGGAGGCCATGCGCTACCAGACGCTTTACGCGCTCTTTCCGGCGGCTCCGGACGTCAGCATGCGGGTGCGGTTCCATATCGGCAGCTTCGTGATGGCCGGGGCGGTGCTGGCCGAAATCCGCTGTCCGGCCTCCAGACGGGCTTTTTACGATGACCTGGTTCCCGAGATTCAGGCGTGCTTTCTGATCGGGCGGTTTCGCAGCTACGAACAGGACATTCCGTTCGGCATCCGTCAGCTGGTCGATATCGCCATCAAAGCCATTTCCCCCGCCGTCAACGACCCGACCACGGCCCTGAACTGCCTCGATTACCTGGGCGCCATCATTCGCAAAGCCGCCCTGAGCGACATGACCTCCCGCGAGGCGAAGCTTTTGCAGCAGAAAAACATTGCCATCCGTGAGTTCAGTTTCGAGCAACTGGTCGATCTGGCGTTTGACCAGATTTACAGCTGGGGAAAAGACGATTACATCATCGTCCGGCACGTAGTCAAAACCGTCGATAACGTGGTGCCGTTTGTGCAGGATGCGGACAAGCTGCTGGTGCTCTGCCGTCAGGTAGACGATCTGGAATTGCAGTACCTCCACACCGATCCGGCCGTGTTTCGATCGGAATACCTGCCCGGCACGCCTTTTCTGCGGCGCGAGCACCGGAACAGCCTGCGGAATTACCTGGATGATTTCTACGAAGCCGTCATTGCCCAGATCGAAGCGCTGCCCCGGCCCGACGAGGCGCTGGAGCGAAAAAAAGCGGAGTACACGGCATTCCGGGCCGCGCTGGGGCTGGAGTCTTGAACCGCGCGGTTCAGACAACCTCCACCGACGGCTGGGCCGCGTCCACCGGCTTCACCGTCCGGGCGATGAAAATGCTGGCGAACATGACCAGGATGGAAGCGTAGCCCACCCAGTTGTAATGCAGCAACTGCCCGTTGGGCGCTTTGGTGACGATCAGCCCCGCCCCGTACGTCGCCGCCGACTGGGCCAGCAGCTGTACCGACGAATTGAGGCTCATGAACCCGCCCCGGTGCTGCGGAAGCACCACCGACGACGCAATCGCCTGCGTGGGAATCATGCGCCCGTTGGTGAAAATGAAGAAAATGCCCGACACGAACAGCACGTACGGGAGCGGCGCGGGCGGCATGGTCGTAATCAGGTAGACGGGCAGTAGCGACAGCAACGCAAACACCACAAACACCGGGTACTTGCCGCGCCGGTCGGCCAGCCTGCCCACGAGCGGAGCCGAGAAAATGGTCAGAAAGCCGCCGACGAAGTAAATCAGGTACAGCTGCTTTTCGGCAAAACCGACGTTGGCTACAAAATAGGGCGAGATGAACGGAATAATGCTGAAATGGCCCAGCATGATGGTCATCGTCAGCCAGAGCGCCCGGAGCTGGTTCGGATTCTTCAGGATGGTCGTGATGGTCTCAAGCGGATTGTACCGGGCCGTCTGTGCCGCCAGGTGGGCGTCGAGCTTCGGTACAAAACGCAGAATCAGGCCCCAGACCAGGATGCCCAGCCCGCCCACGGCCAGAAACGGAGCGTGCCAGCTGATTTCGGTCGCCAGAAACAGGCCCGCCGGAACGCCCACGACCGAGGCCACCGAGAAGGCCGTCATAACTACGCCCATCGCCTGCGCCCGCCGCTCGTACGGAAACCGGTCGGCCACAATCGACATCACCTGCGCGCCCAGTACCCCGCCGAACAGGCCCGCCGTGGTCCGCGCGGCAATCAGCAGGCCGTAGGTCGGAGCCAGACCGCAGGCCAGCGTCCCGATCACAAAGCCCGCATACGCCACCAGCACGACCTTCTTCCGGTCGAAACGGTCCACGTAGAACGAAGCCAGAAAGCCCGAAACGCCCGCACTCAGGCTGTAGGAAGACACGATCAGACTGAACTGCTGGGTGTTGATGTCAAAAAAGCGCATCAGCTGCGGCCCCAGCGGCATCATGATCATAAAGTCGACGATGTGCGTGAAATTGATACACGCCATCACGAAGAGAAGAAGTTTTTCGGTGCGGGACATAAAGAAAAATTAAATCTTTTCGGCCACCAGCTTATCCACCAGCCGATTGAAATCTTCCACAAACTTGTCGTAGTAAACGCCCGTTCCCGGACCGGAAAAGCCGGTGTGGATTTCGCGGACGTTGCCCCGTTTGTCGATGAAAATCGTGGTCGGGAAGCCCACGACCCGATTGATGGCCGGGAGCGTTCTGGAGGCGGCGGCCTTGTCGTTGGTGCCCGCCAGCAGAACCGGGTAGTCGATGCCGAAGCGGTTGATCATCCGCTGCAGTTTGGGAGCGGATTCCGTCAGGTCGGCCGATTTTTCGTAGGCGAGGCCCACAATTTCGACGCCCCGGTTGCGGTTCTTTTTGTACCACGGACTCAGGTAATTCGTTTCGTCCATGCAGTTGGGGCACCACGAACCGAGAATCTGCACGATGACCACCTTGTTTTTGAAGCGTTCGTCCTGAAGCGAAACAGGCTTGCCGCTGACGTCCGGGAACGAGAAGGAAATCGTTTTGTAACCCGGTTTGAGGTAGGTCAGCGTCGTTTCGTCGGGCAGGGCGGCGGCCGGGTCGAGGCGGGCCGTCCAGCTTTCGTAGCCGGTCGCGCCGGACCAGAAACCGCCGGTCAGCGTCCCGTTGGGCTGGCGGCGGGCCTTGAACAGGAAAACGTGCGTGCCGTCGAAGCAGGAGAGCAGGAGGCTGTCGCCGAAGACGTTGCCTTCGAGGTAGCGGTAATCGCCCGTCGAGGTCAGGAACGTGCCGGTCACCTTGTTGCCGTTCTGGTTGAAGAGGCCCACGGCCCCGGTGCTGTCGCCTTCGGAGCGGAAGGTGGCGGCCCATTTGCCCGTCAGGTTGGCCGCGGCGGTTTTGCCTTCCGGTTCAAAGCGGTATTTCAGCCCGTGGTAGGCCGCAAACGGCATGGTGACGTATTCGTTGCCCGTGCGGCGGCGGCGGAAAATGCCTTCCAGCCGTTTGTTGCTGATTTTGGCGATAATTTCCGATTCAAAAAGGCGCATCGGAATCCGGAGCGTGTCGTTGCTGACGGTGGCGGTGTCCATCCGGAGGCGTTCGGAGCCGTTGAGGGCGTAGACGGTATACGTCGCGCTGTCGGCGTTGGGCACAATGTCCAGCCCGAACGGCAGTTCGCCGCCTTTGGTCTGGAGGGTGGCCCGCCAGACGCCTTTCGGGACGCGGATTTTGGAATCGGAGGAACAGGCAATCAGGAACCAGCCGGTGGCTGCAAGGGTAAAGAGGAGCAGTCGCTTCATAAAAGACCAGTAGATTAATTCCAGTTGGGTATCGAAGAGGTCAAGGCGGATTTTGTAAGTTTGTAACGGACGAGCTGTTTTGATTAGTTCCAATGACAAATACCACTTACCACGAACCGGTGATGCTGCAGCCCTGTATCGACGGGCTGAATCTGAAACCGGGCGGCACTTACGTTGACGTAACCTTTGGCGGCGGCGGCCATTCCCGCGAAATACTGAAGCAACTGGAAGGGGGCCGGCTGATCGTGTTTGATCAGGACCCCGACGCCCGCGCCAATGCCGAGGCCCTCGACGACCCGCGCCTGACGTTCGTGGCGGCCAATTTCCGGCACCTCAAACGCTATCTGCGGCTGTACAAGGCCGATCAGGTCGACGGCATTCTGGCCGACCTGGGGATTTCATCCCACCAGATCGATACGCCCGAGCGCGGTTTTTCGACCCGCTACGAGGCCGAACTCGACATGCGGATGAACCAGATGGGCAACCTGACCGCCAAAAGCGTAATTAACCATTACCCGGAGGAAAAACTGCACCGGATTTTCGGGATGTACGGCGAAGTGACCAACGCCCGGACGCTGGCCTCGGCCATTGTGACGGCCCGGCTGAACCGCCCCCTCGATACGGTCAACGACCTGAAAGCGGTGATGCAGCGGTACGCGCCCCGGGGCAAGGAAAACAAATATTTTGCGCAGGTTTTTCAGGCCCTCCGGATCGAGGTCAACGAAGAACTGGCCGTGCTGGAGGAATTTCTGGAGCAGATTCCCGACGCGCTGGCACCCGGCGGACGGCTGGTGGTGATGGCGTATCATTCGCTGGAGGACCGGCTCGTGAAGAATTTTATCAAAGCCGGAAATTTTCAGGGAATCGAGGACAAGGATCTGTACGGAAACGTCACGAAACCGCTGCAGTCCGTAACCCGAAAACCGATTGAAGCGTCCGCCGAGGAAGTGAGCCGGAACCCCCGGGCCCGGAGCGCGAAGCTGCGAATCGCTGAACGTATCTGAGGGCGGTTCCAGCGTTATCGTGAAACAATCAATCACGGGCTAAAGCCCGCGGATACAATGGCTCAGAACACCTACAAAACCCAGCCCAAGCCGCCCAAACCGCCCCGGAAGCGGGAGAGTCGGCTGTACAATTACCTCAACCGGACCTTCGGCCTCGAAAAGCTGATCGGGGAGGATAACCCGTGGCCGATCGAGCACTTCGGCCGGATTGTTTGGGTGGCGTTTCTGATCATTATTTACATCGGCTCCAATCACAACGCCGAACGGCTGGTCCGCAAGCTGCAGAAGACAAAAGCCGAAGTGGACGAGCTGCGGGCCCATTACACGACGTTGCAGGCCGCTTTCATGAAGACCGGCAAGCAGTCCGAAATCCGGAAACAGGTGGAAGCGCTGGGACTGGGCGAAAGCCAGGTTCCGCCCCAGATTATCGTTGTCAAACCCGAAGAAGAACAATGAGCATGGGTAGCCAGAACGTTAAACAGGTTATTATCGGACGGGCACGGCTTGCGTCCATCGGCGTTACCATCTTTGCCCTGGCCATTATCGCCCGGCTGATTTACGTCCAGTATTACCAGACCTTCAACGGCAAGCTCTGGAAAGACCGGATTTCGGGAACCCGCCTCAAACGGGAAGAAATTCCGGCCAGTCGGGGCAACATCTACGCCACCGACGGGAGCCTGCTGGCAACCTCGCTGCCGTACTACAAAGTCGGGTTCGACCCCTGCGCTATCCGCGATTCGCTGACGTATTACAAATACATCGGGGTGGCCGCCCGGCAGTTTGCGGCTTATTTCGGGGACGCTCCGGCGGAGGTCTATCTGGAAAAATTCAACCGGGCGCGGGAGGAAGACGATCACCACGTACCGGTTCCCATCCGGCAGCGGCTGGTGACGTTCGAGGAGCGCCTGATGATGCGGGAATGGCCTTTTTTTCGCCGGGATACCATTATCAACAAGAAAGAAATCGACCGGGCCAAACGGGAAGGCGGCAAGGTGCCCGCCCCGGTTCGGCTGATCGGCGGCAAATTCGACGTGGTCTACCAGCGGTATAAGCCGTTTGGCAACATGGCCCTGCGGACGGTCGGCTACCTCAATGCCAAAGACGGTAACGGGCTGGTGGGCCTGGAAGCCAGCTTTCAGAAAGAACTGGCCGGTCGGAAAGGCATCAGCCTCGTCAAAACGCTGTCGCATGGCTACAAAATGCCGGTGGAAGACGGCTCGGACGTGAAGCCGGAGCCGGGAATGGATATTTACACGACGCTGGATGTCAATTTTCAGGACATCGCCGAGGCGACCCTGCGCGAAAGTCTGGTGGCCAACAAGGCTGATAAGGGCTGCGTGCTGATTATGGACGTGCAGACCGGCGCCCTCAAAGCCGTCGCGAACCTGACCAACGTGAAGGGGCAGTACGTCGAGACGTTCAACCACGCCCTAGCGGGTCGCACCGATCCCGGTTCCACCTTCAAACTGGCGACGATGATGGCCCTGCTCGAAGACAAAGCCATTCGTCCGACGGATATTTTCGACGTGGGCGGGGGCAGCATCCGGTACCGGACCGTCACGATTTCCGACGCCGGGCACCGGGGCTACGGCAAGATTTCGGCCCAGCAGATTTTCGAAAAATCGTCCAACGTCGGCATCCACCTGATGATGCAGAAGCACTTTTACAAACAGCCCGAACGCTACCTGCGCTACCTGAACCAGTTCCGGCTGACCAAGCCGACGGGCTTCCAGATGAAAGGGGAGACCCCGCCGGTGATCCGGACGCCCTCGTCGAAGGGCTGGAGCAAGATTTCGCTGGCGTTTATGGCGTATGGCTACGAAATGCAGCTCACCCCGCTGCAAATGCTCACGTTTTACAATGCCGTGGCCAACGACGGCAAGTGGGTGCGGCCCATGATCGTCCGGGAAATCCGGAGCGGAGCGGACGTGGTGGAGGAGTTCAAGCCATACGTAGACCCTAACCCGATTGCCTCGGCGTCGACCATCCGGCAGGTGAAACGGATGCTGGAAGGCGTGATCACCAACGGCACGGCGCGCGGCATCGGCCGGACGCTGACCCACTACACCATCGCCGGGAAGACCGGGACGGCTCAGAAACTCATCAACGGCCGCTACCAGCCCGGCATTTATTACACCTCGTTTATCGGCTATTTTCCCGCCAACAAACCCCGCTACAGCATGCTGGTGGTGGTGGACAGCCCGCGCGGCGACAACGTCGACCTGCTGATGGGCGGCGCGGTGGCGGCTCCGGTCTTCCGGGCGATTGCCGACCGGATCTTTGCCTACGACGTCACCATGCACACGCCCCTGAAGGGCCAGCCGAGCGCGCCGCTGAAAGGCGAGCCGATGGCCGGTCTGGCGACGGACATGCGCACCATCAGCGCAGAACTGAATCTGCCGAGCCAACCCGATTCGGACGGCTGGGTGCGGACCGAAAGCGGCAGCCAGTGGCAGAAGCAACTGTCCAAAAACCGGGTGCCGGACCTGCGCGGCATGACCCTGCGCGACGCCCTGTACATGCTCGAAAACCGGGGTTTCTCGGTCCGCTTCCAGGGCGTCGGTAAGGTGGTGGCGCAATCGGTGGCTGCCGGCGAACCGCTGCCCCAGCCCCGAAAAATTACACTGACGCTGAAACCGTCTGCCCGACCGGATTCGCTGCTGAAACAGGAGCCACTTCCTCCGGTCACGCCCATTGCGATGGGGCCGGGAAGACGTAATTGAACGAACGTACATGCAACTAACCGACCTTCTTTACAAAGTACCGCTCCAGTCGACTTCCGGGCCGATGAGCGTTGACATTACGGGCCTGACGATGGATTCCCGCCAGGCGGCGCCGGGCAGTTTGTTCGCCGCCATCCGCGGAACCCAGACCGACGGGCACCAGTTCATCCCGAAAGCGCTGGAACTCGGCGCAACGGCCATCCTCTGCGAACAATTGCCCGACGAACGGCCCGAAGGCGTGTCGTTTATCCAGGTCGAAGATTCCGCCTACGCGCTCGGGCTGCTGGCGGCGACCTTCTACGGGCACCCGTCCCGGAAGCTGAAACTGGTGGGCGTGACGGGCACCAATGGCAAGACCTCGACGGCGACGCTGCTGTTCCGGCTGTTCCGCAAACTGGGCTACCGGGTCGGGCTGCTGTCGACGGTGCAGAACCAGATCGACGAGGAAGTGATCCCGGCGACCCACACCACGCCCGACGTGATCAGCCTGAATGAACTGCTTCAGCGGATGCTGCACCACGGCTGTACCCACGTGTTTATGGAAGTCAGCTCGCACGCGGTGGTGCAGCACCGGATTACGGGTTTGCAGTTTACGGGTGGCATTTTTACGAACATCACGCACGACCACCTCGATTTTCACAAGACGTTCGACAATTACATCCGGGCCAAAAAAGGCTTTTTCGATGGACTTCCGGCCTCGGCGTTTGCCCTGGTAAACCTCGATGACAAACGGGGACTGGTGATGCTCCAGAACACGGCAGCCCGCAAGGAAACGTTTTCGCTCCAAACGCTGGGAACGTTCAAAGGCCGGATTCTGTCGGAAGGGCTTTTTGGACTGCACATGGACGTCGATGGCCGGGAGGTCTGGTTCAAGATTACGGGCCGGTTCAACGCCTACAACCTGCTGGGCGTCTACGGCGCGGCTGTACTGCTGGGCGAAAACGCCGAGGACGTGCTGACCGAACTGTCGAGCATTTCGAGTCCGCCGGGGCGGTTCGAGACGGTGATTTCGGACAACGAGGTGGTCGGCATTGTCGATTACGCCCACACGCCCGACGCCCTGCAAAACGTTCTCGAAACCATCAACGGACTGCGGCAGGGGGCCGAGAAGATCATCACGGTGGTGGGCTGCGGGGGCAACCGCGACGCCGCCAAACGGCCCGTCATGGCCGAAATCGCCTGCAAATTCAGCGACCGGGTGATTCTGACCTCCGACAATCCGCGCTTTGAAGACCCGATGGCCATTCTGGAGCAGATGCAGGCCGGTGTTCCGCCGATTGACTTTAAGAAAACCCAGACTATCGTAGACCGCCGGGAAGCGATCCTGAAAGCCGTGCAGATGGCCGGGCCGCACGATGTCGTGCTGATTGCCGGAAAAGGGCACGAAACCTATCAGGAGATTCAGGGCGTCAAACACGACTTCGACGACCGTAAAGTGCTGCGGGAAGCCTTTGCAAAGAGTGAAATCGGACGGAGCGAATGAGTAAAAAGCGGCTAACTTTGCGGCCGTTTGCAGTTGAATTACTCACCAGCCTGAAAAACTCACTCGTTCACTCATTCGCTCATTCAGTCATTAGCATATGCTTTATTACCTTTTCAGTTACCTCGACCAGAACTATAACTTTCCCGGGGCCGGGGTTTTCAAATACCTGTCGTTTCGGGCGGCGGCGGCCATTACGCTTGCTCTTCTGATTGCGGCTATTTTCGGCCGAAAAATCATCGACATTCTGCGTTCCAAGCAGATTGGCGAAGAAATCCGCGACCTGGGTCTGGAAGGACAGATGCAGAAACGCGGCACGCCGACGATGGGGGGCTTCATCATCCTGTGTTCGCTGCTGTTTCCGGTGCTGCTTTTTGCCAATATCAGCAATGTCTACATCGTGCTGCTGCTGGTATCGGCGGTCTGGACGGGCCTCATCGGCTTTCTGGACGATTACCTGAAGGTTCACAAGAAAAACAAGGAAGGGCTGCACGGCCGGTTTAAGGTGGTCGGGCAGGTGGGGCTGGGCCTGATCGTGGGGCTGACGCTGTCGTTCAACGATTACGTCAAAATCCGGGTGTACGAAAAAACAACGCCGGCCGCGGCCATTCTCGGGCAGGAAACGTTCCGCGATGTGAAGTCCACGCTGACGACCATTCCGTTCCTGAAAAACAACGAGTTCGATTATAATTCGCTGCTCTTTGGCCTCGTGCCGGACCAGTACACCTGGATTATTTACACCATTGCCTGCATCTTCATCATCACGGCGGTGTCCAACGGGGCCAACATCACGGACGGCATCGACGGGCTGGCGGCGGGCACGTCCATCATTATCGGCCTGACGCTGGCGGTTTTTGCCTGGGTTTCCGGTACGAAGACCATCGCGCAGTATCTGAACATCATGTACATTCCGAACTCCGGGGAACTGGTTATTTTCTGCGCCGCTTTTGTGGGCGCGCTGATCGGGTTTCTGTGGTATAATTCGTACCCGGCGCAGGTGTTCATGGGCGATACGGGCAGCCTGATGCTGGGGAGCGTTATCGCCGTGCTGGCGCTGGCGGTGCGGAAAGAACTGCTGATTCCGATTCTGTGCGGTATCTTCTTCGTCGAACTGCTCTCGGTCATTCTGCAGGTGAGTTATTTCCGATACCAGAAAAAGAAGCACGGCATCGAGTACGCCCGGACGCACCGGCTGTTCCTGATGTCGCCGCTGCACCACCACTTTCAGAAGAAAGGCTACCACGAAGCCAAAATCGTTATCCGTTTTCTGATTATCGGCATTCTGCTGGCGGTCGCCTCGCTGGTGACGCTGAAATTGAGATAAAGGAGGAAGGGGAAGGAGAGGGAGGACGGAGGGAGAAGAGGAGGAAACGCCCTCGAGTAGCAATGCTCTCTTTCTTCCCTCTCTTCCCTTTCCTCCCCTTTCCTCCTTTTCCTCCCCTTTCCTCCTTTTCCCTTGTTTTTCAAAAATATACGCCCTATATTTGCACTCCCGTTTCCGGACGGGATTCTTTTTGTTCTTTGCAACCTGTTGTAATTCAATATATAATCTCCTGTAAATTGTGGATACGTTAAGCTACAAGACCACCAACGTCAACAAAGCGACTGCGCAAAAAGGTTGGGTGGTTGTTGACGCGGAGAACTTGGTTTTGGGTCGTCTGGCGAGCCAGGTAGCCAAAATCATCCGTGGCAAACACAAGCCGAGCTACACGCCGCACGTCGATTGCGGCGACAACGTCATCGTCATCAATGCCGAAAAGATCAAACTGACCGGCAAAAAGATGACCGATAAAGTGTATGTCCGTCATACGGGTTATCCCGGCGGCCAGCGCTTCACTACCCCGCGCGAAATTCTCGCCAAGCACCCCATCCGGGTCGTCGAGCACGCCGTGAAAGGCATGCTGCCGAAGAACCGTCTTGGCCGTCGGCTGTACACGAACCTGTACGTTTATGCCGGTAACCAGCACCCGCACGCTGCTCAACAACCTCAAGAAGTAAAACTGGAACTCTAAGACGATAAGCGTTTAAGGTTTAAAGTTTAAAGTTAAAGGCGTAAGAGGACAGGCCAATTCTGAACCATCAGGCGCCGGGCGTTAAACGTTGAACGTTAGACGTTAAACGAAAAAATGGAAAGAATCAACGCATTAGGTCGTCGTAAAACTGCGGTTGCCCGTGTGTACCTTTCGGTGGGTAGCGGCAATATCGTGGTGAACGGCAAGGACTTCAAGCAGTACTTCCCGCAGGACGTGCTGCAAATCATCCTGAAGCAGCCGCTGACCACCATCAACGCCCCGGAAGGCTACGATGTGAAGGTCAACGTAAAAGGCGGCGGCATCACCGGCCAGGCTGAAGCGACGCGTATGGGGATTGCCCGCGCGCTCTGCGAATACAGCCCCGACTTCCGTCCGGCCCTGAAGAAGGAAGGCTTCCTGACCCGTGACTCACGCATGGTAGAACGGAAAAAGTACGGTCGCGCCAAAGCCCGCCGTCGGTTCCAGTTCTCGAAGCGTTAATATGGGTTTATGGTTTATAGTCAATAGTTTATGGTTACGGTTTTCAGTAACTCTAAACTTTAAACCATAAACACTAAACTCATTTTCGTCCAGACCGCACTTACTCGATGCCGACGTGCGGTGCTGCGTATTTCATCATTCATTATTCATTGTTCATTTAAAAAAATGGCACAAGTAGAATACAAAGACCTTCTGGATGCCGGTGTGCACTTTGGCCACCTTACCCGGAAATGGGACCCCCGCATGGCTCCGTACATCTTCATGGAGAAGAACGGGATCCATATCATCGACCTCAACAAGACGCTGGCGTCACTCGACGAAGCGTCCAACGCCATCAAAGGGATCGTACGTTCAGGCCGCAAGGTGATGTTCGTCGCCACGAAAAAACAGGCACAGGAGATTGTAGCTGACGAAGCACGCCGCCTGAAAATGCCGTACGTGACCGATCGCTGGCTCGGTGGTATGCTGACCAACTTCGCCACCATCCGCAAGTCGCTGAAGAAACTTCAGGGCCTGGAGAAGATGCTGAAGGAAGAAACGACGGTGAAAAACCTCGCCAAGCGGGAGCGCCTGACGATCAGCCGTGACAAAGAGAAAATGGAGCGTGTACTGGGCGGTATTGCCGACCTGACCCGCCTGCCGGCTGCTATGTTTGTGGTGGACGTGAAGCGCGAACACATTGCGGTTTCCGAAGCCAAGCGGCTTGGTATCCCCGTGTTTGCCATGTGCGACACCAACTCTAACCCGGACGCAGTAGATTTCCCGATCCCGGCAAACGACGATGCCTACAAATCCATCCGCCTCATTACGCTGGCGATTGGTAAGGCCATCGAAGAAGGTCTGGCAGAACGCAAGCAGGACAAGGACGACCAGCGTTTGCAGGAAGAGGAAGAAGCGAAGCGCGCCGTTGACGAAGCCGTCGAAGCTCCCGTAGCCGAAGGTGCCGAGTCAACTCCTTCCCTGGCCGTTTCGCCGGAAGAAGACCGGAACGACCAATAATTTTCCAAGCGACCGTAATGAGTTGCTAAGCTGATAATCAAGGACTAGCCCGTAGCTTAGCTATGGGCTATCCTGTTTAAAGGTTTAGAGTTTATGGTTTGGAGTTGTCCGGCCGCTGTGCCTGAACTGTAAACCATAAACTCTAAGCTTTAAACCATAAACTTTGAATTAGAAACACTACCAACAATGGCAATCACTGCACAAGACGTTAACAGACTCCGCCAGGAAACCGGCGCCGGCATGATGGACTGTAAAAAAGCCCTGACCGAAGCCAATGGTGATTTTGAAGCAGCCAAAGATATTCTGCGCAAGCAGGGTCAGAAAATCGCCAGCAAACGCGCTGACAATACCACGTCGGAAGGAATCGTGCTGACCCAGGTGAGCGAAGACGGCACCACGGGCCGCGTCGTTGCCCTGGCCTGCGAAACCGAGCCGGTTTCAAAAGTAGCCGACTTCCAGAACCTCGCCCAGGCGGTTCTGACGGCGGCCGTTTCGACCAACGCCGCTTCGAAAGAAGACCTGCTGGCCGTAGCCCAGGCCGATGGCCGCTCCCTGCAGGATCACATCACCGACCTGATGGGTAAAATCGGCGAGAAAATTGACGTGATCTCCTACGAAACCGTAACGGCGGACAAAGTCGTGGCCTACAACCACTCCAACGGCAAACTGGGCGTACTGGTCGGCCTGACGAGCACCAACGGCACCGACGTGACCGAGGTGGGTAAGGACATCGCCATGCAGATCGCTGCCATGAAGCCGATCGCTCTGGACAAGGACGGCGTTGACGCTTCCATCGTTGAGCGCGAAATCGAAATCGGTAAAGAGCAGGCCCGCGCCGAAGGCAAGCCGGAAGCCATGCTGGAAAAAATTGCCATGGGCAAACTGCAGAAGTTCTACAAAGAAAGTACGCTGCTGAACCAGGAATTCGTAAAAGATTCGTCGCTGACGATCGCCCAGCTGCTGGAGAAAACCAGCAAGGGCCTGAAGGTGTCTTCCTTCAAGCGCGTAGCCATCGGCGGCTAATCTTTTTGCCGGATACTCAAAAATGCCCCGTCTCTGGAAAGAGACGGGGCATTTTTATTTATGATAAGAATTTCATACTGTTATATTTGTTGTACAATCACTGGGTTAACGATTCGTAAAATGCATTGCCGGTACGCCCCCGGACGGGAACCAATCAGGGCAGGTTACTTTTTTGCCGCAACTACTTCTTACATGCATGGTAAGCAAATCCATTGACAGTAAGCGAATGTCGGATGAGGAGTTGGTCAGCCTGTACATGAGTACGCAGAACAACTATTATTTTGACCGCCTTTACGAACGATACAGCAACAAAGTCTACCGGAAGTGCCTGACCTTCACGAAGGATAAAGCCAGGGCGGAAGATTTCACGCATGACATTTTTCTGCGGCTCATCATGCGGCTGGGCAGTTACCGGGGGCAGTCCCAGTTTTCGGTCTGGCTGTATTCCATTACGTACAACTACTGCACGGACCAGCTGCGGATCGTGAAACGGCAGGGGGAGGTCGCCATCGACGAAAACATGGACTGGTCCGAAGACAATGAGGCCGAACTGGCTGAAATGGAAGTCCGCCGCCTCAAAAGCGCCATGCAGGGAATCGCCGCCGACGAGAAAGCCATTCTCCTGATGAAATACCAGGACGGGCTTAGTATCAAAGACATTGCCGCCATTCAGAAGGTAACCGAAAGCGCCGTCAAGATGCGGCTGAAGCGCGCAAAAGAGCGGCTGCGGCAGCGCTACCTGGAAACGCTGCTTTTCTGGCTGGTCCTTTTTGCCAAACTGATGACCCTGCTGAAGTGGCCTATCCGCTAAACTATGGAACTGTCGAAAAATCCATTTGCTGAACTGGAGGCCGACGCCGTGTGTCCGCCGAACGTACGGGAGGAACTGCTCTCCGAGATTGACTTTATTCGCAACTCCCTGACGGTGGTTGAAGTGTGCACCGGCGATTTTATGGGCGCCGTTGTGCTTTTTCTTGAACTGGTCCAGAACCGGATCGATAGCCCCCCGGCGCCCTAACTGTAACTTATCTGACTTAACTGCTGACTATGGATCGCCTACCTGCCTTTGTTGATGTGCTGGTCAACACCTTTTCGACCCTGATTAATCAATTCATTGAGTTCGTTCCCCGGATTCTGGGGGCCGGGTTTATCCTGCTGATCGGCTTTGGAGTGGCCAAAGCCGTATCGCTGGTGCTCCGCCGGGTGCTGGTGAAGGTTGGCTTCGACCGCATCGGCGATAAACTCAACGAAATTGACTTCATTAAGCGCCTGAGCACCGGAATCAAACTGAGCGATATTGCCACCCGGGTGCTGTACTACTTCATTCTGCTGGTTTTCCTGATGGCGGCAACCGAGACCCTGGGCGTATCGGCCATCACGGATATGGTCAAGTCGCTGGTGGCCTTTATTCCCCGCCTGATCGCCGCGGCGATTATGCTGCAGGTGGGCGTGCTGATCGCCGACGCGCTGCGTGGTGCGGTCGTGACGCTCTGCCAGTCGTTCAACATTGCTTCGGGCAAACTTTTGGGAATGATTGTTTTCTTCTTTTTCTTAGTCGTAACGCTCATCAGCGCCCTTGGACAGGCGGGCATCAATACCGAACTGCTCGAATCAAGCTTTAATCTGCTGGTCGGCGGCGTTATTTTTGCCTTTGCGGCCGGTTACAGCTATGCTTCGCGGGATATTATGGCCAACATCCTGTCGTCGCTCTACAGCAAAAGCCGATTCAAGGAAGGGCAGACCATCCGGATTGGGGCCATCGAAGGCACTATTGTCAAGATCGACAGCACCTCGATGACCCTGCAGACGGGCGAAACCGTAACCATTGTACCCCTTCAGGCCCTGCAAACGCAGGTAGTGGAAGTTTTGTGATGAAAAAACTGCTTCTAAGTTTGGTAATGACGGGCTTTGGCCTGTCGGCTTTTTGTCAGACACCCGCCGACTCGGTGCGCGTGGATTCCCTACCTCCCGCCGCCAAAGAAGTGCTGCCGCCTCTCCAGCGGGATACTACCTACTGGAAAAAAAGCGGTCAGATGGGCGTGAACCTCAACCAGGGGTCGTTCAGCGACAACTGGACGGGGGGCGGGGTGAACTCTATTGCCCTCGGACTGGTGCTCAACGCCCGGGCCGATTACCTCCGCGACCGGATCAACTGGACCAGCGAAGTGCAGTTTCAGTACGGGGTCGTGCGGAATGAAGGGCAACAGACCCGCAAGAACATCGACCGGCTCTTTGCCGATTCCAAGTTTGGCTACCGCATCAGCCGGTCCTGGCAGCTTTTTGCCTCCGGCAACCTGCTGTCGCAGTTCGCGCCGGGGTATCGCTACGAAAATCTGACCGGAGGCGGCGAACGCCGGGTGCTGATTTCGGGGTTCTTCGCGCCCGCCTTTGTTACCGAATCCATCGGTTTCGAATATAAGCCAACCACCTATTTCAACATGCAGCTCGGCGTTGCGACGCTCCGGCAGACCATTGTTTCGGACGATGCCATTTCGGTCGGCGAACCCAAACGGTACGGGGTTCCGGCGGGAAGGCGCGTCCGGACCGAAGCGGCCTTTCAGGTGGTGACCAACTTCGACCGCGACATTGCGAAAAACGTCAACTTCAAGGCGCGTTACCTCATTTTTGCCAGCTACGAGCGGATGACCTCCCTCGACCACCGGATCGACGCTTCCCTGACGGCCAAGGTCAACAGTCTCTTCAATGTCAACCTGACCACCATTGTGCTGTACGACAAAGACCAGAGCCGCACCGTGCAGTATAGCCAGGGGCTGGCCATTGGGCTGCTGTATAAATTTTGAAGAAATTGTTTGCCGAATAAAGATGAAGGATTAATTTTCAGGTACTTAACGCACCTTAAACCGCTCCATTCATGCTGAAAGAATTCAGAACCTTTATTGCTCAGGGCAATGTGCTGGACCTGGCTGTAGGAATCATCATCGGTGCCGCCTTCGGCAAAATTGTCAATTCCTTCGTAGAGGACATCATCAATCCGATCCTTGGACTACTGATTGGCGGGGTGGATTTCAGCCAGCTGAAGCTTGTGCTGCGACCGGCAGAAGGCGCCGCGGCGGAGGTTGCCATTCGGTACGGTAACTTTCTGAATGTGTTGTTCCAGTTCCTTCTGGTTGCCTGGGCGATCTTCCTGCTCGTGAAGGTGACCAACCGCCTGCGTCTTTCCAGCTCGCTTCAGAAAGAAGTAGCCTGAGTCGTACCGTAATCAAAAAGTCTCAAGCCCCGCCCTGGCGGGGTTTTTTATTGGAAAGAAATTTGGGCTTTCCGGCGGGGAACAGCGTCGAAAGTCTAATTTTGCCCCTTAAATCACCACTAAACCGGGAGCAGCCGACCCGAAACGGCTGCCTTACTTTGAGGATGGATCGGAAGCCGTTACTAATCGTGCTGGGAGGAGGCGAGAGCGGAGTTGGAGCCGCCCTGCTGGGAAAAGCAAAAGGAATGGAGGTTTTTCTGTCGGACCGCAGCCCGTTGCAGGAGAAGTACCGCCGGATATTACAGCAGGAAGACATTCCGTTTGAAGAAGGACAACATACCGAGGAACGCATTCTGGCCGCTACCGAAGTGGTGAAAAGTCCCGGTATACCGCCTACGGTCCCCATCGTGCAGAAAATCAGGGCCAAAGGCATTCCGGTGATTTCCGAAATTGAACTGGCCGCCCGCTACACCACGGCAAAACTGATCGGCATCACCGGCAGCAACGGAAAAACCACCACCACGCTGCTGATCTACCACCTGCTCAAATCCGCCGGACTCAATGTCGGGCTGGCCGGTAACATCGGCGACAGCTTCGCCCGGCAGGTCATGGAGGACACCTTCGACTACTTTGTTCTCGAACTGAGCAGTTTTCAGCTGGACGATATGTACCAGTTCCGGGCCGATGTGGCGGTGCTGCTGAACATCACGCCGGACCACCTCGACCGCTACGAATACCAGTTTCAGAACTACGTCAACTCCAAATTCCGGATTGTGCAGAACATGCGCCCGGAGGATGTTTTCATTTATTATCAGGAAAATCCGGCGATTGCCGAAGAACTACCCCGGCGCGAGCTGGCCGTGCAGGCGCTGCCGATCTCGCTGGAAAGCGCGCCCCGGCCGGGCGGGTTTCTGCGGAACGGCGAACTGGTGGCTTCCGCCGCCCGGACGGAGCTTCGGGTTCAAACGGCCGATTTGCCGTTGCAGGGCAAGCACAACGCCCTGAACATGCTGGCTGCCATGCTCGCGGCCCAGGCCGTCGGGCTGTCGGAGGAAGCCATCCGGACGGGTCTGCAAACCTTCCGGAACGCACCGCACCGGCTGGAGCCCGCCGGAGAAATCAACGGCATCCGCTTTATCAACGATTCCAAAGCCACCAACGTAGACTCCGTCTATTTCGCCCTCGAAAGCATGACAACGCCCGTCATCTGGGTCGCTGGTGGGCAGGACAAAGGCAACGACTACGCCCAGCTGGACAGCCTCGTAGGGTCGAAAGTTAAAGCTTTGGTTTGTTTAGGGAAGGATAATTCAAAGTTAATTAATTACTTTACCGGAAAAGTCCCTGTCTTAGTCGAAACGCAGGAAGTCGACGAAGTGGTGGCGAAAGGATTGGAATTGGGCGAGCCCGGCGATGCGGTGCTGCTGTCTCCCGCCTGCGCCAGCTTTGACCTGTTCCGCAATTACGAAGACCGGGGCGAGCAGTTCAAAGCCGCTGTTCGTCGTCAGGCTGAAAAAGTCCGTACTCAACCAAAGCAGTAAGATGGTTCTCTCCGTTAAAGACTGGCTGAAAACGAACCTGGGTGGCGATTACCACATCTGGGGCGTTGTTCTGTTTCTGTCGCTGATGAGCATGGCGGTGGTCTACAGCGCCACCGGCACCTACGCCTACTCGACCATGCAGGCGACCGAAACGTACCTGATCAAGCATAGCGCCCTGGTCGTTCTGGGAATCGTCGGCATGTGGTGGGTCCACCGGCTGAACTACGTCAGTTTTGCCAATTACTCCAAAATCGGGATGTGGCTGTCGGTATTTCTGCTGATCTACACGTTCATGTTCGGGGTCCGGATCAACGGGGCTCCCCGCTGGCTGGCCATCCCGATCATCGGGGCCACGTTTCAGCCCTCCGACCTTGCCAAACTGGCCTTGATTACCAACCTCTCGGCCATGCTCGCCAAACGGCAGCACATCCGCCCGGAAGAATACGAGCCCCGCCTGCTGATGACGATGATCTTCTGGATCGGCATTATCTGCATGCTCATCATGCTGACCAACACCTCCACGGCCATCATGCTCGGCGCCACGTGCTTCCTGCTCATGTACATCGGCCGCGTGCCTGGCAAATACCTCCTCTGGATGGTGGGCGTCTGCGCGTTTCTGGGCGCGGTAGGACTTGTGCTGGGCACCCGGTCCGAAACGGTGGTGAAGCGGATGGAGCAATATTACGAAGTTACCAAAGGCACCGGCCGCCCCAGCGACCAGGCGTGGGAGGCCAACATTGCCCTCGCCAACGGCGGCCTTGTCGGCCAGGGACCGGGCAACAGCCAGCAGCGCAACTTTCTGCCCCACCCGTATTCCGATTTCATTTACGCCGTTATCGTGGAAGAATACGGCACCGTAGGCGGCATTCTGACCATTCTGGCATACCTCTACCTTCTCTGGCGGGGCATGCGCGCCATTCAGAGCAGCAGGCGGGCCTTCGGCGGATTGCTGTCGGCTGGCCTGACGTTTAGCCTGGTGGGGCAGGCGATGATCAACATGGGCGTGGCCGTTGGGCTCATTCCTGTGACCGGCCAGCCGCTGCCGATGCTCAGCATGGGCGGAACTTCAATGATTTTTACGGGCCTTTCCATCGGGCTGATCCTCAGCGTTAGCCGGGGCGAAGCCGACGAGAGCGCCATTTTAGCCACAGGTCGTTCCAAAGCCTAACCGGACGGCCTGACGAGTAGACAGACTATGAGAGTAATTATCAGCGGCGGCGGTACAGGCGGGCATATCTACCCGGCCATTGCCATCGCCAACGAATTGAAAACGATTGATTCGTCCATCGAAATTCTGTTTGTCGGAGCAGAAGGGAAGATGGAAATGGAGAAAGTCCCGCGGGCGGGCTACCGGATCGTCGGGCTGCCCGTCGTCGGCATCAAACGGCAGCTGACGCTGGAGAATCTGGCTTTTCCCATGAAGCTCGGACGGAGTCTGCTCCGGGCGCGGCAGATTATCCGGGAGTTCCGGCCGGACGTGGCCGTGGGCGTGGGCGGCTATGCCAGCGGCCCGGTGCTGCTGGCCGCTTCCCTGGCGGGCATCCCCACGCTGATTCAGGAACAGAACTCGTACGCCGGACTGACCAACAAAGTGCTGTCGCGCTGGGCGCGGAAGATCTGCGTAGCCTATCCGGAGATGGATAAATTCTTCGCCGCCGAAAAGATCAAACTCACCGGCAACCCGGTTCGTACCGACATCGGGGCCGCGGCGGGCAAACGGGCGGAGGGGCTGGCCTTCTTCGGCCTGCAGCCCGACCGGAAAACACTGCTCATCATCGGCGGTAGCCAGGGCGCCCGGACGATCAATGAAACCATGGAAAAAGACCTGAGCCGACTGGTGGAAGCCGGTTGTCAGGTGGTGTGGCAAACGGGTCCGTCGTTCATCGAGCGTGCCCGGGCGGCCGTAGCCCAGAGCGGTTCCCCGCACATCAAGGCGTTTGATTTCATTTACGAAATGGATAAGGCGTACGCCGTGGCCGATGCGGTGGTATCGCGGGCGGGGGCGCTGTCCGTGTCGGAGCTTTGTCTGGTGGCCAAACCCGCCATTCTCGTTCCGTTCCCCGCCGCCACCGACGACCACCAGACCAAAAACGCCATGAGTCTGGTCAGCCGTCAGGCGGCGCTGCTGGTTACGGATCGCGAAGCCCGCGAAAAACTGGTGACCGAAACGCTTACGCTTTTAAACGACCCCACCCAGCAGCAGACCCTGAGCCGGAACATCCGCGAACTGGCCAGACCAAAGGCCGCAAGGGAGATTGCGGAAGAGATTTTAAAATTGAATGACTGAATGATTGAGTGACTGATAGGTGATCTGCCGCTGCGGCTGATAAAATTTTAAAGAAATAATCACTTAAGCAAAGCCCAATCAACCGCAGTAACGGACCGTCTGTCAGTCATTCAGTCACTCAATCATTCAGTCATTCAAAATTCATCATTCAAAAATGACAAACCTGAATTCCATAAAATACGTCTATTTCCTTGGCATCGGCGGCATTGGCATGAGTGCGCTGGCGCGCTGGTTTCTGGTGAACGGGTACGAAGTGGCGGGCTACGACAAGACGCCGACCCCGCTGACCGATACGCTGCAGGCCGAGGGAATGGCGATTCATTTTACCGAAGATGTGGAGCAGATTCCGGCCCACTTCCGCCAGAACCGGGAGCAAACGCTGGTCATCTACACGCCCGCCGTACCGAAAAATCACGCCGAATACGTTTACCTGACCGAGCAGGGCTTTACGCTGCAAAAGCGTTCGCAGGTGCTGGGCCTGCTGGCCGGACGGATGAAAACGGTGGCCGTCGCCGGAACGCACGGCAAAACAACCACTTCGTCGATGGTGGCGCATATCCTGCGCCACGCAGGGGTCAACTGCGCGGCCTTTCTGGGCGGGATTACCCAGAACTATGGAACAAACTTTCTGCTTAACGAACCGGCCGAAAACCTCTCGGAGGTCATCTGCGTGGTGGAGGCCGACGAGTTCGACCGTTCTTTTCTAACCCTGTACCCGGACGTGGCGATCGTCACCTCCACGGATGCCGATCACCTCGATATCTACGGCGATCATTCCTCCGTGCTCGACTCGTTTGCGGCCTTTGTGAGCCAGATCAAGCCCGGCGGCACGCTGTTCATGCGCCACGGCCTCGAACTGGCCGACCGCACGCCGGCCACCGTGCAGGAGTATTCGCTGGAGCAGGGCGCTTACCGGGCAGACCATGTCCGGATCGAAAATGCCTGCTTCGTCTTCGATCTGGTGTATCCGGGCGGGCGGATTGAAGGCGTGACGATGCAGATTCCCGGGTTTCATAATGTGGAGAACGCCGTGGCGGCCGGAGCGGCGGCGCTGCAGGTCGGCGTGACGCCCGAAGCCGTGCGCGAGGGGCTGAGTACGTACAAAGGCGTAAAACGTCGGTTTGAATATATTCTGAAAACAAATTCTTTTATATTTATCGACGATTACGCCCACCATCCGCGCGAGGTGGAAGCATTTCTGTCCTCCTTAAAAGCGCTCTATCCCGACCGTACCGTAACGGCCATTTTCCAGCCGCATCTGTACAGCCGGACCCGTGATTTTGCAGATGAGTTTGCCCGCAGCCTGTCGCTGGCAGATCGGGTCATTCTGCTGGATATTTATCCGGCCCGCGAGCTACCCATCGAGGGGGTCAGCGCCGATCTGATTTTTCGGAATATTACGGCCAGCCAGAAAATACAATGTTCGAAGGCGGAACTGCCGGAAGTACTGCGTCGGGAACCGCCGGTATTGCTGGCAACGATCGGTGCGGGCGACATTGATCAATTAATTCCGGAAATAAAAAGGCAATTTGGTGACCAATGAATAAAAATAAGGCCCTGAATCCTAAATTAGTTATTGGATGTTGCCTATTTTTAAAATAAAAAGGGGTTTGTTCGCGTCACTCCTAACAGGAGCCGGTCTGCTGGGGCTGATTGCCTTTACGGAAGTAAGGCAGGAAGCGCGGCGGGTGGAGGACATTCGTATCCGGATGGACGAGATCGACGGGCACCGTTTCCTGAACCGAAACGACGTGCTGCGGTCTCTTACCCGTCAGGATGCGGACCCTATCGCCGGTACGTCGCTGACCGAAATTGACCTGAAAGTACTGGAAAAACGGCTCCGGCAAAACGGCTACATCAGCCGGGCGCAGGTGTACCGGGATTTGCAGGGCAATCTGGTCGCCGAAATCGAACAGCAACGGCCGCTGGCCCGTCTGGTGGGGGAGTCGGAAGAGGAGTTGTCGTCGGGAAGTGGGCGGTACCTGAGTGAAGAGGGGACCTGGTTTCCGCTGTCGCTGAATTACACGGCCCGGGTGCCCGTTCTGTCGGGGGCGTATTTTGAAAACCGAAAGCCCCTGACCGGAGAGAAGGATAAAGATCTGGTGGAATTGCTGAAGTGGATTCGTGCCGACCCATTCTGGAAAGCACAGATCGCGCAGGTGAGGGTTGACAGCAACCGGGAGGTAACACTCCTGCCGCAGGTAGGTGAACACCTGATAGAAATCGGGCAACCCACCGACTTGTCGGCTAAATTTGATAAGCTTAAATTATTTTATAAACACATCTTATCCCGCCCCGAGGGAAGCCGCTACCGGCGGGTAAGTGTGCAGTACCGTAACCAGATCGTGTGCGAATGAAGGACGAGAAATATGTGGTTGGGCTGGACATTGGAAGCACAAAGGTGTGTGCCGTGGCCGGCCGTCTGATTCGAGATAATAATTACACCCGCCTGGATGTTCTGGGCGTTGGCAGAGCCTCCTGCGACGGCGTCGTGAAAGGAACCGTCAAGAATGTCAAAAGGACAGCCGAAGCGGTCCGGAAAGCCATCGACGAAGTAGCCGGACAGGCCAATCTGAACATCAATGTAGTCAATGTGGCGTTCTCGGGGTCGCACATCTCCTCCCGCAAACAGCATGGCAGCATTACCCGCACCTCGCACGGCGACGAAGTGACCGTGGCCGATGTCGATCACCTCGTTGCAGACATGTACCGGACCGTCACCCCCGTGGGGAACGAAATCGTCCATGTGCTGCCGATGGATTTTACGGTCGATAACGAGACGGGCATTGATGATCCGGTCGGTCGCTCCGGCGTTAAGCTGGAGGCCGACTTTCAGGTCATTATGGCCCAGACGGCCCTCGCCCGGTCGACCCGTAAAAGCATCAGCGACATCAACCTCAGCGGAGAGCTGATGCTGATTTCGCCGCTGGCTTCTGCGATGGCCGTCCTGACCGATGAGGAACGCCAGGCCGGTGTTGTGCTCGTCGACATTGGCGGCGGCACTACCGACATCGCCATCTACCACCGCAATGTGCTCCGGCATATTGCCGTTCTGCCGTTTGCGGGCAACACCATCACGTCCGACATCGAACAGGGCTGTAAAGTGATGAATCAGCAGGCCGAGCAGCTGAAAGTGAAATTCGGCAGCGCAGACCCGAACGACTTCACGCTGAAAGAAATTGTGTCCGTTCCGGTGCTGAGCGGCCGACCTCCCAAAGACGTTCTGCTCAAAAATCTGGCGCTCATCATTGAGGCGCGGGTGAAAGAAATCGCGGCGATGGTCCAGGCCGAGGTAAGACGGTCCGGGTTTGAAGACAAACTGTACGGCGGCGTTGTGCTGACCGGCGGTACGGCGGCGATCCCCGGCATCGAAACCCTGTTTGAGCGCATCACGGGCATGCACACGCGGGTGGGCCTGCCCGACCTGCTGGAGCGGAATCCGAAAGCGGACCTGGTGAGCGAGCCTTCGTATGCCACCGCCGTAGGGCTGGTCTGGGCCGGCTTCAAGTCGCTGGACGAACGCGTGCCCGTCAGTCGTGCGGCGGCGGCCGAACCGGCGCCTCCGGTAGCGCCCCCGGTCGTTTCCCGCAGTGCACCGACAGTAAAGGCCGAGGCACCGGCTCAGACGGCCTCCCGGGAGAGCTTTTGGGAAAAACTGAAAAAGTACGGCAGAACAATCCTTACGGACGATGTAAATCTGAATGATAAGTATTCAGGTGAGTGAGAAGCGCTGTCTGTTAATTACCATATTATAAAAAAGCTGACTCAACGTTAACTATGAATACTTACTTTTGCGCACCAAATTCAGAAAGGTATGGTACTGGATCACGGCTATGAGTTTATTCGTCCAACGCAGGAGAACCGACCCATCATCAAGGTGGTTGGCGTTGGCGGCGGCGGCAGCAATGCCGTTAACCATATGTCCCGGATGGGCGTCAAGGATGTGGACTTTATCGTCTGCAACACCGACAGCCAGGCTCTGGAACACAGTCCGGTTAATACCAAACTGCAACTGGGCGCCCACCTGACGAAAGGACTGGGAGCCGGCACCGACCCAAAAGTGGGCCGGGAGGCGGCTCTGGAGAACGTAGAAGATATTCGGCAACACCTCGGCGACCCCACCCAGATGGTATTCATCACGGCCGGTATGGGGGGCGGAACCGGTACGGGCGCGGCGCCGATTATCGCACAGATTGCCAAGGAAATGGGCCTGCTGACCATCGCGGTCGTGACGGCACCGTTCAAATTTGAAGGAAAAGAAAAGCGCCTGCAGGCCATGGAAGGGATTGATTCCCTGAAAGAGCACTGCGATACGGTGCTGGTCGTGCTCAACGATAAACTCGCGGAAATTCACGGCGACCTGCCCATCCGCAAAGCGTTTGCCCACGCGGACAATGTCCTGGCCAATGCCGTCAAAAGCATCGCCGAGATCATTACGGTGCGCGGCGAAATCAACGTCGACTTTATGGACGTGAAGCGCGTGCTGGAAAACGCCGGACAAGCCGTTATGGGCTCGTTCGAATCGGACGGCAAAGAGCGGGCGCTTACCGCCATCGAAGAGGCCCTCAACTCGCCGCTGCTCAACGAACGGGATATCCGCGGTGCCAAGCGTATCCTGTTGACGATGGCGTCAAGCAGCGAGTACGAAACGACCATGAACGAGCAGCTGACCATCACCTCGTTCATCGAAGAGAAGATCGGCAAAGAAGCGTGGCTGTTCAAACACGGCGCGATCATCGACGAAAATCTCGGCAAGAAACTGCGCGTCACCGTTATTGCTGCCGGTTTTGACCTGCCGGATGGCGGCGTGGACTTCGACCCCAGGGCCAATTACGCCTCGGAACTGCAACCGCCGTCGATGCCGATTCCCGTTCCGGAGCCTGAACCAGAGCCCGAACCCGAACCGGAGCCCGTGGCCGAAATAAAACCCGAGCCGGAAATAAGCCGGGAACAACCCGCTGTGCTGACACCGACCAGCGGAAGCAGCCTGAAAATGGCCGCGATGTCCAGCCCGGTGGCCGTTCCGGGACCCGTGTACTGGCAGGAGCCGGAGCCGCCCGCGGAAGACCGCACGGATGAATCCGGCAAAGTGCAGAAAATGATTCAGGACTTTTTGCAGAACCGCTTCCTGGAACGGGACCTGGAAACCATTCCGGCCTTCCAGCGGCAGAAAATCGTGCTGTATGATATGCCGCTCATTCCGGATCACGAACTGGCCCGTACGCGGCTGGCCGAGTAACCGACATGGGCAAAAAAAGGGACGCTTTCGAAAGCGTCCCTTTTTTTATGCCTAAAACGTAATGAGCTGCTGGGCCTGCTGGCGGAGCAACTGATTGTACAGATCGTGGTGGAGCGTGTTGTCTTTCCAGAAATTCCGGATATGCGCCAGTTTGACCCGGAGCGCCAGGGTATTGGTATTCAGGTAACTGAAAATGTCATTCAGGTGGCTCAGGGCGAGGGCGCCGCCCTGGTGGCTCGCCGAAAGGCCAACCAGCGCTACTTTCTTGTTTGCCAGCCCGCTCGGGTAGCTCATGCCGTCGATAAACGCCTTCAGCACGCCGGGGTAGGAGTTGTTGTATTCCGGCACGACAAAAACCAGCTTCTTCGCCCGCTCGACCACATCCTTGTACCGGTTGAATTCCGGATTTTTGCCGGTGTTCTCATACAGGGCGGTCGTGATGAAATCGGCCGGCAATCCGCTCAGGTCCAGAATGACGCTGGAGACATTCAGTTCGGCAAGCAGGCTCTGGTAATAGCGGGCAATCTGGCTGGAAAGAGAATTTCGCCGGTTGGTGCCGACAATAATCACAATCGTGTCGTCGGTGATGGGTTGATCTTCAGGTAAGAGCATACGGTGATGAGATTGGCCGGTCAGGCTGTCCGGATACGTTGTTAACAACCAGACAAAAAATTGGTTCTTGACCCTTTCAGTTTAGCCCGAACGGAAGGGCTAGCGGGTCAGCCGGTACAGCAGCACGGCCGTCCGCTGGATCAGCAGCGGAAATTCTTTGGTGTTCATCGTCTCCTCAATGCTGTGTGCGCCCTTGCCCGAAGCGCCCAGCCCGTCGAGGCAGGGCAGAAATTCGGCCACGTACGATACGTCACCGGCACCCCGCGAACCCGGATTGCCCGCCACAACGGCACCCAGTCCCATGTCCCGGCTGACCTGATCGACCACTTTCAGCAGGTCTTCGTTCTTCCGGGAAGGTTCCATCGCCGGAATGCCGTCGCTGAAGGTAATGCTGGCCTGGGTGAGCGGCAGGCTTTTGGAAACGATCTCCCGCATCCGGGCGCGGGCGTTTTCTTTCTGCGCTTCGGTCAGGAAACGCAGATCGCCCTTCACCAGCGCCGACCCGGCGACGATGTTGGTTTTGCCCACCGTTTCGGCTTTGGCCGTTTCGTCATCGTATTTCACGCTGGCGCCCCCGACAATCAGGCCCGGATTGAACGTAAGGTATTCTTCCTGGCTCAGGGTTCGCCGGAACTCATTCAGGATTCGGGCGGCCTCGTAGATGGCGCCGTAACCCAGGTCCGAAAAGACCCGCGACGAATGTCCCGACCGGGCCACCACCTTCAGCGTCCAGCTACTGGCCCCGCGCCGACCGGTCGTGACCGTGCGCAGTCCCTGAGCCGTTTCAAACGCCAGCGCCAGATCGCACTGCCGGGCCCGTTCGATGAAGTCTTTGCGGCTCAGCGGCCCGCCCGAGCTTTCCTCGTCGCCGGTAAAGTAAACCGTAATGGAGGTGTCGTCGAGCAGGCCGTGGGTGTGCAGGGCTTTCAGGGCCGCCAGAACCAGCACATCCCCGCCTTTCATGTCGTTGACTCCCTGCCCCGAAGCCGTGGAGTCGTTGAGGCGGGTGAAGGGTTCCATCGGCAGGCTCTTTTCAAAAACCGTATCCAGATGGCCGATCAGAAACAGTTTTTTGCCTTTTTTCCCCTGGCGGGTCGCCACGAGGTGACCGGCGCGGTTGAGCGAATCGGGCAGGGAGACCCACTCCACGTTAAAGCCCAAAGCTTTAAGCTCGGCCCCCATCAGGTTGCCCACGGTGCGGACACCTTCCCGGTTAAGTGTCCCGCTGTTGATGTTGACCACTTTTTGGAGGAACGCCTCCGTGGCGGGCAATTGCTTTCTGACCGTTTCGATAACGGTCTTTTCGGGTTTGCTCAGCTTTTGGGCCCGGGCAAAAGGGAGGCAAAAGAGCAGAAGTACGGCGGTAAAAAGTTTTGGCATCGGTTTATGGGTAGTGTAAGCGCAAGTTAAGGAGGATTCCGGCAGGGTGCGCGGCGCCCGCGGGATGTTTTGCCCAGGGGCCGTCCGGCCTTTTGTCAATGCCCCAATCGTGGTATATTGGAGCACGAACCCCATTCTATGCTCACCGCTGAAACCCTGAAAGCCGAATTGCTGTCCCGCGCCAATCCCGAGCGGGCTCTGGCCCTGCAGCGCTTCTTTAAAACCGGACCCGGCCAGTATGCCGAAGGAGACCTTTTTCTAGGTCTGACCGTTCCGGAACAGCGCGAAATAGCCGGTCGCTACCGTACGCTGCCGCCCGAAGAAGCCGCGAAACTGCTGCACGAACCGTATCACGAATGCCGCCTGACGGCCCTCATCATCTGGACGCTACAGGCCAAAAAAGCCGGCGAGGCGGGCCGGAAACAGCTTTTTGATCTGTACCTCGAAAATAGGCAGTACGTCAACAACTGGGATCTGGTCGACGTCACCTGCCCGGAAATCATCGGCGTTTATCTGCTGAACAAAGACCGCCAGGTGCTGGACGAACTGGCGGCGCAGAACCACCTCTGGTCGCAGCGAATGGCGATGGTATCGACCCTGGCGTTTATCCGAAAAGGGCAGTTTGGCGATACTTTCCGGATTGCCGAGCAACTGCTGGGGCACAAACACGATCTGATTCATAAGGCCGTTGGCTGGATGCTGCGCGAGGTGGGCAAGAAAAATCCGGAGGCGCTGGAGGAATTTCTGCACGACCAGGCCGGAAAACTGCCCCGAACGGCCCTGCGCTACGCTATCGAACGCTTCGACCCGGCCCGACGAACGTACTATCTGAACTTGTAAGCATCGGGCGTCAGTTTCTTGTGTATATTTACAGCCCGTTTGACTTGACCGGAACCAACTATCAGGCAGCCCGTCAGCCTGCTGCCTGCTGCACAACGAATTTATGTCCTGGTTTATACGAAAAGAGAAAGGCATCAGCACACCCACCGAAATGAAGCGCGAGGCGCCGGATGGACTGTGGTACCAATGCCCAAACTGCAAGAAAGTGATGCACACGCGGGAGCATAAGCTCAACGCGTACACCTGCGTACACTGCAACCATCACGAAAAAATCGGTTCCGACGCGTATTTCGCGATTCTGTTTGACAACAACCAGTTTACGGAACTGGACGCTAACATGACTTCGGCCGACCCGCTGAAGTTCGTGGATACCAAGCCTTACCCCGAGCGCGTACGCACGACCATCGCCAAAAGCGGCCTGAAAGACGCTGTCCGGACGGCCTACGGCAAAATGGACGAGCTGGACGTTACCATCGCCTGCATGGACTTCAGCTTCATCGGCGGTTCTATGGGTTCGGTGGTTGGTGAGAAAATCGCCCGGGCGATCGACCACTCGCTGAAGACCCGAACGCCGTTCCTGATGATTTCGAAGTCGGGCGGGGCGCGGATGATGGAGGCGGGCTTTTCGCTGATGCAGATGGCAAAAACATCGGCCAAGCTGGCCCTGCTGTCGGAAGCCAAAGTTCCGTATATCTCGCTGCTGACCGACCCCACCACGGGCGGCGTTACGGCCTCCTACGCCATGCTGGGCGATTTCAACATTGCCGAGCCGGGTTCGCTGATTGGCTTTGCCGGACCCCGCGTGATCCGCGAGACCATCGGCAAAAACCTGCCCGAAGGGTTCCAGAGCGCCGAATTTGTCCTCGAACACGGCTTCCTCGATTTCATCGTTGACCGAAAAGACCTGAAGGACAAACTGGCCAGCTTGTTGAAGATGCTCCAATAGGTAGTTAAAAGTTAAAAATTAAAAGGTAAAAATAGCAGCCCCTAAAGTGTGGTTGGATTCACACCGCTGGATGTGCCTCATTACTACTTTTAATTTTTAACTTTTAATTTTTAATTGACTTGATGCGCCTCGTTTCACACCCCGTCCTCTGCAACTACTACGTCACATATCGCTGCAACGCAACCTGCAGCTTCTGTGACATCTGGGAGCGGCCCTCGCCTTATGTGACGGTGGAAAACGCGCGCGACAACTTCCGGGACCTGCGCCGGCTCGGTGCCCGGGTCGTGGACTTTACCGGCGGCGAACCCCTCCTGCACCGCCAGCTCGAAGATCTTTGCCGCGAGGCCAAACGGGCGGGCCTCATCACCACCGTTACCACCAATGGACTGCTTTACCCGAAGTACGCCGAACGACTGCGCGGACTGGTCGATATGCTGCATTTCTCGCTGGATTCGCCGGTCGCGGAGGAGCACGACCGGTCGCGGGGCGTCAAATGCTTCGACAAGGTGATGGAATCCATCCGGATTGCCCGGAGCCTGGGCGAACGGCCCGATATTCTCTTCACCGTTTTTGAGCACAACACCCACCAGATCAGGCAGGTTTATGAGGAAATCTGCCGCCCAAACGGACTGGTGCTGATTCTGAACCCGGTTTTTGAGTACAACGACGTGCAGACCGGCGACCATCTTTCCGAAAAAGCGCTGCAGGAAATGACGTGGTGGGGAAAGCAAAAGAACGTCTACCTCAACGACGGCTTCATCCAGCTCCGCCGCGACGGGGGTAATCATATCGACAAGCCCGTCTGCCGTGCCGCCAGCACGACGCTGGTCATTTCTCCCGAAAACAAACTGGTCCTGCCCTGCTACCACCTCGGTCTTCAGGATTTCGCCATCGACGGAAAGCTGTACGAGCTGTATCGTTCGGAAGAAGTGCAGAAGCTTGTCGCGCTCGAAGGTCGGCTGCCCGGCTGCGAAGGCTGTGCCATCAACTGCTACATGCAGCCCTCGTTTGCCGTCGAAATCTCCAAATACTGGTGGAAAGCCCTACCCAGCACCCTTAAATACAACCGCATTAAAGGGACGTGGAAGCAGCTTTTTTAGGCGTTGAAGGTTTAACGTTCAACGTGTCCGCCGCTGCGGCAGCTCCTCCTCAATGGCAACAAAGAAGCGAAGCCGCGTTAAACCTTCAACTTTCAACCTTAAACCCTCTTCACTGCTTCATAACCTTATTCGTATACGCTTTTCCCATTGTGAACGTGCGGATGAGGTAGGCGCCTGCTGCCCAGTTGGTTGCGTCGAAGGGGACTTCGTGCTCGGCGGCGGGGGCCGCCAGTTCTACTTCCCGTACCAGTTGACCCTGCGCGTTGAACACCTGCATGCGGGCCGTGACGGGCTGGGTCGACCGCAGACGCACGAGCAACTGATCCTGCACGGGCACCGGATAGGCCAGAACGGACACTTCTCCATCGCTGACTTCGCCGGTCAGGCCCGTAACCACGGCCGTGCTTTCGGTGGCGGCTTCGTAAGGCGGGATGAGCGTAGGGGTTGTGCCGGTCCGGTCGGTCACGGTGAGGGTCATGTCCAGATAAGCTTCGCTGATTTTCTGCCCGCTTCGAAACTCCTCCGCCCGGACGACAAAGACGTAGCGGCCCTGTTCGGTCGGGGCATTCCAGGTCAGCTCGCCGCGGAGCGCATCGACTTTAAAAGTACCTTTCTGGGCGACGTCGTGCGGAAACCGGTAGCCCGGAAGCAGTTCGGAGGCGGCCCCGCAATCGCCCCGCCGGGCGCGGGTGACGGCATAAACAATACTGTCTCCTTCGGCATCCGCCGAACGCAGCGCCAGCACCGCTGGGACGCCCGTAGCCACCTGAAACAGATTCTCGGGAATAACAAAACCGGGCGTGCTGTTGACAATGCCGGTATTGAGGGTTGTTTCCAGATAATAAGGCGTCGTGACGGCCGAGGTGGGCAGATTGCGTGTGCCGTCCGAGCGGTTGCTGATAAGGACCGAAACCGTCCGGACAGCCGGGGCGCTGTAGGTGTACTGAATGCGGAAGGTGTTGAGACTGGTCGTCCGGTCCATCGCCCGACGGTCCAGCCGCGGCACCTGCACCAGCGCCGAGCCGTCCCCAAAGCAGATGCCGACCTCGTTCTGCTGCTGCCCGGCCGCGGTGCCGCCATCGTCATCCATGAGCAGCGTGATGGTAAATTCGTAAGAAACCGAGCCCTGGACCACCCGCCGGGCCTGAATATAGCCTCCGAGGATGTGCGTAGCAAAAGCGGAACCGGCCGTAAACCAGCAGGCCAGAAGGCAGAAAAGTCGACGCATGGCAATGGAAGCGGTAAGGATTGACCCATTCACGCTGCCATAACGGCGACTGGCGGTTTTTAATACGGGAAAAGTCTGTTTTTTCAGTAGGATTTACCTAAAGGCAGGCACCGGGCCGGTTCCCTTACGGCTTTGTAAACTTTTGAACGTACGTTTTTTCGGGCGTCTGCAGCCGCAACAGGTAAACCCCGGCGGGCAGAGGCCGCGTATTGATTTCCCACCGCTCCTGCACGGAGTTGGATGGATAAAACTCTCCCAGAAGTTCGCCCTGGCCGTTCAGAAGATGGAGCTGGGTTTTAACCGGTTTCGCAGACCGGAGCAGAACGTTGAGCGTGCCCTGAACGGGTACCGGATAGACGGTCACAATTAAATCCTCGCCCGTCAGTTCAAATTTATTGTCAGGGGCTTCCTGCACGGGTTCGTAGGGCGGAAGAACTGCCGCGGGCTGGCCGGGCAGATCGCGCGTGGCGACGGTAAGGTCAAGGTACGTTTCGCTGATTTTGCGGCCCTTGCGCCATTCTTCCGCCTTGACTTCGAGCAGGTAATACCCAACCGACGTTGGTGAGTTCCAGCTCAGCACACCCCGGCGCGGGTCGATGCGGAGGGTTCCTTTCTGCTCAACGGCATTGGGGTACGTGTAGCCCGGCAGAGACGTAGACGCAAATCCGCACTCGCTCAGCCGCGGACGGGTCAGCGAATACACCACACTGTCGCCCTCTGCGTCGCGAGTCGCAAGGGGCAGTACGGCGGGTCGATTCAGCGGGAGTTGCAGCACGTTATCAGGCAGGGCAAATGCCGGGGTTGTATTCACTGCTTCGGGATAAATGGTGGTCTCCAGGTAAAACAGCACCTGATCCGTAGACGCCAGCAGGTTGCGCGCGCCCAAGGGGCGATAGGTCAGAAGGACCGAAGCCGTCCGGGGTGCCGCCGACGGATAGGTATATATAGTGCGATACGTGTTCACCGAAATATCCGTGAAGGGAAACTGCCGTTCGCTTCGGGAAACAGGGACAGGCGGTGTGCCGTCGCCATAACAGAAATCAATAACTTCCTGCTGCTGACTGGCCATCTTGCCGCCGCGCTCGTCCATAAATAGAACGACCGAAAATTCATAGGTAAGCGAAGTGTTCGTCAGCCGACGGGCCTGAATGTAGCCGCCCAGCAAATGTGTGGCAAAAGCCGAACTGGTAACCAGCCAGCAAAAAACAAGGCCGAAAAAACGAGTCATGATGCAAATGAAATACAAGCGTACGGAGTGAGCGGGGCGGTGAGGCTCCTTTTTCAAATGGACAAAAAGCTCTTTCTTGTAGCCAATCCGGTAAAAAGCCACCCCATGCTCTACACTTCAGACCAGACGGCCTCATTTCCGTCACACACCCTGCGCTATCTCAAAACCAGCCTCCGGGAACATGTCCTGACGCTCACGCTCAACCGCCCCGAAAAAAAGAACGCCCTGAACCCGGTCCTGCTCCACGAACTCGCGTTTGCGATGGCTTACGCGCATTACGAAAAAGAGGTTTGGATGGTCGTGCTGGCGGCCGAAGGCGATACGTTCTGCGCCGGTATGGACCTGAAAAGCCTCTCGACCGGGGAGGCGGAGACTGCAACGGTGCCCGAACCCTCGGGGCCGGTCCGGCTGGCGGAACTGCTGGCCGCACTGCACAAACCCTGTATCGCCCGGGTGCAGGGGCCGGTCTACGCGGGCGGATTTCTGCTGGTGGGCGGCTGCCAGTACGTGCTGGCGTCCGAGACGGCTACGTTCAGCCTGCCGGAAGTGAAACGCGGCCTTTTTCCGTTTCAGGTGATGGCCAGTTTGCTGGAAATCATGCCCGCCCGGGCCGTGCTGGACCTCTGCCTTCGCGCCCGTACCCTGACCGCCCCGGAAGCTCTTCGGCTCGGACTGGTCACGGAAGTGCTGCCCGCCGATAACCTGGACGGGGCCGTTGTGCAGTTGACGGAAGAACTAAAGCAATACTCGCCCACCGCCCTTCAGTTTGGCTTACGGGCCTACCAGCAAGTAAAAAGCCTGCCACCGGACCGGCAGCAGGCTTATCTGTTTGAGCAGTTTCAGCAAATCCAGCAAACCGCCGACGCCCGGGAGGGCATGGCGGCATTCGTGGAGAAGCGAAAACCCAGATGGAATAGTTATGAGTTATGAATTAAGAATTATGAGTTAAAAATTATACATCAAGACTAAATGCCTAGACCGCAAAGTCAATTCTTAACTCATAACCCATAATTCTTAACTCTTATTGGCAGACTCTTCGGGTGTCGATGATGGAAAGGATTTTCCACTCGTTGCTGAGTTTGACGAGCGTGAAGGAGTTAACGCCGCAGTGGCTTTGCTTGCCGTTGAGGAAGAAGCTGTAGGGCGTCCAGGCGACGGCCATATCACCGTCGATTTTGATGTCGTAACCGCCAAGGCGTTCGTCGAGTGCGCCGGGTTTCTGCTTGCCAATCGCGGCGATGAAGGCCGGGATGGGCGTGATCTGGACACCCGTGATGCCTTCCTTGTTTTTTCCGATGCTGCGCAGGGTAGCCCCCGGTGCAAAAACCGACCTGAACTGGACGGTGTCAATCTTTCGCATGCCGTCGAACATGCGGTCGATGGTGGCGCGGACGGCGGTTTGTTCACCTGTTTGGGCGAGGGCAGGAGAGGCGATCAGGCTTAGGAGGACAAGTATTTTTTTCATAAATGAGAAAGGACAGGCTGTAAGAAAGTAATTTCTTCCTTACAGCCCAATACTCCGATCAAATATATTGATTGATAATCATTTCGTAGAGTTCCTGCTTGCCGCTGGTCTGTTTCGGCTCTCCGTTTTGCTGGGCAAATTCGCGCAGGTCTTCAAACTTCAGTTCGCCCCGTTCGAAGGCGGCGCCGGTGCCGTTGTCGTAGCTGGCATAGCGGTCGGCGCGCAGCTGTTTGTAGCGGGATTTGTTCAGAATGGCCTCGGCCACCATGGCTGAGCGGGCGAACGCATCCATCCCGCCGATGTGGGCAATGAAGATGTCCTCCAGGTCGGTCGAATTCCGCCGGGTTTTGGCGTCGAAGTTAACCCCGCCGGATTTGAAGCCACCCGCTTCCAGAATAATCAGCATGGCCTCGGTCAGTTCGTACACGTCGATCGGGAACTGGTCGGTATCCCAGCCGTTCTGGTAATCGCCGCGGTTGGCGTCGATGCTGCCGAGCATGTTGTTGTCGGCGGCTACCTGCAGTTCGTGCGCGAAAGTGTGGTTGGCCAGCGTCGCGTGGTTGGTCTCCAGGTTCAGTTCAAAATCGTTCTGCAAACCGAACTTGTTGAGGAAGCCGATGACCGTTGCCGCGTCAAAATCGTACTGGTGCTTGGTCGGTTCCATCGGTTTCGGCTCGATGTAGAACGACCCTTTGAAGCCCTGCTGGCGGGCGTAGTCGCGGGCCATTTGAAGGAAGCGGCCGAGGTGTTCCTGTTCGCGCTTCATGTTCGTGTTCAGCAGCGACATGTACCCTTCGCGACCTCCCCAGAAGGTGTAGCCCGAGCCGCCGAGTTCGATGGTGGCGTCGATGGCGTTTTTCACCTGCCAGCCCGCATGCGCCAGCACGTGAAAGTCCGGGTTGGTGGCGGCCCCGTTCATGTACCGCTCGTGCGAGAAGAGGTTGGCCGTGCCCCACAGCAGCTGCACGCCGCTGGCCTGCTGCTTCTGCTTCGCGTAATCGACAATCTTGCGGAAGTTGGCTTCAAATTCGGCGTTCGACCCGCCTTCGGGCGCTACATCCACGTCGTGGAAGCAGTAAAAGCCCATGTTCATTTTGGTGATAAACTCAAAGGCGGCGTCCATTTTCTGGTAAGCGGCCCCCATCGCGTCCGAATGCTGGTCCCACGGAAAATGCTTGACGCCCGGCCCGAAGGGGTCCGCTCCGGTACCGCAGAAGGTATGCCAGTAGGCAACGGCAAAGCGGAAGAGGTCTTTCATGGGCTTGCCCAGAATCAGACGATTCTCATCGTACCACTTAAACGCCAGCGGATTGTCCGACTCGCGGCCTTCGTAGGTAATCTTGTCTTTGACAAACGGGAAGTACTCCTTGTCGCCAAGGGTCAGGTTGAGTTGTGGCATCACTAACGTTGTTTTTGTGGTAAAGTAGATTCGGGAAAAGTTATCACCTATTGGCGGGTTAATTCTTGAGTTCGGCCAACTGCTGAACGCTGAGTCCGGTGAGTGCCCTGATTGTCTCCATCGGCAACCCCTGCGCAAGCGCGTTGCGGGCAATGTCCAGCCGTGCCTGAAGCTCGCCCTGCTGGAGGCCCTGTTGCAGCCCCTGTTGCAGCCCCTGTTGCAGCCCCTGCTGCATGCCGCGTTCCAAACCTCGTTCGAAGCCCTCTTCCTCGGCGGTGTCGATTACGTTTTTCATGTCCCGGTAATATTTCAGTGATTGTTCATAGGCGTCGATCTGAGCCGGGTTGAAGCGGGCGATCTCGGCCGACTGAAAGGCTTTCTCGAAAATACGGTCACGCAGCCGTTGCGGAATGTGATCGAAGTTTTCGAGGTTTTTGATAAAGTACAGCCACTTATCGAAATGCGATTCCAGTTCCTCTTCGGTCTTATTGAACTTGGGCATTTCGATAAAAATGAACGTCAGTTTATCGTAAAAAACAGCACAGTCCTCGTTGCGAAGCTGTACCCGTTCAACGTACTTGTGGGGGTTTCGGCTGCCGTCGTCAAAGACAAAATCCAGAATCCCGACGCAGTAGACCGCCGCCAGTTCGAACGTCCATTCGCCGCGCTCGGCCTGTTCCCGAATGGGGAAGGTGGAGTAGAACACCGCCCGGTCTTTGAAGAAATTCTGCTTGGCCTTCTGGAGTTCTACAATGAACCGGTCGCCGTTTTCGCTTTCGCAGTAAATGTCAAAAATGGCTTTGCGGTCAATCTCCGTAGCGCCCAGATTTTCCGTGCGCTTGTACGTCAGATCTTTGATGCGGTGCTTTTGCGGTAATAATCCGTTCAGGAAGTCAATCAACAGGTCTTTGTTGACCTCTTCGCCAAATAACTTCTTGAATCCAAAGTCGGTGAACGGATTGATGTATTTCGCTTTCATAAATACAGCGTTTGCACAAAAATACATTTTCTCACGTACTGAGGATTCACGCCTTGAGGCAAAGGCGCAGCGAAGAAGGTCCCTGCGCCTTTGCCGGCTTTTTATTTCGCTTCCAGCGCCGTCAGCCATCGTCCGTAAGCCTCGCGATAGCCTTCCTGCGCTCGCATATCCGGCTCAATCGTCCGGACGACCTTAAGGCCGTGGAACGCCTCCTCGCGGGTTTTGAACAGGCCGAGACCCAGCCCGGCACCCCGGGCAGCCCCCTGCGCGCCGTCGGTATTGTACAACTGGATTACGGCTCCCGTCAGGTTGGCAAAAGTGTCCCGGAACAGCGGGCTCAGGAACATGTTGGCCTCCCCGGCCCGGATGGTTTTCAGACCCACGCCCACGCTCTCCATCACCTGAATGCCGTAATACAGCGCGAAGACGATGCCTTCCTGCGCCGACCGGACGAGGTGCGGCAGGCCGTGGCGTGTCAGCTGCAGACCCTGGAACGAAGCTCCCAGATCCTGGTTCTCCAGCACCCGTTCGGCCCCGTTGCCAAACGGCAGACAGACCAGTCCGTCGGCTCCGACCGGCGCGTGGGCGGCAATCTCATTCATTTCGCCGTACGAAACGCCGCCCCGCAGGAGGTGGTTGCGGAGCCAGCTGTTCAGAATGCCCGTTCCGTTGACGCAGAGCAGGACGCCGTAGCGCGGGGCTTCGGCCGTATGGCTTACGTGCAGGAACGTATTCACACGCGATTGCGGGTCCGGTTTGGCTTCGGCGCTGACGCCGTAAACTACGCCCGAGGTTCCGGCGGTGGCGGCAATTTCGCCCGGCTCCATCACGTTCAGCGACAGGGCGTTGTTGGGCTGGTCGCCGGCGCGGTAGGTGACCGGCGTTCCTTCGGCCAGACCAAGTTCGGCCGCCGCCGATGCGGTCAGGCGGCCCTGTTCGGCGAAGGTGGGCTTGATGGTGGGAATCAGCGAGGTGTCGAATCCGAAATACTGCATCAGGAATTCGGCCGGGCGGGCTTCCAGAAAGTCCCAGAAAATGCCTTCCGAAAGGCCCGAGGGCGTGGTGCAGGTGTCGCCGGTCATGCGGGCGGCCAGATAATCGCCCGGCAGCATGAACTTGTCGATTTCGGCGTAAACGCCCGGTTCGTTGGCTTTCACCCAGGCCAGTTTGGCCGCGGTAAAATTGCCCGGTGAATTGAGCAGGTGGTTCAGGCTCCTGTCTTTCCCAATGCTGAGGAACGCCTTTTCGCCGTACGGAACGGCGCGGCTGTCGCACCAGATGATCGACGGGCGGAGGACGTTGAACGCTTTGTCGACCACTACCAGGCCGTGCATCTGGTACGAAATACCGATGGCTTTCACGTCGGCGGGCTGGACGCCGGCCTGCTGCATCACGGCTTTGGACGCCCGGCAGGCGTTCTGCCACCAGAGTTGGGGCTGTTGTTCGGCGAAGCCCGGCTGCGGGGCCTCGATGGCCATTTCGGTTTCGGGAAAAAACGCAGAAGCCACGGCAGTGCCCGTTTCGGCATTCAGAAGACACGCTTTAACGGAAGAACTGCCTAAGTCAAATCCAAGAAGAAACATAGAAGGTATGAGGTATGAGGTATTAGGTATGAGGGTATAAGGTATGAGGTAGGAGGTGTTAGGCAGGAGGTAGGAGGGGTGAGGTAGCTCTGCCTGATCTTTAGCTGTCGGGCGGAGCCGCCTCATACCTCACACCTTATACCTCAAACCTTATTCCTCATACCTAACTCCCAACTTACATCTGCAAATTACGCTTCTTCAGCCTTCAACGCCAAATAAACCCCGTTGGTCCAGCCAAACCCGTCCTGGTTGGGATATTCGCCGCCGCCAGCGTCCAGGTGGGTGTCCACGACATTGTATTTCTCCATCAATTTGCCGGTATTCTGAAAAACCCGGTCGTTGAGGGCCAGCCAGCGTTCACGAATCAGACGGGCCGTTTCGATAAAGCCGTAATCCGTCAGGCTGCGGTAGGCAATCCACTGCAGGGGAGCCCAGCCGTTGGGCGAGTCCCACTGCTGCCCGGTCTGGTGCAGGCTGGTAAGCACGCCGCCGGGCTGTAAAAACTCATTGACCACTTTTTCGTGAACCCGTTCGGCCTGGCCGGGCGTGGCGATGCCGACGTAGAGCGGAAACAGCCCCGCCAGCGAGAAAATCCCCGTATCCAGCCGACTCCGGCTCTGAAGGTCCATGAAAAACCCGGCTCGCTCGCTCCAGAACAGTTCCCGGATGGCGTGGGCGCGGTTTTCGGCGCGGCGGTCGTAGAGGTCGGCCGCTTTGGGCTCACCGGCGCCCCGGTAAGCATCGGCCATGGTTTGCTCCATGACGTACAGCAGGCAGTTCAGGTCAACGGGCAGAATGTGGCAGGTCTTGGTTTTGGCAAAGGTCCGGGCGTCGCTCATCCAGCGGCTTGAAAAATCCCAGCCCGATTCGCAGGCCGCCCGCACATGGCGATACACCGACTCGGGGGCATAGCCCAGGGCGATGGCCTCGTGCACCAGATCCACGTCTTCGCGGTACGACTCGGGCCGGGGCGCGGGCGTGTCGTCCCAGTAGCGGTTCAGCGTGCAGAAATCCGGGACCAGCACCACCCGTCGGTAAGCCGGTTCGGATTCGTCGAGGCGAAAAGAGCCGTCCATCCAGAACATATACTCCTTGTGCAGATGCGGCAGGTAGCGAATCAGAACCGCGGGGCCGTCCTCCGCGGCCAGCAGCCGGAGCATCAGGGCAAAAAAGGGCGGCTGGGCCCGGTCGAGAAAGTAAGTGCGGTTGGCATTGGGAATGTGGCCGTAGGTGTCGATGAGGTGGGCAAAATTTTCGATCATGCCCCGCACCAGGTCCATCTGTCCGTCGATTCGCAGGCCCAGCATCGTAAAATAGCTGTCCCAGTAGTACAACTCCCGGAAACGGCCGCCCGGCACGATGTAGGGATACGGCACCGGCAGCAGCGAACTGTTCGGCTCGGTGTTCCGGGTCAGCTTGGGCCACATGCGGCTGATGTGTTCGGCGGTGGGCAGGCGGTGCTGGCTGTCGTGCTCCGTGCTGATGAGGGGCGGCCTGCGGAAATGCGCCTGAATAAATTTGTCGAGCCGGAAATCGTCCCGCAGTTTCTCCGACTCATACCGGATCATGATTTCCTCGGGATCGGTGGTCGGAAGACAGTCGGCAAAGGTCTTCGAATCCTCAAAAATGGCCTGCATCTGCACATCATGAAAAAGGACGCCGAACTGCGTGTCGGGAGAAAGCGGATTTTGCAGAAACTTCATTAACAGCTTCTCTTTTTTGGGGTTAACTAAGTAGAGTTGATAGGCAGAGTTTATCGAATACCATAAATTCTGTGTATCAACTCTTTTTAACTCCCGACACACCGATAAAGATTTAAGATGAAAGACAACCGCCTCGTTATCATATCTTACCGTTTGCCGTTTTCCTTCAAAAACGAGAACGGTACCATGACCATGAAGCCCTCGGCCGGCGGTCTGGTAACGGCCATGAAATCGCTCGATTTAAGCGATTCGCCGCAGAAGCCGGTCTGGGTTGGCTGTGCGGACTTTCCGCGCCGGACCTGGGAAAAGTACAAACATCTGGTCAACGATGATTTTGAATATGTCCCGGTTTTTCTCGATAAAAAAGTGAATGCCGACTTCTATAACGGCTTTGCCAACTCGGTGCTCTGGCCGCTTTTTCATTATTTCACAACGTATGTGGAATACGAAGAGCGGTATTTTACGGCCTACAAAAAGGCGAATGAAGCCGTGGCGGCCACCCTTGGCGAGCTGATACAGCCCGACGACGTGGTCTGGGTGCACGATTATCACTTCATGGGACTGCCGCGCCTGCTGCGCGAACAGCATCCGGAGGCGACCATTGGCTTCTTTCTGCACATTCCGTTTCCGTCCTACGAACTGGTCCGGATCGTGCCGGACGTCTGCCGGGAGTATCTGCTGACGGGGATGCTTGGGGCCGATCTGGTGGGCTTTCACACCACGGACTACAACATTCATTTTCTGCAATCGGTGCAGCTGGCGCTGGGCGTGCAGCAGAAGGTCTGGAAGCTCACCTACCAGCAGCGGACGGTGCAGACGGGCGTTTTTCCGGTCGGGATCAATTATGCGCTTTTCAACGATGCTTTCGACCGCGAAGACGTGGTGGCCGAGCGGCAAAACCTGAAATCGGCCTACGAGGGCAAGCAGATTATTTTTTCGGTCGACCGGCTGGACTATACCAAAGGCGTCATGCAGCGGCTCGACGCGCTGGAATGGTTTCTGGCGCATTATCCGGAGTACACCGACAAAATTGTATTTATTCTCGTCGTCGTACCCTCGCGGGATGAAATTTCCAAATACGGGGAGCGGAAGCAGCTGATCGAACAGGCTGTGGGCCGCATCAACGGAAAATACGGCTCGCTGACCTGGCGCCCGATTGTCTACCAGTACGGTTCGGTCACCAATGCGGAACTGAACGCGCTGTACACCGCCTGCGACGTGGCCCTGATTACGCCCATCCGCGACGGAATGAATCTGGTGGCCAAGGAGTTTGTGGCGTCCCGCCGCGACCGGCAGGGCGTGCTGGTGCTGAGCGACATGACCGGGGCGGCGACCGAACTGACCGAGGCCCTGCTCATCAACCCGCTCGACGAAGCCGAAATCGGGGAAAAGATGAAAATCGCCCTCGAAATGAGTGCGGAAGAACAGCGCGAGCGCATGACGACCATGCAGACCCGGCTGGCCGATTACGACGTGAAACGCTGGGCCAACGAGTTCCTCAAAGCCCTGCTGACCATGCAGGAGGCCGTCCGCAAAAACCCGGTTCGTTCCCTGAAAGACAGCGTGCTGGCGGAGTTGCGGCAGACGTACCGGCAGGCCCAGGCCCGGCTGATTCTGCTGGACTACGACGGGACGCTGGTCAATTTTGTGCCGCGCCCCGAAATGGCCGCGCCTTCGGCCGAGACGGTCCGGGTAGTGGCCCAACTGGCTGCGCAGCCGGGAAACAAGGTGGTGCTCATCAGCGGGCGCGACAGCCAGACGCTCGACGGCTGGTTTGGACACCTGCCGGTAGACATGGTTGCCGAGCACGGAGCGTATCTCAAGCAGAAAGGCATCTGGCGCAGCGGCGTGCTGGACGACGGCTCGTGGAAAGACCTCGTCAGGCCGTTTTTGCAGGAATTCGTCAGTCGTTGTCCGGGGGCGTTTGTGGAGGAAAAAAGCCATTCGCTGGCCTGGCACTACCGCAACACCCGGGAAGAAACAGGTTTTCTGCGTTCCCGCGAACTCATTTTCACGATGGATAACCTGCTGCCCGAAAAACTGCGGGTTCTGGACGGCAACAAGGTGGTCGAAATCAAAAGTATCGAGACCGACAAGGGCAAAGTGGCCCGGCAACTGACGCTGGCGCAACCCTACGACTTTGTCCTGGCCCTGGGCGACGACCGCACCGACGAGGATATGTTCTGCGCCCTGACGTTGAAAAACCAGCATACCGTGAAGGTCGGGCGGGGCAGTACAGCGGCGAAATACCGGGTCAATGGCGTCGCCGAGGTGCTGGAACTGCTGCAGGGATTTGGCGAACAGATCGAACGTCAGCCCGGTTAGGCGTCCGCTCGTCGGAGCCGCCGATGAACGGGCAACTGACCATTGTTACCCCGATAACCTTCACTAAATCATGGTGGAACGAGCGGCTGGGTGCCAGTTTTGCCCCGTTCCAATCCGATTCATCATGAAAACGCCTTCTCATTTTCTCCGCCGCTGGGCTCTGAATTGTGCCGCCGGCGAGCTGCTGGGCATCGGGGCTGCGGGCCTCATCGCCGTTGGTTACCTGACCGCTTTCGGCGAAGCCGTCTCCTGGCCCGAGCGCATCGCCTTTCTCCTCCTGATGCTGGTCGCCGGGGCGGTGGAAGGTTCGCTGCTGGGCTGGTTCCAGAGCCGGGTGCTGACTGATTTGTTCCCGGGCCTGAATCGCGGCCGCTGGCTTCGGCTTACCCTCGCGGTGGCCGTGCTGGGCTGGCTGCTCGGGATGATGCCTTCAACGCTGATTTCCGGCGATTCGGCCTCCGGGCCCGCCGCCGACCCGTCGGATTCGCCGCTGCTGTTCTTTTCGCTGACGGCGGGAGCGGGGCTTTTTCTGGGAGCCGTATTCGGCTGGTTCCAGTGGTTTGAACTGCGCCGGCACACGCCGCAGGCTGCCCGCTGGGTGGTGGCCAATGCCCTGGGCTGGGCCGTTGCCCTGAGCTGCATCTACCTGGCCGCCTCCTGGCCGGATGCGCAGACGCCCGCCTGGCAGATTGTCGTTTCCGGAATCGTCGGCGGTTTGGCGGGCGGCGGGCTGCTTGGCCTCATCACCGGACTCTTTTTGCTGAAACTTAAGCCGTTTGCTGACGAACCAAAGCACAGTATTTCTATCTTGCAGTTGCAGGACTGATTCAGAATGGGCGCAACGCAGTCAGGGTAGGGCGCGTATTGTGAATCAGACGTTTGTATTCCTTTTCGATGCCTATGAAACGACTTTACACTGCCTTGCTTTTTCTGTTGGTGGCTGCTTCGGGCCGTGCTCAAAGCATTGAGGATTATTACAAACCCACCCCAAAGCCCGGACAGCCCACACGTCTGAATCCGGATGCGGACTATTCCGGCACGCGGGCACATCCGTCCCGCAAAGTGAGCTGGGACCGCATCATGGCCCGTTACGGCGATACGTACACCAAAAGCCGCTGGTACCTGGGGGCCGAAGGACTCGTGCGAACCGACCGTAGCCAGATCACCGAAACCTTCAACGGGCTGGTCAGCACGGAACCCGCAACGGCCCTGAACTGGGGCGTTACCGTCGGATGGGTGAGCCGCGAACGGTGGGCGCTGGAAATGGGCTACAGCCAGGTGCCCATTCACAATACCCTGCAAATCAGCAACGGCCGCAGTCCGCTCCGGTTCGAATTCAAGAACGCGGGCAACGGACTCGTGCTGCGAGGCAAACGGCGCCTGCTCTTCACCGGCCGACCCGCCGAAAACACGAACCGGCTGGGTCCGGCCAACCGCTCCGGTTTCTGGGTCGGTGCGGGACTCTGGGCCATTCCGGGCAACGGAGAAACGGTGAACCAGATGGGCTTCCGGGGCTTCATTCCCCGCGGCTCCCGAACGGCTCCCGATACCCTCCGGCTGACGACCCAGACCCAGACAAGTCGGCAATGGACGGCCCTGGCCGAGCTTTCGGCCGAATACGCCATCCGGCTCGGCGGCCATGCCGAAATCAGCGTTTTCCTGCGGAAGAACTGGGGTTTCAGCAACGCCATCACGACCAGCCTTTCCTACAGCGTCAACCGCGGCGAGCCGCAGCGGGCCGTCATTGGCAGCGACGGCAGCGGCTGGGGCTTTGGCATTTCCCTGCGGTATGTGTACGGCCAAACCTACGACGTCCGGAAAATGCCCAATATCTTTAACCTGAAAGGAAATCCGCCCGCCGAAAAAACCGGGCCGCGGCAGATCGGCAACGAAGTGTACCAGCCTTAAGCTTACTGGACAGCCGGCATGTCCGACGGGTCCATCAGCAGATAACCCGGATTGACGCGCGCCCCGTGCCAGCGCACTCCCAGGTGCAGGTGCGGCCCCGTGGTCCGGCCGGTACTGCCGACGGTGCCGATTTTCTGCCCTTTCGTCACGGTCTGGTTGTCCTTCACGGCCAGGTCTTTCAGGTGCATATATTCGCTGATGAGGCCGTTGCCGTGGTCGATAAAGACCGTATTGCCGCTGAAAAAGTGGTTGGCCGCCACGATTACCCGCCCATTCCCGACGCTCATGACGGACTTCCCGGCCGTAACGGGATAATCCATGCCCGTATGCCGGTCGCGGGGCTGTCCGTTGAAACTGCGGCAGGAGCCAAAATTACCTTCGCCCTTCGGCAGCGGATCGGCGGGTTTGCCCACGGGCAGGTCAAAAACGGCCGGTCGCTCGTCCTTTTTGAAGTTCAGCAACGGACTGACGACGGCCATTTCCCGCTGGTGGCGGGCCTGGTTCGGGGCCGAAACGTTGACGTATTCTTTCTTGGGAAAATTATCGAAGTCCTCGTACTTACAGGGCTGCTCCGAAACGGTCAGTTTGGCGCTTTCCAGCTTGCCGCCCGTTGTCCGCCGGGAAATGGTGTACGTGCCGGGCTTTTTCTCCATGTCAATGGGAAAATAACAGGTGCCGTTGACGGGGTCCCACGAGCGGTCTTCCAGGCTGCACCGCTTGCAGTTGCCCGACCACCGCACCACCATGCCCTGCGCGGCCGACACCGATTTAGGGGCCGTGCTCTGGCTGGCGCTGCCGGATTTGGAAGCGGTCGTTCGGGCGGCACCACCGGCGGTCTGGGCGAGTCCGGCGTTCCAGGCGGCCAGGGCCAGTCCGGCCAGAAGGAATTTTTTCATAGGCGTTGAGTTTTTACTTCAAAACCGCTCCCCTGACCAATTGTTGAACCTTCTTCGCGTACGACCTCTCGCGGCCGACGAAACTGCTTTTTTGGTAAACTGCTGAAAAAGCAAAGCTCCTGACGGGCAAAGACGTGTGTGGTCTTTGCCCGTCAGGAGCCTGGTTACGCCGTTACTCCGTCGTTCAGGCGGATATTCCGGCCAGATGGATCATAAAGGCATATTCCATCGCCACATCCTTGAGGGCAGCAAACCGTCCCGACGCGCCGCCGTGGCCTGCCTCCATGTTGGTGTGGAGCAGCAGCAGGTTGCTGTCGGTTTTCATCGTCCGGAGTTTGGCGACCCACTTGGCGGGTTCCCAGTACTGCACCTGCGAATCGTGCAGTCCGGTCATAACCAGCAGGTTGGGATACGCTTTGGCTTCCACGTTGTCGTAGGGCGAATAAGACAGCATGTAATCGTAATACTCCTTATTTTTCGGATTGCCCCATTCCTCAAACTCGCCGGTGGTGAGCGGAATGCTTTCGTCGAGCATCGTCGTCACGACATCCACAAAAGGCACCACCGCGATAATGCCGCGGTACAGGTCCGGCCGGAGGTTCGCCACGGCACCCATCAGCAGCCCGCCTGCGCTACCGCCCATCGCAAACAGCCTGTCGGTCGAGGTGTATTTTTGCTCCGTCAGAAAAAGTGAGACATCCACGAAGTCGGTGAACGTGTTCATTTTCTTCAGCAGTTTGCCGTCTTCGTACCAGCGCCGCCCCATTTCCTGCCCGCCGCGGATGTGGGCAATGGCGCAGATGAAGCCCCGGTCGAGCAGACTAAGGCGGGTGGAACTAAAGCCCGGCTCGGTCGAGTAGCCGTAGGAGCCGTAGGCGTATTGCAGCAGCGGGGCGGTGCCGTCTTTGGGGGTTCCTTTCCGGTAGACCAGCGAAACCGGCACCCGGACCCCGTCGCGGGCCGTGGCGTACAGACGTTCGGAAACGTAATTGTTCTGGTCGAAGCCGCCGAGCACTTCCTGTTGTTTCAGCAGGGTTTTCTCCCGGGTATCCATGTTGTAGTCATAGACCGAACCGGGCGTGGTCATCGACGAGTAGGAGAACCGCAGGATGTTGGTCTTGAAATCCGGATTATAGGAAATGGCCGCCACGTAGGCCGGTTCGCCGAAGTCGAGGTAATGCTCTTCCTGCGTGGGCTGGTGGATGATCCGCAGGTGCATCAGCCCTTCTTTCCGTTCGCCCAGCACCAGGTGGTTGGTGAACATATCCATCTGCTGCAGAAACACGTCCGGCCGGTGCCCGATGACCTCCTGCCAGAATTTCCGGTCGGTCAGAGCGTCGGCGGGCGGCTCGGGCAATTGCTCGGGTACGGCCATGAGCCGGAAGTTTTCGGCCTCCCAGTTCGTGCGGATGTAGAACTGATCGCCCACGTGCGAGACATCGTACTCGTGGCCCTTCTGCCGGGGCAGAAACGTCCGGAACGCGCCGGTCGGGTTGGCGGCTTCGAGCAGCTGGTATTCGGAGGCTACCCCGTTCTGCTCCGACACAATGGCGATGTACTTTTTGGACTTCATCCGGCCCAGACCCATGTAAAACTGGTTGTCCTTTTCTTCGTACACCAGCACGTCCGTCGCCGGGTCGGAGCCGAGCGTATGGCGGTAAACCTGAAAACCAAGCAGCGTTTGCGGGTCTTTTTTGATGTAAAAAAGCGTCTGGTTGTCTGCCGCCCAGGCAAAGCTGCCCGCTTCCACGTCCGGGATGGCCTCCGGGAAAAAGGTGCCGGTCGTCAGATTCTTGACCTTCAGCGTGTACATCCGGCGGCTGATCGTGTCTTCACAGAAAATGGCCAGTTCTTCGTTATCCGACACTTCGTAGCCGCCCAGATCGTAGTAGTCGTGCCCCTCGGCCAGTTCGTTGCAGTTGAAAAGCACTTCCTCCGGGCCGTCGAGCGACCCGCGTTTGCGGCAGTACAGCGGGTATTCGCTGCCTTCGAGGTAGCGGGTGTAGTAGAAATAGTTGTTTTCGCGGTACGGCACCGACTCGTCCTGCTGCCTGATGCGGCCTTTCATTTCGTCAAAAAGCCTTTCGCGAAACTCTTTCACGGGCGACAGGACCTGCTCGGTATATTCGTTTTCGGCTTCCAGATAGGCAATGACCTCCGGGTCTTCGCGCTGGTTGAGCCAGTAGTAATTGTCGGTCCGGGTGTGGCCGTGGACGGTCAGATCTTCCGGTTTTACGGCCGCACGCGGCGGTGCGGAAGCTGTAATGGGCTGTGTCATGGATGAACGTAGGAAAGTATCCGGTTAACAACGACCGGCCGCATTTCGTTGGCCGGGGAAATAAGATTTCAAAACGGTGACTTCGCCTCTGCCGTTGCGTCCTTGTAAGCGTAAACGCATTAAAACAAGGCGACCCGCGCGGCGCGGCGTATAAATGGCACGTTCTGTGCGGCCACTTTGCCAAAGATGAAAGTTTTTAGCAATTGGTATTCGTTCGGTACGGTGCTTTTTTGTTATTTTGAAAAGGTTTGTAGTCCCCTCTCCATGAGAAAAAAAGTCTGCTTTTTTCTTCTTGTTTCCGGTGGTTTGTTGCTGGTGAGCGCTATGGATGCGGCTCGCCCGTCGCTGGACAAGGTTTTCACCCGTATCAATCAGGAAGTACAGCAAAACAGCCGCGCGTACGAGACGCTGGCCGAGGCATCCGCCCGCATCGGACACCGGCTGACGGGCAGTCCCAACGGGGCCCGGGCCGAAGAGTACGCCTATACGCTGCTGAAACAATACGGTTTTTCGGACGTCCAGTACAAGGCGTTCGAAGTTGAGTCGTGGATGCGGGACACGGTGACGCTGTCGGTAGGACCGGATAAAAGCGACAACATCGTGGATGTGCCGGTCGTCGCGCTCGCGCATTCGCCCGTCGAATCACACATCCGGGCCGAAATCGTAGACGTGGGAAACGGCCTGGAAGGCGATTTTGCGGAAGTAAAAGGCAAACTCAAAGGCAAAATTGCGCTGGTCAATATTGGGCTGGCGGCTCCCGTACGAGGTGCCCGGAATCTGCACCGCTCCGAAAAAACGGCCCTGGCCATTCAGCACGGCGCCTCCGGAGTGATCATGGTCAACCAGGTGCCCGGCAATGTCCTGCTGACGGGAACGGCTTCGGTGACCGGCAAGCTCATTCCCATTCCGTCGGTCTGCGTTTCGCTCGAAAGCGGGCAGGAAATCCGCCGCTGGATGCGGGAAGAAAAACGGCTGACCGCCCTGGTGGACATGACGAACGTGAGCCGGAAAATCAAGGCGCGGAACGTCGTCGCTACGCTGAAAGGCTCTAAATATCCGGAAGAAAAAATCATTGTCGGCGGGCACCTCGATTCGTGGGACCTGGCCACCGGAGCGATTGACAACGGCATCGGCTCTTTCTCGGTGCTGGACATCGCCCGGACGTTCAAGGCGCTGAAACTGAAACCCAAACGGACGATTGAATTTGTGATGTTCATGGGCGAGGAGCAGGGCCTGCTGGGTTCCAAACACATGGCGGAGGAACTGAAACGGACCGGCCAGCTCGACAAGGTGCGCTACATTCTGAACCTCGACATGACCAACGACCCCTCGGGAATCAACGCCTTCGGGCGCAACGAGATGGTGCCGTTTTTCAATACGATTGGGGAAACGATTCGGAAGGTCGAGCCGTCCTTTGCCGGAACGATCTCCAACCAGGCGGGGCTGCATTCCGACCACCAGCCGTTTATGGTGGAAGGCGTGCCCGTGGTGGGCATGAACGGCCGCCTGGCTCCTGAAGTTCTGAACTGCTACCACGCGGACTGCGATAAAATCAACCTCGTCAACCGCGAGCAGCTCAAAAATACGGTGCGGTATTCGTCTATGGTGCTCTACGCGCTCGCGGACGCCGACGACCTGCCCGCCCGCCGTCTTGACGATACCAAAACCCGCGACTACCTCATTGCCCAGGGCCTGCGCACGCCGCTGCAGATTGCGAACGAGTGGCGGTGGAAAGAGTGAAAGAAAACCGCTCTTATCAGGAAAAAATTTGACCTCAACCCGGTGGTTGAGGTTTCTTTTTGACGTTTCGGACGTCTTAGAGGAAAACCTTGACAAATCATGCTGGCAAAAACCTACGGCAGCGCCGTTTACGGCGTCAACGCCTCCGTTATAACGATTGAAGTGGCCGTCGGGCAGGGACTGGGCTTCCACCTGGTCGGGCTACCCGACAGTGCCGTGAAGGAAAGTGAAGAACGCGTCGAAGCATCGCTGAAATATTTTGGCTACAAAATGCCGCGGCAGAAAGTGGTCGTCAACATGGCCCCGGCGGATCTGCGCAAGGAAGGCTCTGCCTACGACCTGCCCATCGCCCTCTGCATTCTGCAGGCCTCGGAGCAGCTTACGTTTGAGCGAAAACTGGAAGACTACGTCATCATGGGCGAACTGTCCCTGGACGGCATTCTCCGACCCATCAAAGGCGTGCTCCCGATTGCCATCGAAGCCCGGAAGCGCGGCTACAAGGGCTTTATTCTGCCTGCCGCCAATGCCCACGAAGCGGCCATCGTCAACAATCTGGATATCATTCCGGTGGAAAACCTGATGGATGCCGTCGGATATCTGGAAGGGTCCAAAGCCATCGAACCGCTGGTGACCGACACCCGCGACCTGTTTGAACACAACCTGAATGCCTACGACGCCGATTTTTCGCATGTGCAGGGGCAGGAAAACATCAAGCGGGCGCTGGAGATTGCGGCGGCGGGCGGCCATAACGTGATCATGATTGGCCCGCCGGGGGCCGGGAAAACGATGCTGGCCAAACGCCTGCCGACCATCCTGCCGCCGCTGACCCTGAACGAAGCGCTGGAAACGACCAAAATCCATTCCGTCGCCGGCAAACTGGGCAGTCGGGCGACGCTGGTGGCGACCCGGCCGTACCGGTCTCCGCACCACTCCATCAGCGACGCGGCGCTGGTCGGCGGCGGCAGTTTCCCGCAGCCGGGCGAAATTTCCCTCGCTCATAACGGCGTGCTGTTTCTGGACGAATTGCCGGAGTTCAAACGGACGGCGCTGGAAGTGATGCGGCAGCCGCTGGAAGAGCGCAAAGTCAGTATCTCGCGGGCGCGGTTTGCCGTGGAGTTTCCGGCGAATTTTATGCTCATTGCCAGCATGAACCCCTGTCCGTGCGGCTACTACAACCATCCGGACAAGGAGTGCGTCTGCGGACCGGGAGTGGTGCAGCGCTACCTCAACAAAGTCAGCGGCCCGCTGCTCGACCGCATCGACCTGCACGTAGAAGTTACTCCTGTTTCCTTCGACCAGATGACCTCCACGCGCCCCGCCGAAGACAGCGCGACCATTCGGGAACGGGTAATCAACGCCCGGCAAATCCAGAGCCAGCGCTTCGCCGGGCAGGACGGCATTTATTCCAACGCCATGATGCCGTCGCAGATGGTCAAGGAAGTCTGCGCCATTTCGTCCGCCGGGCTGGCCCTGCTCAAAACGGCGATGGACCGTCTTGGCCTTTCGGCCCGCGCCTACGACCGGATTCTAAAAGTTTCGCGAACCATTGCTGACCTCGCCGGAACCGAAGAAATCCGCATTGAACATCTGGCGGAAGCCATTCAATACCGCAGCCTCGACCGCGAAAACTGGGCGGGCTGAGGACTACACCAGCCGCCGGACCACCTTCACCGATTCGTCTACGAAGCTGGAAGACAGCCGCTGGTGGTCTTTATAATTGAAAACCTGTCCGTGCTGGCGAACGGTTTCGAGCCGGGAGAAGTCAAGCGTCTGCACCAGCCAGCCGACTTTCTGTGGGGTTTCGGTTCCGATGATGCCTTCTTCGGGCAAATCCCGGTCCGGAGTGCAGTAGAAGGCCGCAAAGCCGTAGTTGATGTCCACGGCCGGCGACCAGAGCGCATTGCCGACCGTCTGCGAAACCACCGTGTACGCCTGATGTTCGAGCGCCCGTGCCCGCGCCCCGACATGCACGCGGGTAGCGCCCCGCACGGTCTCGGTGCAGCTCGGGGCCAGAATTAGCGACACCCCGGCGGCGCTCAGCCACTGCGAACCCAGTCCAAACTCGACGTCGTAGCAAATCTGAATGCCAAAACTACCCCAGGGCGCGTCGAACACCGTCAGGGTCTTCTCGCCACTATGAATGCCCCATTCTTCGTTTTCGAATCGGGTCATGAAAAACTTGTCCTGGTAGCCGACGAGCCCTTTCGGCGAAAAGACGAAGGCCCGGTTGAGGACGTTGCCCTCCTCCAGCACCGGCAGCGTAGGAGCCACGATGACCAGTTTGTACTGCTTCGCCAGCCCGGCGAAAACAGCACAGAATTCTTCTTTCAGCGCGTCCAGTTCGCGGACCTGGCGACGCAGGTCCAGCCGGATTTCCGGCCCGAACAGACTGACCAGCTCCATAGACCCGTATTCCGGAAAAAGCACGAGTTGGGCTTTCTGCCGGGCGGCGTCGGCCACCCAGTCGGTGATGTGAGCGCGCCAGTCGGCGAAGGTGCGGTGCTCGGTAATGGGATACTGCGCCGCGGCGATGGTTACGTTCATTGCGTTCTGTGAGTTAATGAGCGTTGTTGCTCCCATTAGTCAATCCTGTCAGTTACCGCCGAAGTGAGCGGGAGGCTTTTCACCGGTCCGCGCAACGCTGCGATGCAGACTCAAAGTTCTCTGAGCCAGAAGGTCATCTGCTTTGGCGTCGACTCCGATTCTCCAATGTCGGGCCAGTCGAGCGTGGTTTGCAGCGACGGTTCTTTTCGGTAGCCCCGTTTCAGCCAGAAAGCGTCATTGGGCCGGTAGTCGGCGGGGCGGTCGGGATGGGTTTCCGACCGTTCCACCGCGCAGAAGCAGGTCATCCGGTACGTGCCGAACTGCCGGGCGTGGGCTTCCCGTTCGTCGAAGAAGCGGTGGCCCAGTCCGAGGCCCCGGTAAGCGGGCAGCAGCAGGCTTTCGCCAAAATAAAAAAGCGAATCAACATCGTAGCCCTGCTGCAAAAATGGGGCCTGCAATTCCGGCATCTCGTCCCGCAGGGGCAGGCAGGTGGTTGCGCCCACCATCTTCGGCCCGTCGTAAACCGCAAACAGCAGCGACCGCCCGGAGCGGACGTAGGTTTGCAGGTACGTTTTCTCGTAGTCCACCGACCCTTCGTAGAGGTACGGAAAGTCCCGGAAAACGGCAATCCGCAGCTCGGCCAGATCGTCGAAAACCTCAGCCAGCTCAGGGCCGCGTTTCGTCACAAAGCGGAGGGAGGTTAGCATGGGGTGAAATAGGGGAAGGGTTTAGAGGTTAGGGTTTAGGATTTATAGTTGCTCCGCCTCAATGAGAATAAAGAGGCAGAGCAACTATAAACCCTAAACCATTAAAACCTTTCACTTCTAAACTCCCTCCGACACCAGTTTAATCCACAATTCCAGGTTGTAATACGTCGTCACCCGGCTGATTTTGCCGTCGGTGACTTCCAGAAAAGCGGCGGCGGGGAGGACATAACGCTGGCCGTGGGCGGCGGGCAAACCCGCTTCCGCTTTTTTATACGTCCCGTTGACAACGAACTCGGCCGCGACGCGCTTGTCCGTAGGCTCCGAAAACAGCACGATATCGGTCAGCGTTTCGGCGTAGCTTTCGTCCATGTGGCGCAGGAACTCGGTAAATTTTTCGAGGCCCAGACGCGGTTCGCCCTGGTTCGGTTCGTGACGGATGTTCGGATGGATAAGAGCCAGCATGCCGTTCCAGTCCTGCCGGTTAAACGCGTCGTAGTAGTTTTTTACGGTCTCTAAAGCGGTCATTTGAGTGACATTTTGTAAACTCATAGTTCAACCCTCTCCCGCCAAAATAGGTTCATAGGGGTGGATTGGAAGAATTTGCGGGATAAAAGGGGAGAAATGTCGTTTAACGTTAAAGGTTTAACGTTGAAAGCGGTGCGCCGCAGCGATGGCTCCGATTTATCAAAACGGATTGCAAAGCGAAGCAACCGCTGCGGCGCACCGCGTTGAACCTTAGGCTTTTAACGTTAAACGACACTCTTTTTCTGAATGCAGTTAAAAATCTCCCCCGACAACCCGCTGGAATGGCTTGCTTTGAAAGTAAACATGGTTCCCTGGCCGCTGCTGCACGTGCAGATTTTTCCGGTTATCGCCAAGGCGGTGCTGGAGGCGGCCGACAAAGGTATTTTTGAAGCGGTGAAGACCGACGCCCAAACGGCCGAAGACGTGGCCCGGACCTGCGGGCTGCATCCCAAAGCCACCCGCGAACTGCTGGGGCTGCTGACGGCACTCGGTTATGTGTCGTTCCGCAATGACCGCTACACGCTCACCGCCGAAGCCCGCAAATGGGTCACGGCCACCGACCCGGCCTCCGTTTACGGCATGATGCTGTTCAACAACCGCGTGGTCTGGCCCTGGCTGGACCAACTGGGCGACTACCTGAAAACGGGGCAGGGCATTCACTACCACGACCACCTGACGCCCGAGCAGTGGGGATACTACCAGCACGCCATGACGGCCGCTACCAATACCGAAGCGAAGGAGTTTGGCCGGAAAGCGCCCGTGCCGAAGACGGCTACCCGCATGCTCGACATCGGCGGGGCGCACGGTCAGCATTCGGTGGCCCTTTGCCGCCGCCTGCCCGCGCTGGAATCGGTGATTCTGGACCTGCCGCCCGCCGTCGAGAAAGCGGCGCCTTTTCTGGCCCAGTCGGGCATGGACGGGCGCGTTCGGCACCAGCCCGGCAACGCGCTGACGGACGATTACGGCACCGGGCAGTACGATATTATTCTGATGTCCAGCCTCGCCCACCACTTCACGGACGCCGAAAATCGCCTGGTGGCCCGAAAGGCTGCGCAGGCGCTGAAGCCCGGCGGCGTTTTCATTATCAACGAATTCATCCGCCCGGAGCCGGGGAGCAAGCCCGAACTCGTGGGCTCTTCGACGGATTTGTTTTATGGGCTGACCAGCACGGCGGGCAACTGGACCGTGGCCGAAATGCAGAGCTGGTTTGCCGAAGCGGGCCTGAAACCGTTCAAGGTCAAAACGTACCTGACGATTCCCGGACGGGCTATGGTGGTCGGCAAAAAATAAGGGCAACAGATTTGTTGCCCTGACAACTAAGTTGTATCTTTTCGAACCGGTTTTCTTAATCTATCTAAAAACTTCGCACCTTCCTGTCGAAGTTGAGCTTTGGCCTTCTGTTCGGCTTCGAGTCGGCGGCGAGCCAGCTCCGCTTTCACACTGTCGGCGGCAACACGGGCGCGGGCTTCGGCCTCCGCCCGTTTTTGTTCCCCACGCGCCTGCAGACTGTCGACCCGGGAGCGGACCTCCCCCTGCACACGCTGTTTTGCCTCATCAATGAGCGGTTTGGCTACCTGCTGCGCCAGCTGGTTGGCCGTGGAGCTGGCCAGAAAACGCACCTGCGGGGTTTTGAACGTGCCACCGAGCGCAAGGTCGATTTTGGCCCGGTCTACGGCGGCGGGCAACGCCTGTTTGGTCAGCGAAGCAAAGGCGTTGCTGAAGGCAGTTCCCGCGCGGCCCGTCGGGACGTCCAGTTTCAGGATGTAGTTCAGCGAGCCGTCCAGCCCGTTGCTGCCCGACACGTTGATGACGTAATCCTTGACCTTGATGTCGAAGGGCTTGAAGCCCACGTGGCCGTCGTCGATTTCGGCTTCCAGCAAGAGGTCTTTGAACCGCGAATCCTTCAGCTCGTTCAGCTTCGTCCGTTCGATGATGCGGTCCACAATGGGATTGTTTCGCAACTGCGCTTCCAGAACTTTCACGATTCCCTCGCCAGTCAGCGAACTTAGCTGCGGCATCATGTCCTGACCGAGCAGGCCGTTGAGTTGGAACTTGCTCGTAAAGTCGCCGAACATGTACTGGGCCAGCGGCATCAGCGCCTTCACCACGGTCAGGTGTTCGAACGCTTCCTGCAACTTAGCATTCTGAATGCTCAGATCAAAAGCAAAGCCGGGTTTGGTAATGTCGGTTGTCGAGTACAGCCCGTTGGTGACAAACTTGCCGCCCAGCGAGTTGAACGTCACGTTCTGCATCCGGACCGCTTTGTTGGCTACCAGCACCGTTCCGCTCAGGTCGTCCAGATGCATGGCTTCGTACTGCGCGTGGTCTACGTCGGCCTTCAGCGTAAAATCAATATTCGCCGGAACTTCGATGATGGAGCGGGAAGCGGTCGCCGTGCTGGACGTTGGGCTGTCGGTCATCCATTCGTTCAGGTTAAACTTGTCGGCCTTTACCGTCAGATTTCCCCGCAGCGGCTCGTTTTCTTCCAGCAAAAACGGAATGTAGTTGCTCAGCGAACCCGTCGCGGTAAACGCGCTGCTTCCGAGCAGGCCCCGCATCTGCGGCACGGCCAACTGACCGGGTTTGAGGTCAAACCGGGCGCTGTTGAGTGTCAGGCCCTGCGGCAGCGCGTCGCCTTTGTAGACGAGATTGGTCACGGCCAGCGTTCCCGAGGCAGGCAGCCGGTCGTAGCGGCCCGCCTTGGCGTCGGATACCTTGCCGGACGTCCGGATGTCGGCGTCGATGAGGCCCGCCAGCCGGGTGCCTTCGATCGGGAAAATCCGGGTGACTTTGGTGAGGTCGAGTTTGCCCTTGGCGGCCAGATCGTAGGTGTAATCGTTCAGGTTCTGGACCCAGCCGCGCACTTCAAACGGCTCGCCCGCCAGCCGGAGCCGCAGGTCGCCGATATCGATGCGCGTGTCCGGAATCCGCCCCGTCCGGTTGGTGACGGTCGCCACGGCATTGACGTTCTCCAGCGGCTCGGGAAACTTCAGCGATTTCACGTACCCGTTCTGCAGTTTCATCGCCGCATTGACAACCGGGAAGCGTCCGGCTGTTTTGTCGTACAATCCTTTTGCTTTCAGGTTCAGGTCGTACAGGCCGCGCAGCGTCAGGCTGTCGATGGGGAACAACTGCGTCAGTTCGCCCAGATTCAGTTTGGCCGTAATGTCGGCGTCTACCGTCGAGCGGGTCAGGCCCTGCACAAGCGCCCGGCCGCGCACGGGGTTGTTGCCCAGATTGGCCGCCAGTTTTTTGAGGTTGATAACGGTATTGTCCAGCCGGTCGGTGGCGTTGCTGACAGTGACGTCCAGCGCAATGTTCTCCACGGACGAGGGCAGGTCCGGGTATTTGAACCGCCCGTTCTGTACCAGCATGTTCAGCACGAACGCCGGGAACTGCCGGGCGTTGTAAATGCCTTTCACATTTCCGTCGAAACGAACCGTGCCGTCGGCGTCAATGTCTTTGAATTGTTCGGAATAAATGCCCGGCACGAGCGACAGCAGGTTTTTGAAGCTGTTGTCGTCGGCTTTGTACGTCAGATCGAGGCGGATGTTCGTATCCGGCATGGCGACGGTGCCGGCCAGTTGCAGCGGCAGGTCGTTGAGCGTTATCCGGTTATCCGTAAACGTATAGATGGCCTGCGGCAGATCGAGGTGCAGCCGCATGTCGGCGTCCAGCTTTTTGTCCGTCAGGTACTCCGTGTTGGCGTAGGTCACGGTCATCCGGTCGGCGCGGGTTTTCAGGGCGAGGTCGGAAATATCGGCCGAGAGGCTTCCGCTGCCCGTATGCTGAACGTTTTCCAGCCGAACTTTCATCGGCAGCGACAAATCTTCGTACCGGACAAAGCCGTTTTCGATCGACCACTCCTCCACATTGACCGTGACGGCCGCTTTGGTTGTGTCGGCTTGTGGCTCGGTGCTTTCAACGGGCTTGTAAATGTCATAATTGGCCTGTCCGTTGCGGAGGCGTTTGATGAGGATGCGCGGGCGGTCGAGGTGGACGCCTTTCACTTCCAGTTTATCGCCACCCAGCACGCTCATCAGGTTCAGCGAAACGTCGAGGTCGGCCGCGCTCAGGAGCGTGTCGCCCACAAACGGCGCTTTGCCCGCAATGCTCAGGCTTCCGGTCTGAATGCTCAGATTCGGAAAGTGACGCAACAGCGAGATATTCACGTTTTCGGGCGAAAACTGCACATCGGCAGCTACCCGGTTATTGATTTCCCGCTGGACGCGGGCAAGAATTTTATCTTTATAAAACGTCGGGATAATCCATGCTGCCAGCAGCAACACGCCCAGAACCGACGCTAGGATGATTCCGGCTTTTTTCATACTTCAATGCATGGGTTTGTGTTCTTAAGACAAACATAAGCCGGAAAAGTTTATTTGCATATAAAAATGTGCAACAGGCGGGCAACGGCCCAGGCTATGCATAAAGCTTTGGTGAACCGCCCAGCTAAATTCTTCAACAGCAATAAAATGGTAAGGCGACAGGCGAGTAGGGTTGGTGCTCTACCACTGAGCTACGCCCCCGAGGGAACGGCAGGAGTCGAACCTGCGACCGCCCGGATCCAAGTCGAAGTAACCCATCTCTACGGCACTTACCAGTAAGGCAGTGAGGCAATAGTTGAAAAGAGTCGGAGTCAAGTCAAAATTGGTCGATGAACCTCTTTTCTACGGCACTCACTAATGTTTCGACAAGGCAACAGGCGCACAGCGTGAAATGCTTGAGCTACGACAGGAGACCCGTCGACGGGATTTGAACCCGCACCATCCTAACAAGGGTGCTCTACCGAAGGAACGCTGCGCTACGGCACTTGTCAATAAGATTAACAGGGCAACGGGCAAAGAGCAGTTGGGATTCGAACCCAGGCCTTTCGGCCTTCATCCAGCGAAGTATTGCTCTTCTACGGCACCTGCTTTTGGCAACAGGAGTAACAGGCGGGACGGAGCGGGGCACCGCAATGCCGGATTCGAACCGGATAGCCTTGTTTTTGGCAAAACTGCGCTATTCCTCCCCTAAGAGCTGCGAAGTATTCCGTCCCTACGACATCCTGTTTATACTTTGCGGAATGGCACTCCTTCATGCGTCGCGGAGTATCACTCCGCGTTACAGGGTAATCGCTTCAATTTTCGCCAGCGAGATCTCGCCATCCTCCAGCGCCTGCAACACATCGAATACTTTGTCGGACCAGCCCGCCAGCAGGTAGACGTCATTCGCTTCCACCCGGAGCGGCGCTTGACCGTATCCCGCCAGATCGAACAGGTAGAGGCGGGCACTCGGCGCTAACTGCTTATACGCCGCCCATTTGGCCCTGAGCGTGTTCGCCTGGAAGGCGTTGTTCGTATAACTATCCCATAACTGGGTGTCCGTAAACAGCATGATCTTATCGGCCACGTACTTCCGGCGAATCAGGTCGTCAATTACCAGATAGCCGTTGGTCGAGTAGCCAACCTCGCCCTCCCGGCGGTAGAATTCCTGCACGTTGGCCAGAACATTCCGGCCCGGTAGCTGTACGGTTTTCCAGCGGTCGCCGAACATGCCGCACACCACATTCCTGCATTTGGCCTGTAACAGCATTCCCAGCAATAGGCCAATGTCGTACAGCAAGACCTTGCTTTTGGCCGAAACCGGCTGCTGCATCGACCCCGACACGTCGCAGGCAATGACGACCCGCGTATCGGCCGAGAAACCGCGCAGGTTTGCCACGCTGTACCGCAGGGCGTCTTCCAACGCATCCTGAATCATGGCTACATAGCCAGATTTTATATCACGGATTTCGCGATAGGCGGCCAGAAAGCGGAACGGCAACTGCTTCGAACGGCGGACGGCCTCCGCATCGCTCAGGAAATCACAAACACGCTGCATTGTCGCCGGACCTACGCCCGCTTCGAGCATGTTCCGCAGGTTGCGCAGCGTTGCCATGTAGCCCAGTCGGCGGCTCGCCACGAGGTCTTCCCATTTTGCCCGGAACGCCGCCTGCTTTTCCTTTTCGCTGGCGAATGTCTGCTGTCCAAGGGCGCTTAATTCGGTTTCCCAGGTGTAGGGTGTTTCCAGCGTGTCGGTGACAATTTTGTTATAGATGGCCTGCTGCGCTTCGTCCTTCGCCTTCGGGTGTACCAGAAACAGCGCGTCGCGGAGCTTCACCTGCGCGTCGCGGTTGTATTTGGCAAACTGGTACTCGTCGAACCTGTTGAACGCGGCTCCCAGTCCTTTTTGTACCTGCTTCGACAGTCCACCCAGCTTTTTGGCGCCTTTGCGTTCGTTGGTCAGTTGGTAGTAAGCCAGCAGTTCGGTGATTTCGTCCGGGCGCTGCACCACGCGGGCCACCGTGCGGCTCACGAGGCTATCGCCGTTATGGCGCTTCGCCAGTTCGCCGGTTAATACGACCGGAGCCGAGCGGAGGTATAACTGCTCACGAACGTAGACGGCCAGTTTAGCCACAAAGGCCGGGCTTACCTTTCCGACCAGCGTCCGAATGCGGTTCAGGCGGTCGTCGGCTTTCTCGTAGAACGAATCGGCAAGCATCGTGGTCGCCACGGCCGAGTATAGTTCCAGTTCCGGCGTCAGCACATAGGCTTTGGCACCTTCGTAGTTCACTGTTTCGGATTTTTTGCTGGTAAAAAGATTAAACTTCATAGCCTTTGTCGGTTGTGGTCTCAAACTTGACATGACAAAGGTTGTGGCCTTCTGCGCAGCCTTTTTGCGCAGGTAAAAAATATTTTATTTTTCACGCGGAATAGCATTCCGCTTTACGATATGCCCGCTAACCGCCTTGCCCTGATTCGCTACAAAGCATTGGATGAATGCCTGCGCAACCGCTACCGCCGCTGGACGCTCGAAGACCTGATGGACAAGGTATCGGACGTTCTGTATGAATTTGAGGGAATTGACAAAGGAATCAGTCGGCGCACCATTCAGGCCGATTTGCAGATGATGCGGAGCGACAAACTGGGTTACAATGCGCCCATCATCGTGGTTGACAGGAAATATTACCAGTACGAAGACCCCACGTACAGCATCACGCAGATCCCGCTTTCGGCCCAGGACTTAAGCCGCATGAGCGAGGCGGTAGCCGTTTTGAAGCAATTCAAGGGTTTTTCGCACTTCAATCAGTTGACGGAAGTAGTACAGAAGCTGGAAGACCATGTCTACGCCGCCGCCCACGCCCAGCCTGCGGTCATTGATTTTGAGAAAAATGAAAACCTGCGCGGACTAAATTACCTTGACGTGCTGTATCAGGCCGTCATTCATCGGAAAGCCCTGCTTCTGACGTACCAGTCCTTCCGGGCGCGGGCTCCGCAGCAAATTGTCTTTCATATCTGGTGGCTGAAAGAGTTCCGGAACCGCTGGTTTGCGGTGGGTATTTCAGAGAAAGGCCCTACTGTGCTGCACCTGGCACTCGACCGGATGCTGGACGTGCAGCCCACCGACGCCGAGTACCGCCCCAACGAAAACTACAATCCCGAAACGTTTTACCGGGATGTCATCGGGGTAACGGTCGGGATGACATCCCGGCCCATGCACGTCCGGATTCTGGTCAATCCGGAAAATGCACCCTACGTCGAGACGAAGCCGCTGCATGCATCCCAAAAGGTGCTCGAACGCCGGGCGGAAGGTATGGTGATTGGGCTCTTTGTGCAGTTGAATATGGAACTGGAGAAAGAGATACTCGGCTATGGCGAGGGAATGACCGTACTGGCTCCCGAACGTCTGCGCAGGCGCCTGAAGGACCGGCTGGCTTCGGCGGTGGTCAACTACGCGGTGTTGCCGCAGCCCGATGCCACGGCAACACCGCCCGGACTTATATCCCAATTACCAGCTTCTCAATCAGCAGAATGAACAGGTGAATCACCTTGATGTGAACCTCCTGCACGCGGTCGGCGTAGCCGAAATGCGGCACGCGCACCTCTACGTCGGCGGTTCCGGCGAGCTTGCCGCCGTCTTTGCCCGTCAGCAGCACGACTTTCATCCCTTGTTCGCGGGCGGCTTCCACGGCGCGGATGACATTGACCGAATTTCCGCTGGTACTGATGCCGAGCAGCACATCCCCGGCATTGCCCAGCCCTTCGATAAAGCGGGAAAAGATGAAGTCAAAGCCGTAGTCGTTGCCGACGCAGGTGATGTGGCTCGTGTCGGAAATGGCGATGGCCGCCAGCGAGCGGCGTTCGCCCCGGTAGCGGCCGGACAATTCTTCGGCAAAGTGCATGGCGTCGCAGTGGGAACCGCCGTTGCCGCAGGAAATGATTTTATTGCCGTTTTGCAGGGCTTCGGCCATCAGTTGGGCCGCCGCCTCGATGTCTGCAAGATTTTTTTCGTCGGAAAGAAAAGCGTCCAGCACCGACCGCGCTTCGGTCAATTCCTGGCGAATGATGGAATGGAGCATAAGTAAGTCAACAAAGTCGTAAGCGGTCCGCCGCTGCGGTCAATTAGTCGTAAGTCGTAAGTGGCTCCGCCAGTATTGAGTTGAGGCAAAGTACCGCAGCGGCGGACCGCTTACGACTTACGACTTACACTTACCACTTTTTTACAAAGAAACACAAAACCCCGTACACTAAAGAATCATGCTTTTATACGGCATGTTCCAGCGGAGGGCGATTGAGGTGAGGGCGGAACTGTACCGGAGGCGACTTAACTGGCTGTCGCTCACGCGGAAGTTCTGGCGGAAGTCGATGAAAATGTTGTGCTTCGGCATGAACGTAAGCCGCAGGTCTCCGTAGGAAATAATTGTTTCGCGGCCCTGCGTGATGTAGTTGCCCTTGTCGCGAAAGCGGGTATCGTAGCTCAGCAGCAGGTTGCCGCCGTAGTTGCGGCTCGGCGGGTCGGCCCCGTACCGCATCACGCCAAAAATCCCCGTTACGGTCCAGCGACTGTAGGGCTGGTAGTTGATGATGCCCAGTCCTTCCACAAAATTAGCGCCCAGCGGGTGAGCAAGCGGCTGGTTGTAATGGACATAATTGGTCTGCCCCGAGCGGTGGGCGTAGGTGTAGGGCCGGGCCATGTTGAACTCGCCCTGCACATCCAGATTCGGAATGCCGAACGCATCGATGTATTTCAGCCCGGCCTGAAGGGCAAACTTATTGGTCCAGGAACCTTCGCCCGCGCGGATGTCCTTAATCAGAAATTCGTCCAGCATGAACTGGCCGTAGACCAGAAAATGCCGCAGAAAATTGACCTTGTAATCGATTCCCATCAGGGCGTTGTCGGCGCTGTTCTGGTACGATTCGAGGAAGCGGTAAAGAATGATCGGATTCAGGTAGTTCAGTTCCAGATGGTCGCGGCTGTGCACAACCGCCTCGAACACGCCCACGTTCACATGCCGACCCAGGTTGATGCTGAGGTGGTGCATGGCCGCGTATTTCTTGATAAACGGCTCGGTCGGGTTGACAGGCACCTGCGTATTCTGTAGTTCGGTGTACAGGTTGGTGTACTGGAAACGGCCCAGGCGCGTCGTGAACTTCAGGAACAGGTGCGGGGCGCTGTTGTCCGACAGAAAAAGCGACCGGATGCCGTTGCCGATGAAATTCTTGTCGTGCCCAAACTGAATGTTGATGACCTTCAGGGCGTTGAAGGTGATGTAGCCGCGGGCGGCGATGTAATCGGCTCCCAGAAGTCCGCCGGAACTGTACTCCTTCGCCAGCCCTTCGCCGGGAGCGAGCGTAATGCCCGAGCCCAGCCCGTAGGTGTTGCGGTATTCGTTGTAATAACTGGGAAAAATGGCCTGATTGTCCGAGAGGAAAGTGTAAAAGCCCAGCCGTTTGCGGATGCTTCCCCGGATTTCGATACCCCGTGAGTTCAGAAACGGATTCTGGCGGACGGAAGACGGCTGAAACTCCGAGCGGTTGTTGAGCGTCTCGAAGCCGTAGCCAAACGAAACGGCCGGACTCACGTGAATGTCCACGTCCTCGTTCTCGAAATAGTATAAATCGCTTTTTTTGCGGTAAAGGACTTTGGCCAGCGGGCGGCGGCTGTCGCCGGTTGGGGAGTAATCCAGACCCAGCCGGTTCAGCTGGAAGAAAGCGGGCGAGGCCGAATCGCGGGCGCTGGCCGAAAGCCATTCCCAGCTGTCGTCGCGCAGGTACTGGAGGTTGAAGCGGTCGGCAGTGGAAAGCCGAACGAGCGAATCACCCATCAGGCTGTCTGTCAATTGGATAATCTGGTGACGGTTGTACGGCTTGAACGAACTGTGAAAACCGTCGGCCCAGCGGCCCAGTTTGATTTCATACCGATCAATCAGCCGGTACGAATCCGGATTCAGGGGAACGGTAGGGCTCTGCGCCTTTACCAGCCCTGATAGTGCACAAGTTACGAGTGTTAATACAGTAGAGAAGTTTCTCATACATTCATGTTGTGGACTAATTTACAGAGCTTTAGCTAAGTAAATAGTAACCGAAAATTACATATTCCGTTTGGAATATCTTTCACTGCGGTTAAATTACCGGCAAAAATTGCAATTTCCTCCAAAACGCGGCCCGGTGCTGCCAACCGACTTCATGTTCGTTTTTACCGACCAGCCTTCACTTGCCAATCAGTTTATTGCCGAACTCCGGGATGTATCGCTTCAGAAAGACCGGCTTCGTTTTCGGCGCAATCTGGAACGGCTGGGGGAACTCATGGCTTATGAGATATCAAAAATCTTGCCGCATCAGGTGGTCCGCGTACAAACACCGCTCGGAACGTCCACGACCCAGCTTCTGTTGCAGCAGCCCGTACTGGCCACCATCCTCCGGGCGAGCCTGCCCTTTCATCAGGGCTTTCTGAATTACTTCGATAAAGCCGAAAATGCGTTCATCGGCGCCTACCGGGGGTATCACGCCAACGACGATGAATTTGAAATTGCGATGGATTATATGGCGAGTCCGGACCTGAGCGGGAAGACGGTCATTCTGATGGACCCGATGCTGGCGACGGGGCGGTCGCTGGAGAAGGTGTACCACGCGCTGCTGCGGTACGGCATTCCGGCCCAGACGCATATCGCGGCGGTTATTGCCTCACCCGAAGGCATCCGGTACGTCCGGGAGCAAATGCCGCAGTGCCACCTCTGGCTGGGAGCCATCGACGACCGGCTGGACGAACACTTCTACATTGTGCCCGGCCTGGGCGATGCCGGAGACCTGGCGTTTGGGGAAAAACTTTAAAAGTCGTAAGTCGGTAAGTCGTAAGTGCTCCGCCTCAATCCTGATTTAGCGGAGCGCTTACGACTTACCGACTTACGACTTATTGACTTAATTCAACAATTCGTCAAACGTCAGGCTCACGTAATAGGTGGAGCCGATGGACGGGTTGCCGAAAGCCTGAATGTAGGGCTTGCCGAACAGGTTCGTCGCGCCGAGCTTGACGATGGACTTGAACTTCGTCAGCTTGTAGTTCACCTGCGCGTCGAGGTTGTTGACCGCCGGGACGATGGTGTTGCCATACAGCGGCACGCCCACTTCCGTCGGCTGGCCGAAGCCTTCCCACACAAACTCATCTTGATGGCGGAACGCTACGGCAAAGCCAAAGCTGGAGTTGTTCGTCGGCCGTTTGTTAAACGCCACATTCCAGCGGTACTTCGGCGTGTTGAAGCCGGCCGTCTGCAACTCGGCAGTCGGGGTAAAGTCGTTGAGCTGGTTGTTGGCAAGATTTCCCGAAACCGAATAACCTTTGTTCAGCGCGTAGTTCAGGCCAATCGCCCAGCCGGAAGCGGTAATCCGCTCGCTGCTGTTGACGGGCATGGAGAAAACCCGGCGGGTGTTACCGCTCAAAACTCCTGAAGCTTCAGGCAGACCAACATTCGGAATGGCTGGCCCGGTAGGTTGGATCAGCACAACGGAGCCAATGAAATCCCGGTAGACGCTGTAGTAGTAATAAGCGTCAACGAACAGCCGCTTGTTGATCACGCCCCGATACCCAATTTCATAACTCTGGACTCGTTCGGGGCGGAATTCCTTACGCTGATAGGGGCGAAGGTTGCCGATATTTCCGTTGATCGCCTGGAGTTGAACGAAACCCGGCAGGTTCGCCGTTACCTGGGCCGTTACGTTTTGCTGAATAAGGCCCTGTACCTGTGCGGAGGCCATTTGTGCGGCCACCTGCTGCTGAATGACGGACGGGGCGGCGGAGGCCGGAATCTGTCCGGCAGCAACAGCAGCGTTAACCTGAGTGGTTACCTGGGCGAGTACCTGCTGCTGAATGGCGGCGATAACCTGCGGTTGGACGATGGCAGTCAGAGCCTGTTGCTGCTGCTGCTGAAAGGCCGGATTGGTGGCCTGCGCCGTGATGGCGGCACCCACGGCAGTCACGTCCGTACGCGAGTACGAGTTGGCGAGGTTATACCGTTCCCAGAACTCCGGCAGACCGCCGACGAGCCGGGCCTGGGGCGTTTGGAGGTCAATGTACTGGTTCTGCGTGGTCGGAATCCGGAAACCGGTCTGGTACGAGACCCGGAAGTTGTTTTCTCCGAAGGTGGCTACGGCCGAAACGCGGGGCGTAAACTGGCCTTTGAAGTTCTGGTTCTTATCGTAACGCGTCGAGCCGGTCAGCTTCAGGTGTTCGCCGAAGAACGTCTTGCTCACCTGGAGAAAACCGCCGTATTCCGTAATCCCAATCTGACCGTTACGGCCTTCCACCTGATCGGCGAAAAGCGTTCCTTCCGAGCCGAGCTGGTACTGACGCACATTGGCCCCGATCAGGACATCCGCAAATTTGATCTCGTTTTTGAAGTTGTAAAGCCCCTCGGCATGGTACAGGTTAGACTTGTCGAGGAAGGCACCACCGCCGCGGACAATGGGCGTCGAGCGGGCGTTTTCGTACAAGGTGTTGTAGGCATCGGTGTCGGGCAGCGGCCGTCCCTGGTCCGCTACGCCGCGGGCCGCGAGGTGGGCGGCTTCATCGGACTGAACGGTCGGCCGAGCCTGCAGATAGGCACTCACGTACTGCCCAAACCAGGTCGGGCTTGCTTTCCAGGCTTCGTTCATCGTCACGGCCGTCAGACCCGCGGTGTACGAATCGCCCGAACGTTCCTGCGTGGTGTACCCCCGAACCATGAAGTTGTCGCCGCGGAGTTCGAGTTTCGCCTGGGTCAGGTTGAAGTTGCGCAGCGAGTAGCGCCCGTTGGCGGTGTAAACCGTCGTGCCAAAGCCATAGTTGATCTGGCCGATGGCTTCGATCTTCTCCGTCAGGCGGTAGTGCAGGGCGGCGTTCAGTTTCAGGCTTTTGGTGTTATAGTCCACCAGATCGCGTTCGCGCCAGCCCGTGCGGCTGACGTTCACGTTCGGAATCAGGCCCGCGTTCAGCGCCGTCTGGATGGCGTTGCGCTGTGCCTGCGGCAGGCTGGTATTCGCAATCAGCCCCTGCGCTACAGTCCGCATGTTGGCCTGCGCTTCGTCGCCGTAGACGTTCATGCCGTCGTAATTAACCGGAATGCCGGGACCCCGGTTCGGAGCGTCGGGGTTGTTGGTGCGGTCCGAGGAGTTCAGGTTCGTGTAATCCGTGGCCTGCCAGTCCTGCGCGGCGATGTAGGAGGCATTGAGCTTGAACGCGAACTTGTTGTTGAACGCTTTGGCAAAGCGGATGGACGCGTCGTAGAAGCCCGTCGTGGGCGTTGTCCGATTATCGGCGTGCATAATGCCCGTCTTGACGTTGGCGCTTACGCCCTGGTACAGGAACGGGCTTTTGCTGTTCATCAGAATCAGACCCTGAATGGCGTTGGGGCCGTACAGAGCCGAGGCCGCCCCGGGCAGAATTTCGACACTTTCCACGTCCTGCTCCGGAATGCCCACGATGTTGTCGATCGGGAAGTTGAGGCCGGGAGCCGAATTGTCCATGCCGTCGATGAGCTGCACCGTCCGCGGGTTTCCGGTCGCCCCAAACCCGCGCATGTTGATGGACCGGAAAAGCAGGCCCTGCGTGGCGACGTCGATGCCCTTGAAGTTGGCCAGCGCGCCGAAGAAGTCCGGAGAAGGCGAGTTCTGAATCGCGCGAATGTCCATTTTCTCAACCGTCACGGGCGATTTCAGCACATTTTCTTCCACCCGCGAAGCCGACACCACGACCTCCTGCCCCAGCAGCGCCTGTTCGGCCAGCGTGACGTTGACGGTCGCGTTGGCGCTCGTGACGTTTTCTTCGTGTGTTTGGTAGCCAACCGAGGAGATGACAATGACCAGAGGCGGCGGCGTGGTGGTGGTGAGCGAGAAGTTGCCTTTCGTATCAGTGATGGTACCCGCCAGCTTACCCTTGATCACGATGCTCACACCGGCCAGACCTTCCTTGGTTTCGCCATCCGTAATCCGGCCGGAAATCCGGGTTTGCGCAAAGGCGCTCAGCCCGACCAGCAGGAATAGACACAACGCACATAATCGCTGCGTAAAATACTTATCCATAGGTTACGTACAGATTTTGTAATAGTTAGATTTGGTTACAAATAGACGATTAGGTTCAATATTTACAACTTTTCCTATAAAAAAGAATAATGGTTTTTGAGTCATAGGTTAAGGTATAGCGAGCTTTGTAACCATTGCGTCTATAGACGAATATTAATTCCGAGAAAGGAGACAAATTGGAACGATGCTTGTAGCTTTGGGAAGCAAAACGAGTTTGAATTGTAGCCTCTGGTTGACCAACGAATGAAGCAGACGTATGTAGTTATCATGGCAGGTGGAGTCGGAACGCGGTTCTGGCCCTTCAGCCGCACTTCAAATCCCAAGCAGTTTCATGACGTGCTGGGAACCGGCAAAACCCTTTTGCAGCAAACCGCTGAACGGTTTGACGGTATTTGCACTCCCGACCATATTTATATCGTAACCAGCGCCGAATATAAGGATCTGGTAAAGGAGCAGCTTCCTTTTCTGACGGATGAGCAGATTCTGCTGGAGCCGGTTCGCCGCAATACCGCTCCCTGCATCGGTTATGCCTGTTATAAAATTGCCGCAAAGGACCCGCAGGCCAATATCGTAGTGGCTCCGGCCGACCATATCATCCTGAAAGAAGACGCCTTCCGGGAACGCATCCGGGTCGCCCTGGCGGCCACGGCCGAAGCGGACATCCTCGTGACGCTCGGCATCCAGCCCAGCCGTCCGGATACGGGTTACGGCTACATTCAGTACATGACCGACTCGGAAGGGGAGGTTAAAAAGGTGAAGACTTTTACCGAAAAGCCGCACCTAGAGCTGGCGCAGCAGTTTCTCGACAGCGGTGAGTTTGTCTGGAATGCCGGTATCTTCGTCTGGAATGCCCAGGCCATCCTCCGCGCCTTCGAAAAACACCTGCCCGAAATGGCCGAACTCTTCGAAGAAGGGAACGAACTCTACTATTCCGAAACCGAACAGCCGTTCATCAACCGGGCGTACACCCACTGCCGCAGCATCTCCATCGACAACGGTGTGATGGAAAAAGCGGACAATGTCTACGTCGTGCTCAGCGAATTCGGCTGGTCGGACCTGGGAACCTGGAAATCATTGTACGAAGTGTCGGGCAAAGACCGGAACGAAAACGTGATCGACGGCCGGGTCATGCTCTACGACACGACCAACTGCATCATCAAAACCCCGAAAGAGCGGCTCGTGGTCGTCAATGGACTGGACGGCTATATCGTCGCCGAATACGACAACGTCCTCCTGATCTGCCGCAAAGACGAAGAACAGAAAGTAAAAGACTTCGTCTCCGACGCGAAGGAAAAAGGAACACAGTTTGTTTAATTAAAAGTTAAAAAATAAGAATTAAAAATAAGGCTCCGCTGATTCAGGTATCTGATCCGGCGGAGCCTTATTTTTAATTCTTATTTTTTAACTTTTAACTGAAATGCTGCCACCCCTGCGCTTTGATCGGCGTCTGCTCACCGGCTTTGGTCGCCAGGACGACGCGGGCGGGGTTGTCGGTAAGGTAGCCGATGGCCGTGATGCGGGCGTGATTTTTTAGTTTTTCGTATTCCTGCGGCGGCACCGTAAAGAGGAGTTCGTAGTCTTCTCCGCCGTTGAGGGCGCAGGTGATCGGGCTCAGGTTCAGTTCCCCGGCCGTCAGGTAGGTAACGTCGTCGATGGGCAGGTTTTCATCAAACAGCACCGCGCCGGTTTTCGACTGGTTGCAGAGGTGCAGCACGCCATCGGCGAGGCCGTCCGAGAGGTCGATCATGGCCGTGGGCACGATGCCGAGGTCCTGCAGTTCGTAAACCGTATCCGTCCGGGCTTCCGGACGCAGCTGGCGCTCAAGCAGGTAGGATTTTTCCTCCGGAATTTCGGGCTGCATATTCGGGTTGGCCAGAAACACCTGTTTTTCCCGCTCCAGCAGCTGAAGTCCAAGAAAAGCCGCGCCCAGATCGCCTGTCACGCAGAGCACATCGTTGGGTCTGGCCGTATTGCGGTAAGTGACGCGGTCTTTCGCCACCCGGCCCATCACCGTCACGGAAATCACCAGACCCGCGCGGGAGGAAGTGGTATCGCCCCCAATCAGGTCGATTTTGTAGTCGTTGCAGGCAAGCCGGATGCCGGCATACAGTTCTTCCAGCGCCTCGACCGGAAAGCGGTTGCTCAGGCCCACACTTACCGTAATCTGCGTCGGCAGGCCGTTCATGGCCGCGATGTCCGAAACGTTGACCGACACGGCTTTGTAACCCAGGTGCTTCAGCGGGGCGTACGACAGGTCGAAGTGAACGCCTTCCAGCAGCATATCCGTCGAAACCAGCCAGTAATCGGGGCCGCCCGTGTCGATCACGGCCGCGTCGTCGCCGATGCCGCGGACGGTCTCGGGCCGTTCGGTTGCCAGAAAAGGAGTCGCCAGCCGCTCGATGAGGCCAATTTCGCCGAGCGTATTTAGTTCAGTACGTTGGTTCATGGTTTTCTGAAAAGGCAGCGGCGCGGGGTTTAGTTCCGGGGCGATACCCCGAAAAACTGACAAAGTTCCGGAGCGGCCCGTGCACCGCCGGATCGGCAACGCACCTGACTACTCAGGAACTTTGTCAGTTGGCTGCCGCCCCCGCTTTTCCGTTCGGCTTACGGGTTGGTCAGCGTGTACTTGTTAACGCTGTTGCCGGTCTTCTGGCTGGCGGTCGTGCGGGTGATGATCAGTTCGTTTTCGGAAGCACTGTTGATCGTGAATTCGATCGTGCCGTTGGTGCCGGTCGGCTGCGGAGTCAGGCTTTTCAGCGTGAGCTTGCTGTCCGTCACTTCATACTGACCGGTGAAGGTGTTGCCGTCAAATTCCTTGTAGGTGACGCTCGGGGGGCTGGCCAGGTTGAGCTGAAACTGGGAGTAGCCCGGCCGCACGTTCGTCTGGCCTCCTTTGGTGTATACCGTCGATGTTCCCTCTTCCACCTTCTGGGCGGTCCAGTTTTTGGCAATAATTTCTGAGATAGGCTTGGATTCCTTTTTGCAACCCGTCACCATCAGCAGGGTCGTCAGTACGGCCATCAGGCCAACGAAAGCAGTGCGTTTCATGAGTTATTTCTGGCGATAAATTCTTCTGTTAAATACGGATCAGACGTAAAATCCGGAATAATCCGATAAGCGAACAGACGGATAAAGTTACCGAATTTTTTCTCAAGTTAGGTAAACGATTTAATTTCCGGTCAATTTTGTGCGCCGCCCGTCAGAACAGGTGGCCCAAGCGAAGATTTGGCCATTTGAAATGAATCCGAATTTATTAAAAGGGTTTACAAAGTCGCAGCTCGCCCTGCGCAACGGGCAGGACCGCGAAGAAATCTGGTGCGCTTTTGAAGGGCTGATCTACGACGTATCCCAAAGCCGCCTCTGGCGACACGGCAAACATTACGAACACTGGGCCGGGCAGGACCTGACCGACGAACTGGCGGATGCACCCCACACCCGGCAGGTTTTCAGCCGCTTCCCGGTGGTGGGAAGGCTGACGAATTAGGGGTTAAAGTTTATGGTTTATAGTTTAGGGTTGCTCCGCAGTGCTCAAAGTAGCGGAGCAACCCTAAACTATAAACCATAAACTTTAACCCTATGAACAAACTAAAAAGAACATGATACTCATCGCAGATAGCGGGGCCACCAAGACGGAGTGGCGCACCATCACCACCGACGGGCAGATCGGACAGGCCCGGACCGTGGGAATCAGTCCGTATTACCAGACAGACGAAGCCATCGCGGCGGAACTGCGGCAGAACCTGCTGCCCGCTCTCAGCGGGACGGTGACCGAAATTCATTACTACGGCACGGGCTGCTCGGGTCCGGAACCCATCGCCACCGTGGAGCGGGCGCTGCGAGCCGTGTTTCCCGAGGCGGACAAGGTACGCGTGGGCAGCGACCTGCTCGGGGCGGCCCGGGCGCTCTGCGGCAAAGAACCCGGCATTGCCTGCATCTTGGGAACGGGCTCCCACGCCTGCCTCTACGACGGCCACGACATTGCGCAGCCCGCCGTTTCGCTGGGCTTCTGGCTCGGCGACGAAGGCAGCGGCGGCTACCTCGGCAAAACGCTGATGGTGCATTACCTGCGCGGCGAACTGCCAGCCGATCTGGCCGAAAAGTTCAGCCGCCGCTACAACAGCCCCGACCGGCTGACGGTGCTGGACCATGCCTACAAGCAGCCTTATCCCAACCGTTATTTTGCGTCTTTCTCCAAATTTCTGTTCGATAACCGGTCGCACCCGTTCGCTTATCAGCTGGTGTACGAGGCCTTCGGTCTCTTTGTGGATAAATACGTCCGGACGTTTCCCGGTCACCAAAATCTTCCCGTCCATTTTGTCGGCTCGGTGGCTTTCTACTACAGCGACATTCTCCGGCGCGTGGTCAGCGACAAAGGGCTGACCCCCGCCCGGATTCTGGAAAACCCGATTGCCGGGCTGGCCCTGTATCATCAATAGCTTTTCAAACCGAAAAACCCCGAAAGCGCTGACTTTCGGGGTTTTTCGTATCACGTCCACGTCTTAATCTTTGACGATTTTAATCCACCGGAGGCTTTCTCCGGCCGCCCCGGCCTGACGGACGTGCAGGAAGTACAGGCCCGGCGTCAGGGCGAATGGACCCAGATCGACCTGCACCTGCTGGCCGTCCTGGCGGAGCAGGTGCGTCGGCACAGGCTGTTCGTTTCCGGTAGCGGAAATGAGGCTGAAGCGGAGACTTTCGGTTGCTACCTGCTGGGGCAGTTTGACCGTCAGCAGATTCCGCACCGGCATCGGCCAGGCTTTCCACGTGTCGAAGGTCGTTTCGGGCCGGGGGCGGTCCCGGACGCTGGCTAGCCGGCCGCTCAGGTTATTGATGCTGAACGTAATCGTCTGGCCGGCCATTTGGACGCCTGTGCCGTTCTCACCCGTGAAAGCCGCCACTTTCAGCGTATAAGTCCCCGTCTTCAGCTGCAGACCTTCGGGGCCGGCGAGGGTGAACGGGGCCGTGCTGCTCGTGCGACGGATGTTGAGCGGGCCGCTGAGGTCCAGCACCACGCTGCCCAGGGTCGCCGGGGAGGTGCAGACGAAATTGACAACCGATGGCAGGCTCCCGATTCGGATGTCGTCACCGTTTTTCAGCGTTTGAATAGGGGTCAGCGACGCATTGTTCTGCACCAGAGCCAGCTGAATCTCGGGACTTTCCTCCACCCGCAGGAGGAAGGTCAGCGTCATGGCACCTTCCTGAGGCGGGCGAATTCGGACCTGGCTGATGCCGATCAGTTCCGGCGTGCCGCTGATGGTGCGGGCCAGGCCGTTGTACGACAGCCCTGCCGGTAAACCCGTTACGTCGAGGGTTGCCGTTTGTCCGTTAACGGAAGTATACAGCACGTCCGGCAGCCGATAGGAATACAACTGCCCTTTGTAAATGGTCTGGTCTGGAATCAGGATGCCGCCGGTACAGGTGTATTGTTTCGGCGAATCGTGAAGATGCCGGCTGCTGCCCGCATAGCGGACCTCTATCGTGTAATTACCCGCGCTCCGGTAAGCCGCCGGAAGGAGGTACACAAACCCGTGCAGCCCGTTGTCGCCGAGCGCCGCCCCGACATCCGGGCGCGACTGGTTGGCGAGTACCTTGCTGACAAACTGCCCGTTGATGTACACGTCCACCTGAATGGACTCGTTCGGTCGCGACCGGTCGGCGGCCCAGCCCTGGATGTATCCGCATTCGGCTATGTCCAGATGACCATCCGGCTGTCCATAATTCTGCTGCTCCTGTACCGTGAGGTCAAAACGGGTTGCGACGCTGGCGCCCCGGTCGTCGGTCGCCTGTACCGTCACGGTGCTGGTGCCTGCGGCCACGGGCGTACCGGAGATGACCCGGGTCGTGGCGTTGTAGGTCAGTCCGGCGGGCAGCCCCGTTGCTTCAATCAGGACAATACGCCCGTCTCCCTCGTAGAACGTTCCGCCCGGAATGGTGAAGGAATAGGGCAGTGCCAGCGTAGCCATCTGCGGCGGAATCGGCTGACTGACCACGGGCGGCTGGTTAATGGGCGAAGGAGGCGCCGTACAGGTGTACTGCCGCGGGCTGTCGTTCAACTGCGTCTCGCTCCCGGCGTATCGGGCGACCACGACATGATTGCCCGACGTTTGATAGGCCGGTGGCGTCGGGAGCAGGAACCCATGCAGGCCATTGTCGTTGAGCGCCCTGCCTACGTCCGGCCGCGCCAGATTGGCCAGAACCGTGGCTACCAGTCGTCCGTCGATGTAAATATCAACGCTGATCGGCTCGTTGAGGCGGCCCTGGTCGGCGGCCCAGCCGCGAATCTGGGTGCAGGTGGCTTCGTCGAGGTGCCCGTTGGGAGACTGGTAACTGACCGGCGGACGTCCGGGATTAACCGTGAACAAAAACGTAGTGACCACCGTCTCGCCATCGTTGTCGGTTGCCGTAACGGTAATGGTGCTGCTGCCTGGACTCGTCGGCGTGCCGCTGATCTGTCGCGAGGCGGCGTTGTACGAAAGCCCATCGGGCAGGCCGCCGACCTGCACGGAAGCAATGGAACCGTCGGGGTCCGAAAAAATCTCGTCCGGAATCCGGTAACTGTACGTCTGCCCGACGGTGGCCGTCTGGCTCGGGATGACCGACGCTACAATCGGCCGCTGGTTCGTATTGACAACAAACGGGAACGTCGTCGTGACAACGGCTCCTTTGTTGTCGGTGGCCCTGGCCGTTACCGTTATCCGTCCGGCAGTCGTGGGAACACCACTCATGACGCGGGTTGTCGGATTGAACGAGATTCCGGGCGGCAGGCCAATCATTTCTATCAGGACGATCGTACCGTCAGGGTCCGTGAACGTATTGGCCGCCAGCGTGTAACTGTACGGCCTCCCAACCCGGGCGGCCTGAGCCGGAATAGAGTTGGTCACGACCGGGGCTTGGTTCGTGGTACAGCTTGAGGTCCACGACATCGACACTTCCCGGCCGCTTTGCCGGGCGCGCAGGGTAAACGTAGTACCGTTGCGCAGCCAGGGGTCCAGGTAATGGACGGGGTTGGGAGTCCAGGCGGTAATGCCAACGGCGGAGTACTCAATCAGTGAGCCGTCGCCGCCCACGGTCTGAAACTGAAGCCGCCCGTCCGTACAAGTGTAAATCGGCTCAATGAGCTGGAGCGGCGGCGCGGGCAGCGGCGGCGGAACCGGTGCGGGAGCCTGGCTGACGGTCAGCGTAGTGGTCGTCGAAACGGTCGCGCCCTGATTGTCCGTCGCGCTGACGGTCAGGGTGCTGGTGCCCGGCGAGGTAGCCGTACCGGAAATCACCCGGGAGGCCGCAGCGTAGGTGATTCCGGTCGGCAGGCCCGAAACGGACACGGAAGCAACGCTTCCGTCCGGGTCGGAGAACGTATTGGCCGAAATCGTGTAACTGAACGCCTGACCAGCCGTGGCGGTCAGGGACGGTATCGGCTGATTGACCACCGGCGGCTGGTTGACCGGCGGCGGTGGGGGCGGCGGTGGCGGGGCGGCGACGGCATTGATGGTCAGCGTAAACTGCGTCTGGGCGGCGGCTCCCCGGTTATCGATGGCCTGCACCGTGATGCGGGTGCTGCCCGCGGCCGAAGGCGTTCCGGAAAGGGTGCTTCCGTTGGCCGAAATCCCGTTGAAAGGAAGTCCGCCGGTGACGGAAAGCTGGGCGATGTAGCCGTCCGGGTCGTTGAAGGTGGAAGCCGGAATGGTGTACGTGAACGGTTGGCCCACCGTGGCGGTCTGGTCCGGAATCGGTACGGTCACCACTGGCGTCTGGTTCGGATTGGCCAGCAGGTCTTCGTCCAGCACAATCTGGACGGGCTGGCGTCCGGCCTGATTGTACAGCCGGCTCCATTCGCCCTGAATCGAGGCATCCGACGAGCCGTAGCGCAGAATCGTTGACAATTTATACGTCATGGAAACGGTCGGCTGAATCTGCGGAACCGGCTGACTGAGCAGGTTGCGCTGCCGGACCTGGGCCATGAGCTGGTTGAAAAGCTGGGTCTGGCTCTGGCTGTTGAAGTTCGCCATCACGATGATGTTGGCGCCGTGGGCAAAACTGGCCTCGATCTGCTCCATGCGTTCTTCGATGGGCACATTGGCGCTGCCGTCCACCTCGTTGGAGACGTGAGCCCCCGGCCGCAGGTTGCTCCGGAGCACGTCCATCGAAAAATAGTGATTGTAGGCCGTATCGTCGTTGACCTTGACGCCGTCCGCATTCTGGGCGAGGTCCCTGAAGGCCAGCGTGCCGCGTAACGGACTGAGCGGGTCCCATACCGAACCGTGCTGGTTCATCACCCGGATGGCACTGTTGATGTTTTTGATGATGCGGGTGGTTTCCTCAAAATAGCGCTTGAGCATCAGGTGCCGGAAAATGTACCAGTCTTCGCCCCACTGGTTCCGGAAGGTATCGTAGGCAGACCACGACGGAACGGGCGCCGGCTGTACGGCCGCCCAGGAACTGAAGTCCGTATTCCAGCGCCGGTTCAGTTCCGAGAGGGTAAAGCGACCCTGCAGCCATTGCCGGAAACCGGCTTTCATCGGCTCGCTGTAATCGTAGACCGTGGTGGTGCTTTGCCCGGTCGCCAGGTCCTGAAGGGCAAAGGAATATTCGCCTTCCAGAATAGGCGAGGAGATGACCGACATAAACAGCAGCCGGTTTTCCTGCTGCAGGTATTGATAGCGCTCCGTGCACTGCCGGACAAAATCCTTGGCCAGGTCCAGCGTTGGCTGGTGGGCAAAGCTGAAGTGCGTGCCCCGCGAATACAGCATCGGCTGCCCGTTGCCGGCCCGCATCACTTCCCCGTCCGTCCAGAAGTCGGAGACCTTGTCGTACTCCCGGGCGGTCAGGATGCGTATGCCGATTTTGAGATTCAGCTCGCGGGCCCGCTGGATGTGTGCGTCGATGATGCTCCAGTTGGGAGCGCTGTTTCGGGAGGCGTAGATTTTATCCCAATGAATACAGATTTCAACAAAGTTGGCTCCCTGCTGGAAAGAGTTGTTTATGCGCTCAATTCCCACCGCGGCCTGGTCTTCAAAATTGTATACCACAATTCCAATGTACCGCTGCCGGTCCTCGGTCGTCAATGAACGGGGCCGGACAGCATCCGCCAGGTGAGAGCTTCTCCCGGTTCCTGACGCCAGATGGGTGAACAGAGCACATAACAGCCAGATGCAGGTGTGGATGATCCGGCTATTTTTAAGCAAAGTTCGCATAGAGGGTAAGATTAATGAGGGATTTGTTTGGCGAAAAAAAAGTGTTACATACAGATTGGACGTTTGAGGAAAACTTTTCAGGTTGTCAATGGCGTACAGGACAAAGCAGCAGACCGAACGAAGCCGTAAGGCGTTCTTATTCAGTTCAATTTTTTCGGCGAAATAGTCTGCTGTCAAGCGCTGTAACCACTAGTTATATAGTTGGCAAAAATCATTCCATCAGATGATCAGATTAGTTTTCTGAAGGAAAGTAACGCGTCCCGCCAGCGCGCGGTGAAGAACCGGGATTTACCAAAAAGAAGCAAAGACGCGCCAGATTGCCTTATTTGTCGCTAAGACCGGTCGGCATGGTGACAAAGAATAGGGGTGAATGAAGGGCACCAGAGTCGTTTATCAAAAATTATGCGAGAGGCGAAACCGAACTGGCGACCGCCGGGCCGGGCGATTCCGGAGCCTGCCGAGCCGCCCCGGCAAACCCGAAGCGGGTACAATTTGTTAGAAGTACGTCCGGAGTTCTGCTGTATATTGCGCGCGCCTTTATTACTGACTCCGGCGAGGCATCCTTTAAAACCCGATTGTGCTGATCTGAGCTGCTTATCCGCCGCTGTTTACCCCATTTATTATGGCAACTCGTTATTACCTGAAAGTTAAAGAAGTGGTGCGGGAAACGCCCGATGCCGTAACCATTCACTTCTGGCACCCATTAAGCGAAACCGTCCGGTATCAGCCCGGGCAGTTTCTGACCTTTATTCTGACGCTGAACGGACAGAAAATCCGCCGCTCCTATTCCATGTCCAGCTCGCCGCACACGGACGCTTCGCCCGCCGTGACGGTCAAGCAACTGCCGGGCGGACTGGCTTCCGGGTATCTGTGTACTTCGATAAAACCCGGCGATGTGCTCGAAACGCTCGAACCCATGGGGACGTTTACGGCCGGAGCTTCCGCCGAGAACCGCCGCCGCACCATCCTGATCGGAGCGGGCAGCGGCATCACGCCGCTGATTTCGATTGCCAAATCCATCCTGCACCTGGAACCGCAAAGCGACATCTGGCTGCTGTACGGCAACCGCAACGCCGCTTCCATTATTTTCCGGAAACAACTGGCCGAACTGGAACAGAAGTACGCCGGTCGCCTGAAAGTCACCCATATCCTGAGCCAGCCCGAAGACGGCTGGGACGGTCTGCACGGCCGCCTGAACCAGTCGATGCTGCTCAAACTGCTGGAAAACCGGCCCGCCGACGAGCTGAGCAGGGCTTCGTTTTTCCTCTGCGGTCCAGAAGGCATGATGGAAGAGGCCCGCGGCGCGCTCCGACTGCTGGGCATTCCCGAGAAGAACGTTCACCGGGAGAGCTTTGCTACGGCCCCGCCCGAAGCGCACGGCGAAGTGACGGAAAACGAAACCGAAAATGCCTCCGGAGCGCAGGATGTAACGATTCTATACGAAGGCAGTGAGTACAAAATTCCCGTGGAGCCGCACCAGACCATCCTGGAGGCCGCCCTCGAACTGGATATTGACCTGCCTTATTCCTGCCAGGCGGGCATGTGCACCGCCTGCCTGGGCAGGTGCGTGTCCGGCAAAGTCAAGCTGGATGAAGAAGACGGCCTGTCCGAATCGGAACTGAACGCCGGGTATATCCTCACCTGCGTGGCCCACCCGCTGACCCGGGATGTGATTATCGAAATTGAATAACCGTTTTCTGTTTTCTGTTTTCCGTTGCTTCGCTGGATGGGTTCTGCCAGCTGGCGAAGCAACAGACAACAGAAAACAGAAAACCGACTCTCTGTGACAATGACCAACGACCTGCAAATTCCCACCCGCCCCGCCCGGATGTTCATTGGCGAGGAACTGGAAGTAACCAACTGGGACCGGATTCAGCCGCTTTACGACGAATTGCTGAACCGGCCTGTCGACAGCACCGACGACCTTCGCCACTGGTTCCGCGACCGCAGCGAACTCGAATCGTACCTGTCCGAAGATTTTGCCTGGCGGTACATCCGGATGACCTGCGACACGTCCAATGAAGAACTGGTCGGCAAACTCAATTTTTTCATCACCGAAATTCAGCCGCACCTGCTGGCCTACGGCAATGCGCTCGACAAAAAAGCGGTGGCCAGCCCGTTTCTGAGCGAACTGACGGAAGAAGGCTTTGCGGTGGCCGTTCGCGGCATGAAAAAAGGCATTGAGATTTTCCGGGAAGAAAACATTCCCCTGCTGACCGAACTCCAGAGCGAGGAGCGGAAATACGGGGCCATCGCCGGGGCCATGACCGTCGAACTGGGCGGCGAGGAAGTGACCCTGCCGCAGGCCAGCAACTGGCTGCAGTCGCCCGACCGGGCCGAACGGGAGGAAGCCTGGATGAAAATCCAGCAGCGCCGTTTTCAGGATAAGGACGAACTCGACGAACTGTTCGACCGCCTGCGCGAACTGCGCCATCAGGTAGCGGTCAATGCCGGTTTCGTCAATTTCCGGGATTATATGTTTGCCGAGCTGGGCCGGTTCGATTATACGCCCGAAGACTGCTTCCGGTTCCACCAGTCGGTTGCCCAGTCGGTCGTGCCGATGCTGAACCAGCTGGCCGGGGAGCGCAGCCAGAAGCTGATGCAGGGCGAATCGCCCATCGACGTCCTTCGTCCCTGGGATTTGAAGGTGGACCTGTACGGCGGCGAGCCGCTGCGGCCGTTCGGCACCGGGGAGGAGTTGCTCAACAAGACCATCGAGTGCTTCTCGCGGCTGGACACTTACCTCGGCGACTGCCTGCGGATCATGAAGGCGATGGGGCATCTGGACCTGGAGTCCCGCAAAGGCAAAGCGCCGGGCGGCTACAACTATCCGCTGGAAGAAATCGGGGTGCCGTTTATCTTCATGAACGCCACCTCCAGCCTGCGCGACCTGGTGACGATGGTGCACGAAGGCGGCCATGCCGTGCATTCGTTCCTGACCCGTGATCTGCCCCTGAAATCCTTCCGGACGCCGCCCATGGAGGTGGCCGAACTGGCGTCGATGTCGATGGAACTGCTGTCGATGGACCACTGGGACGTGTTCTTCGAAAACCCGGACGAACTGCGCCGGGCCAAAATCCAGCACCTCGAATCGATTATTGAAACGCTGCCCTGGGTCGCCACGATTGATAAATTCCAGCACTGGATTTACGAAAACCCGGCCCATTCCGTCGACGACCGGCGGGAAGCGTGGGTGCGTATTTTCAGCGAGTTTTCGGACTCCGTAACGGACTGGAGCGGACTGGAACGCTTTAAGGAATACGGCTGGCAGAAGCAGCTGCACCTGTACGAAGTGCCGTTTTACTACATCGAATACGGCATTGCCCAGCTCGGTGCCATCGGCATCTGGATGAACTTCCGGGAAGACCGCAAAAAAGGACTCGATGGCTACAAGGCCGCTCTGAAACTGGGCTACACCGCCCCGATTGGCCGGATTTACGAAGCCGCCGGGATTCCGTTCGACTTCTCGGCAGAATATATCGGCCGCCTGCTCCGGTTTGTCGGGGAGGAACTGGACCAGATCAAGGCGCAGTAGAGCCAACCCGGCCGGATGGCAGCGAATCAGCGCGGTTCGCTGCCGTCCGACGGGCCGTTTCCCGTTAGCTGCCGGAGTTGAACCTGCTGCTGGCGGAGCAGGTCGAGCAGCACCTCCTGCTGCCGGGAGAGCGCGTCGAGGCGATCCTGCACCTGCCGGATTTCGACCTCGGCTTTCAGGTTGATGAGGTAATCGTTCTGCGCCCGTTGCCGGTCCTTGGTTTCCTGCCGGTTCTGGCTCATCATGATGATGGGGGCCTGAATGGCGGCCAGACACGAAAGAATCAGGTTCAGCAGGATGTACGGATAAGGGTCGAAGGCCGCTTTTCGTAACACCAGCGAATTGACGGAAATCCACGCCAGCAGCACCAGGCCGAAACTGATGATAAAGGTCCAGCTTCCGCCAAACTCCGCGACGCGGTCGGCCAGGCGTTCGCCCGGGGTAAGCGACGGGCTGTCGTCGTCGGTGAGGGTAGGCGAGAGCAGCGTCTGGTCCGTCAGGGCTTTCCGGACGAGGGGATTGAGGTTTTGCATGAAAAAAGGGAGCAGGGTGAATGCACTCGGGAGGTAAAGATACCGGTTCGGAGGCAACGGTTTGCCGGGTCCTGCCGTTCATTTAAACCTTTTTCTGCCACAGGTTCTTTCACTTTCGGCACAAAAACAAAGAAGCAGTTGGCAGTTTGCGCCGCAGGCTGTAATTTTGTACGAACTTTGTAACACGTCTGTAAATGAAAGGTCTTCTTAATAAAGGATTGCTGGTACTGGCCGTTGTTTCGCTGGCCTCCTGCGATTACCAGAAATACAATACCGTTCGTCAGAAAGATTTCCGCGCGGGCGATGAGTACGTGTACGGACCCCACCCGGATTCGGCCGCCATTCAGTCAAACTATAAGTACACGGCACGTCCGGAACTGGAGCAGCGTACGGGCAAAATTCGTCAGAAACTTTTCGGCGGATCGACGATTGCGCAGGGCAACTAACAAGCCATTAAATAAGTTGATATATGAAGCGATGTGTGCTCTGATGGCATTTACATCGCTTTTTTTGTTCATTCACTCGAAAAAAATTTGGGGGTTATGTGCTTCCATCTTTTTTGGCTTACTTTACACAAATATTCAAATACTCAAATAGGATTTTTCGAGTAGTGTAATTGAACCATAGTTATACAGCACCATGAACATTGCATTAGTTACAGGTTCTGCCGGACTGATAGGCAGCGAATCCGTTGCCTTTTTCGCCGATAAATTTGATCTGGTTATTGGCGTCGACAACAACCTGCGGCAATACTTCTTTGGCGCCGACGGCTCAACCGACTGGAACCGTGACCGCCTCAGGGATTCGTTTTCCAACTACAAACACTACACGGCCGACATCCGCAAAGTTGAAGAGCTCGACCCCATCTTCCGCGAGTACGGGGCCGACATCAAACTCATCGTTCATACGGCGGCGCAGCCTTCGCACGACTGGGCGGCCCGCGAGCCGTTCACCGATTTCTCGGTCAACGCCAACGGCACGCTCAACCTGCTGGAGATGAACCGCCAGCACTGCCCCGAAGCGGTGTTTATCTTCACCTCGACCAACAAAGTCTACGGCGATAACCCCAACTACCTGCCGCTGATCGAAACCGAAACCCGCTGGGAGATCGACGAGTCGCACCCGTACTTCACCAACGGCATCGATGAGCACATGTCCATCGACCACACCAAGCACTCCCTGTTTGGCGCCTCCAAAGTAGCTGCCGACATTCTGGTGCAGGAGTACGGCCGTTATTTCGGCATGAAGACGGGCGTCTTCCGGGGCGGCTGTCTGACGGGACCCAATCACTCGGGCGCCCAGCTGCACGGCTTCCTGTCGTACCTGATGAAGTGTGCCATTACGGGCAACCACTACACCATCTTCGGTTACAAAGGCAAGCAGGTGCGCGACAACATTCACAGCCATGACCTGGTGAACATGTTCTGGCATTTTTACCAGAACCCGCGTCCGGGTGAGGTTTACAACGCGGGCGGCGGTCGTCATGCCAACTGCTCGATGCTGGAGGCCATTACCGTCTGTGAACAGATCTCAGGCAACAAGATGAACTACAGCTACTCGGAAACCAACCGGATTGGCGACCACATCTGGTACATCTCCGATCTGAGCAAGTTCAAGGAGCACTATCCGGGCTGGAACTGGGAGTATGACCTGCAGCAGACCCTGCAACAGATTCACGACAGCATGGCGCAGCGGTTGCTGGTGCAGAAGTGATATTGAGGAGTGAAGAACAGGCCGGAATCCGGCTTGTTCCTTCTTCCCGGTCTTCGGCGCATCGAATGCCCATTGACGAATCCATGAAATGTCAGTCCCCGTACGGCTGACATTTTATTTGAACCATATGCTTAGTTTTGATTCCAGACCAACCGTTTATTTCGTCATCGGTTACGGTCTTCTGTGGATAGTCGGTTTGATGGCAGTATCGGACGTTCCAACAGATCACTCCAGAACCTGGTGGCATCGGAGGTCCGTGTTTCTGCTGCTTGCGTTAACTGCGCTGGTTATGCTGCGCATTCCGGTACTGGTATTTAATCAGGAACTGAATCCGGACGAAAGCCAGATGATCACGCAGGCCATGACGCTGATTATCGATCCTGTTTTCTGGCGGTCGGTTGATGGCACCACCGGCGGCCCGCTCGACAGTTACCTGCTGATTCTTCCCCACTGGCTGGGGCTTCCGTTCGACTTTATCCGGGCGCGGCTGGTTGGCCTCGGCTGCATCCTCCTGAGTGTGTGGTTTTTCTACCGGTCCGCGGAGGTCTGGTTTGGCCAGCGGGTAGCCCGGCTGGCTTTGCTGCCGCCGCTGCTGCTGCTGTCGATTACCCAGAACCCCGATTTTGTCCATTACAGCAGCGAACATCTGCCGGTGGCCCTGCTGGGTGCCCTGTATCTGGCGGTGGCCGTTATCCAGCGATCCGAAAAGCCAACCTACGGCTGGGTCTTTCTGGCGGGCCTGCTGGCGGGGACCGTACCTTTCGCTAAACTGCAGGGCGTTCCGATGGCGTTTGTCGCGGGGCTGTTTATCCTGATTACGATTGGCTTCCGGAAAAATCTGACGGGAAGGCAAAAAGGCTCGCGGCTGTTGACGCTGGTGGCGGGCAGCGTGTTTTTTCCGCTGTTCGTCGTGATGCTGACGCTGCTGAACGGGGTTTTCGACGATTTTATCACGTTTTACATTGTTGGCAATTTCCAGTACGGCACCGGCGGCGACTTCAACTGGCTGAAGAATCTGGCCGTTTTGTCCCATCTTGTTCAGCGCCTGCCGGAGTTTTACCTGCTGGTTGGCCTGCCGGTCCTGCTGGGTCTGGTGATGCTGCCCGCCTGGCTCAAGAGCCATTTCAAGGCAGAAGCGGACTGGGAGCCGGGCGCTTTTGTCATCGTGCTCCTGGCGGCCACGGTGCTGGCCGTGACCCGGACGGGCAGCGGCTACCCGCACCACATGCTGTTTGCGGTCATTCCGTGCGCGCTCGTTGGTTCCTGGATGCTGGCAACCTGCCTGCGGTACCTGCCCACGGCGGGCCCCAATCACCTGATCCGGTCGAGCGTGGCCGTGATTACGCTGCTGAGCTTTACCCTGCCGTTTCTGTTCAAACTGGTGAAAGGAGAGTCATTCAACCGGTATGTTCAGGGAAGCCGCGAACTGGTCCGGTCCGACGTGGCGAAATTCATTCTTCAGTACGCCCGGCCGGGAGAGCCGCTGGTGGTATGGGGCTGGATGTGCCGCTATTACGTCGAAGCGCAGATGCCGCAGGGCGTCAACGAGAACCACTCCATCCGGAGCGCGTACGATCATCCGCTGAAACACATCTACCTGACCCGTTACGTCGGCGACCTGACCCGTTCGTTTCCGCCCGTGTTCGTCGATGCCGTGGGCTACTCGTTCTGGCTCAACGACCGGCAGCGGTACGCCCACGAACATTTTCCGGCCCTGCATACATTTATTCAGACCCATTACCGGTTTGCCGGTGAAATTGATAAAACCAGAATCTACGTCCGGGCCGACCGGTTCAAACCGGCCCGCCAGCTGGCGCAGAAATAAAGGATTATGTGGACTAAAAAAGGAGTAATTTTTAAGCCCGACGGCTCGCTGCCGTTCAGCCGAACCCACGCCCAGGTTCCCTTTGCCTTCCCGATGAACGACCGTCTGCGGGTCTACTTTGCCACCCGCGATGAAGACCGGGCCTCGTCCGCCGCTTTTGTGGAACTGGATTCCAGCGATCTGTCCAACGTACTGTACGTGCACGACCGGCCCTGTCTGTCGAAAGGTGCCGTTGGCATGTTTGACGAGACCGGCACGATGCCCTCCTGGTTTCTGCGGCGGGGCGATGAAATCTGGCTGTACTATACCGGCTGGAACAAAAGCGAAACGGCCTGGTACCGGCTCGGAATCGGTCTGGCCATCAGCCGCGATGGCGGCCTGACCTTCGAGCGCAAGTACGATGGTCCGCTGCTCGACCGCTCCATCTACGACCAGGTTTGGGTGGCCCAGCCCTGCGTTCTGGCCGAAGACCAGCCCGACGGCAGTACCCGCTGGCGGATGTGGTACCTTTCGTGCACGAAGATCGAAATCATCAACAATCACCCGGAGCCGTTCTATAATGTCAAGTACGCAGAATCAGAAGACGGCATTCACTGGAACCGAAACGGGCACGTTTGCATTGATTACGACGAGTTTACGGACGCCATCGGTCGCCCGGCCGTAATCCGGGAAGATGGCCTGTACAAAATGTATTACTCCTACCGGAACGCCAAAAACTTCCGGACCGACGCTTCGCAGAGTTACCGGCTGGGCTATGCCGAGTCTAAAGACGGCCTCAACTGGGAGCGCAAGGACGAACAGATCGGCATTGACCGGTCGACGGACGGCTGGGATTCGCTGATGATGGACTACGCCCACGTGGTGCAGTACAACGAACAGACACTGATGTTCTACAACGGGAATGGATTCGGCGCGTCGGGATTTGGATATGCTATTAAACAGTCGTAAGTCTGTTAGTCGTAAGTCGTAAGCAGTAAGCGGTCTGCCGCTGCGGTTGTAAATGGCTTTGCCGTCTCTCAATCCAGCAGAGCCCCTTACGACCGCAGCAGCGGACTGCTTACGACTTGTGACTGACGACTGACGACTTAAAGAACTTATGAAAGTCAGCGTTAACATAGCAACGTATAATCAGGTTAAGTATATCGCAGAGGCGATGGACGGGGCGTTGCGTCAGGAAACGAATTTCGAGTATGAAATCATCGTGGCCGACGACTGCTCGACGGACGGGACGCAGGAGGTGATTCTGGAGTACGCGGCCAAATATCCCGGAAAAATCATTCCGCTGCTGCACCCGAAAAACCTGGGCGGGGCCGGAAAATTCAATGCCATCAGCGCCATTGAAACTTCGCGCGGCCAGTACATTGCCACCGTTGACGGGGATGATTATTTCTGCCACCCGCAGAAACTTCAGAAACAGGTGGATTTTCTGGACGCCCACCCCGAATGCTCGACCTGCTTCCACAACGCCCAGATTATCTGGGAAGACGGTGAGTTTGCTCCGGAACTGGTCAACGGACCGGAGCAGAAAATCATTTCGACGGTTGCGGACCTGGTGGGCGAGGAAGAAGTCTGGTTTATGGCCACCTCCAGCGTCATGTTCCGGAACGGCCTGCTGAAAGACTATCCCGAATGGTACATGAAGTCGAAAAGCGGCGACATTCCCCGGTACATTCTGCTGGCAAAAAAGGGAAATATCGGTTATATTCCCGAAGTGATGTCGGTTTACCGCAAAAACCGGAACGGCATCAGCTTTACGGACCATAAATGGGATGCCGAATTCCTTTACAACCGCATCGGAATGTACGAAGGCATCAACCAGGAACTGGATTACCGGTTCGACAAGGTCCTGAAGAAAAATATTGCCCGGTATTACCGGATGCTGCTGGATTCAAAACAATACAATGACCGCTATTTCCGCCGGGCCGGACTGGCCCTGAAATACCTCAATCTGGGGCGGCCAAACTGGCGGATTACCAAAGAAGTAATCCGGGATTATCTGATTCCGGAATCCGTTTTGAAAATATATAGTACGTTTCGCTTACTTCCACACCGTTGAAGTCAGCGGTTGATTGATGACTGATGGCTAACCACATTAACGTATGAAACTAAGTGTTGTTATTCCGGCTTATAACGAAGAAGAGTCGTTGCCCGAAACTCTGCGGACCCTGTACCGGACGCTGGCGAAGTATGACATTCCGCACGAAATCTGCGTAACCAACGACAATTCGAAAGACGGGACGCTGCGGGTGTTAGACCAGTTGTCGATCGAAATTCCAACCCTGGTGTACTTCACCAATCCCGGTCCCAACGGCTTCGGCTACGCGGTTCGCTACGGACTGGAGCGTTTTTCGGGCGACTGCGTGGCGGTCTTCATGGCCGATATGTCCGACGACCCGGAAGACCTCGTCAGGTTCTATTACAAAATGCTCGAAGGCGACTACGACTGCGTGTTCGGGTCGCGCTGGATCAAGGGCGGCAAGGTCATCGATTATCCGGGCCTCAAAAAGTACATCAACCGGGTAGCCAACGCCATCATCCGGGTGCTCGTCGGCATCAAATACAACGATACCACCAATGCCTTCAAGCTCTACAAACGCGAGACGATGGATGGCCTCAAGCCGTTCCTGTCTCCGCACTTCAACCTGACGGTAGAACTGCCGCTAAAGGCGATTGTCCGGGGATACAGCTACGCCGTGGTGCCAAACAGCTGGACCAACCGGAAGTATGGCGAGTCGAAACTGAAAATCAAAGAGATGGGCAGCCGGTACTTTTTTATCCTGATGTACTGCCTGATCGAAAAATACTTCTCGCGCGGCGATTACCGGAAAAAGCCGGTCAGCGTCCCGCCGAAAGCGACGGTATAAAGGCAGCCGTTTGCCAAACATCAAAAAAGACCGCAGAAACCTGCGGTCTTTTTTGATGTTTGGCAAATTTGGGCGGTATAATAAGACAATTTTCAAAAATCATCTGTACCAAGGAAACTTTGAAAATAAAATCCTATATTTCGAAAATGTATACTTAGTCCACAGGTTAACCATTTTAGTACGCATGAAAAAACTTTCGCTTTACTCCTCTGTAGTAGCCCTTTCCCTTACCTTACTCACGGGATGTGAAAAAGACAGCCTGACCGAAACCAGCGTTACGCAGGCACCCAGCCATCGTTCTGCCCGGGTGGCATCTCCTTTATCGGACGAACTGAGAGCGAAACTGGCCCGCATTCGGGCGTCGCTGCCCGAAGGTTATGAGCAGCGCGTGGAGCGAGCCGCGGGTCTGCTGCAGGACACGCACCCGGAATACAAGCAGTATGTCGAACGGGCGCTCGGCATCGAGCCGACCTCCTGCGACAACAACACGGCCGCCACGCAATGGCTGGACGAGCAGATGGCCGACTGGAATAATGATATGATCGTCCTCGCCTATTACACCGGCATGCTGGACATTCCCACCTACGACGCGCTGGTTTTCTCGAATACTTCCGAGAACCAGACCTTTGGGGCAACCGGCGAATACTCGCACAGCAACACGAAGGCTTTCAAAGATTTAAAACGTTTCTGGAATATCCAGTCGGACGGCATCGTGCTGGGTGCCATGCACGGAAGCATGCTGCTCGACCGCGACCGCGTGATCCGCGTCAATCAGGTCGTATACGGCGACAGCCCGCAGGCGGCGGCCTACTGGGCAGATGTGATTATTGATCTGCTGACGGAAATTCCGCAGTACAGAAGCGGCAATCACCCGCTGTTTACGTTCAACGCATTTGCTCAATCGGCCTTCAACTTCGGTCCCTACGGCCTGATTCCCAGCAAAATTATCATGGGCGACGGCATTCAGGATGCCTTTGCGGGCATAGGCTACGCGGATGTAGCGCCGCAGGCTATCCTCGCCCACGAATTCGGACACCACATTCAATTCCAACTCCGCCTGTTCGGAGCGAACACCCCGGAAGCCACCCGCCGCACGGAACTAATGGCGGATGCCTTCTCGGCCTACTATCTTTCCCATTCGAGAGGGGCGGCCATGCAGTGGAAGCGGGTTAAGCAGTTTTTGCAGGTCTTCTATAACATCGGCGATTGCGGCTTCACCAACAGCGGTCACCACGGCACGCCGGCCCAGCGGATGGCGGCGGCCGAATGGGGCTACAGCGTGGCCAACAACGCCCAGAAGCAGGGCCACATCCTGACGAGCCAGGAGTTTACCGCCCTTTTTGAGGCGCAGCTGCCCGCGCTGGTAGCTCCGAATTAACAGGACCATTGGGGGGCATAAAAGCGGCCTGTATCGTTAAACCCGGCAACGGGAACGATACAGGCCGCTTTTGGCGTAAAAAGGCGTCTCCGACCGGGGTCACAACAGGGCAAAGCCGATAGCGGTATTGACCACGTCGGCGACGACACCCAGCGCCGCGTTGATGGCCGCCTCCACCGCCAGAACGCCCAGTCCCTCGATCGTCAGCAAGACGATCCGGGTCGAGCTTTTAAAAATTTCAAAATGAAGGCGGGCCTGTTCTTCGGTAATCTGGTTCGTCACCTTCAGTTCGGTAATGAGCGCCAGGTTATCGGCCAACTGCCGGAATGCCTGTTCGGCAAAGGGTTTGGCGTCCGCAAAATGTTTTCCTAGCTGGGTTTTGGCAGCGTTCAGCATATCCAGGCCGACCTGCTGCACATTGATCTGGGGCATACGCGAGCAGAGAGTTAGTTAGAGTTGGGCTTTTCACCTCGTTTCAGGGCCAGTTGCAGCTTGACGATGGCCGTAAAGGCCGCATCGAAATTGCCCTGCAGCGGTTTGAGTTCGTTGACCGTGCGAAAGCCGATTTTGTGGAGCTTCTCCGTGTTGTCGATCATGTCCGACAAATTGCTGATCTGCTTCTGGACAATCTCATTCCGGTCGATGGCGTTGGCCCGGATGCGCAGACTGTTGAGGTCCGTCCGGACGTCGTCATAGAACGGGACGTAATTTTCGTGCCGGGCCTTGTCGGTGCCGACCTCCCGGTTCAGCTGGACAAAGAAGCGCGACACCTTTTCCTGCATCTCGGTGACCGCCTGGTCCGTGATTTCATCATAGTCGCTGATGAGCCGAACCGTCGTGCAACTCTGGAGCAGAACGAGGGCCAGAAAAAACAGGTAAAAGAGGTGTTTGTTGGATCGGGTGATAGCGTTCATAACGGCCTTGTGCTTAAATCAAATGTTAGTCGTAAGTCTAACAATTTTGGTAACACAAGACCCGCCCGGGGCCGGTTTATTTGCCGGCGTGAAGCAAAAGGTATTGAGCGAATGAGCGAATGAGTGATTGAGCGAATGAATGATTGAGCGATTGAGTAGTTCGCCGCCGCCTAAGCGGGTTAACCACTCATTCACTCATTCGCTAAAATCAGCTCCGCGTAAAAATGCCCTTCAGGCCCGGAACCTGATAAATCGCCAGCGTCAGCACTACGCCCCAGAACACGGCGCTGCCCAGCATGTAGGCAAAAATCAGGTGCCGGTGTACCCGGAACGAAACGGCAAGGGCGGTGCCGCCAATGGGCGTCAGCAGGAGCGGGGTCAGCAGCGCAATGCCCAGCATCCCCGAACGCTTCCAGATGCGGACGGCCAGACGGGTGCGGCGCGTGAATCGCCGCGGCGGCTTTTTGCTCCAGCGACGCAGCAGAAGCTGCAGGGCCTTGCCCGCATAGGTGACGGCCATCACGCTCACCATCATGCCAAGGATGGTGCAAAGGCTCGTTTCCAGCCACGACAACCCCAGAGCAATTCCCGAAATAGGACCGCCGATGAACTTGAGCGTACTGGCCAGAATGACCGGTATGTATTTGGCTATCTCCATAAAGTAAACCGGCGGAACAGAAACGCCCCCGGATGCGGTTAATGGGTCAACGTTTTCCTGAATATGCCCGTCATTCGTCACTCCGCTTACCCCGGTCCGCCGCGTTATCTCTACAACGGACACCTGCAAACCGTTTATCCCAGCCTGTTCCGGAAAGTGCCGGGCGTCACTTACGAACGCGAACGGCTGACCCTTTCCGACGGCGATTTTGTGGACCTCGACTGGACCGACCGCCGGAGCCGCCGCCTGCTGCTGGTTACCCACGGGCTGGAGGGCGATTCGGGACGGCATTACGTGAAAGGCACCGCCCGGCTCTTTGCCGAACAGGACTACGACGTGCTGGCCTGGAACTGCCGGTCGTGCAGCGGCGAAATGAACCGCGCCTTCCGGTTGTACAACCACGGTGAGATCGGCGACATCGGGGAAGTCCTGACCCACGCCCTCCGTACTAAAAACTACGAAGAGGTCGTCTTGGTTGGCTACAGCATGGGCGGTAATATAACGTTAAAATATCTGGGTGTCCACGGAAAAACGATTCCGGATGTGGTACGCCGGGCCGTGGCCATTTCGGCCCCCGCCGACCTGCACGCCAGCGCCCGCCTTCTGGACCTTCCGTCGAACCGGTTTTACCGCAACCGGTTCATGAAAAAACTGGTCATCAAGATGCAGCAGAAAGCGGCGCTCTTTCCCGGCACGCTCGACATGACCCGGCTGAACCAGGTGCGCGTCTGGCAGGATTTCGACGATTTTTTCTCCGCCCCGCTCAACGGCTACCGCAACGCGCTGGATTTCTACGACCAGGCCTCCGCCGTTAACTTCATGCCCGACATTACCGTGCCGACGCTGCTGCTCAACGCCCAGAACGACCCCATTCTGTCGCCGGAATGCTCGCCCGCCTGGCTGGCCGAACAACATCCGCATCTCTTTCTGGAAACGCCTGCCACCGGCGGCCATGTCGGTTTTCTCGTCCGCGGCGACCTCTACACTTACGCCGAACGGCGGGCGCTGGCGTTTTGTCAGTAAGGTGTTTCTCGCAGATTTACGCGGATTCCAAGCGCAGATGATCGCGGAAGATTTTGCGAAAATCTGCGTGTAAAATCCGCGCAAATCTGCGAGAAACCTTACGCAATTGCTTAATTTTCTGTCTTTATACGCCAAAACCTGTGAGATACATCCTCCTCCTCTGGAGCAGTCTGCTCAGTTTTCCGTTACTGGCACAAGCGGTCATCAACCCGTCTGCGGTTACCATCGCCCGCGACCGCTGGGGTGTACCGCATATTTTCGCCAAAACGGACCCGGAGGTGGCGTACGGCCTGGCGTGGGCGCATGCCGAGGACGATTTCAAAACGATTCAGCTGGTGGCGCTCCCGGCCAAAGGGCTACTCGGGCGACATCTCGGGCGCGACGGCGCGGCCATCGACTACGTCGTCGAACTCCTGCGGGCGCACGAACTGGTCGAACAGCAGTACGATACCCGCCTGTCGCCGGAGTTCAAAGCCCTGATTGCCGGCTATCTGCAGGGACTGAACGATTATGCCCGAGCGCATCCCGACGAGGTGCTCGTCAAAGGGCTTTTCCCGGTCACACCGAAGGAATATATGGCGGCGGTGGTGCTGTCGTTGTCCGTTATTTCCGGCGTAGACGAGGTGTTGAAGGCGGTTTTTGCAGGGAAAGTACAACTGGCTCCGTTCAGGGCGGCGGGTTCCAATGCCTTTGCGATCAGCGGACGCCGCACCACGGACGGGCAGACCTACCTGGCCATCAATTCGCACCAGCCCCTCGAAGGCCCCGTGGCCTGGTACGAAGCTCATCTGTGCAGCGAACAGGGCTGGAACATGCTCGGCGGACTGTTTCCGGGCGGTCCGGTGATTTTTCACGGCGTCAATGAAAACCTCGGTTGGGCGCATACCGTCAATTATCAGGACAAAATCGACGTCTACCAACTGGAAATGAACCCGGCTAACGACCGGCAGTACCGCTTCGACGACCAATGGGTAACGCTGGAAGAAAAAACGGTCCGGCTCCGGGTGAAGGGCCTGCCCATTGCCGTTGGCCGAAAGGCGTACTGGAGCCGCTACGGGGCGACGGTCAAAACCGACAAGGGCGTTTTTGCCATACGGATGGGGGCCAACATGGACCTGCGGGGCATCGAACAGTGGTACCGGATGAACAAAGCCCGCAATTTCGCTGAATTCTACCGGGCGCTGAAAATGCTGGCGATCCCCGGCTTCAACATCGTGTACGCCGACCGGACCGATACGATTTTTTACCTCAGTAACGGGAAAATGCCGCTTCGGAATCCCGGCTACAACTGGAAGGAAACTCTGCCCGGCAATACCTCCAAAACGCTCTGGACCGCTTTTCACCCGCTCAGCGATCTGCCGCAACTGCTCAATCCGCCCAGCGGGTTCGTGTTCAATACCAACAATACCCCGTTTAACGCCACCGGCCCGGCCGATAACCTCAAACCCCGCGGTTTTGACCCGACCATGGGCTACGAGCGCCTGGACAACAACCGAAGCCGCCGTTTCTCGGACCTGATGCAGGAGCAGGGAAAAGTCAGCTACGAAGCCTTCAAACGCATCAAATACGATTTGCAACTGCCGGACAGCCTGCATTACAGCATCGACGTAAACGGCCTGTTCCGGCTAAACCCGGCTAGCTATCCCGACATCAGCGACGTCATCGACACGCTCCGGACCTGGAACCGCACTGCAACCGCCGACAGCCGGGGGGCCGCACTCTTTCTGCTGTTTTATCAGTACTGGCGCGACAGAAGCGACGAACTGACCGGTAAGCGCCTGTCGCCGGACCAGCACGCGGAAGGGTTGCGGTACGCGAAGGCGTATTGCAAAAAGCACTTTGGACGGTCGGAGGTCACGCTGGGCGAACTGCAGAAACTCGTTCGCGGCGACCGGGTACAACCGCAGTCGGGCATCCCGGATGTGCTGGCCGCCATGCACGCCGAGCCGTACAAAAACGGACAACTGAAAGCCGTTGCCGGTGAATCGTACATCCAGTTGGTCCGATTTCCGCACAACGGGCTGCCCATTATCGAAACGGTCAACTGCTTCGGGGCAAGCAATCGGCCGGACAGCCCGCATTATGCCGATCAGATGGACCTGTTCGGGCAGCAGAAAACCAAGCCCATGACGCTGGACAAGGCGACCGTGCTGAAAGAAGCCGTGCGCGTGTACCAGCCGGGGGCCGTTCAGCCTTAAACCAGAACCAAACCACGAAGCATTTTGAAAATAACTTACCTCGACGCGTACGCCCTCAATCCCGGCGACCTTGACTGGGCACCGCTGGAAACGCTCGGCGACGTGACCTTCTACGACCGTACCGCGCCCGAAGAACTGCTCGCCCGGGCTGCGGAAGCCGACCTGCTGCTGGTCAACAAGATTCGCTTTTCGGCGGAAACGCTGGCCCAGTTGCCCCGCCTGCGTTACATCGGCGTCACGGCTACGGGCTACGACATTATCGACGTAAAAGCCGCCCGGGAGCGGGGAATTACGGTGACAAACGTGAAAGGATACAGTACGGAATCGGTCGCCCAGCACACCTTTGCGCTGCTGCTTGAACTGGCCTACCGTACGTCCGTGCATGAGGCCAGCGTCCGGGCGGGCGACTGGGGTCGTCAGCCGGATTTTTGCTACTGGAAAACGCCGCTGGTCGAACTGGCCGGAAAAACGCTCGGGCTGGTTGGGTACGGAGATATTGGGCGGCGGGTGGCCGACATTGGCCGGGCTTTTGGTATGAACATTCTGGTCAACCGCCGCGATACCTCGGAAGCTTTGCCCGAAGGCAGGCAATACGCCGATCTGGCCACCGTTTTCGCCGAAAGTGACGTCGTGTCGCTGCATTGCCCGATGACGGCCGACAACCGCGGCTTTGTCAATCGGGAACGGCTAAGCACCCTGAAACCGACGGCTTACCTGATCAATACCAGCCGCGGCGGACTCATCAACGAGCCGGACCTGGCCGAAGCGCTTAACGCCGGTCGTCTGGCGGGAGCGGGCCTCGATGTGCTGACGCAGGAGCCGCCCGTTTCGGGCAGTCCGCTGATTGGCGCCAAGAACTGCGTGCTCACCCCGCACATCGCCTGGGCAAGCCGGGAGGCCCGCCAGCGCCTGCTGCTGCTGGCCGCTGAAAATATAAAAGCCTTCCTGGAAGGAAGGCCGAAGAATGTGGTAAATTAGTCGTAAGTCGTAAGTCGGTAAGCGGTCCGCCGTTGCGGTCGTAAGTGCTTCGCCAGGTTAGAAATTGGCGGAGCCACTTACGACCGCAACGGCGGACCGCTTACCGACTTACGACTTTTTTTCACACACTTGCAATCCGAATCAAATCCTCAATGTTGTTGATCACTGTGGCGTTGGTGGGCAGGGTGATGTCCTGTCCTACGACCTGGTAACCCGTAAGCAGCAATTGAGAATGCGGAAACTGCTTTGACATGCGTTCAATATAGGGCTGTACCTCGTGGTTGCTCGGCACCGACGTAATGGCGGTAAAGATATAGTCGGGCTTGTGCACTTCGCAGGCGAAGGCCAGTTCGTTGAAAGGCAGGCTCTGCCCGAGATACACTACTTTATTGTAGCGAGCCCGGATGATATAGTTGGCAAACAGCAGGCTGATTTCGTGCATTTCGCCTTCCGGTAGATAAAGCAGGTACTTTTTGGCGCTGGGCCGCTGCTTGCTCACCTGCCCGTCGATAGCGACGATGATTTTCTGACGAATCAGGTTCGTAATGAAATGCTCCTGCGCCGGCCCGATGGAGCCCGTCACCCAGAGCGTTCCAATTCGGCTCAGGAACGGGTAGATGATATGAATCATCGTGTTCTCAAAGCCGAACTGCAGAATGTTGGTACTGACGATCTTTTCGAAACGATCTTCGTCAAGATCAATCATCGAAATCGTCAGGGCATGAATCTGATCGGGGTAGTTAAGTTTTTTGTCGGAAATGGTAATCACCTCGCGGGCCATCTCGTCGGCCGTCATGCGCGAAATTTCAGAGATTTTATAACCGTGATCTTTCAGAAGCGAGATGTTCAGAACCAGCTTCAGGTCCTGATCGTCGTACGTCCGGATGTTGGTGTCCGTCCGTTTGGGTGCAATGATGTTGTACCGCTGTTCCCAGATACGAAGCGTGTGCGCTTTGATACCGGAAAGCTGCTCTAAATCTTTTATGGAGTAATTACTCATTGTTAATGTACAAATTACCGTTTAATGAGGCTTGTACAGGAAAGGTATAGACCGCTCACGCGAGTCAATTACCATCTCAGGGGGTAAAATGATTTTGTGACGTATTTAAGCCCTGATAGGTAACTTAAGCAACAAGCTAAAAGTACAATAAAAGAGAACAGAGTAAAAATTACATAAACTGCCAATTACTTAACCGGCTGACTAGCCAAAATGTTTATCAATTTACGACAAAAAGTTAAACAGACATCCTCCCACAAAAAATAAAAACTGGAGCAGCAGGAGGGGAAGAGCCAGCGGGTTTTGTTTCCGGAAGGGAAGTCCGTACCAGAAGGAAAAAAGAATGAGGGAAACGATCCACCAGCCGAGGTAATTCCGAATGGGAATGTCGGCGCCGAACCAGGTCCAGAAGTCCAGCTGAATGGCAACGGGCTCAATAAACAGGTCGAGCAGCACCATCAGCGAGGCGGCCAGAATGGCTTTGAGGTAAACCGGGAAGGAAAGCCGGTCGCAGAGCGTGCCGCAGCAGTACGTCAGCACAAGCCAGTTGACGCCGATGATCAGCGGGACATCCAGCCATTTCCAGCCCAGCGTGGGGCCGTAGGCATAGGTTCCAAACACAAACCCCGTCTTGACGCCCAGTACCTCCACCCAGAAACCAACCAGCAACGCCAGCAGACAGTAAAACAGAAAAGGCCGGTTCCAGTCGGTATGAAAAGCGAGCAGTAAGCCGGCCGATACCAGCAGATTCGCCGGAACCAGCATCCTGAACAGGGCCGAAGCCGCGGGAGTCTGGAGGCCGATGAGACCGGCCAGATACGCCAGACTCAGAAAAATCAACGCGGGGCGGTAATAACGTGAAGGATGGGGCTGGGCGTCGAACATGGCGCGAAGGTAAAAAAAAAGCCCTGCGATTAACAGGGCTATCCATCGAAGGGAGGAAGATGGGGCTCGAACCCACGACCCCCAGAACCACAATCTGGTGCTCTAACCTGCTGAGCTACATCCTCCGTGTTTGGACTGCAAAAGTAATGAATGAATAATGAATAATGAATAGTGAAAAGCAAAAAATTTTACTTTTTCCCACCTCTTCATTATCCATCATTCATTATTCATTATAAATCAGGCTTTTGCCTTTTGGAAGCGCTGATTGGCCGCATTCCAGTCAACGACGTTCCACCAGGCGGCGATATAATCGGGGCGTTTGTTCTGGTATTTCAGGTAGTAGGCGTGTTCCCAAACGTCCAGGCCCAGAATCGGCGTGCCCTTCTGGTCGGCTACGTCCATCAGCGGGTTGTCCTGGTTCGGAGTGGAGGTGATGGCCAGCTCGCCGTTTTCCGTCACGATCAGCCACGCCCAGCCCGAGCCGAACCGGCCCGTTGCCGCTTTGGCAAACTCTTCCTTCAGCGCGTCGAACGAACCGAATTTGGCGTTGATGGCCTCGGCCAGCTGGCCGGTCGGCTGACCTCCGCCGTTGGGCGACATGATGTTCCAGAAAAAAGTATGGTTCCAGTGTCCCCCGCCATTGTTCCGCACGGCAACCGGATATTTGCTCACCTCAGCCAGCAGGTCTTCCAGCGATTTTTCCGCCAAATCCGTCCCGTTGACGGCATTGTTGAGGTTGGTCACGTAGGTGTTGTGGTGACGACCGTGGTGAATTTCCATGGTCTGCTGGTCGATATTCGGTTCCAGAGCGTTGCTGGGGTAGGGCAGTGGGGCTAATTCAAAGGCCATAGTGTTTTGTGGAGTTAAAGGATACGAAGTTTTCAACCCGCTAACACGGACTTTTTCATTTATGTTCTTAGGCGCTTAAAAAACTTCGTGAGCAGTTGTAGACTTTCTTCGGCCAGAACGCCCGTGGTGAGCCGGGTTTTGGGATGCAGCGGGGACGGTTCCAGCCGGCTGTAACCCCGTTTGGGATCGGGAGCGGCCACCACAATTCGCCCGATCTGCGACCAGAACAAAGCCCCGGCGCACATGACGCAGGGCTCCAGCGTAACATACAGCGTGCAGTCGGGCAGGTATTTCGAGTCCAGATACTGGGCCGCCGCCGTGACGGCCAGCAGTTCTGCGTGCGCGGTCACGTCCTTCAGTCGCTCGGTCTGGTTGTACCCTTTCCCGACGATCCGGTTTTTGCACGCCACAACCGCCCCGACCGGAATTTCCCCTTCCTCGCCCGCCTGTTCGGCCAGTTGAAGGGCCAGCGCCATAAAGTATTCGTCGGTGAACATAAAAGGGCAGACTTGAAATGACGAAGGACAAATTACGAATTACGGGACCGGAACCGGTAAACGTAACGCGTAATTTGTCCTTCGTAAAGGATTACTCAGTTTTTATTGCTTCAGCACTTTCCGCACCGTCGTGTGCTCGCCAACCTGCACCTGCAGGAAGTAGAGGCCGGACGGCTGGCCGCTCAGGTCCAGTTTGGTCTGGCGCTGGCGGGTCGTCGTCTGCATCGCCGGGCGGCCGCTCTGGTCCACCAGTTGAATTTTGGCGGGCTCCTGCTGCAGATCCAGCGAAATATCCACGGTCAGTTCGCTCGAAACCGGCACCGGATACGCCTGAACGGCCGTGTGGAGCGGATTGGGTTCCAGGCCGAGAACCGCCAGCACCCGGATGGTCGCTACCCCGGTTACGGTACCCGGGCCGCAGTTGTTAGCCACGGACGTGAGCCGGAAGGTGGTCGTGCGGGCCGGCGTGACCGTCAGTACGTGCGGATTGGCATTGGTCTGGAACTGTTGCGTGCGCAGACTGTCGTTGTAACTCACCTGCCAGGGGCCGTCGCCCGTAAACTGAAAGCTCAACTGGGCACTTTCGCCTTCGTAGATGTCCCGGGTCCCGGTCAGCGTCGCCACGGGCAGGGCGCGCACATCGAGCACGGTCGGACTACGGCGGCCCGGCACCGGAATCGACGGGTTGCTGGCAATCACCCGGACGTAGTACAGACCCTGCACCGCCGTCGTCGGAACGGTAGCCGTAATGAGTCCCGCCTGCGGGGTTCCCGCTGATATGTCAATCGGCGCTGCGAAAGCCGTATCGCGGGCCATCTGCACCCGGAAGGCATTTCCGGCGTTAAACTCACCCGTAAAGGTAAAGCCGACCTGTATCTGCGTTCCCGCGCAGACCGTTCCGGCGGTCAGGGCCGTGGTCGTGATCGTCGGAATGCGGACGTTGACGTTTGCGTTGGTGCCCGGCAGACCCACGCCGCAGACGTTGCTGACGCTGGTTACCCGGTAAAGCGTCGATTGGGTAGGGGTCAGCGTTACCACTTTCTGCGGGGTATCCGAGGTGCCGTTGCTGCCATCCGAAAGCGTGTAGCTGAACGGCGGAACGCTGGTAAACGTGATCGTCAGCGAAGCGGGCTGGCCCAGGTTGATGGAAGCGGGCCCACTGACGCTGGCCGTCGGCGGCGGGTTTACGATAAAGCGAATGTTGACGTTCGCACTTTTACAGCCGTTGGGACCAATCTGGGCCACTTTGTAAAAGAATTCGCCCGTGGTGGCGTTCAGCGTCGGCGGCACCGGAGCCACTTCCGTTACGTTGCCGTATGGATCGGTCCAGACAAACCGGCCGCCCTGAACACCCGTTGCCGAAAGCGGCTGAGCCGTAGTGTTCTGGCAATAGACAACCGGCGTGGCTACCTGCGGCAGCGGCGTTGTCTGGATGGTAACCGTCAGCGTAGCTTTCGGCCCTTCACACCCTTCGACGGTCTGGCTAACCTGATAAACGAGTGTTCGGCCCTCTTCCGTAGTGGCTACGGGGGTACTTCCAAACTGGTCACCGAAATTATTGAACCACTTTAGATTCTGTCCCTGAGCCGAAACCTGACGCGGCTCGTCGAACTGGCAAAGCCGGAAATCGGTCACACCGGGCGCGGCGGGAAGCGGTTTAATGCGAACAGCCAGTCCGGCGCGGGGACTTTCGCAGCCATCCAGCGTCTGGGAAACGAAGTAGGTCGTCGTAACCGGGTTGGTGTTTTGCGGAACCGGAGCCGAAGCGGAAGGCGAACCGCCCGTTTCGCTGGTACCGTACCAGTTCAGATTCGTTCCCGCCGAGGCCGAAGCAGTCAGGGCCGGAATATTCGGCTGGTTCTGACAATATTCGACGGCCGCTACACCCGGCGGCAGCGGCGTCGGCTTCACACGGTAAGTCAGCGTCGCCCGCGGGCTTTCGCAACTATTGGTGCCGGTCTGGCTCACGTAATAATTGGTCGTCTGAACCTCGTTGGTCGTTACGGCCGGAGCGGTGGAAGAAGCCGTGCCGCCCGTAGGATTCGTTCCGTACCAGTTCAGCGTGCCGCCGCCCGTCGCCGTTGCCGTCAGGGCGACAACCGGGCTGCGCTGACAAACGGTGATCGCCGCAACTGTCGGCGCGACCGGCTGGGGTTTTACGCTGACCGGCAGGCTTGCCCGGGGGCCTTCGCAGCCATTGACCGTCTGAGATACGTAATAATTGGCATCTACAGCCGAAGTGACTACCGGCGTGGGAGCGGTGGGGGAAGCCGTGCCGCCCGTGGCGTTGGTGCCGTACCAGTTCAGCGTGCCGCTGGTGCTTGCTACTGCCGAAAGCGGGGCCGAAGCTCCATTCTGACAGAACGTCACCGAAGCCGGAACCGTCGGCGCGACGGGCAGTTGCTTGATGGTTACCGCCAGTCCGGCGCGGGGGCCTTCACAGCCTTCTTGGGTCTGCGAAACGTAATAGGTCGTTACGCCGGTGGCGCTGGTCGGCGGCGTGGGAGCGGTGGCCGAGGCGGTGCCGCCGGTGGCCGTCGTGTACCAGTTCAGCGTGCCGCTTCCGGTGGCGGTCAGCGCCGGAACGTTCTGTTGATTCAGACAAAACTCGGCGGGAGTGACGCCCGGAGCTACCGGAGTCGCCTTGACGCGGAAAGCCAGAACCGCCCGGGGACTTTCACAGCCGTTCGCACCGGTCTGACTCACGTAGTAATTTGTGGTGCCTACTGTTCCGGTCGGTGGCGCGGGCGCGACAGCCGAGGGAGTGCCGCCGGTAGCACTGGTGCCGTACCAGTTGAGCGTACCGCCCGCCGAGGCCGTAGCCGTAAGACTAACCGGCGTTGTGTTCTGGCAAACCGCGATGGCTGCTACCGTGGGAGCCGTCGGCTGCGGTTTGACGCTGACCAGAATGCCGGCCCGTGGGCTTTCGCAACCGTTGACAAGTTGAGAGACGTAATAAGTCACGTCGCCGGCTGTGGCTACATCGGGTGTAGGAGCCGTGCCTGAAGCGGTTCCGCCGGATGCGTTCGTTCCGTACCAGCGCAGCGTGCCGCCGCCGATGGCAACGGCAGTCAAAGGAGCTGCGGAGCCATTCTGACAGAGCGTGACCGAGGCCGGGGCCGTGGGCGCCGGAGGGACCGCATTCACAATGACGGCAATGGTCGCCCGGGGGCCTTCACAACCCGAAACCGTCTGGCTCACGTAGTAGTTGCTCGTGCCCGTCGCGCTGGTGGGTGGCGTAGGAGCAGTAGCCGAGGCGGTGCCGCCCGTAGCCGTCGTGTACCAGTTCAGCGTGCCGCTTCCGGTGGCGGTCAGCGGGCTGGCGGGCTGGTTAGCGCAGTACGTGACGGGGCTGGTCACGGCGGGAGGCCCCGGCGTGGCCGTCACGGTTACGGTAATCGAGGCCCGGGGGCTTTCGCAGCCGCTCGCCGTATTCACCTGACTGACATAGTACGTGGTTGTTCCGGCAGTAGCCACGCCCGGAGTCGGGGCCGTGGTGGAGCCGGTTCCGCCCGTCGGGGTGGTGTACCAGCGGAGCGTATTGCCCGTGGTGGCCGTAGCCGAAAGGGGCGCTGCCGAAGAGGCATTCTGACAATAAGTTACCCCGGCCTGAACGGTGGGTGCATCCGGTAAGGCGTTGATCGTGACCGTAATGGCGGACCGGGCGCTTTCGCAGCTTCCGACTGCCTGCGAAACATAAAAAGTCGTGGAGCCTACCGAAGAGGTTGGCGGCGTGGGAGCGGTCGTCGAGGCGGTGCCGCCGGTGGCCGTCGTGTACCAGCGAAGCGTCGCGCCGCCGGTAGCCGTTGCCGTCAGGGGCGAGGCGGATGCATTCTGGCAGTACGTGACCGTGGGATTGACAGCGGGTGCCGCCGGAGGAGCGATTACAACTACTTGAACAGCAACTCGTGAGCCTTCACATCCAATCTCATTCGCTAAGGCAGCGTAATAAGTTGTTGTTCCTGGTGTAGTAGTCTGTGGGATTGGCCCTGATGAACCAGAAGAGGCTGGTAATGGAGTGCCACCGGTTGGAGTGTCATACCAACGAACAACAGTGGGGCCGGGACCAGAGGCAGACAGTGGAGTCGCTTGTGCAAATTGACAATAAGTAATTGGCGTGGTTACAATTGGAGTGGCCCCTGGTGCTGCTCCAAGTCGAACCGAATTTGTGCTTGCATTAAGCGTAAGTCCCGTTAATGAATTTACAGTTGTAACTCTGAAAGTAAAGCTTTGAACCGCCACCGTTGTAGGAAATACAGTTGCAGTTATTGGTGACGTTGTTCCGATTGCATTAGGAATATCAGTGAACGGAGCACTTCCGTTAGCGCTACTAATTTGAACTTTGAAATTAGTGCCTGATGCTAAGGTTCCATTGCTAACTGTGAACGGGACCGATACAACACCGCCGCAACTGACAGTTGGAGAAACAACTCCCGTCGTTATCGTCTGGGCCTGCGTGAATTCAGGCCAGCCCACCAGCACAACCAGTAACGACCAGAGCAGACGTAATGGTTTTGACATAAAAGAAAAATCAGAGATTGGATACAAATAAGCCTCTCAAAATAACAAAGTTATTCCGAGAAAAAATAGTCATCATGTGTATCCGGTCATCTGTTCGCTTTTACATCGACTTGTAAATTGCCTCGTGAATCTGGCGGCGGATTTTCTGTGAATTGATGATTGTATTGCCCGCGCTGGGGTGTACACGGTTCGAAAGGAAGACAAAAACGAGGTCGTAATCCGGGTCTACCCAGACCACATTTCCGGTGAAGCCGGTATGACCAAATGAGCGAACGGACGCCTGCGGAGAGATGTACGAACTGTTGCCGCTCGGATCGGGTTTGTCCCAGCCCAGTCCGCGGTGGCTCCGGTCGCTGGCATTCCGAACGTACAGGGGAACCGTGCCCGGGAGCATGAACCGCCGCCCGCCAAACTGTCCTTTCTGGAGGTTCATCTGAAGAATCTTGACGATGTCTCCGGCCGTTCCGAACAGCCCGGCATGGCCTGAAATACCGCCCTGCAGGGCCGCCAGCTGGTCGTGTACCGTTCCCTGGAGCAGGGCGTTGCGGAACCAGGTATCGTTTTCGGTCGGAGCCGCCCGGAAGGTCGGGCGACGCTGGGCCGGATTGAAGGTCATCGTCCCGATACCCAGCGGCTTGAACAGGTTTTCTTCGAGGAACAGGTCGATGGGCTGCCCCGTCACGCGCTCCACAATTCGTTGCAGCGACACAAAGCTGAGGTCGCTGTACAGGTAGCCGAACTTACCGTCTTCGTCGGCCTTCGGGCCCGTCAGCGGCGTATTGACAATCCAGTTCCAGACAGAATCTTTGAGAGAAGTGTGCGCAAACAGCGTCGGGCCGACCTGCAGCGTGTGCGAGCTGTCGCGGGAGGCTTTGTAGAATCCCGACCGCAGCCCGCTCGTCACTTTGGCCCGTTCGACGGCCCGCGGCAGCCCGGCCGGGAAACCTGCCTGGTGCAGCAGCAGATCGCTGACGGTCATGTTGCGTTTGCTGTTGCTGCCAAATTCGGGCAGGTAGTAGGCTACTTTCTGGTTCAGATCGATGGCGCCCCGTTCGTTGAGCAGCATCACCGCCTGCAGCGTGCCCAGCACTTTGGTCAGCGAAGCCAGGTCGTACAGGGTTTCGTTGGTTACGCGCTCGTACCCGTTGTAGCTGAGGGTGCCGTAGCTCTTGTCGAACACGACTTTGCCTTTGCGGGCCACCAGCACCTGACAGCCGGGAAAGGCCCGGTCTTTGAGCGCTTTCTGCACAATGTCGTCGATCTGCTTCAACTGCACGGACCGCATTCCCACACTTTCGGGCAGGCTATGGGCCAGACGGCCGTTCGGAGCGGTGAACAGGCCGTAGCCCAGCCGCCAGTCGCCCACCGTGACAGGCATCATGCCTTTGGACGGAATGGAGCCGAAAAGTACCTGCGGCACCACCCGCTGCATATCCTCGCCGTCTTCGTAGGCACAAAGCACGGCATCAGCCGACGTGCCGACAAAGGGACGCAGCGCGTAGGCGGGACCAAAGGCGGCCACGACCACTTTCAGACCCCGTTGTTTCAGCCGGGCCACCAGATCCAGCGACGGCTTGGTGATGCCGTAATTCCAGCGCGCCGACGGGCTGAGGCGGTGGTAGCTGATCACGACGGTATTGGCGTCGCCGAGTTGGCCGAAAATCTCTTCCAGCGCCGCTTCCGACTGCGGTTTTTCGTTCAGCGCAATGGTCCGGACGGGCGCATAGTTATTCAGTGATTTCTGGAAAACGCTGCCAAATTCGCCGCCGATGGCGATGGCGGCCACCCGCGTGGTGTCGAGGGAGCCCAGCGGCAGCAGATTGCCTTTGTTTTTGACGATCGTAACGGCCTGTTCGCAAAGCTCCTGTTTCAGCAGGCGGGCTTCGGGGGAGTTCAGGTCGCGGTCAAGGTTTTCCAGCGCGATGGGCTGATAGCGGTTGAGGCCCGCCCAGTATTTCGCCCGCAGAATTTTCTTGACCTTCTCATCGATCAGCGACTGCGTGATTTCGCCATTTTTGACGGCGTCAGCAATCCGGTGAACGGCGTCCGGAACGTTTTCGGGATACAGCAGAATGTCGTTGCCGGCCGTCAGGGCCCGCAGGTTGATTTCTTCCGACGGCAGACGGCCCACGCCGCCCATATTCAGAGCGTCGGTGAAAACCAGGCCCCGGAAACCGAGTTCTTTTTTCAGCAGTTCGGTAACGACTTTTTCAGAAAGCGTAGCCGCCAGCCGGGGCGTGTTATCGACGACCGGCACGTGCAGATGACCCGTGACCACGCCCATCAGACTGTCAGCAATCAGGCGACGGAACGGATACAGGTCCACATCCCGCAACTGCTCCACGGACCGGCTGATGACGGGCAGAGACACGTGCGAATCAACATTGGCGTCGCCGTGACCGGGAAAATGCTTGGCCGTGGCGATGATGCGTTTGTGCTGCAGGCCCTTCATGTAAGCCAGCGCTTTGTCGGCTACGTTCTCCTTCGATTCGCCGAACGAGCGGTTGCCGATAACGGGGTTGGAGGGGTTGCTGTTGATGTCCGAAACGGGGGCAAAGTTGATGTGAATGCCCAGGCGCTGGCACTGGCGGCCAATTTCCTGACCCATCCGGTACACCAGCTTTTCGTCGCGGATGGCGCCCAGCGTCATTTGCTTGGGGTACTCCATCGCGCTGTCGAGGCGCATGGCCAGGCCCCACTCGCCGTCGATGCCCACCAGCAGGGGCACGGAGGCGGCCGCCTGATAGCGGTTGGTCAGCATGGCCTGCCGGTGCGGACCGCCCTGAAAGAAGATAAGACCGCCGATGTGGTAATGCCGCACCAGCGTTTCGATATACTGGTAGTGCGCCTCATCCTGATTGGAGAAGGTTGCTACCATGAAGAACTGACCGATTTTCTGCTCCTGGGTGAGCGTAGCAAAGACACTATCTACCCAGCGCTGTTCCTGAGGGGCAAGCGCAAGCACCTCTACCGGACGAACCCGGATAGGGTTTGCTTTTTTGCGCTTCACAACTGACTTTTCTGCACGATCCACGGGCGCGAAAGTTGTCAGAAGGCTCGTTTTGAGAATACCCCTTGTCCAGCCGAAGGAGGTCAGCAAGCCGAGAACCAGCAGGGCTGACGCCAGAAAGACAACTTTAATACGCATCTTCACCAATCTAAACAGTTACGATTCAGGTTGAGTACACTATACTCCAATCTGGTTATAAAATTAAGCAAACCCTTAGGAAGTGCCTAATGAAAGTTCGGTCATGGATGGGAAATACGCAAAAAATGCGCCGTATTTTTCGGAATTTAACGACATTTTCACCCCAGGACCGGGCGGCGTCCGTACGGATCGTTAGATTGGCAGGGACGTCAATCGTTTAAATTTCCTAATTACGGTCTATGAATCCGGACAACGCCAGACAGACATGCCCTCATATTAATGGATTTGCCTTAATGCGACAACTTCTTCTGCTGACAATGGTTTTTGGTTTCTATTCAGCGATGGCGCAGGTTACTAACCGGGCTTACGGACTGATGCTCAGGACGCTGTACAAAGGCACCGTTCCGACGGTCAGCGTGGCAGACCTGCACAAAAACCCGAAAGTAATTCTGCTGGATACCCGCGCCCGGCGCGAATTTGAGGTCAGCCACCTCCCCGGTGCCCAGTGGGTCGGTTTTGACGAATTTGATCTTAAACGCGTGGCGGCCGTGCCCAGGGATTCGCCCATTGTGGTCTACTGCTCGGTCGGTTACCGCAGCGAACGGATCGGGGAGAAACTGCTGGCGGCGGGCTTCACCCACGTCCGTAACCTCTACGGCAGCATCTTCGAGTGGGTCAACCAGGGCTACCCGCTGGTGGATTCCGCCGGAAAGCCGACAAACCGAATCCACGCGTATAACCGGGCCTGGGGCGTCTGGGTCGATAAAGGAGAGAAAGTGTATGACTAGCGAATTCTGGAACGAACGCTACCGGCAGGAACAAACGGGCTGGGACATCGGAACCGTTTCCACGCCTCTGCAAACGTATTTTGACCAGCTCAGCGACCGCTCAGCCCGCATTCTTATCCCCGGAGCCGGGAACGCCTACGAAGCCGAATATCTGCTCCGGAAAGGCTTTACGGACGTAACGGTAGTGGATATTTCGGACGAAGTGATCGGCAGACTGGCCGAACGGCTGCAACCGCTCGCCGGAAACCGGCTGACTCTGGTTTGTGAAGATTTCTTTGCGCATGAAGGCCGGTACGACCTTATCGTTGAGCAGACGTTTTTCTGTGCCCTGAACCCTGCTTTGCGGGAGGCGTATGTCCGGAAAATGAAGGCGTTGCTGAAACCAGCGGGAGTGCTGGCAGGGGTATTGTTCGACCGGACGTTTGCGCAGGATGGGCCGCCGTTTGGCGGAAGCGTGGCGGAGTATGACCGCTTGTTTACGGCAGAATTTGGATCGGTGCAGATAGAACCCTGCTACAATTCCATTCCGCCGCGGGCGGGCGCTGAGGTCTTCATCCTCATTCGCCCCTGAGTTTACAGCATTTTCTTCTTGAGCATTTCCCAGCCGAAGGCAAAGGCACCCGGACCCGCCGCGCGAACCGTCGCCGTCAGCGAACGCTTGACCGACGCCTGGGGCAGCGTGCGGCATACTGCCGTTGTCTTGACCTTTTTGGCTTTGCGGTGTGCCGAAAAAAGGTTGTGCGGATGTCCGATGGCCGAGGCGCTCAGACTAATACCCATCAGGAATACGACGAATAACGCTTTCATAGCTTTGTGCGGATTAGTTCCGTTAGAAGTTGATACAAAGATATAGGCTTTGGAGTGTACCTTGCAATGCATAGTACTATATTTTTTGAAAATTTTGTGTGAACGGTCAATTACTATGACGAATGGTATTGCTAAAAGTCACAGCCTATGCGTACGTAAATGTAGGGACGTTCGGAGGGCGGCTAAAGTTTTTCCGGCTGAAGTGCATTTTTTGGGGTGTGAACCTTCAGAATTTTGGGACAAAACCTGACAGCTTCCGTCAGGTTTTGTCCGTATCGGGCCTTATTCGGAGAGCACAATCCGCTTCATGGCACCGTCTTCGTTCTGCGTAACCGTCACAAAGTAAACTCCTTTCGCCTTTTTGCCCAGATCGATCTGGCCAGTGAAGCTTCCGGAAAAGTCCTTCACATCCTTGCGGGCGATTTCCCTGCCATCCGGCGTGGTCACCCGAATCTTCACGTCGCCTTTTGCCGGAGCCGTAAACCGAACGTTCAGTTCGTGCTGTTCCGGGTTGTTGGGATAAACCTGCAGGCTGCGGATGGTCGAGGCTTTCGGGGAGTCGCCCAGATCGACGCTCCAGTTCCGGAAGGCGTCGTTCATGCGCGTGCTCCAGTTTTCCGGAAACGAGAACTCAAACCGGCGGGAGCGGTCGGCCAGCGAGTCGGGATAAACCCGGTAACGCCGGGTGCTGCGGTCGCCGTTAAGCTCCGCCCGACTGTCGCCGCTCCGCTGCCGGAGATCCACCCGGTTGCCGTTCACGTCGCGCTGCACGATCCGGGTGCTGCCGTTGTCGTCTTCGACAATGATCGTAATCTGGCCCCGGTTGTTGCCGCGCTTGGTCCGGAGTGAGTCCACGATGCGGTTGACCATCGCGTCGCGGTCGTCGTCCTTCATGCCCTCGACATTGTAGGTGCGGTCGAACTCCCGCATTTCACCGGCATCGGTACGTTCCATTACTTTTACTTTCACCTGGCCTTTTTCCTTGGCCTTGTCTGTCTGGGCAGTTGCTGCCGTCAAAACGCCGCCAAACAGCAGGGCTGTCATGAGCAGACGGGATGCGTTTCTGGTGTTCATAGTGGTAAAAAGTTATCAACCTCTGGAACGGTGCAAACGTACACCATTGGGAATTACTACGCTGTTAAAGATTGTTAAAGAGGAGGAACCGTTTAATCCGGGCTATCCGGATTTCGTATTTTTACTCCTGAACTGACCAATAGATGCAGGTTGCCGGTCAACCGTTGCACAGGAAATTGAAAAAATGACGAAACAACGAATACGGTGGATTGCGGTGCTGATGACGGTCGGCCTGCTGGGACTCATGTCGCTGCAGCTGTACTGGATTCGGAGCGCCCTGGCTCTCCAGCGCGAACAGTTTGATTATAAGGTGACAGATGCCCTGCAGGAGGTCGTCCGGACGCTCGAACGGCAGGAAATTCTGTACCAGACGCAGCAGCACCTGCGCCAGCAGGAAAAAGAGCGGCGGCTCATGGCCATCGCCCGCCCACAGGCGCCGATCAAGGCAGCGCCCGTCCGTCGGTCCCGCCCTGACGGGCCGCCTAACCCCGCCCCGGTGCCGGAAGGCCCCGCCGTAGCCGCTTCCGACCGGGCGCTGGCCGCCCGACAAAGGGGCATGCCCTCGCCGGTTTCGCCTTCGGACGTGCTGCATTCCGATTTTCAGAAGCTGTCGGAGGTGCAGCAGCAGTTTATGGAAGACATCATCCGCCACCAGGACGCGCTCGGCCCGGAAGAACTCTGGGCGTTGCAGCTCCGGCAGCAGCAGCAGCTCGACCGGCTGGTGGATCAGGTTTTTCTGCGCCAGTTCCAGATGCTGCACGGCAGTCGGCCGGTGGATACATTAGCCTCCCAGCCGGTGGTGGATAAAAAGGCGATGATTGCCCGGAAAGTCCGGAAGCCGCGGCCCAAAACGCCTTTTGTGGCGAAAACCGCCCCGGCGGATACCACCTCGCCGGATGAGCGTTTCAAGCGCGCTACCCGCAAATCAGAAATGGTCAAGGAGGTGTTCAAGGACCTGATTTTTGCGGACCGGCCGATCGGCAGCCGCGTCAACCGGGTGGTGGTCGATACGCTGCTGAAACGGGCCATGCAGGAGCGGGGCATCACCATTCCGCTGGAATACGGCGTCCGGATGCAGGCCAAAGACGCCGCGCTGAAACCGCAGATTCTGTTTGCTTCCCACTCGCTCCGCGAAGATCCCGTTCAGCGGAACACGACCAGCCAGAAACTGTACAAAGCGGTGCTTTTTCCGAATAATCTGTACGAAGCCGGCAACCTGATCTACGTGTACTTTCCGAATCAGGAGTCGTTTATTCTGCAGAAAATGACGATGATGTTTGCCGGGTCGGCGGTGCTCGTGCTGGTGATTATGGCCTGTTTTTACGTAGCCATCAGCACCATCATGCGGCAGAAGAAGCTGGCTGACATCAAAAACGATTTTATCAACAACATGACCCACGAGTTCAAAACGCCCATCTCGACCATTTCGCTGGCCGTGGATATGGCGAACGAACAGCTTCTGGACGGAACCGCCGAGCCTACCCGGCTGAGCCGGTACATGGGAATCATCCGGGAGGAGACGAAACGGCTGGGTTCGCACGTTGAAAAAGTGCTGCAGATGGCTTTGCTCGATAACGCGGAGTCGGGGAAGGGCGGGGTGAAGCTGAAACTGACGGAGGTGAACATCCATGACACCATCGGGAAGGCACTCAACACCATCGGCCTGCAGATTGAACAGAAACAGGGCGAAGTCCATCTGGAATTTGAGGCCGAAAACGAGGTGGTCGAGGCCGATGAGGTGCATTTAAGTAATATTCTGTACAATCTGCTGGACAACGCCATCAAGTATTCGCCCGAAAAGCCGGAAATTACCATCCGGACCAAAAGCCTGGAGACCGGCGTCAGCGTTACCATCGCGGACCGGGGCCTGGGCATGACGAAAGAACAACTGGGCCGGATTTTTGAGAAATTTTACCGCGTCCCGACCGGCAACCGCCACGACGTGAAAGGCTTCGGCCTCGGCCTGAGCTACGTTCGCAAAATGGTGGAAGAACACCACGGCACCGTTCAGGTCCGCAGCCAGCCCGGGCAGGGGAGTGAATTTGAAGTCGTGATTCCCTATAATCAGTCATTAAATAGTCGTAAGTCGTAAGTCGTAAGTGGCTCCGCCACGCTGGGAAACGGCGGAGCCACTTACGACTTACGACTTACGACTAATCCACTATTTTATGCCTAAACTCCTACTTGTTGAAGACGACCCTAACCTGGGCCTGCTGCTGCAGGAATTTTTGAACGCGAAAGGCTACGACACCGACCTGGCGACCGACGGCAATCAGGGGTGGGAGAAGTTTACGAGCCACGAATATGACCTGTGCATCTTCGACGTCATGCTGCCCAAAAAAGATGGGTTTTCGCTCGGAAAACAGGTCCGGATGTCGGGTAAGGACGTGCCGATCATTTTCCTGACGGCCAAGTCGATGAAGGAAGATACCATCCAGGGGCTTCGGATCGGGGCGGACGATTACATGACCAAACCGTTCGACCGGGAAGAGCTGCTGCTGCGCATCGGGGCCATTCTGCGCCGTTACCGGAAGACGGACGAGGCGGCGGCGCCCTCGACGTACCAGATCGGCACCTACTCCTTCGACTACGACCACCAGTTGCTGGCCCGCGACGGCAGTGCGCAGAAGCTGACCAGCAAGGAGTCCGAGTTGCTGAAGCTGTTTGCCCAGAATAAAAACCAGCCGCTGAGCCGGAGTTTTGCCCTCAAACTGATCTGGGGCGACGATTCGTACTTCAACGCCCGGAGCATGGACGTGTACATTACCAAGCTGCGGAAATACCTGCGCGACGACGAATCGGTCCAGATTGTGAACCTGCACGGGGAAGGTTTTAAACTGATGGCCTGACTTTCTGGTTTTTCTTGGCGACTTTTGCGTGGAAAAGTTCTCGCAGATCTTCAGCGGGTATCTGCGCAGAAAATCTGCGAACATCTGCGAGAAACACCTGGAAACATCACCATTATGCTTAGAAGACCCCGCAGAAACCGCCAGTCCGCCGCTATCCGGGACATGGTGCAGGAAAATACCTTATCCGTCAAAGACCTGATTTACCCGATGTTTGTCATGGAAGGCCAGAACGTCCGTTCGGAGGTGAAGTCCATGCCCGGCATCGCCCGTTTTTCGCTTGACCTGCTGCTCGAAGAAATTCAGGAATGCGTCGATCTGGGAATTCAGGCCATCGCCCTGTTTCCCAACCTGCCCGAGGAGCGCAAGGACAAATACGCTACCGAAAGCCAGAATCCACAGGGCCTGTACCTGCATGCCGTCAGCGAAATCAAATCCCGTTTCCCGGAGCTGGCGCTGATGACCGACGTGGCTATGGACCCGTACAGTTCGGACGGCCACGACGGCATTGTTCACGAAGGCCCGAACGGCATCGAAATCCTCAACGACGAAACGCTGGAAGTGCTCGGCAACATGGCCGTCGCCCAGGCTCGTGCAGGTGCCGACATTGTAGGTCCCTCGGACATGATGGACGGCCGCGTAGGCTACATCCGCGAACGCCTCGATGCCGAAGGTTTCAAAAAGACCGGCATCATGGCCTACAGCGCCAAGTACGCCAGCGCCTTCTATGGCCCGTTCCGCGATGCGCTGGATTCGGCCCCGCGCTTTGGCGACAAGAAAACCTACCAGATGAACCCGGCAAACAGCCGCGAAGCCCTCATCGAAGCCGAGCTGGACCTGGCCGAAGGAGCCGACTTCCTGATGGTAAAACCCGCTCTGGCTTATCTGGACATCATCAAACTGCTCAGCGACAACTTCGACCTGCCGATTGCGGCCTATAACGTCAGCGGCGAGTACGCCATGATTAAAGCCGCCGCCCAGAACGGCTGGCTCGACGGCCAGCGCGCCATGCTCGAAGCCGTAACCGCCATGAAACGCGCCGGTGCCAAAGTGATCCTGACGTATTTTGCCAAAGAAATTGCAACACTGAACAAGTGAGGTAGAGGTATGAGGTATAAGGTATGAAGTGAAACAGCCTTACTTCATACCTTATACCTCATACCTCATACCTGAAAAACCCCTCATCTTCGAAAAACGTGTCTACCCTCCTCATTATCAACGCCCGCCTGGTCAACGAAGGACAGATTCGGGACGCTGACGTATTCGTTAAAGACGGTTTTATTGAACAGATCGGAACTGGCCTGAGCGGGCTTTCGGCCGATCAGGTTATTGACGCGGCCGGACAGTACCTGCTGCCGGGCGTCATCGACGACCAGGTGCATTTCCGCGAACCGGGTCTGACCCACAAGGCCACCATCGGCTCCGAAGCCCGCGCCGCCGTCGCCGGCGGGACGACGACCTTCATGGAAATGCCCAATACCGTTCCGAACGCGCTGACGCAAGAATTGCTGGCCGAGAAGTACGCCATCGCCGAGCGGAGTTCGATCGCCAACTATTCGTTCTTCATGGGTACGTCCAACGACAACCTGGAGGAAGTGCTCCGGACCGATCCTAAAAACGTCTGCGGCGTCAAGATTTTCATGGGCTCCTCGACGGGCAACATGCTGGTCGATAAGGTGAACGTGCTGGAGGAGGTTTTCCGCCAGAGTCCGATGCTGATTGCCACCCACTGCGAGGACGAAGCGACCGTCCGGGCCGCCGCCGAACGCTACCGGGCCGAATACGGAGACGACGCCCCGGCCCGCATTCATCCGCTGGTGCGCGACGAGGAGGCCTGTTACAAATCGTCGTCGCTGGCCGTCGAACTGGCAAAACGCTACAATACCCGCCTGCACATCCTGCACCTGACCACCGCTAAGGAACTGTCGCTTTTCCGCAACGACATTCCGCTGGCAGAAAAGCGCATCACGTCGGAAGTCTGCGTGCATCACCTCTGGTTTTCGGCGGACGATTACGACCGGCTGGGCAACCGCATCAAGTGCAATCCGGCCATCAAAGCCCCGCACAACCGGGCGGCGCTCTGGGAAGCCCTGCTCGACGACCGGCTGGACATCATCGCCACCGACCACGCCCCGCACACCTGGGCCGAGAAGCAGGAAAGCTACTGGCACGCCCACGCGGGTCTGCCGCTGGTCCAGCATTCGCTGCTGCTGATGCTCGAAGCCGCGCAGCAGGGCCGGATTACGCTGGAGAAAGTCGTGCAGAAAATGAGCCACGCGCCCGCTGACTGCTTCCGGATCGACCGCCGGGGCTATGTCCGGGAAGGCTACTGGGCAGATCTGGTGCTGGTCGATCTGGGCCAGACAAGCACCGTTTCAAAAGAAAACATTCTGTACAAATGCGGCTGGTCACCGCTGGAAGGGGAGACGCTGCGGGCGGCCGTGACGCACACCATCGTGTCGGGGCAGGTGGCTTACGAAAAAGGCCGTCTGGACGACTCGGTGCGCGGCAAGCGGCTGGCGTTTGACCGGTGAAGACGAAAGAGGCCCGTTTCGACGGGCCTCAGTTGTATCAGAAAGATATGTTAGGAAAACCGAACGCGCCTGAAACAACGGTTCAGAACGGACTGATAGCTGGTACCAAATTTATCATAACACCAGGCCCTCAATTGTTGTACTTCTTCAGGAATCAGACTTCGGATGGCTTTTTTGAGTTCTTTCTCGAACAAATTCTGGTCAAAGCTGACCTTTTGCAGAATTGTTTTGAGGTACTCCAGCATGCTTGCCATACTTCATTCTCAGGTTTTTGGTTGGTAGATTGGAAGTGACGAACTTAGTGTGAATAATGACCGCTTCCGGTAGGCTGCGATCTTCACCTTTGAAACGCCGTGTTTGCAATTTTGTTGCACGAATATAGGCATGAGAATTTTAAAATTCCAATATCTTTTTGCATTATTATTAACGGTAAGTTTAAGCGTTTCCCTGATATGTAATGCTTTAGGGCAGGATAATGCTATATCTATCGAGCTGGGAGAAAGCACTTTAATTAGGGAACGGCCTTTCACCATTTCCGTTATTATCCGAAACAGCGAAACCCGGCCGGTTCTTGATTTTCCGGAGATTCCCGGACTGTCCAAACGGGGCACAAACACGAGCACGACCAGCACCATGCTCAACGGAAAAGCGGTCGTTTCGCAGGTAATTACGCAAAATTACGTAGCCCAGCGGCCGGGACAGTACAAACTGGCTCCCTTCACGCTCCAGGTCAACGGGACAACCGTCCGGTCGGAGGGAACGACCATTACGGTGGCTCCAGAAGCGGGTGCTCCGGTCTCCACGTCGGTGGCAACGGCCGTCGTAACCAAACGGGACGCTTTCCTGACGCTGACGACCTCCTCCGGCAGTGTGTTCACCGGCGAGGGATTTACGGTCAAACTTGCATTTTTTGTAGCCGAGACGTACCCGTTCGAATTGAGTTTTTTCGAGCTCGAATCGCAGTTGCAGCAGATTCTGAAACAACTGCGTCCAGCCAACTGCTGGGAAGAAAACTCCGGCATCTCGGAGCTCAAACCGCACCTGACCGTCCTGAACGGTAAGCGATATACCGAATACCGGATTTACCAGGCTACCTTTTTCCCCCTGAATCAGCAGCCCATCCGTTTTGCCCCGGTCAGTCTGCGCATGGAACAGATTCGCCCGGCGACCGTAGGAAAGCGGCCCCGGGAGTTCGTCGCCTTTTCGACGGCGCCGCAGAGCGTCGGTGTCCGGCCGTTGCCGCCGCATCCGCTCCGCGACCGGGTAGCGGTGGGGCAGTACCGGCTTCAGGAGTATATTTCTAGGACCAGCCCCGCTACCGGCGAGAGTGTGCAGTACGATTTCCGGATTGAAGGCGAGGGCAACATCGCCTCGTTGCCTCAGCCTATTCTGCCGAGCCAACCGGGTTTTGATATTTTTCCTCCCGAAGAAAAACAGGAAATCGAGCGGCAGGAAGCTCCGGTGACGGGCTACAAACGCTTCCGCTACCTGCTGGTCGCCCGGCAGAACGGGGCGGTCCCGCTCGGGCGCATCTTCCAGTACATCTTTTTCAATCCGCAGAAAGCCCGGTACGATACGCTTCGGTCGGCAATAACCCTCCGGGTGGGCGGTGCGGCGGCGGATGGAGAAACCGATACCGTGCAGGTGGGACTGCCCGGCTCTATTTACACCGGAATCGAGAAAACCGACAGCCTGCGCCAGCCCATCAACCCCCACGAACTCATTCGGGTGCTGGCAAATGTGTCGATCGTTATTATGATTCTGGGAATGTTGTATTTACTTTGGAAAAAATAAAGAAATAGGCGATGAATAGTGGTCAGTGATCAGTGGTCAGTGTCTCCGCCAGGTTATAATACAGTGGAGCCACTGACCACTGATCACTGACCACTGTTTATCGCTGTGTGATTATGAGCAGTACTTACGGAACGCTATTTAAGATTTCAACTTTTGGGGAGTCGCACGGGGTGGCCATTGGGGTCGTGATCGACGGATGCCCGGCCGGGCTCCCGTTCGACACCGATTTTATCCAGTCCGAACTCGATCGCCGCAAACCAGGGCAGTCGCGCATTACCACGCAACGGCGGGAAGCGGACGAGTTTGAGGTGCTTTCGGGCGTATTTGAAGGCAAAACCACCGGCACGCCCATCAGCCTGGTGATCCGGAATCAGGACCAGCGCAGCAAGGATTATTCGCACATTGCCCGCCAGTTTCGGCCTTCCCACGCTGATTTTACCTACGAACAGAAATACGGCAACCGCGATTACCGGGGCGGTGGACGCAGCTCGGCCCGCGAAACGGCGGCCCGTGTCGCGGCTGGAGCCGTCGCCAAGCTGTTGTTGCAGCACCTCGGCGTATCGGTGCAGGCGTACGTCTCGCAGGTCGGCAAACTGAAGCTGGAAACGCCGTATCAGCAGCTGAACCTAGCGCTGGCGGAGGAAAACGCCGTCCGTTGCCCGGACCCGGAAATGGCCCGGCAGATGTTTGAGTACATCGACGAAACCCGCAAGCGGGGCGATTCCATCGGCGGCGTCGTCAACTGCGTCGTTCAGGGGGCTCCGGTTGGCTGGGGAGAGCCGGTTTTCGATAAGCTCCATGCCGAACTGGGCAAAGCCATGCTGAGCATCAACGCAGTGAAAGGCTTTGAGTACGGCAGCGGTTTTGCCGGGGCAGAACTCTACGGCTCCGAACACAACGACGAATTTTACACCGAAAATGGACCCGGCGAAGAGACTGGGCGCGTCCGGACGAAGACCAACCTTTCGGGCGGTATTCAGGGCGGCATTTCGAACGGCGAGGATATCTACTTCCGCGTCGCGTTTAAGCCCGTCGCGACGATCATGCAGGACCAGGACAGCGTGGATGCGGACGGAAACGCCGTGGTGGTTTCCGGAAAAGGCCGTCACGATCCCTGCGTGGTGCCCCGGGCCGTGCCCATCGTGGAGGCTATGGCGGCGCTGGTGCTGGCGGATTTTTACCTGCGCGACAAAGCTGCGCGGCTGTAATCATGCGGTTTCTGGCCTTTCTGCTGCTGCTGGCTGGCCTGACGGCCTCGGGCCAGTCGCTGCAACGCTATGCGTATACCCGCCCGCTGTACGGAACTGAGTTCAACCTGATCTTCTTCGCGCCGGATGAAAAAAGGGCCGAATCGACGAAAAAAGCGGTTTACGCCCGGCTGGATTCGCTGAACACGGTCATGAGCGATTATCTCGACGGCTCGGAAATCAACCGCCTGTCGGCCACGGCGGGCAACGGAGAATGGGTGCCCGTCTCGGCGGATCTGTTTTCGGTCCTGCAAAAGGCCGTAACCATTGCCCGGGCCTCCGACGGGCTCTTTGACCCAACGGTGGGTCCGCTGGCGCAGCTCTGGCGACGGGCCGTGCGGCGGAAGGTTTTTCCGGCGAAGAAGGATATCCGGCAGGCGCACCGTCTGGTGAATTTCCGGCTTGTGGAAATGGATTCTGTGGCTCTTCGGGTGCGGCTGAAGCGGGCGGGCATGCGGCTGGATGTGGGCGGCATTGGCCAGGGCTTTGCCATTGATGAGGGCATGAAAGTGCTCCGCGAGCGGGGGATTCGGTCGGCTTTGCTCGACATCGGCGGCGACATTCTGGTCAGCGATGCTCCGCCCGGCGAGCGGGGCTGGCGGATTCAGGCCGGTGTGGCACCGGACACAACGACCTTATGGCTCGAAAACGCCGCCATCACCACGTCCGGTGCTGCTTACCGCTTTCTGGAACATAACGGCAGGCGCTACTCGCACCTCCTGAATCCGCGAACGGGCCTGGGCCTGCGGCATCATGTCCGGACGACGGTGCTGGCACCCGACGGTGTGCGGGCCGACGCGCTGGCAAAGGTTTTCGGCGTAGCAGGAATCCGGCGCGGCAAGCGCCTGCTCAAGCGGTTTCCGGGCGTGCAGGTCTGGCAGGTGGAGGAGCGGAAGGGGAGACCGGTGGTTTGGCAGACCGGCCGTTTCGGAGAGACAAAAAAATAAGCGGACAATTCGTCCGCTTTCCTTTACTTGCTGGTCGCCATGACCATTTTGATGTTGAGCTTCGCCCCGGTTTGCAGCACGTCTACAAGGTCCTGAACGGTCAGCGCCTTGTCGAAGCGGACGACGATGGTCGGGTCTTCAATGCCATCCATGATCGACTTCATTTCGGCTTCCAGATTGGCTTTATCGACCGGCCGTTTATCAATGAAATAGTTGCGGCTGGCATCTACGGACAGGGTAACCTGTTTTTTGGCCACCTGCTGGGCCGAAGAGGCTTTCGGCAGCATCAGCTTGATCACGTTCGGATTCGCCACCGTCGAAATGATGAGGAAAAACAACAGCAGGAAGAACATGATGTCGTTCAGCGAAGAGGTAGCTACCTCGGCATGAAATTTATTTTTGCGACGGAATTTCATAGAAAAGATGAAAGAAGACAGACAAAAGACAAAAGACGGTTTGTACGTAATCACAAAACGGTCTTTTGTCTTTTGTCTTTTATCTATTGTCTAACAAAGCTATCGCGCCCGCACCGATTCGGTCGGTTTTTGCAGGACTTCCATAAACTCGAACGCGTTGATTTCGAGTTTGAGCGTGAATTTTTCGACCAGCATGTTCAGCAGGTGGTACCCCGTGTAGGCAATAACCCCCACAATCAGACCGGCTCCGGACGTGATCATTTTCTCGTACAGACCACCAGCGATGATGCCGACACTGATGTTGTCGGACAGCGAAATGTCGTAGAAAATCCGGATGATACCGGAAATCGTTCCGATAAAACCGAGCATCGGCGCGATACCGGCGATAATGCCGAGGTAGCCCAGGTTCCGTTCGAGCCGGGAAATTTCGATTTGTCCGACCGTTTCCAGCGTTCCTTCAATTTCCTTGATCGGCGAGCCCAGCCGACCGATGGCCTTTTCAAACACCCGGCCGATGGACGAGCGCTGGTTTTTGCAGAAGGATTCCGCCGATTTGATATTGCCCTGCATGACCATATCCTTCACGTTGTCGATAAAATTACCATCGACCTGCGTGTTGCTGCGGATGAAAAGCCAGCGTTCGATGATCAGATACAGCGTCAGGAAAAACAGGATTCCGATCGGAATCATGACCCAGCCCCCTTTGGCTACCAGATCAAATAACTGAATGCTTTGTGGTTGTGCGGCAGCACCAGTAGCGGCGGCGGTAGTGTCGGCCACAGCGGCCCCGGTCGGAGTTTGAAGCAGAATCATTTACTATCCGTTATTATGGTAATGAGGGTTATTGTCCGAGTAAATTGCCGTTTCTGGCCGTTGCGACGTAACTCGTCGAACAGGACCGGACGGCGTTTAATAACTACTTCCCAACGCTATTTTTTTGCAAATTATTGCAGTCGGTAGACTTACAAAAGTAAACAATCAGCGTTAGTGTAAAGCGAATTTGGTTTTTTATCTACCGTAGAACCACTTTTCATGCAAATTGTCTGACAAGCCGGGTAATTTCTTCCGGGCTGCAGGCCCGTTGCTGCCAGTTTTCGAGACGCGGGTTCATCACCCGGAACCAGAGCGGCGGCACCAGCGCCAGCAGAATCATCAGCGGATAACCGGCCGGCAACTGCGGGCTTTCGTCGAAATGCCGCAGGACCTGGTAGGGCCGCGACGCGTAGGCATGGTGGTCCGAGTGACGCTGCAACTGAAAAAGGACAAGGTTGCTGATGAGGTGGCTGGCGTTCCAGGAATGCAGCGGGTTGACGCGTTCGTAGCGGCCGGGGGCCACCTCTTTCCGCAGAATGCCATAATGTTCGATGTAATTGACCGATTCGAGCAGCAGGATCCCGATAGCGCATTGAACGGCGAAGAAGGCAGGAATCGACCCTGTTTCTAGAAATGCCATTTCTCCCAGAAATGGCATTTCTAGAAACAGGGTCAACGCCAGGCACCACAGCAGCGGCCCGGCTGTGGCGGCCAGCATGTAATTTTCTTTTGACCAGAACGGCTTGCCGTCTTTCTGAAGCAACCGCCGCTGGATTCGCCAGGCACTCCGAAAACCTCCCGTGAACGACTGCCACCAGAACCCGTATACCGACTGGTTTTTCCGCGCTGTCGCCGGGTCGAGGGGCGTTGCTACATGGACATGGTGTCCGCGGTTATGTTCCAGATAAAAATGCATATACCCCACCGACAGCAGGGCCGCTTTGGCGTGGAACCGGGCCATTTTGCTGCTCCGGTGCCCCAGTTCGTGCGCCACGTTGATGATCGTTCCGGCGAAAATGCCCACACTCACCACCAGACCGGCCTGCTGCCAGCCCGTCAGCGGTGCGTAGCGCAGCTGCCAGCCGGCCCAGACCAGCAATCCATAATGCAGGTATACGAACGAATACACCAGAACATCGAAATAGCGGTCGCTGAGTACCCGTTCGTAATCCGCCCGCGACACGTTTTCCGGGTCTTTGCCGATCAGAAAGTCCAGCAGCGGAATAATCCCAAAAACGTAAGGCACCGCCGCCCAGGTCCAGCCGCCCGCGTAATACCCGCCCACAATCACGGCCAGCACGCTGTACGACCAGAGAAAACCGAGTTTTTTGAGGCGCGACATGGGAGGGGAGGTTTGGATATTGAATTTTGAAAGATAGATAGGTTGAATGATTGATTGGTTGAATATAGAATTTTGAATGATGGTGGTTGGTCCGCCACTGCGGTCGATTAGGCCCACAAAAAGTTGTGCAGAGCTATTCCTGAATCAACCGCAGCGGCGTACCACCATTCAAAACTCAACATTCAACATTGCACCGCAGTGGCGGACCACCATCAACCTATCTGTCATTCAACCCATCAATCACCACATTTCACCAGAATCTTCCCATGCCGTCCGTGTCGTTCGGCGTGGGCGACGGCTTCGCGGATTTGGGCGAGGGGATAGGTGGCTTCGACCGGTAATTGGATCTGGCCCGAAGCCAGCAGGGAAATAACGTTCTGGGCCACTTCCATACGGGTCTGGCTGTTGACGCGGCGCATCCAGTCGGTAAGCCAGAAGCCCCGGACGGTCAGTTCGCGGAAAATCATCAGACCGGCGTTGAAAGACGGATCCTGGAGGCTGAGCAGGCCGTAGATCAGCATGGTGCCGCCTTTGGCCAGGCACTTGATGGCTTCCGTGGCCGTGTGGCCGCCTACCGCATCCAGCACGCAGGTAACGCCCTGATTTTCGGTAATCTCGCGAACGCGGGTGCTCAGATTTTCGGTTTCTACATTAATCAGTTCGGTAACCCCCAGCGCCTTCAGTTCTTCGTTGAGGTCGTCGCGGCGCACGGTGCCGATGGTCCGGATGCCGCGCATTTTGCACAACTGAATCACCATTTTGGCAAACGCCGAGCCCGCTGCCGTCAGCATGAGCCACTGGCCCGGCTGCACACCGGACTCCTGCAACATGGCGTAGGCCGTAAACGGGTTAACAAACAACTGGGCCGCTATTTCTTCAGGAATTGCGTCAGGCACCGGAATCAGAGCCCGCTGGTTGGCGATGGCGTATTCCGACCACGACCCGACGGCCGTGAAGCTGGCCCGAATGCCCGTCCGCATCTCCACTCCCTCGCCCAGTTTATCGACAATCCCGACGCCTTCAAAACCCGCACCCGAGGGCAGCTGCGGCCGAATCCCGTACAGATTCTGGACAAACATGATATCCGACGGGTTGATCGGGCTGCTCAGGACCCGGAGCCGCACCTCACCGGGGCCGGGTTCGGGCATCGGAGCATCGGTAACGTGAAGGATTTCGGTGGGTTTTCCGGTCTCGGTGAAGGTGACGCTTTGCATGGATTGGTAACGTTTGCAGGATGAATGTAAAAACTTTCCCAAAATAATGACAGATGCCGGACTTACGGCAGGCACCCGCGCATTCCCCGTAGAATCTTCCTACTTTTGCGCCAATAACCTACCTAACGTCACGCGTATCGTTGCATGGAAGAATTTTTCGTTTACCTCAGACTGGGTTTTGAACACATTACGGACCCCGGCGGCTATGACCACATTTTGTTCGTGGTGGCTTTGTGCGCCATTTACACCCTCCAGCAGTGGAAGCAGGTGCTGATTCTGGTGACGGCCTTTACCGTCGGACATTCCATCACGCTGGCGCTGGCAACGCTGGGGGTTATTAATTACAGCGCCAGGCTGATCGAAACCCTGATTCCAATTACGATTCTGCTGACGGCCGTTACCAATTTTTTCTACAAAGCACCCACCAGCCGGTTTGCTCCCGACGATAGCAAAGGGCGGCTGCGCTACGGCCTGGCTCTTGTCTTCGGGCTGATTCACGGGATGGGTTTTTCCAGCTACCTCCGTAGCCTGCTCGGTCGCGAAACGAGCATTGTCAAGCCCCTGCTGGCCTTTAACCTGGGTCTGGAACTCGGGCAACTGGTCATTGTCGCCGTCATTCTGACCTTCGCCTTCGTCACCATCGAAATGTTCCGGACGAAGCGGCACGACTGGAACCTGATCGTGTCCGGTATTGTGGCCGGCATGGCAGTTTCGCTCCTTATCTGAACCTATTTTCAGAAATCCGGTCAATTTTTGCCGAAAAGAAGCGAAAAAATCGCCCGTCAGGGCAAGAATCGGCCAAATCCCTGCACGGGTAGAATCCCGGTTGAGATTAATTTTCTGTAACTTCGCAGGAAATTAGGTTCGTTTTAATTTTACCAAAACTCATCAACCCCAGCGTATGCGATTGAAAGCATCCCTTTTGGCGGCGGGTTTGGCGTTGTTGTCTTTCGGAGCCAAAGCTCAGTTGCCAACAAATCCGAATTACAGCGCCAATGACCGGTTTGAGCAGCTCGGCCCCGCCCTGCCGACGCCGAACACCTTCCGGAACGCCTCCGGAGCACCGGGCCGTGACTATTTTGAAAACCGGGCCGATTACGATATCCGGGTTGAACTGGACGATGCCAACCAGAAAATTACCGGATCGGAAACCGTTACCTACTTCAACAACTCTCCGGACGAACTGAAGTACCTGTGGCTGCAGCTGGACCAGAACCTGTTCGACAAGAATTCGGTCAATAGCCTGACCCAGACGGGGAGCGTCAATCCGAACGGCATGAGCGTCAACGCCGTGCAGAATCTGGGTACGCCGCGCGGTATCGGCATGGACAAAGAGAAGGAGTTCGGCTACAAGATTACCCGCGTTGCCGATAAAGCCGGTAAGGCACTGAAATACACAGTCAACCAGACGATGATGCGCATCGAACTGCCGACGCCGCTGAAGCCGGGGCAGAACTACACCTTCGGCATCGACTGGAATTTCTTCGTGACGGAGTACTACGGCCGCGCCGGTTACGAGTACTTCCCGAAAGACGGAAACTATAACTACTTCATTGCCCACTGGTTCCCGCGGCTGTGTAAGTACGACGACATCAACGGCTGGCAGAACAAGCAGTTTCTCGGCGGCTCGGAGTTTACGCTGATTTTTGGCAATTATAAGGTAGCCATCACCGTACCGAACGACCACGTGGTGGCCGCCACGGGCGAATGTCAGAACTACAAGCAGGTGCTGACTGCCACCCAGCAGCGCCGGATGCAGCAGGCCAGCAATTCCAAAACGCCCGTTGTGATCGTGACGCAGGCCGAAGCCGAAGCCGCCGAAAAAGGCAAGCCGACCGGCAAGAAGACCTGGATTTACACGGCTCAGAACGTCCGCGACTTTGCTTTTGCCTCGTCGCGCAAGTTTATCTGGGATGCCATGCAGACGGACGTATACGGCGATGGTCGTAAAATCTGGAGCATGTCGTACTACCCGAAAGAAGGCAACCCGCTGTGGGGACAATACTCGACCCGCGTGGTGGAGCATACGCTGAAATCGTACGGCAACCGCACGTTCAAATACCCGTATCCGGTCGCTATTTCCTGCCACTCGGTACCGGGCGGCGGCATGGAATACCCGATGATTTCGTTCAACGGCGGCCGTCCGGAAGCGGATGGCACGTATTCCGAGCAGGTGAAAGCCGGAATGATCGGGGTTATCATTCACGAAGTGGGCCACAACTTCTTCCCGATGATCGTCAACTCGGATGAGCGCCAGTGGACCTGGATGGACGAAGGGCTGAACACGTTCTGCCAGTATCTGGCCGAGAAGGAGTGGGATTACAACTTCCCCTCGCGCCGGGGCGAACCGCAGTACATCGTGGACTACATGAAGTCGGACAAGTCGGTGCTGTCGCCGATCATGACCTCCGGGGAGAACGTCATTTACCTCGGTCCGAACGCCTATGCCAAGCCCGCCACGGCGCTGAACATCCTGCGCGAAACGGTGATGGGCCGGGAACTGTTCGACTATGCCTTTAAGGAATACGCCAACCGCTGGCGCTTCAAGAGCCCGACGCCCGCCGATTTCTTCCGGACGCTGGAAGACGCTTCCGGGGTTGACCTCGACTGGTTCTGGAAAGGCTGGTTCTACGGCACCGAGCCGGTCGATCAGGACCTGGTAGAAGTGGAGTGGTTCCAGATCAACTCGCAGAATCCGGAGGTGGTGAAAGCCGAGGCCCGTGCCGAAGCCCAGCGCCGCGCCAACACGATCAGCAAGCAGCGTGACGCCGCCGACCAAAACAGCACGGTGGTCGCCAAGGATTCGTCCATGCGCGATTTCTACAACAGCTACGATCCGTACAAGGTGACGGAAGCCGACCGGAAGAAGTACCAGGACTATCTGGCTACGCTTTCACCGGACGAGCGTAAACTGGCCGAGTCGAACACGAATTTTTACACGGTATCGCTGAAGAACAAAGGCGGTCTGCCCATGCCGGTCATCATCCGGATGGAGTTCGAGGACGGCACGGATTCCGTAGCCCGCATCCCGGCGGAAGTGTGGCGCTTCAACGACAAGGACGTGAAGAAGGTGATTACGACCAGCAAGAAAGTCGTTGCCTGGACCCTCGACCCGTTCCAGGAAATCGCCGACATCGATACGGAGAACAACTCGTTCCCGCGCCGTCCGACGCCGAGCCGCTTCCAGTTGTACAAGCAGCAGCAATCTGCCCCGCGTCCCAAGAACCCGATGCAGCAGGAGCGTGACGCCCGGCAGCAGGCTCCGGGTACGCAGGGCGGACGAAAGCAGTAAGCTGTTGAGAATGAATAATGAATAATGAACAAGGAATAAAATGAAGGCAGTTTGCGTAAATTTTCATTGTTCATTACTCATTATTCATTACTTTTGCAGACAAATCGGGATGTAGCACAGCCAGGTAGTGTACTTGCATGGGGTGCAAGGGGTCGTGAGTTCGAATCTCGCCATCCCGACTTCGTAAAGCCGCAAAATTTTGCGGCTTTACTTTTTTTAGGCTTTCTGTTTGGGATGCAGCACAGCCAGGTAGTCGTACCTGCATGGGGTGCAAGGGGTTGTGACTGGGTCGCCACTGCGATTCGAATCTCGCCATCCCGACTTCGTAGAGCCGCAAATCTTGCGGCTCTATTTTTTTACCGGTTATGAAACAGAGCATTTACAGCCCGGCTTTTTTTCTTCTTTGCCTCAGCTCCTTTCTCTTTTTTGCCAGCTTCAACATGCTCATTCCGGAGCTGCCGGGCTATCTCAGCAGTTTGGGCGGAGCCGAGTACAAAGGATACCTCATTGCTTTGTTTACCCTCACCGCCGGACTCTCCCGGCCGTTCAGCGGGCGGCTGACAGACACCATCGGCCGGGTGCCGGTGATGGCGTTTGGATCGCTGGTCTGTTTTGTCTGCGGCTTTCTGTATCCCCTGTCCCATACGGTTTTTGCCCTGCTGCTGCTGCGGCTCGTGCATGGCTTCTCGACGGGCTTCAAACCAACCGGAACCTCGGCGTACGTCGCGGATATTGCGCCCGACGAGCGGAGAGGCGAAGCCATGGGCGTGCTCGGACTGAGTGGCAGTGTCGGCACGGCTTTCGGCCCCGCCATCGGTAGCTGGATGACGGCTCACTTCGGCCTGAACGCGCTTTTTTATACGTCCTCGGCCCTGGCGCTGCTGTCCATTCTGGTTTTGCTGACGATGAAGGAAACGCTGCCGCGCAAAGTGCCGTTTCGTTTTGGGTTGCTGAAAATCAGCCGCCGCGACATCTTTGAGCCGGATGTGGTGGCTCCTTCGCTGGTGACGTTCCTCAATTCGTTCAGTTTTGGCGCCGTGATCACGCTGGCCCCTGACTTCAGCGAACACCTGAATATGGGCAACAAGGGCCTTTTCTTTACCGTTTTTACGCTCTCTTCGCTGGGGGTACGGTTTGTCGCGGGCAAAATTTCGGATCGCTACGGGCGGCGGCCCGTGCTGCGGATTGCGTCGGGTTTACTGACGGCCGCCATGCTGACCCTGGCATTTTCCAATTCCGTTTTTCTTTTTCTGACCGGCGCCGTGCTGTTTGGCCTGTCGATGGGAATCTATTCGCCTACCGTGCAGGCGTGGACGGTGGACCTGAGTACGCCGCTGAACCGGGGAAGGGCGCTGGCAACCATGTACATTGCTTTGGAGGCCGGAATTGGCCTCGGGGCGTACCTTTCCGCCGAAGTTTATGACAACACGCCGAGTCGCTTTCTGCTTACATTCTGCCTGATTTCCGCTTTTTCCGCGCTGGCGCTGGCTTATCTGATGACCCGATGGGGCCTTCCGGGCAAGACAAATGAGCCTGTCTGAGAACCCAAATCATGTTTGACAGACACAAATATGACCGGGTGAGAGGCGAAAACTGAAAAATAACATTTCTGTTTTGCGGGCATGCAGTCCAATCACCAAAAAGTTACTTAAGGAAGCCGATCAAAGAGTAATTTGTTAGTAAACAGCGCTTTATTGAAATGTCTGTAAAAGAAAGGGAGTTAATTTGCGTATTGGTAAAATTATATTTTAGCAAAAATATTTACAGATTTTATAAAAATTTGATCTTACCCCTTGCGTATTTTCAGGGAGAAAATTGATAATTTTGTAAGAGGTTCCGTCATATGCCTGACGAAATTTTATTTCAAATAAACAAAGCAGACTGAAATTTTCGCTTTATTTACAACAAAAATCAGTTTCAATTTAACCCTACAGTAAGTTCAATGAAAACACAAACTCCAACCCCAGCACCAGCTAAAGCAGCAGCTCCCAAAGCCAAGAAGTCGGGCGGCCTGAATCCGGTGTTTGTTATTCCCATTCTGTTTGTAGTGGCCGTTCTCGCCTACATGTTCATCTTCGGTGACGGCAGCCACTTCCAGGGCGGTAACAACGAAAATCAGCCGCTGGCGGGAGACTATTTTGGTATTGTGTACAAGGGGGGGCCGATTGTACCCATTCTGTTCACTTGTTTCTTGATCGTATTGGTATTTTCAATCGAGCGTTTCTTCACGATCGGCCGGGCGAACGGATCTGGTTCTATCGATGAGTTTGTACGCAAGGTGAAGAGCATGCTCGACCGCAACGAGATTGAAGCTGCCATCAAAGAGTGCGACCGCCAGAAAGGTTCAGTAGGTAACGTTGTTAAGACGGCCCTGCTGAAGTACCAGCAACTGACGACCGACAACGAACTGAACAAAGAGCAAAAACTGGCTGCTCTGCAGAAAGAAGTAGAAGAGGCGACCTCTCTGGAACTGCCGATGCTGGAAAAGAACCTGACCATCATCGCTACGCTGGCTTCGGTATCTACGCTGGTAGCTCTGCTCGGTACGGTATTGGGTATGATCCGCGCCTTCTCAGCGATGGGTGCATCAGGTCAGCCGGATACGGCCGCTCTGTCAACGGGTATCTCAGAAGCCCTTGTAAACACGGCCCTCGGTATCGGTACGGCTGCTATCGCAACCATCATGTACAGCTACTTCACGAGCCGCATCGATGAACTGACTTACAACATCGACGAGATCGGTCTGAGCATCCAGCAGAACTTTGCTGCTCACAATTAATGTTTACAGGTTGCGTTTATAAGTAACGATTTTAACCAGTAAAACATGCCTGTAGTAAAACCTAAACGGTCCAGTCCGGCTATGGACATGACGGCCATGTGTGACGTAGCGTTCCTGCTGCTGACCTTCTTTATCTTGACGGCTCAGTTTCGTGCGCAGGAAGCAGCTCCGATCAACCCGCCGTCCTCCATTTCCGGTATAAAAGTGCCCGACAAGGACATCATGGTGATCAGCCTTGACGGACAGGGTAAAGTCTACTTTGGGATTGACAACCAGCAGCACCGTATCGCAATGCTTGACAACATTGCCGGTGTTTATGGACTGTCGTTCACCGAAACTGAAAAGAAGAAGTTCGCCATCCTGCCGAACATCGGTTTTCCGGTTAACCAGCTGAAGTCGTTTCTGGCGTTGGATACCGAAAAGCAAAAAGAGGTTAAACAGCCGGGTATTCCTGTTGACTCAACAGCCAATATCCAGACTAACCAGCTTGCTCAGTGGATCTACAACGCCCGGAAGGCCAACCCGGATCTCCGGATTGCCATCAAAGGCGATAACGTGGCCAAGTTTCCGAGCTTTAAGAATGTAATGGGCGCTCTGCAGTCCCAGAACATCAACAAGTTCAACCTGGTGACGGGTACGGAAGCGCCGCCGGCCGGCTGGTCGCAAAGCGAGTAACCAATCACTAAATCATTTCGAACGCCTAAAATTTAACGAACAATGGCAGCAATCGAAACCGGTGGTGGTGGTGGTAAACACGATGGTGGTAAAGTCCGCAGTAAAAAAGCGTCGACCCGGATCGATATGACTCCGATGGTTGACCTTGGCTTCCTGCTGATCACCTTCTTTATCCTCGCTACTACCCTGAGCAAACCGTCTTCAATGACACTGAACGTGCCGGACAAGACGGAGAAGATCGAGACCGAGCCGCTGAAATCGTCAAAAGTAATGACTGTCTTCCTGGGCAAATTTGACCAGGTCCATTACATTGTCGGTAAAGCAGCCAGCGAAGATCCGGAACTCAAAACTGCCCGCGCAGGACAGGAGGTCCGGGATGCTATTCTCCAGGCGAAAGCCCAGATTGGTCAGGACTTTGTCGTCGTGATCAAACCGACAAAAGAAGCCACCTACAAAAACATGGTGGATATTCTGGACGAAATGGCAATCACGAAAACAAAGCGTTACGCGCTTGTGGACATGTTGACCCCCGATGAGGAAAAACTGATTGCCGACAAGCTGAAGTAATCTAAAATCACCATGGCAGAAGTAACAACATACGAGGGAACACTGGATGATATCGTGTTCAACAATCGTAACAAAGCGTATGGTGCCTACACATTACGGAAAACTTACCCAACGACGATCTATCGGTCCGTAATCATCGGCTCCGCACTGTTCCTCCTGGGTATGGCTTCTCCGACCATTATCTCGGTTCTGACTCCGGAAGAGAAGGAAGAAGTAATGGTCGAAGTAGACCTGATGAAAGTAGCTCCGCCGCCCATTGACCCGAACGAACCCCCACCGCCGCCACCGCCGCCGGTTGAGCTTCCGAAGGTCAATACGGTTAAATTCCTTCCGCCGGAAGTAAAGCCGGACGAGGAGGTACCCGAAGAAACGCCGCCGCCGACAGTTGAAGAACTGAAGGAGGCCGTTGCCGCCGAAAAAACGCAGGAAGGTGACCCCAACGCGGAAGAAGTCATCGCCGCTCCGGAAGAAACCGCCGGCCCGACGAAAGTCGAAGCCGCCGTGGAAGTAGCTCCCAAGAAAGACGATGAAATCTTCACCGTCGTTGAACAGCAGCCGGAGTTTCCGGGTGGTCAGTCGGCGATGTATGCCTGGTTGGGCAAGAACATTCGCTACCCGGCCGCCGCTTCGCGGGCTAACGTTTCAGGCCGCGTGTTCGTCAGCTTCGTTGTCAACACCGACGGTTCGATTCAGGACGTTCAGGTTCTGAAAGGACTTGGTTTCGGAACGGACGAAGAAGCCCAGCGCGTGGTAAAGCAGATGCCGAAATGGCGTCCCGGTAAGCAGTCCGGTCGCGCGGTACGTGTGAAGTATAACCTGCCAATCAATTTCCAGTTGGAGTAACCGGTTGGCATGGAACGCAGGCAATCACCTGACCTGTTGCGGCGTTACCTGAACGTCGTCATGGGTCTGGCCTATACGGGAGGAGGCATCTTTTTGATTGCCTCCTCTCAGTCTTTTGGCCTCTTACCAACCGGAACCATCCGGACCGTTTTGGCTGTTTTGCTGATAGTCTACGGACTATTTCGCACCTTTCGGGGTTTACAACGCACGTACTAATGAAGAAAAACTGGAAATCGCGGCTGGCGGCTTTGGGCCTGGCCGCTTTGTCGGCCTGTTCTCCGCAGCCCAAGGACAATCCGATTCAGGGCCGGGTGACCATCGCGGCGGACGAGTCGCTCCAGCCGGTGATTGAATCGATTCGGCGGGCTTACGAAGGAATCTATCCCGATACAAAGTTCGATACGTTGTACCGGCCGGAGCAGCAAGCCGTAGCGGCGATGCTTCGGGACAGTGCCCGGCTCGTCTTTGCCACCCGGGAACTGAATGCTTCGGAAGTCGCGGTGCTGGCTAAAGAAAAGATCAAGGTCCGCACGCAGGTCATTGCGACGGATGCCATTGCCCTCATCGTTGGTAAAAACAATACCGATAGTCTGATTACCATGCCGGAACTGAGCGGGCTGTTTCAGGGGACGATCACAAGCTGGTCCCAATTGAAAGGCAGCAACCAGTCCGGGCCGGTGGTGCTGGTGTTTGACAACAGCAATTCGAGCAACCTGAATTTCATGCTTCAGAAGTTCGGCGTGCAGGATGTCAGCAAACTCAGGCTCTATGCGGTTAACTCAAACCGGGCAGTTATCGATTACGTTCGAACCAATCCAACCGCACTTGGTTTTATTGGTGTAAACTGGATCAGCGATGGCGACGAACCGCTGACCCGCGAACTGTCGAAGGATCTGCGGGTGATGGGCGTCGCGACGAAGGCAGTTCCGTCGGCGATCAGTGAATATAAGCAGCCGTTCCAGGCCAACCTGGCTATGCAGGTTTATCCGTTGCGTAGAAAGGTCTATGTTCACAGCCGGGAAGTGCACTCAGGACTGGGTGGCGGACTGATGACGTATATCATGCGTGGCGAGGGAAGTCTGCTTATTGAAAAAAGCGGTTTGTGGCCTTCGGTGCCATACAATAGGCAAGTCATTCTTAATAAAAACTAAAAATTTTTGTTATTAAGGCAATTTTTTAGTTTTGTATTCTGTTTACCAATAAACCAATCAATAACCTATTTTTCAACCTGAATTGGCATGATTTTCAACAAGAAAGCTCTGTTAACAACGGTTGTTGCCGGGATGTTCGGCACCTTCCAGGCGGTGGCACAGGATGCACAGTCGGGCGTTAAGGACCTGGAGGCCGGACGGTACAATAAGGCTATTCAGACCTTTAACAGCCTCGCCAGCAGCGCTCCTTCAGCCGACAACTATTATTATCTCGGGTTAGCCAACCTGAAAGCCGGCAATGTGGATGCTGCCAAGCAAGCTTTTGACAAAGGAGCAGCAGCTGACGGCAAAAATCAGATGAACAATATTGGGTTGGCAATGGTCGCTCTGGCAAAGAAGGATGCGGCTACGGCAAAAAATCTGATCAATGGAGCCCTGAGCGCCACCAAGAACAAGAACCAGGACGTCCTGCTCCGCGCGGGTGAAGCCTACACGATGTTCGAGGAAGCCGCTGATCCGGCCGAAGCAATCCGTATTCTGGACATTGCGGACAAACTGGATAAGAAAAACCAGAACGCCGAAATCGAAATGGCGCTCGGTGACGCTTATATGGTGAAGAACGATGGCGGTAACGCCGTCAGCAAGTACGAAAATGCGCTGATGATTAGCCCAAACAGTGCGGAGGCTAACTATAAAATCGGTAAGATTTTCCTGCGGGGTAAAAACTACCCGAAAGCGCAGGAGTACTACGAAAAGGCAATCGCCGCTGATCCTGAGTTCGCTCCGACCTACGAAGATCTCGCAGAGGCTTTCTTTGGTTCACGGGCTTACAAAACGGCCGCTCGGAACATGGATACCTACATCCAGAAAAGCCAGACGACCGACGTAGACAAGCTGCTGCGTTCGGCCCAGTTCGACTTTCTGGCCGGTGACAACATGCGGGCGATCCAAAAGCTTGACGCGCTGAAAGGCAAAGTGAACAACCCCGTTATCAACCGGATCTACGGTTGGGCTTACAACAACATGGGTAAGTACAACGAGGCAATCCAGAGCCTGACGACGTTCATTCAGGAAGCTCCGAACAAAGTTATCGGAGACGACTATAAGTTTTTGGGACGCGCCTATGGCCAGCAGGGAACGCCGGAAGGAGACTCACTGCAGATCGTTTACCTGGAAAAGGCCGCTCCGCAGGATTCAACGGAAAACCTGTATCGCGAAATCGGGAAGACCTATTTCAACCAGAAGAAGTTTGACAAAGCGGCGGTGGCTTATCAGCAGGCGATCCAGTACGATACGGCCAAAGCAACGTCGAACGACTACTTCCAGCTGGGCTACTCGAACTACTTCGTGATGAACAAACTGCTGCGCGACATGAGCACGGCCGGTGCGGACACCACGGCGCTCAACCAGCAGAAGCAGCAGTACTACCAGGGCGCTGACATGGCGTTTGCCAAAGTGAACCAGATCTCCAAAGACTGGGCTCCGGGTTACTACTGGCGCGCACAGACGAACTACTTTGCCTATCCGCGTGAGCAGGCCCTGAATACGGGTGTTGCTGTGCCGCACTACGAGAAGTACCTCGAAGTAGCCAACACGGAGATCGCCGCGGATGCCGCCAAGAAGGAGCAGTACAAAAAGAACATGATGACGGCGTACAAGTTTCTGGCCCAGTATTACACCAGCAAAAACGACGCTGTCAAAGCCAGAGATTATCTGCAGAAAGCTTCCGAGCTTGACCCTGCCGATGTCGATGTTCAGAATGCACTGAATCCCAAAGCGGCCAAACCGGCTGCCCCGGCAGCTAAGCCTGCGGCTCCTAAAAAGCCCGCGGCAAAACCGACGAAATAAGGATGATTTCTGAATAAATGAGTAAGGGCTGCCAACGGTAGCCCTTATTTTTTGGTCCATAAAGAAACCTGTTGATAAATACTTACTAAATTCTTCATCTATTTAGGGTTAACAATCGTAATTTTGTACAAAATCCCGCATGTACACTTATTACCGTCTATGTTAAACCTTGTACTGTTTGGCCCACCGGGTGCTGGCAAAGGCACGCAAAGTGAAAAGTTAATTGACAAGTACCAGTTAGTCCATCTTTCGACCGGCGACCTGCTGCGTTCACAGATTGCCGCCCAGACAGAACTGGGATTACGGGCAAAGGCGTTGATGGATCAGGGCGTTCTGGTTCCCGACGAAGTTGTTATCGGTATGATTGACAGTAAATTACGGGAAAACCAGGCCGCGGCCGGATTCATCTTCGATGGGTTTCCCCGTACGGTTCGCCAGGCGGAAGCGCTGGACGATCTGCTGAGTCAGTACAACGAACAGATCACGGTGATGGTGGCGCTGGAAGTAGATCAGGAAGAACTGACCAAACGACTGCTACTGCGTGGACAGTCATCCGGCCGGCCGGACGACCAGAATGAAGAGCTGATCCGGCGGCGCGTATCGGAGTATAATGAAAAAACGACTCCGGTTGCAGGCTACTACCAACAGCAGGGAAAATACGTAGGAATCAACGGTATTGGGGATATCGAAGATATTTTTCAAACCATTAGTAACGAAATTGAAAAGCGACACTCCTGACAGGAGTCTGTGTGAGGAGCGGTTGTTTTGAGGAGTATGGGATCAAACTTTATTGACTACGTTAAGATCAATTGCCGATCGGGGGCCGGTGGAGCCGGTTCGATGCACTTCCGGCGGGAAAAACACGTTCCCAAAGGAGGCCCTGACGGTGGAGACGGTGGTCGGGGCGGGCATATCATTCTGAAAGGAAATGCACAGCTTTGGACCCTTTTGCATTTAAAATACCAGAAACACATCCGGGCGGAAAACGGAAAAGCCGGTGAAGGCGGCCGCCGCACGGGTGCCCAGGGAAGTGACGTCATTCTGGAGGTGCCTCTGGGGACCATTGCCAAAAATCCGGAAACGGGTGACCAGTTGGCCGAAGTAACCGAAGACGGACAGGAGATCATCCTGTTTAGCGGCGGTCGCGGCGGCCTGGGCAATGACCATTTCAAGAGTGCAACGCAGCAAACGCCCTACTATGCCCAGCCCGGCGAGCCCGGTCAGGAAGAGTGGGTGATTCTGGAACTGAAGCTGCTTGCCGATGTCGGGCTGGTAGGCTTTCCGAATGCGGGAAAGTCGACACTGCTGTCGGTAATGTCAGCGGCGCGCCCGGAGATTGCGGACTATCCGTTTACAACGCTGGTTCCCAATCTGGGGGTGGTTGCCTACCGTGATTTCAAGTCGTTCGTCATGGCGGACATTCCGGGAATTATTGAAGGGGCCTCGCAGGGCAAGGGCTTGGGACTCCGGTTTTTACGTCATATTGAACGGAACTCGGTTTTATTATTTCTGATTCCGGCTACCGCTGAGGATATCCGGGCCGAGTACAATACATTGCTAAACGAATTACATCAGTACAATCCTGAACTAATGGATAAACGCCGCTTGCTGGCGATATCCAAATGCGATTTGGTCGAAGAGACCGAATCCCTTAAAGACAATCTGCCGGCTGATCTGCCTGTGCTTTTCATTTCGGCAGTCCAGCAGCGTGGTATTCAGGAGTTGAAAGATCAGATTTGGCTAGCTTTGAACGAGTCGGCCTCAGTGATGGATTGATGTTTGGTTTTTTATCAGCAATGATCGGCGGCTAAGGCCATGAATACACACACACCGTTTATTTCTAAACTACTGTTATTGCTCCTCCTGCCAATGGCTGCATTGGCGCAGGTGAATATCACGTATCCAACCAGCCGGATGGTCTTCCAGCGGAATAATGCCAATCAGGCGACGTTCCGGGTTGGAGGATTTTACTCGGTCCCCGTAAACCGGGTGGAAGTGCGGGCCATCCCGTTGCAGGGAGGTTCGCCAACGGACTGGATGATTCTCCAGAACAACCCGCAGGGCGGTGCCTTTGCGGGGAACATAACGCTCAACGGCGGCTGGTACCAGCTCCAGATTCGGGGCGTTCAGGGCGAAAACGTCATCAACGGCCCGGCGGTCGATCGGGTTGGGGTCGGCGAAGTCTTTGTCATCGCCGGACAGTCCAACGCGCAGGGATTTGCCAACTATGGCGGCCCGGGCGCGTCGGACGACCGCGTAAACTGCGTCAATCATATCTACGGAACAGACCAGCCGGAAACCGAGCCGCCTTATCCGACCTTCTCGCATCTGGACGCCAATGCGTTCATTTCGCCCCGGGGCGAAGCGGCCTGGTGCTGGGGCTATCTGGGTGACCTCCTGGCTCGCCGTCTGAATGTTCCTATCCTGTTTTTTAACGCCGCCTGGACCGCTACCGGAATCAAAAGCTGGCGGGAAACCGCCGAAGGGCGGACCGGTTACAGCGTGTACGGCGGATTCTCCTACCCGCAGGGGCAACCCTACGGCAACCTGAAGCAGACTCTGCAGTTTTATGTCAATTCGGTGGGCGTCAGGGCTGTCCTGTGGCTTCAGGGGGAGAGTGATCACTACGCTAACATGTCGCAGGGGGAGTACGTGGACCACCTGCGGGTTCTAATTCAGAAGACCCGGGAGCATAGCGGAAAAAACCTCTCCTGGGTGGTTTGCCGCACTTCTTACGACGACACGCGCGGGAGCAGCCCGGCCATCCTGGAAGCACAAAACGAAATCATCCGCAGCGTTCCCAATGTATTTGAAGGGCCCAACACGGACCTGATTCAGATTCCGCGCTCAGACCCGAATTATTACCCGGGGGATGATGTCCACTTCCGCGGCGGTGGCCTGCTGACGCTCGGACAGGCCTGGTCCGATCAGCTGAACGATCGCTTCTTTCAGAACTCACAGCCCCACGGTCCGGCCGTCGGCCCCAACCTGTCGATTGGCTGCGCCGGCCTTAACACCCTGGCGCTCAATGTCAGCGGCACTTCGGGCAACCTGCGCTGGAACACGGGGTCAACGAACGCAACCCTGACCGCCGGTTCGGGTCGGTATTTCGCGACGATTCGGGATGGCAACGGTAACGTCACCTTCACCGCGCCCTACGAAGTTCCCGCCCGTCCGACGATCTCGCCAAGCGGTCCGACGACAATCTGCGAAGGACAGAACGTGACGCTGACCTCCAGCTACCCCAACAGCACCTGGAACGGCTCGACCTCAGGGCGCTCTATCACAACGGGACAGGCCGGGTCGTACGTAGCCAGCACGCGGGACGTGGCCGGATGCGAATTCGTCTCCGACCCGATTCAGGTGAGCGTCAATCCGCTGCCGCAGTCGCCCACCGCCCGGTCGCTGAACCCGACGCGCTTCTGCGACCGGCAGTTCACGACGCTGGAGGCTTCCGAAGGCTTCGCCTATACCTGGAACACGGGCGAACGCTCGCGCCAGATTCAGGTGCGCCGGCAGGGCGTTTATACGGTGAGCGTAACGGACCAGAACGGCTGTACCTCACCCCAATCCAATCCGGTCGAAGTCCGGGTTGACCCATTGCCGAGCCGTCCGGTGATCAGCGCCAGCGGCCCGACCACCTTCTGCGCCGACCAGAGTGTGACCCTGACGTCGTCGCCCGAAGATGGCTATATCTGGCGCAACGGCCTTACGGGGCGGACTGTTCTGGTTAACCAGTCGGGGGATTATGTCGTGCAGACCCGCAACACGTTTGGCTGTCTTTCGGACCCTTCCAACGTTATTTCGGTGCGCGTCAATCCGCTGCCACCCGCCCCCACGCTGACGGCCGGAGGCGCTACGACCTTCTGTGAAGGCGACCGCGTCACCCTGACCGCCAACAGCCCGTTCCAGGCCATCTGGTCGCGGGGCGATACCGCGCAAAGCATCGTGGCTACCAGCAGCGGCCGGTATGTGGCCCGCGTCCGGGACGGAAACGGTTGTCTGTCGCCCACTTCCTCGGCCATTACGGTGGATGTGAAGGCGGTGCCGAGCGTCCCGACAGTGGTGCAGGCGGGAACGTATACCCTTCAGGCTTCCGGATCACTGGCGGGCGATTATTACGAGTGGGAGCGGTCCAATCAGGTCATTCCGTTTAAGGGACAGGAGATCAAGGCGACCGTCGAAGGCGAGTACCGGGCCCGGGCATTTATCGTTTACGACAAAGGTCTTACCTGTTTCTCGGCCTTCTCGTCCTCGCGGATGTTCACACCTTTTCTGGAGAACGAAGGGCTTAGCGTTTATCCCAATCCCAGTATAGACAAACGAATCTCGGTAGAGACCTTCGATAATATCAAAAATGCAACCGTTACGCTTTATACCCTGAACGGACAGCTTGTGCTGACCGAGACGGTCGATGTATTCGACGAACGGAAATCGCTCAACCTGTCGATGCTTCCGCCGGGGCATTATATCCTGAATGTCCGGTCGGCAGAATTCAAAGGTTCCAAGCGCCTCATGATCGGTATGTAACCCCTTGGGGCTCGTCAAACGGCACTTACCCGGTACGCTGGGTAAGTGCCGTTTTGTTTTTAGGCGGAAAAGAGCAAAATTTGCTGTTTATCAATGGATGTGAATCTTTTTTATAGAAGTCTGTGACCGAGGTCGGAGAATACAGTCGTAACCAAGATTGAGACCATCGTACTATGAAAATAAATCTTCCTGCCAGGCTGTTTATTCTGGTCAGTTTCCTTCTCACCACCCTCCCTGGATTTTCTCAGATTGCCATTACATACCCCTCCACCCGTGCTGTTTTTCAGCGCGACCGCTCGGACTTAAGTACGATCTCAATCAACGGAACCTACAGCCAGCCAATCAACCGGGTAGAAGCGCGACTGGTGATGATGGGGCAGGACCAGGGCACCAATACCGACTGGACCACGATTCAGAACAACCCGCAGGGCGGGATTTTTCAGGGAAATATTACCGGAAAAGGCGGCTGGTACCGGCTGGAAGTCCGGGCGTTTCTGAACACCACGCTGGTCGGTCAGGCCGCCATCGACCGCATCGGAATCGGTGAAGTTTTTATCATCACGGGACAGTCCAATGCGCAGGGTTTTCAGGATAAAGGCGCGGCGGGCGCTTCCGACGACCGGGTTAACACCATCACGTACGACAATACCGTTGCCAATTCGCTGGACGATCCCCCGTCGCCCACGTTCCGGCATCTCGACGCCGACGCCCTCATCGGCCCGCGCGGACAAAGCGCCTGGTGCTGGGGCATCCTGGGCGACCTCATCGCCCGACAATACAACGTCCCGGTGCTTTTTATCAACACCGCCTGGGCCGGCACAACCATCAAAAGCTGGGAAGACAGCTCAAAAGGCTTACCGGGGAAAAACATCTTCCAGATGGGCACTCCCTTCGAAAATTACCCGACCGGCATGCCCTACGGAAACCTGCTGATTGCCCTGCGGTACTATGTTTCTCTTCAGGGACTGCGGGCCGTTCTGTGGCAACAGGGCGAAACCGACAACGTGCCGCTCCGCGTGACGCAGGAAGAGTACCGCAACAGCATGCAGTACATCATCAACAAAACGCGGGCGGATACCAAGCGCTACCCGGCCTGGATTCTGGCCCGTTCGTCCTACAACCAGGGCGAAACCAGCCAGGCGGTGATCAATGCGCAGAACGCGGTAATCAACACCTTCAACAACAACGTCTACGCCGGGCCATCGACGGATAATCTGCAGGTTCCCCGTCCTGACGGCGTGCACTTCGGCGGCGATGGGCTTCGGCTGCTGGCCGAGGCGTGGTTTGCCAGCATGGATGCCAACTTTTTCTCCCGGGCCATTCCCCTGAAGCCGCTGCCTTCGCCGGAGGTGACCGTAACCTGCGACCCGTCCAACCAGGGCCTGACGCTGCGGGTTAAGCCGGAGATTACGGAAACGGCCAACAACGCAACCATTACCTACCAGTTTCAGGACATTACGTGGAGCAACGGGCAGAAAGGAACAACGCTTTCCGTGACGGCTCCGGGCAAATACTCCGCCATCGCAAAAGACGAAAAAGGAACGACGTTCATCCTGCCCGAACTGAATGTCACCGGAGCGCTGCAGCCCACCGTACCGGCCCTGCTGCCGAGCGGCCAGCAGCAGGTGTGCAGTGATTCGGTGCTGACGCTCTCGACCAACTCGCCCGTGGGGAACGCCATCGTCTGGAATACCGGCGTCAACGCCCGGACGCTGAAAGTCGGCAATCCCGGCAATTACACGGCGCGGGCAGTCAACGTCTACGGGTGCAGCTCGGCCAGTTCGGCCCCGGTAAGTCTGGTGGTGCAGCCCAAACTGCCCACGCCCGCCCTGCGTCAGGTAGGCGCGTACACCTTACGGGATACCCTGAACGGCGCCGGCTTCCAGTTCGACTGGCGACTGGGCAGCCAGCTTATTTCCAACCAGAGCGCGGTTGAGATCAAGGCTCTGCAGCCGGGCCAGTATTCGGCGCGGACCAAAAAGGTGTATACCCTCGGTTCCAGCAACCTGACCTGTTACTCCAATTTCTCGGCCCCGCTCGATTACCAGCTGCCGGCGGGCAACAAAGGCCTGACAGTGTATCCCAATCCCTCGCCTTCGGGACGGGTGGCGGTCGAAACCCGCGAGAACCTGACAAATGCGGAAGTATCGGTGTACACGCTGTTCGGGCAGCATGTCTTTTCGAAGAAGTTCGAGAAGTTTGACGCCCGGCAATTCGTCGATCTGTCGGTGCTGCTGCCGGGGCAATACATCATCCAGGTACGCGGGGCAGGGTTCAACCAGTCGAGCCGGATTATGGTCAAGTAGCCGCCCGTTAACGTATAGACCGGGTTGCCTGATTCTTCGGGCAACCCGTTTTTTTTATTGAATTGTCGGCAGGAAAATTGTAAATTTGAAAGTTGCGAAACAGTGTCCTGATTTGTGACAGTTGCCAGCGCAGCTATTTGTTTTCGTGCTAAATTGCAACGCGATTTGCAGAATCTGTTATGAACACAACCTATTTGCCGTCCGATTACCTGCCGGTTTTCATCCAGTTGGGTCTGGCACTGGCTTTCATTGTGGTCACGATGATCGTGACGCACTCCATTGGTCCCAAGCGGAAGAGCCAGAAAAAAGACGACCCGTTCGAGTGCGGCATTCCTTCGCAGGGTGACGCCCGGACGCCGATTTCCATCAAGTACTTCCTCATTGCCATCCTGTTTGTTCTGTTTGACGTAGAGGTCATTTTCATGTATCCCTGGGCGGTCAACTTCATGAAGCTGGGCCGCGAAGGATTCATCGAGATGCTGCTCTTCATGGGCCTGCTGCTGTCGGGCTTCTATTATGTCATTCGCAAGGGCGTTCTGAAGTGGGAATAATCCGTGATGGGACGATTTTAAGAAAAAAGTTGTTCTTTTTTCGAATCAACTAGTAACCATATGGCAAGCAACATCAAGTTGGCCGAATCGCCGCCGAGCTACGAAGGACCGGGGTTTCAGGCCACCTCGTTAGATAAAGTAATTGGTCTGGCTCGGGCAAATTCGCTCTGGCCGCTGCCGTTTGCGACTTCCTGCTGCGGCATCGAGTTTATGGCCACGATGGGGGCGCACTACGACATTGCCCGTTTCGGTGCCGAACGGCCGAGCTTCTCGCCGCGCCAGGCCGACGTGCTGCTGGTGGCCGGAACGATTGCCAAGAAAATGGCTCCCATTCTGAAGCAGGTTTACCTGCAGATGGCCGAACCCCGCTGGGTGATTGCCATCGGCGCCTGCGCTTCGAGCGGCGGTATTTTCGATACCTACAGCGTGTTGCAGGGCATCGACCGCGTCATTCCGGTGGACGTGTACGTGCCGGGCTGCCCGCCGCGTCCCGAACAGATTCTCGACGGACTGATGCAGGTGCAGGAACTGGCCAAGAACGAATCCCTGCGCCGCCGCAACGGACCCGAATACCAGAAACTGCTGGAGTCATACCAAATTCAATGATTGAATGACTGAATGATTGAATGAGCGGGCCGCCGCCGCGGTGATTGGCTTCGCTCAGTTAAATTATTCAATCATTCAGTCATTCTAAATTCAACATTCCAAAAATGCTCACCAACGAGGAAGTTGCCAAAGACCTCATCCGCCAGTTCGGCGAGGAGGTTTATGACTTTGAGGAACCGCACGGGCTGCTGACGCTTTCAACCACGCGGGAGCAGATTATCCCGCTGCTGCAGTACCTGAAGGACCATAAATTGTACCAGATCAATTTTCTGACCGACATATGCAGCGTCCATTATCCCGACGACCTGCCGGAGCGCGAATTCTGCGTCGTGTATCACCTGCACAGCCTGACCCAGAACTTCCGCGTGCGCCTGAAGGTGTTTCTGGCCGAAGCGGATCTGCATATTCCTACGGCAACGACGCTTTATCCGAGTGCCAACTGGATGGAGCGGGAAACCTACGACTTCTTTGGCATTCTCTTCGACGGACACCCGAACCTGAAGCGAATCCTGAACATGGAAGACCTCGACTATTTCCCCATGCGGAAGCAGTACGAACTCGAAGACCCGACGCGGCAGGACAAAATTGATGCGTTGTTTGGACGATAAACAATGAATGAACGACGGATTGAGGGACGGAGCGGTCCGCCGCGGCGGTGACTGGCTTCACCTGACAACCTTCAATCAATCAGTCATTCACTCATTCAATCATTAAGTTGCATGACAACCGAAGAACTTGAATTAGCCAATAAAGCCGGCGTTCCGGCACCGGTCGGAGAGGACATTCAGTACGTCAATGAACTGACGACGCTGAACCTCGGCCCGACGCACCCGGCCACGCACGGAATCTTCCAGAACGTCCTCCAGATGGACGGGGAGAAAATCGTGTCGGGCGAACAGACCGTCGGATACATCCACCGGGCCTTTGAGAAAATCGCCGAGCGGCGGCCGTTCTACCAGATCACGACGCTGACCGACCGGATGAACTACTGTTCGTCGCCGATCAACAACATGGGCTGGCACATGACGGTCGAAAAACTGCTGGGCATCACCGTACCCAAGCGGGCCGAGTACATCCGGGTCATCATGATGGAACTGGCCCGTATTTCGGACCACCTCATCTGTAACGGCATTCTGGGGGTAGATACGGGCGCCTACACGGGCTTCCTGTACCTGTTCGAGGAGCGTGAAAATATCTACGAAATTTACGAAGAAGTCTGCGGAGCCCGCCTGACGACCAACATGGGCCGGATCGGCGGCATGGAACGCGACCTTTCTCCCGAAGCGATTCGGAAGATACGCGCTTTCCTGAAGCGCTTCCCGAAAGTGCTGCGCGAGTTTGAAAACCTCTTCAACCGCAACCGGATCTTTATGGACCGCGTCATCGACGTTGGGCCTATCTCGGCCGAGCGGGCGCTGGCCTACGGTTTCACGGGTCCGAACCTGCGGGCCGCGGGCGTAGACTACGACGTGCGGGTGATGAATCCGTACTCGTCGTACCAGGACTTTGAGTTCGACATTCCGGTCGGGAAGAGCGGCGATACCTACGACCGCTTTATGGTCCGGAACGAAGAAATGTGGCAGAGTCTGCGCATCATTGAGCAGGCAATGGAAAACCTGCCGGAAGGACCGTACTTCGCCGATGCGCCGGAATATTACCTGCCGCCGAAGCAGGAAGTTTACCGCAACATGGAAGCCTTGATCTACCACTTCAAGATCGTCATGGGCGAAATCGATGCTCCGGCGGGCGAGGTTTACCACGCCGTCGAAGGCGGAAACGGCGAGTTGGGCTTTTACCTCATCAGCGACGGTGGCCGGGCACCTTACCGCCTGCACTTCCGTCGGCCGTGTTTTATTTATTACCAGGCTTATCCGGAAATGTGCAAAGGGCAGACCCTGTCGGATGCCATTGCCATTATGAGTAGCCTGAACGTGATTGCGGGCGAACTGGACGCCTGAGCCGAATACAACCTGCTGTTAACTTATGACCGCTGAAACTAGAAATACGGTTGAATTTACCCCCGAACGGCTGGAAAAGGCGAAGGAAATCATCGCCCGCTATCCGGAAGGAAAACAGAAATCGGCCCTGCTGCCGCTGCTGCACCTGTTGCAGGAGCAGGAAGGCTGGACGAGTGTGGAAGGCATGGACTACGTAGCCCGGATGCTGGATATTCAGCCCATCGAGGTCTACGAAGTAGCCACGTTCTACACCATGTTCCACCTGGAGCCGGTCGGTAAACACGTCATCGAATACTGCCGGACGGGTCCGTGCTGCCTGATGGGCGGTGAGGAAGTGTACGATTATCTGAAACAGAAGCTCGGAATCGAAGCCGGACAGACAACATCTGACGGCAAATTCACCCTAAAAGAAGTCGAGTGCCTAGCCGCCTGCGGCATGGGTCCGGTCTTCCAGATTCGGGAGCAGTACTACATGCACCTGACCCGCGAACGGGTGGACGAGATTATCGCGGAATTGTCTAAATAAGCCGTAGCAATGGGAAAGAAAATCCTGCTTGAACATATCGACGTCCCCGGAATCGAAACCTTCGAGGTCTACCGGAAAATGGGCGGATACACGGCCGTAGAGAAGGCGATCAAAACCCTGACGCCGGACGAGGTGGTGGAAGAAGTGAAAAAGTCGGGCGTGCGCGGCCGCGGTGGCGCGGGCTTCCCGATGGGCATGAAGTGGAGCTTTCTGGCCAAGCCGGAGGGCGTTCCCCGTTACCTCGTCTGCAACGCCGACGAATCGGAGCCGGGAACGTTTAAGGACCACTACCTGATGAAAAACATTCCGCACCTGCTGATCGAAGGCATGATCGTGTCCAGCTTCGCGCTCGGAGCGAACAAGTCGTTCATCTACGTGCGGGGTGAACTGATGTACGTGATCCGGATTCTGGAAAAAGCCATCGCGGAAGCAAAAGCAGCCGGTTTTCTGGGAAAAAATATCCTCGGAACGGGCTACGACCTCGAACTCGTGGTGCAGCCCGGGGGCGGTGCTTACATCTGCGGCGAAGAAACGGCTCTGCTCGAATCGCTGGAAGGCAAGCGTGGTAACCCGCGCAACAAACCGCCCTTCCCGGCCGTCAAAGGGCTGTACCAGTCGCCGACGGTGGTCAACAACGTCGAATCCATCGCCACGACGCCCTGGATTATCAACAACGGCGGGGAAGCCTACGCGGGCATCGGCATCGGCCGCTCCACGGGCACGAAGCTGATTTCGGCCTCGGGCCACATCAACAAGCCGGGCGTTTACGAAATCGAACTGGGCGTTCCGGTCGAAGATTTCATCTACGCCGACGAGTGGTGCGGCGGCATCCGGCCGGGTCATAAGCTGAAGGCAGTAGTCGCCGGGGGCTCTTCGGTTCCCATTCTGCCCGCCGACCTGATTCTGAAGCTGGCCAACGGCGACAAGCGCCTGATGTCCTACGAATCCCTGTCGGACGGCGGTTTTGCCACCGGGACCATGCTCGGTTCGGGCGGGTTTATCGTTTTCGACGAAACGTCCTGCATCGTGCGCAACACCTGGAACTTCTCGCGTTTTTACCACCACGAGTCCTGCGGCCAGTGCAGTCCCTGCCGCGAAGGAACGGGCTGGATGGAGAAGGTCCTGCACCGGCTCGAATACGGCCACGGCAACATGCACGACATCGATCTGCTGGTGGATGTCGCCAAAAAAATCGAAGGGAATACCATTTGCCCGCTCGGCGACGCGGCGGCCTGGCCGGTAGCCAGCGCCATCCGTCACTTCCGCGAGGAATTCGAGTGGCACGTGACGCATCCGCACGAAGCGACGCAGCCGGGCGCGGTGTACCGCGGAGAAATGGCCCTAGTGTAACACGGATTGATAATCCGTGAAAACAAGACACGGATCAACAATCCGTAGAAACGATACACGGATTGATAACCCGTGTTACACGTAAACAGAAAGACAAACTACAAACGGAATATCATTCCGTTTTACAGATATGGAAGATAATAAGCCGCAACTGTTAAAAGTTACCGTCGACGGCATTGAAGTGGAAGTCGAGCCGGGAACGACCATTTTGCAGGCCGCCCGGAAAATCGGCGGGGACGTGGCTCCCCCGGCGATGTGTTATTACCAGCCCCTGAAAGGCAGCGGCGGTAAATGCCGGGCCTGTCTGGTACGCGTCGCCGCCGGTTCGGCCAAAGACCCGCGTCCGATGCCGAAGCTGGTGGCTTCCTGCATCACGCCGGTTCAGGACGGCATGGTGGTCGAAAACACGACTAACCCGCAGGTCCTTGAAGCCCGGAAAGGGGTCGTTGAGTTTCTGCTCCTGAACCACCCGCTCGATTGCCCCGTCTGCGACCAGGCCGGTGAGTGCGACCTGCAGAACTTCGCCTACAACCACGGCATGGCGACGACCCGCTACGAAGAGGAACGTCGCCTGTTCGAGAAACGGGACATTGGGCCGTACATCCAGCTGCACATGACGCGCTGCATCCTGTGCTACCGCTGCGTGTATACGGCCGATCAGATTACCGAAAAACGCGTTCACGGTGTGATGAACCGGGGCGATGCCGCCGAAATCAGCACGTACATTGAGAAAGCGGTGGACAACGACTTCTCCGGCAACGTCATCGACGTGTGCCCGGTGGGTGCGCTGACGGATAAAACGTACCGCTTCAAAAACCGGGTGTGGTTCACCAAGCCGGTGGATGCGCACCGCGACTGCCCGACCTGCTCCGGCAACGTGACGCTCTGGTACCGGGGTGAAGACGTTATCCGGGTAACGGCCCGCAAGAACGAGTGGAACGAGGTGAAGGAGTTTATCTGCAACACCTGCCGTTTCGATAAGAAGAAAACCAGCGACTGGGTGATCGAAGGGCCGACCAAAATCGCCCGTTCGTCGGTCATTACGGCCAACAAATACCGCAAGGATTCGATCAAAACGTCGGAATTTGCCCTGCGGCTGGCGGCCGATGAGTACAAACAGACGGACGACATTCGCGACCGGTCACAACTCGGCATCCAGCAACTGCCGCCCGAGCGTTTCAAGGCCCTGCCCCACGCAATGGACCCCGAACCTTAATTTCGTTTAAAGTTGAAACGTTCAACGTTCAACTTTGAACCTTAAACGTATAACCATGGATTTAACCGCCTTAATCATAAAAACAATCATCATCCTCGTCATCTTTGGGGTGACGCTGGTGATTGCCATGTATTCGACCTACGCGGAGCGGAAGGTTGCGGCGTTCCTGCAGGATCGGCTTGGGCCGAACCGGGCGGGGCCGTTTGGTCTGCTGCAGCCTCTGGCCGATGCGGGCAAGATGTTCTTCAAGGAGGACTTCATTCCGGCGCAGGCCAGCAAGTGGCTGTTCATCCTGGGACCCTGTCTGGCTATTCTGACCGCCCTGATGACCAGCGCCGTGATTCCGTTCGGCGAATCGGTGAAGTTCGACAACATGCTCATTCCTTTGCAGGGAATCGAGGTCAACATCGGGATTCTGTACGTGTTCGGCGTTGTTTCGCTGGGCGTCTACGGCATCATGGTCGGAGGCTGGGCGTCGAACAACAAGTTCTCGTTGCTGGGCGCCATCCGGGCCGCTTCGCAGAACATCAGCTACGAAATTGCGCTGGGTCTGTCGATCATCGCCATTCTGATGATGACCGGCTCGCTGTCGGTCAGCAAAATTGTTCAGGACCAGCACGGGTTCGCCTGGAACTTGTTCAACCAGCCGCTGGGCTTCATTATCTTCCTGACCTGCGCCTTTGCGGAGTGTAACCGGACGCCGTTTGACCTCCCGGAGTGCGAAAACGAACTGATCGGCGGCTACCATACGGAGTACAGCTCGATGAAGCTGGGCTTCTACCTGTTTGCCGAGTACATCAACATGTTTATCTCGTCGGCGATCATCTCGTCGCTTTATTTCGGCGGTTACAACTACCCCGGCATGGACTGGGTGCGCGAGAACCTGACGGCTTCCCTCGGCACGACGGGGCATAACCTCGCTACGGCCATCGGCTCGGCAGTGTTCTTCGGCAAGATCTTCTTCTTCATCTTCTTCTTCATGTGGGTACGCTGGACCATCCCGCGTTTCCGCTACGACCAGTTGATGAACCTGGGCTGGAAAAGCCTCATTCCGCTGGCCATTCTGAACATCGTCGTCACCGGTTTCGGACTGCTGTACGAAGTAAAATACGCCAGTTGGATCATTGTGGCGGTCATGGTGGTGCTGGCGGTCGCTTCGCAGGCGCGAGCCCCCAAAGGCGCTGTTTCAGCCCAGAAAGTTTAACGTGTAAGGTTTAAGGTTTAACGGAAGAGATTCACCTTCAACGTTAAACCTTGAACGTTAAACCCAATATTTATGCAACTCACGAACCGATCAAAACAGGTCAGCAATAAAGAAATGACGCTGGCCGAAAAAATGTACCTGCCGGCGATTGCGCAGGGGCTGGCGATCACGTTCAGTCACCTCTTCAAGAAGCGGCCGACGATTCAGTATCCGGAGGTGAAGCGGTACCTGGGACCGGTTTTTCGGGGGCACCACGTGCTGAAACGGGACGAAGAAGGCCGCGAACGCTGTACCGCCTGCGGACTTTGCGCCGTAGCCTGCCCCGCCGAAGCCATCTCGATGGTAGCTGCCGAGCGCCAGAAAGGGGAGGAACACCTGTACCGGGAAGAAAAGTACGCGGCCGTCTACGAAATCAACATGCTGCGCTGCATCTTCTGCGGACTCTGCGAGGAAGCCTGTCCGAAACAGGCCGTTTACCTGCGCCACGACAAGTTCGTTCCGGTATTTACCGAGCGCGAAGACGTGATTTTTGGCAAGAATAAACTGGTTGAAGACGTTAACAACCGCTACGTTCGTAACAACCCGGAAGTAAAAGCGACGCCGACCGAGCCAACCCTGTCCGGCGCGGCAACCTAGCACCTATTTTTCCAGTCATCCGGCCCATTTGCGACCGGATGATTTTTGCTTTACCACCTACGCAATGAACGACATTATTCCGTTACTGAAATCCGGTCAGCCGGTTGTTTACCTTTTTGCCACTCTGACCGTCCTGACCCTTCTGGCTGCTTCGTACGTAGTCACGGCCAGAAACCCGATTCACAGCGTACTGGCGCTGATTCTGACTTTCTTCTGCCTTTCCGGGCATTATATCCTCCTGAACGCCCAGTTTCTGGCGGCCGTGAACATCATCGTGTATGCCGGGGCGATCATGGTCCTGTTCCTCTTTACGATCATGTTCTTGAACATGAAGAAGGACGATGAGGAGGCAAAAACCAATCTGACCAAAATTGCGGCCGTCATCGTTGGCGGCGTTCTGCTGGTCATCATGGTGACGGTGTTCCGGGTGGCCCAGGTCGCCCCGGTCGATACGATCACCTACAACCCCCAGGTGGGCATGGTGGAAGGTCTCGGAATGGTGTTGTACAAAGATTATCTGCTGCCGTTTGAACTGGCTTCCGTCCTGTTTCTGGTTGCTATGGTTGGGGCTGTTATGCTCGGAAAGCGCGAAGCGGGCGACCGGCATTTCTAAGCCTGACAAGTTCTTCAACAAAAAAAAGCCGCGTCTGCAGACGCGGCTTTTTTTTGTGGCAAAAAGACGGCACTTAAGGTAACTGGGTGACTTCCGGATGGTCACCGGCCGACAGTTCTTTCCGAATTCCGACGTAGATGCCAGCCGTAGTACCCAGCACCTTTCCGGAATCAAACGCAAAGGACGAATTCAGTTTAAGCTCTCCCAGAACTGGTAATTCGAACGGGGAGGTGACGTTCAGGATGGTTGATAGCTGCGTCGGAGCGTCGGGGAAAGGGTTGCTGTAGGTGCCGTAATTCTTGCTGTACGACGTTTTCAGGTACCATTCTGTCCGTCGGCCGAGCGTGCCGCTGGCGGCCAGGTGCACAACAATGACCCGGTTGTTCGAAATTGCGCCCCGGGGCAGACCCGGAGCGAGGTCCGAACCGGGCGTGATAAACGGAGAGCCAATGACGCGCCCGTTGTAGGTCCAGCCTTCCTGATACTGCGAGTGGTTGAAATAATCGTCCCGGCCACGCAGTTTGTCCTTCCCGTCTTCGAGAATGAACGAGCTGCCCCCCTGACTCTTGGTGTACAGCAGTTCGCCCAGCACTTCGTTGATCCGGAAATAAGCCCGGCGCGGGCGGCGGTTTTGCAGCCGAATGCCGTTGAGGCCGTCCGCAATGTTGGTCAGGTAAAACAGGGAGCCGTCGTCAAAGAGGCTCTGGCGGTACAGGAAAAGGTTGAAATCGCCCATCCGGATGTCCATGCCCAGATCCACCGTGCCGAGGTGGTTGCCAATCCGGTTGTCCTCCATGCTGGTGAGCGTCGAGTCGAACTGGGTCGGACGATGGGTTCCGGTGACAACCCAGTAGTAATCTTTCAGGCGGGAAGGCAGGTAGCCGTTTCTGGCCAGATAATAAGGCAGGGCCGGGGCGAATCCGGCCCACTGGACATGGTGGTTGAAGCCGCCGTAGAGCCGAAAGCCCCAGTCCGGACGCCCAAACCGGATGTGCAGGGCCTTCTGGTGCAGGTACGAATTGGTCACAAAGCCGGGCTTGTCGAACCAGCCGTGGGAATAGAAGCCATTGAACGCAAACAGATCCTTCGTGAAAGGGACAGAAACAAATCCGGGCGTGCCCAGCTGAATTTTGGGCAGCGGCATGGCATTTCCGGACCAGGCGTACGAGCCGGTGGAAAGCGTGCTGTCGGCCAGCCCGATCACTTCGCGGCGCTTGCCGGCCCAGAGCTCGATAAAGTGAAAGCGGACTTTGGCATAAGCCTCCGGCAGTAAAATGGTCCTGTTCCAGTTGCCGGCGATTCGTTCGCTGTTGGTTACCAGTTCGACGCCATAACCCCAGTCGAAGCGCTTGTGCGTCACCCGGCCGCCGGAGAGCAGCGGACGGCCGTAATCCGAGCGCAGCCCGATCCGGAAAGTCCCGGCCGGGGTGTTGTAGGGAACTGTGCTGTACTGATTGGCCCGCATCCAGAAAGGCGTGCGGCTGGAGTCGGAGATGTAAACACCGGCTTCGGCATAAAAATGGTGCGAGCGCGGAAAGTAAGCCCTCTGGGCGATAGCCTGGCCGCTAAATCCTAGAAGTGAAAGTAATAAACTACAGGGCCAGAGTTTCATAGAAGTGGATTAATGGTCTGTCAGGATAACCGGTTATTTGCCGCGTCCCTGCATCATGATCCGCACGGTCTGCACAATGAGCCAGACATCGTAGGAAAACGACACATTCTTCAGGTACAGAAGATCGTAATTCAGGCGTTGAATCATTTCTTCAACGTTCTCGGCGTATCCGTATTTGATCTGGCCGATGGAAGTTATTCCCGGCTTCAGCGTCAGCAGGACTCTGAACTCGGGAGAACGCTCAACAATCTGGTCAATAAAGTACTGTCGCTCAGGCCGTGGGCCCACAACGGACATATCGCCTTTGAGGACATTAAAAAACTGCGGCAGCTCGTCCAGGCGCGTTTTTCGCATAAATCGCCCCCATTTGGTGATCCGGTGGTCGCGCCGGCCGGCCGAGAGGGCGGGTCCCTGCGCTTCGGCGTCAACGTACATACTCCGAAACTTGTAAATCCGGAACGGTTTACCCCACTGCCCGACCCGTTCCTGCGAATACAGAATGGGTCCTTTGGATGTCAGTTTGGTAATCAGGGCCACGAGAATGAAGATCGGCGCCCCGACGGTGAGCATAAAGGTCGAAAAGCCAAGATCAAAAATGCGTTTGTAGATATTGATCCTGAAATCGTTCACCAGCCGCGTGGAAAGGCTGATGACCGGCTGCAGGTCATGGTATTCAATCGACACGCTGCGGGTCAGGAAGCCCTTGAAGTCAACGATCAGTTTGACCTGGTAGCCTTCCTCTTCCGAGTGCGCCATAATTTCCTTCAGCTGAACGGGGTCCATGTACGGCAGACAGCAGTACACACAGTCCACCTGCTTTTTCAGGATATAATCCCGAAGCTGCGAATAGTCGCCCCGGAGCGCCGGAGAGTTGGTCGGAGTCAGGTGGTCGAAATAGCCGCAGAACTTGTACCCAAGCTCCGGGCGGGTCTGGTAAAACGTCCGGATGCTCGTAGACAGATCGCTGTACCCGACGATGATAAACCGGCGGTTATTGTACCCCATCGCCCGGTACAGCTTGAGCGCCACGAGCGCCAGCCCCCGCCAGAAAGAACCCAGAAACAGAAACAGCAGGTAGGTCAGCAGCAGCTGCTCCCGGGAGTAATAATAGCCCTTCGTGAAAACCCAGAAAACAGAGACCAGCGCCATATGAAACCCGACCAGCTTCATCAGGTCCGTCAGCAGCGTATCGATCGTGAACGTTAAACGGGCAAATGTATACGGCTTAATAATGAGCAGCAACAGCAGCCAGGCCGCATTGAAAAACCAGAAAAGCGTATAATAATGCGAAGAGAACGGATCGGCTTCTGGCCCGAACGTAATTCGGTGAGCAATCATAAAGCACCCATTCAGACACAGTATGTCGGCGGCGGCACTAAGCGGGCGCAGTAAGACAGAATACCGGTGTCGCATACAAGAAGTACTTACTTATGGTTAAGGTTACAGGTGGCAGGACACGGCCGAGAGAATGGAGTCAATCGATTTAACCGGGGCAAGTTACTCAAAAAACGGCAAGCGGGTTCTATTTTTATCCAGCGGGAATCCTAATTTACTGAGTGGGACGGTTATAGTTAATGATTATTAAGATATGGTAACCTTTTCAGAATTGTTCTGAACCAGGGGCTCTTTTCTGGCCAATTGGTGCAGAAAGACCTCTGCTTTGGACAGAATGGCCGTTCTGCTTAGGCAATTTTCGGCATAGAGGCGGGCATTCTTTCGCAGGGTGGGCAGACGCTCCGACAAAACGGCCTCCCGGATCGCTTCGGCCAGCGCCGCCGGGCTTTCCGGTTCGATGGCCCAGCCGAAATCATTATTTTCGACCACTTCGCGCAGGGTCGTCCCCGGCTCGGCCGAAACAATCGCCGCGCCTCCCGCCGCCAGCGTGCTGACAAGCTTGGAAGGCATCACCAGGTCGGAAGTTGATTTTTTGAGGATAACCAGGTGCACATCGCCCGTAGCCAGCACCTTTGGCAACTGCTCATAAGGCCGGATGGGCGAGAAAAGCACGTTATGCAGTCCCCGGCTCTGGGCATCGGCTACCAGACGCCGCCGCGCGGCTCCTTCGCCACAAAGGAGAATCCGGAGGTTCGGAACATCGGTTAGCAGCGCCGCGGCGTCCAGAATCACTTCCAGCCCCTGTTTTTCCCCCATATTGCCCGAATACAGCACAACTTTTTCATGGGGCGCAATGCCCAGTTCCGTCCGCAGCGATTCATCCGGGGGCAGGGGCCTGATGAAATCGGTGTCGGCCCAGTTGGGCAGCATGAAGTAGCGCTCCGGCCGTACGCCTTTCGCCAGAATGTTGCGTTTCATGCCTTCGCTGATGCTGGAAACAGCGTCGGCCTTTTGCAGCAGAAACTTTTCCACGCCATCGAGGGCGTTCAGCAGGCGCTGGTTACGGATCATGCCGAGCTGCCGGGCGGCGTCGACCTGTAGGTCCTGTACGTGAAACAGAAACGGAACGCCTCTGAAACGGCCAAAAAGATAGGGAAACGCCCCGGCCAGCAGCGGCGGGCACATGCCAATGACCACATCGTACTTCCGGAACAGACAGCGGACTCCGTGTACGAGAGAAGTGGCAGCAAACGACAGTTCGTGCAGAATGCGGGACCGGCCGGTCACCTCCCGGGGCACGTAAAGCGGCGAGCGGTAAACGGTCAGGTTGCCGCGGCGTTCGGTGCACCAGCCTTTTCCGCGGTAGGACTCGTGTACCCGCCATTCCGGGTAATACGGATGCGCCGTAATCACGTCCACCTGATGCCCCCGGGCGGCCAGCCACTCGGTTAGTTCGCCATTGTAGCGTCCGGAACCGGCGTTCTCGGGGGAGTAGCTGATGCTGTAGAAGAGGATTCGCATAGAAGTTGGTCAAATAATCCGCGCCAGCCCGCGGCGGCCCGCCCGGAAGGGATTTTTTCGGAAGGCGACGGGGCCAGCGAAAGGGTCCGGTGGATGGCCGCTTCCATGAGGTTTGCCAGTTCTTCCACCGAATCAGGGTTGAAAAAAGCAGCGTACGGATAGGTGCCGATGGTTTCGTAGGCGTAGGGCAGGTCGGCGGCCAGCACGGGTTTGCCGAAGGGCTGTACTTCCGACAGGGGCAGGCCCCAGCTTTCCAGCTGCGACGGAAACAGGAGGTAATCGCAGGAGGCATAGCGGGCAAAAACCTCTTCGCGCGGCAGCAGGCCCAGAAACTGAACGCCCGGGTCGTGGCCATACTGCTCCACCATTTCGCGGGCGTAGCGGTTTTCGCTTCCGTCGAAGGTAAAGGCAATCTCGAAGCCGGTGATGCCTTTCTGCCGCAGCAGGCGACCGGCTTCGCAGGCCAGCTCGGCATTTTTGTGAAAACGCGGGTAGGAAGGATAGAAGAACCGCGTGGGTTCGCCGCTGGCCGGACGCAGCGCGAGCGGCGGAAAGGTCACCGACGCTTCGGAAGCCGGGCGGGCCACCAGCAGGGTATCGATGCGGTACCGCTTCCGGAACACGTCCGCCAGCCAGTGCTGCTGTACGACTACGTACTGGTTTTTGCGGATGTTCAGCCCGTAGAGGTAGTCGTAAAACCAGTTGAACATCGTAAACGTCCGGTCGTGGAAGAGGTATTTGGAGGGAATCTTATAAAACGGCGCCGCATTGTGGCAGTACACCGCCCGGACGTTCGCCTGTACATTGGGCGTCATGTCGTGCAGCGAAAGCCAGAGGTACGGCTTTAGCTTCCGCGACAAAAAGTAAAAGAAAATGTACTCGTAATACAGCCGGAACCACCAGCTTTTCTTGGAAAGCGGAAACGTCCGGAAGCGGATGTTCCGGTGCAGAAACGAATGATTGCCCGGTACGAGCGCCAGCACGTCGAACTCCTGGCTCAGGTGCGTATCGGCATAATCGAGGCAGTCCGTCAGAATGGACAGCTTGCCCGTATCGGTAAGATTAATTCCTGAAAGGACCAAAAGTGGTTTACGCATACGAATCAACTGCTTTGGGTCGGACAACGGGTCCATATTGCAACAGCATGTAAAAAACAATCAGCACAATCTCCACCTCGTTGAAAAAGAGGCATACCCACAGAAAAGCAAAATAGCGCCGTGCAAAAACCGGTAATCCGGACCGGACCGACGTGAGCACCCACCAGAAGACCAGAAAAACCGGCAGACCAAACTCCACGCTGTAGAATAACCACCGCATGTTCATGTGGTTTGCCTGCCGCCCGGTGAGCTGCTCTTCGTATTTGTATTCGAAGATACTCAAAAAATAAGACGGCGGGATGAAGTTACTGTTACCCGGTCCGTAGCCGGTCAGCAGAACGTCGGGGCGGTCGAACAGAAACTTGACCACGGGCCACTCCAGATCCTTCTGAAACGGAATGCCCAGAATCTCGGCCTGCTCATCGTCGCCGCCCTCCTCGAAGCGCTGAATGGCCCGTTCGGCCACCAGGGCAAACAGCACCGCATCCCGGTTGGCCGCCGCCGAGTTCATCAGGGCGTCGCGGGCGGTCGAAAGGGTCAGGAAAAAGGCGACAACCAGCACCATCGTGCCCACAATGAGCGGCCGGACCTGCCGCAGGGGCCGCAGCAGAACGAACAGAAACACCGCCATCAGGCATTCCAGGGTAAAGGTCTGCGACATGGTCAGCAGGCCGACCAGACCCGCCAGCCAGGCCAGGCGGATTTTTCGCTCCAAAACCAGCCACGGAAGGGCCAGCCCCAGAAAAGCCGCCAGATTTTTGGGTTCGTTGAACGCCGCCGACACCCGGATAAACGTCAGGCCGTTGGGCAGCGTCAGCATGTACCGGGCCTTGTCGCCGAGCAGTTCGGCCAGCAGGCCACTGCCCGTCACCAGCGTAAGGCCCAGCTGGGCAAGCGCCAGATAACAGGAGTACCGGACAATGCGCTCGACGGTGGCAAAAAAGTGCGGCAGCGTCAGGTCGGAACGGTGGCGGTAGAGTTTGTACCCGATGGCAAACAGCGGCAGGTAGTTTTTCGCGTAGAAATAAATCGGTTTTGTGTAGAAATACAGGTCCGAAACCGGATTGTGGTAAAACGAATGGAAGTCGTAGGTGTACACCGCCACCCCGATCAGGCTCGAAATCAGCGGCAACCCCAGCAGCAGCAGGTAACGGCGGTGAATCCGGATGGTCTTTTGGGAAAAAAGCCAGACCTCATGCACCAGAAAAAGGGTGGAAACCAGAAAAAAGGCGTTGATGGTCGGGCCGATAAGCGCCAGATGGTACCCCTGCGTTGCCAGCCCGTAGAGCAGCACCTCGACAATCGTCAGTTTTTTGCGGTAATAGCCCAGCAGCAGCCAGGCGGCGATACCGACGGTGATGAGGGAGACGGCCAGCGTTGCCAGCAGAGCAGAAGGTCCGGTGAGCATACTTACTGACGAATGCGGGCGTAAATGCCGCGCCGGTTCAGCCACTGACGGACGCGGAGTTTGAAGGTAGCAAACCCGTAATCGGCCCAGGCGCGGGCCGGATGCCAGCGGCGCTGTTCGACCTTTAGCCGACGGGCTTCCCGCAGGGCGGGCGTTCCGTCGCTAATGCCGCCCTGCCGCATCCGCACCGTGACGGCCGGAACAAACCCGGCCCTGAGCGAATCGCCCGCCCGGTGCAGCAGTTCGTAATCGCCGATGACGCGGTAAGACGTGTCGTACAGGCCGCCCCGCTCAAACAGGGAACGAGCGTGGAGGGCGCCCACGTGCGTGACGTTCATGTACCGCTGGAAGGTCGGCCAGTGCCAGGCCTGTCCGAGCGTTTCGAGGGTCTGCCCCGCCTCGTTGACCATCACCAGCCGCGACGACACAAACTCGCAGCCCGCGGGGGCCTCATGCTGGAGGTAGCGGGCATACGTGGCGAGCGCGTCCGGTTCCAGGGTATCGTCGGCACCCAGAAAGCAGATCCATTCGCCCCGGCTCGCCCGGATGCCCTTGTTCCAGGCGTCGTAGATACCGCCGTCCGGTTCGCTGACCCAGTACACTACCTGATCGGCGTATTGCCGGATAAGCTCGACGGTGCCGTCCGTCGAGCCGCCGTCGATGATGATGTGTTCAACCTGGGGATACGACTGCTGCCCCACGCTCCGGAGCGTGGCTTCAAGCGTCGGGCGGGCGTTGTAGACCGCCGTAATCACCGAAATCAGCGGCGAAGCGGGCGGGGGCAGCGAACGCCGGGAAACAGTCGAGGTAAGCCCATCCATACGGTTCAGTAGTCGATTCTGGTTAAAAAATTAGCGGCGCTCAGCACCAGCTTCCGTTTCCACCGCCTGAGCAGGTCGTTCTTGATCCGGGTATTTTCGGTGCCGTAATAGCCCTCAAAAACCGGATATTCCGGCAGCGGCCGCCACGAGTGCCCGTCGGCCAGACAGGCGTGAATGGCCCGGGCCAGCCCATGTTCAAAATAGATTCCGGCCGTTTCGTCCACCTGCGCCAGCGCTGCTTTCAGGTAATGGGAATAAAATTCGTTCCTAAAGATAAAGAAACGCGAATCGGCGAAGGTTAAGTATTGCTTCAGAATGGCAGACACCCAGATGCTGTCGCCGACCGGGGCCGCTTCCACGATCGACCGGGCATTGCCGACAAAATAGCGCCCTGTCACTTTCAGCACCGTTTCGCTTTCCCGGAGCACGGCCGACCGGGCAAAGGCGTATTCCAGAATTTCGGCCTCGCCCGCGCCTTTGCCCAGGTGGCTTTTCTGGGTTTGGAACTGCAAAAACTCAAGCTCGTGGCTCTCCGTTAAGGCCGCTATCTGTTTTGATTCATACCCGCTGTTTTCCACAAACACCACCCGGTAACCCAGCTTCAGCCACTGCTCGATGGCGATTCTATAATCGTGCTCGCGGTCCTCGGCCTTTGTTCGTTTAAGATTAATGGCAGACCCGGGATTAATGGTTCCGGTAAGCAGAATTCCTGGATTACGGATGGTCATGAAATTAGCCTTCTAGCTTTTCAAAAAGTAATTTTTTATACGGTTGATAAGTCGGCGATTATGTCTTGTCTGCTCAAAAAAATGAGGCACCTTAACCGGAGCCGCGTTTGCCGTTTGGAGCATAAACCAAACACCAATATACCGTTCCATAAGCCCGCCCTGAATGCGGTGAATGCGCTGGCTGTCGTAGGAATCAAGCTTTTTGCTTTCAATAACGGGCGCAATAAAATCCGTCATCAGGGAAGAAAACAAATCGACTTTTGCCATAAAACAGCTGCATAAACCAATCGTTTTACCGGCTAATTCTTTCGGGCGGAATGACGTGCCGTAAGAGCCGTTGTAATCAGCCAGAATGGTTTCGTAACAGTTCCGGCCTTTGCCGCGTAGCGTGTCCGGCCTGGCGGGGTCCATCAGGATTTTCTGATCATAATCTTCCCGGAACGAGTAAGGTTGAAAGTACAGCACATCGTTCGTTTTCAGGTAATTCTGAAAGCTTTCGGCGGTTAACGTACTCAAATCCATGTCGTAGTGAGCAAAGCCAACCGCGTCCAGTCCCGCATAGAGCTGTTTGTTTTTATAAACGTTGTAAATCACCTCCGACTCGGTATAGAATTTGCCGATCGGAACAAAAACGGGCAGTTCCCAGAGGTTCATAACCGCGTATTCTTTTTCGGCCGGAAAGTCAAGTTCCGGATTGACATTGACAAACGTGATGAAAGGAAGTATCTCCTCGTTGTAATATTCCTTTACAATCGCCCGGTGGGTGATAATGAACAGTCGAAAAGAATATTTACTGCTTGCGGATTCCATATAAGGAAAATCAAACGGGTTTTCTGCCGTCAAAAGAAATAAGAAAAACGGGTTCAGGCCGTTTGGTTTTGCCGGAAAATGGCTGTTTGGCGACGAACTTACCTTTCCGGTCAGGCTGATCGTCTGTATGCAGAAAGTTCTGCCGTGAGCCAGACCGACTGCCCGGCAATTCCGCCGCGTTATTGTCTGAAAACAGAGCCGAGCGAGAGCGCCAGCCCGATGATTCCCCCCAGCACGGCACCGATCACCACCATGACCATTCGTTTTGGCCCGCTCTTATGCAGCGGAACGCGGGGTGGCTCCAGGGTCTTGAAAACGGGGGCCTCTTCCTGTACTTTGATCTTGGCCTGTTCCAACTGCTTTGACAGGTCATTGTACACGCTCTGGGTAAGCAGGAAATCGGCCTGAAGGCGCTGCTCTTCCAGCTTCGCGACGTTGGTAAACAGGCTCCGGTTGCGGTCGCGCCAGCTTTCCAGCGCGTACTCGGCCGACTGGTACCGCTGCCGGGCCTCCGAAACCCGCTGGGAAAGAAAGTCCGCCTGTAAGCGGGATTTGCCGGTGCGGTAGCTGGTCACATAATTGGTCAGGTATTCGAGCGAAAGCCGGGCCACGGTAGCGGCCACCACTGGGTCGGATAACGTCGCCTGAATGCTGAGCATACCCGTTTTTTTATCGTAGGTCGCGCCCACCTGCTTGTTCAGTACGGAAATGAGACCTTCCTGATCTGGCGTGACAACGATGGCCCGGCTCGTATTTTTGGGATCGAGCGGAACCGGCGCTTCCGCCGCCTCGTCGTTCGCCATCATGCGGCTGATCAGCGACGCGTTGCGGGCCTCTTCCTTCAGAAAATCGGCCAGCGGCAGCGTTTTCCGGGCGTTGGACGAATAGACGGGCTGTTGAATCAGGTGGAGCCCAAAGGGAATGCTTTGCAGGACGTTCGGATACAGGTCCGGGCGGATGGCTTCGATGCCGCCCGAGAGGCTGCCCAGTTCAACGCCCGCCAGACCCGCCAGAGAGCTCAGGCCGCCCAGATTGCCGCCCGGGGCCCGGTTCTGCAATTCCGGCATGACGGTCACCTGCGAAGTGTACTGATTCGGGAGTGTATAGGCGTACACGGCGGCAATGACCGCCCCCACGGCGCCGGCAATCAGCATCCGCAGCCGGTTCCGACGCAGAAACCGGAAAATGTCGGTCAGGCGAATGTCAATTCCTTCCTCCCGGTCATCGCTTTGCAAATCCTGAATAGTTTCTGTTCCCCTCATTCCTGCCAGCGTTAGTTTCTGTTAAATACATTCGTGGGAACCGCTGCCGCAACTGCGGGGAGCGTATCCGGCGGGCCGAATGGCCGGGTCTGTCCGGTAAGTATGCAGTACTTGTCCATATCGATTGTCAAACCAGTTCCGAATTGGTAACGGCTTTGCTGGATAATGTTTGGTAAAGTTGCTGAAGCCGCCAGAGGGCATCCGTATTCTTCAGGCGGCCTCCCTGTTTCCGGGCATTTTCGAGACTTTGCTGGCGGAAATGTCCGTCCTGCATGATCCGTAAAATTTTGTCCGCCATGTCGGGGACATCGTCCGGATCAAAAACGAATTGCGGGTCCCCAATCGTTTCCGGCAGGGAGGTAACGTTTGAGCAAATAACGGGTATTCCCATCAGAAGGCTTTCCATCAGCGGAAAACTGCCGGCTTCGTACCGGGTCGGCACCACAACGGCCCGCGCGCGCTGGTACAGGTTATACAACGTAACGTCGGGGACAATTCCCGTAAAAATAACCTGATTGTGCAACTGAAGTTCATCCAGACGCTGCTTCACTTTCTCGAAATGGGGCGTTTGGTGGCCGGTCGCAATGAGCTTGATCTGCACCTGGTAGTGGTCGCGCAGGTGGGCGAGGGCGGCCAGCAGGCTGAGGTGATTCTTGTGAGGCCAGGTGGCGGCGGGATACAGAATATATTCGCCCTGGGCGTAGGCGGGCGGGGCTTCCAGGTCCGGTTTGTTGATAAACTGCTCGAACCACAACTGCTGCATATCCAGCAGACAAACATAGACGTTCTGGCTGGTCCGGCGGAAAAAGCGAATCAAATCCTCCTTGACGTGCTGGTAGCTAACGACAATGACGTTGGCCCGCTCCGTAACGCCCAGATAATGCTTTGCCCGCTCAAGGCGTTCCTCGGGGGTAAAAAACTCCGGAAAATGTAATTCCTGAACGTCGTGGAGGGTGGCAATGACCTGCGCTTTTGTATGGGCGGCGTGCTGGTAAGGGCAGTGGATGATGTCCAGCTGGTAGCGTTTGCGTAACCGTTCTTCAAAGCCCCAGACGAACAAACGGCGTTTTTGGCCGTACACTTTCAGCAGAAGGTTGATGCCTTTGATCAGGTTGGTGATGAGCCTTTCGTAGGACCGCTCCCTGCCGAACTGCCGCGGAATGAGCGTAAGATGCGGGTTCTCGTTCAGGATATCATGAATCAACGGGTCCTTGTCGTTGTGCAGGATGAAATACTTATTTTCCTTATCCTGCGCCAGAATGCGCAGAAGTGCGCAGGAGTATTGACGGGCACCGCCTCCGGCCTGGGATAATTCAGGAATGTAATAAAGGATATTCATCTACAAGTTTAAAGTGTAGGTGATGGTTGACTCGTTAAACCTGACGGGCCGGAAACCGGCGCTCTCGTACAACGCGATGGCAGGCTGATTCTGCTTATCCACGCTCAAGGTAATCTGTTTCTCCTTCCGGTCGGCGGCGGTTTGCAGTAAATGAGCCAGCATCTGCCGTCCGAGGCCCCGGCCCTGACACGCCTCGGCCACGGCAAGGCCAAGCCACAACGTATCCGCCTCCGGGTCCAGATGCCCGTAGGCGGCGGGTTCCGCACCGTCCATCAGCACCGCGCAATAGGTATGGTGCAGGACCGTCTCGACCGGGCGTTTCTGAAAATAGCGAAACGTTTGCTCTCCTCGGCCGAGCCGCTCCAGAAAACGGCGGATCAGGTGCAGGTTGCCCGCCTCGATGCGCACGAATTTCATGACGGGATGAAGGACTTGATGGCCTCACAGATGTACTGCACGTCTTCCTGACTCAGTCCGGGATAGCTCGGCAGGTTCATGCCCCGCCAGCCAAGGTCTTCGGCCACCTGATGCCGGGCGTAGCGCTGGGCGTACATGGGCATGGTGTGGACCGGGTAGAACAGCGGACGTGTCTCGATTCCGTGCCGCTGGAGATGTTCGCGAAGCGGGTCGCGGTTTTCGGACCGGCGCACCAGCAGCGAACACATCCAGTAGGAGTGAAGCACATCGCCGATTGGCCGGTGTAGTTCGTAGTCCGTGCCCGCCAGCCCGTCGGCGTACCAGGCGGCCACCTGCTGCTTTTTGGCCAGAAACTCGTCCAGCTGCTCCATCTGGGCCAGCCCGATGGCGGCGCAGATGTTGGTCATCCGGTAGTTGTAGCCGACGACGTCGTGCCAGTACTGCCGGTATTTAGCCAGCCCCTGTCCGCGGAAATGCAGGCAGCGGTCGTACAGCGTTTCGCCGTTGGTGACGATCATGCCGCCTTCGCCTGTCGTAATCGTTTTGTTGCCGTAGAAACTGAAGGTCGCAATGTCGCCGAATGTCCCGACGTGTCGGCCCCGGTACCGCGTGCCGATGGCTTCGGCGCAGTCTTCGATCAGCAGGAGATCATGTTCCCGGGCGATGGCCACCAGCCGGTCCATGTCGCAGGGATGGCCGTACAGGTGTACGCAGAGAATGGCTTTGGTCTTCGGCGTTATCTTCCGGACCACATCTTCCGGGCTCATCTGCCAGCTCTGCGGCTCGGAATCGACAAACACGGGCGTCGCTCCATTGTACACCACCGCGTTGGCGGAGGCGATGTAGGTGAGGGTCGGCACGATCACCTCGTCGCCCGGTCCGATGCCCAGCGCCACCATCGCCAGATGCAAAGCGACCGTGCCGTTGCAGACGCCCAGCGCGTAGGTGCCTCCTATGTACTGCGCAAACTGCTGCTCGAATTTGTGGAGGAACGGACCTTTTGAGGAAATCCAGGTGGACTCCAGGCATTCCATTACATAAGCCTTTTCATTTCCTGCCAGGGTAGGTTGATAAACCGGAATTTCTCTGTGTTGCATGGTAGTGATCTCGATTAAAGGCAATCATTGAGCCCAAAGCCCTCTTGCCTTCCTGTTAAGTAGTAAATAGCACTGGTAGGGTTGTAGAATGGCTCCGGGCAGCAGGCAGAGCGTAAAGGCAAGAGGAACCCCCGCCACGCCCAGGCTTGACAAACCGGCCAGGTACAAAGCCAGCGGAATACTGATAAACATAACCGTGACGGCCGTAATCAGGGGTACGGTAATTTTACCGAGGGCGCTCAGAATCAGCGAAAAAAGGCCGCCCCAGGTCGTAAGGGCCGTACTCAGGCCCAGCACAAGCGTCATCATCAGGGAAATCGTGACCACGTTTTTGCCCAGCCACAACGCGTAAACCCAGTCGGAAATAACGACCATGGCGACCGTAACCAGAAAAAGAAGGAGCCAGATCGTCAACAGTCGGCCGACCACCTGCCTGATCTTGGCCACGTCGTGCCGGTGATAAGCCTCCGCGATAAATGACCAGTGCGGGACAATCACCAGATTAAAGACAATAGGCACCACACTGAAATAACGGTACGCCAGGTTGAACGGGGTGACATCGTCCGGGGAAAAGAAATGGGCAATCACAAAATTCTGGGAAGCGAAAAGCACCAGACCAACCAGCTGCATGCCAAAGAACTTGCCGCCAACCGTTCCCAGGTCTTTCAGCAGGGAGCGTTTGACCAGATGAACCGAGGGCTTTAACTCCGCGTAAGTATAATTGAAGACAAATATCGAAAAAATAAATAGAAGCAGGACGGGCACAACGCTGTAAAGCAGGGCCGCACTCAGCAGGTCCAGCTTGTAGAAATGCGTGTGGACGTACAAAAGCCCCAGCAGAACCACTTGCGTCAGCGCGTTGATAAACTCGACGTAGGCCGCCTGGTGAACGGCCAGCAGAATCGCAGCAACCAGATTCAGAACCAGACGGATGGAGAAGAAAACAAACGTGTAAAGAACCACCAACGGCAGCGTGGAGGACGAAGTCGCCGGGGCGTTGAAAACGGTCTGCCAGTTCACCGCCGAGTAGCCGGCAAGGAAAACGGCCAGCAGAACGGTTGTCACGGCGCTCAGAAAGGCGTAGGCCGTGCTGATGTACTGGCGGGCCGATTCGTAGTTGCGGTCCGCGTAATAGTGGGTCAGCTTGTTGCGCAAACCGTTGGTAAAGCCAAAATCAAACAGCGTCAGCCACGTCAGAATGGAACTGAGCGTCAGCCAGACCCCATAATCCGCCACATTGAGGTATTGTAACGTAATTCTGACCACAACAAACTGACAAACGATTGAGATACCTTTCAGAGCCACAGAAGCCACTACGTTTTTAAGAACAAGCAGCGATTTTGTGTCCTTCCGTACCCGTATTTCGTTGAGAAGTTGCTGAATCATTGAGTCTGGATTTACTTTCTAAGCTGAAATGGGTGTTCCCGCAACGTATCCGAAAAACGACCGGAAAAGAACACCCCTAAGGCAAAACGAAATCGGAAACCGAACTTTTGCCGGGAAAGCCGAACCTTGTGCGACCAGCCTTTCAGACGGGCAGTCGCTTTGCCCGGCTGTTGCCGGTCAGGGCCTGTTTATCAGATTGACCAGAACCGTCGCACTGGTGGCGATGAGCGTTCCGATGAGTGAAAAAATGCCGAGGCGCTCCGTGGGCGTTAACCGGCTTTCTTCCAGCGGCTTGTACGGCACCACGATCGTGGCGCCCGGCTGCATTTTCGGATTTTTCCGGTACAGGTCCTTCAGCCCGTTGGCGTATACGATGTAGGCTTTGCGGAAACGGGCATTTTCGGTGACGCCGCCTGCCTGCGTAATGTAGTCTTTCAGCCTGAACTCCGGCCGGAAACTGACGATGGACGGGTTGTTGAGCACCGCCCCCTCGATCCGGACCACGTCCTGCCGCCCCGGAATGAGCAGCGAATCGCCGTTCTGCAGCAGCAGGTTCCCGGCAATATCCCGGTTGTTTATCACCGCAATGATGTCCGTGGCGATCAACTGGCCGTTTCGGTAGAGCCGCGCCCCGCTCAGAAAGGCGTTGGGCTTCAATCCTCCCGACCGCTTGATCAGGTCCGAAAGCCGCTCCTGATTACTCTGAATGGCGTAACTGCCCGGATGCATCACTTCCCCGTAGATGTAGGCGTTCTGCTGCTCCTCGTACTGGGGCGAGGTCCGGACGTACACAATATCAAACGGCTGGAGGCTGAATCCGGCCTGGTCGGGCGACAGACGCAGGTTGCGGTCAATGGCAAAGCGGAAAATGTTCACGGTGCCGCGCTGGTCGTTGGTCAAGGAGTCCTCCCGGATGCGGCGGGCCACCTCGATCTGGGTCGGCGTTGCGCCTTCCTGGAAGCCCCCGGCCAGCGCGATCAGGTCCGCCACGCTCATGTTGTTGACAAACTGGAAGGTGTCGGGCTGGTTGACGGCTCCCTGAATCTGGACGTAATACGTTTCCCGCAAATCGCGCTGGGAGAAAATATGAATGCTGTCCTGCCGCAGGAGCGGAATGTCGGGCGTTTCGTTGCGCATCAGCCGGCCCACATCGAACGGGATGGTTTCGAGGTCCATGTTTTCGCGTTCGCGGTAGACATGACCCCGGTTCAGAAAAGCGTCCTTGCGCAGCCCCTCCGCCCGGCGGATGAGCGAACCCACCGTTGCCAGATCGTCGCCTAGTGCGTATTCGCCCGGCCGCATGACGGCCCCGGTGATCTGAATGCGGTTCTCGTACCGTTCCAGAATCTCGCCAATGGTGTATTTGTCCCCGGCCTGCGGCACAAAGGTGGCGAATTGCTCGGGCGCGACCGTGACCACCCGCAGTTCGCGGGCCGTGTTGCGGCGCAGGGTGATGGAGGCGGTGTACGCCTTGTCCGTGAAGTTGCCCGCAAAGGCCAGCAGGGTCTTCAGCGTTTCGCCGGTCTTGACTTCGTACAGGGCCGGACGTTTGACTTCTCCCGCCAGCTCGACCCGGGCGTTGTAGTTGCCGACGAGAATCACGTCGTTGTCCTGGAGCCGGATGTTGTCGGACTGGTCGGCGCGGAGCAGGAAGTTGTATAAATCAATAGTTCTGATCAGCCGGTTGTTGCGCATCACCCGGATGTCGCGGAAGGTGCCGGTCTCCGGATTCGGTCCGCCAGCCAGATAGAGCGCGTTGAAGGTCGTTGCGAGCGACGAAATGGTGAACGTCCCCGGCCGCATGACCTCGCCCACGATCGTGACCCGGATGCTGCGGATGTTGCCCAGCGTGACGGTGGCGTAGGTGCCGCTGCCGGGCCGGTTGAGGCCCTGATAGGCCGACCGAAGCCGCCCTACAATGCGCTGCTCGGCCTGCTCGATGGTCAGTCCGCTGACGAAAATAGGACCCAGATTGAGCAGCCGGACGGTGCCTTCCGGACTGACGCGCAGCCGGTAATTGTCCGTGGAATTGCCGTAAATCTCCACCGTCAGTTCGTCGTCCGGACCTAGCTGGTAATTGCGGGGCGTGGCAATCCGGAGATTCGGCTCGAAACTGAGGGAGGCGTTGCGGAAGAGCGACGCGCCGAACACGACGGGCTTTTTGAGCGAATCCCGGCGGAAAGGGTCGAGGCTGTCCGAATACATATTCCGCTGGGAGAGGCGGCCCTGCTGCGATCGTCCGCCGGTGGAATCGGCACCCAGGAAATCCTGTCCGCTGCCGCCGGTAGACCCTGAGCCGCCCGATTTGTTCTGCTGCAACCGAAGTTTGGCGATCCGCTGGCGCATCTTGGCAATGTCGGACAGCGTAAATCCCTGCGAAAGGGCCGCCTGTTCGATCTGCATTTCGTTGAGGCCGCTGGACTGGGCGCGCCGGTAAAATTCCAGCACCTGCTCGTCGGTTAACTGATCGACCCGGGAGCCGCGCGACGGCTGTTGAGCGAGGGCCGGAGGCGCCGCTATCCACAGAATCAGTAAAAAAGCGGCCAGCACACGAAACATTACCAGTGCAATTCGGGTGAGGTACCTCGGCTGGCCCGTATAGTTTATCAAACGCATGCAATCGAGGAAAGGATCAGGCAAAGTTACAAATTGCCTACTACAATTAGGTATTTATTCCAAAAGAGAGTGGGTACCCGTTTATTTAAGGCCGGATTTGGAGTTTGGAAACGGGCCTCCTTAGTTTGCACCGCATTCTTCCAACTTGATTATGGCCTTAATAAAACCCGTTCGGGGTATTCATCCGCAGCTTGGCCGCGACTGCTGGCTGGCTGATAACGCAACCGTCGTCGGCGAGGTGATCATGGGCGATCACTGCACCGTCTGGTTCAACGCCGTCGTTCGCGGTGATGTCAATTCAATTACGATGGGGAACTATTGTAACGTACAGGACGGCGCCGTTATTCACTGTACCTACCAGAAATTCAAAACGACGATTGGAAATTACGTCTCCATCGCCCATAACGCCATCGTCCACGGCTGTACCATCGAAGACAAAGTGCTGATCGGCATGGGCGCCATTGTGATGGACGGAGCCGTGGTCGGAACCGGCAGCATCATCGCCGCCGGGGCCATCGTGACGCAGAATACCCAGGTTCCGCCCGGCACGATTTACGCCGGCAACCCCGCGAAGTTCCTGAAAAATGTGACGCCGGAATTGGGCGAAGTATTTATGCGGACGGCGAATAATTACGTGATGTACGCAGAGTGGTTCCGCGAAAGCTGACGGGCCGGGAGCGGCAGGTCCGAAAAGCCCGGTCGGAACCCGGCATCCGGCTTTTCGCGCCGCCTCCGGGCTTTTTTATTTGACCACTTCCTTTTCCTGCCCCATCTCTTTCCGGGCGCTGAGGTAGCCGCGAATGACCGTAAACGTCGTGATGGCGAGGAAGAAAATAATGATGTAATGGACGTAGTTGACGATCCAGGGATATTTTTCGCCGAAATAAAAGCCGCCGCCCACCAGCGACCCAACCCAGATGGCCCCGCCGATGATGTTGTACAGCATGAAGTAGCGGAAATCCATGTGAATCAGGCCCGAAAGAATGGGCGCAAACGTCCGCACGACGGGCAGGAAACGGGCAATGACCAGCGTCCGGCTGCCGTATTTGGCAAAATATTCCCGGGTCGTTTCGATATATTGTTTCTTGAAAAAGAGCGAATCCGGGCGGTTTTGCAGCTTTTCCCCAAAAAAATAGCCGAAGCCGTAGCCCGTCAGTGAGCCCAGCACGGCCGCGCCGAAAATGCACAGCAGCAACAGCGGAAGCGCCACCGGCAGTACCTTGGTCCCGGCGAAAACACCCGTCAGGAAAAGCAGGTAATCACCCGGCAGAAAAAAGCCGAAAAACAGGCCGTTCTCCACGTAGATGATCAGCGTGATGAGCACGAGTCCGCCGGTCCGGATGATTTCTTCCGAATTGAGCAGGTATTGGAAAAAGTCAATCAGTTGCTGCATGGCTAATGATTGAATGTTGAATGATTGAATGACTCCGCAGGACTGGAATTGGCGGAGCCATTCAATCATTCAATCATTCAACATTCAAAATTTATATAAACTCCGCCAGCTCCAGCCAGCGGTCGGATTTTTGGGATAACTGGGCGTCAACCTCTTCGATTTCCCGCGCCCAGGCGGTAAGCTGTTCGTGGTTGCTGCTGCCGCTGTTCAGTTGCTGTAGTAACCCGCTTTTGCGTTGTTCGAGTTCCTCGATTTCCTTTTCTAACAATTCATATTCCTTTTGCTCTTTAAACGAGAGCTTTTTCTTAGCCGGTGGCGGTGTGGAAGCGGCTCCGGCCGTTTCGGTCGCGGGGGCTTTAGTTTCCGGCTTCCGGTCGGCGGCTTCGCTGACTTTGGGCTGTTCGGCCTTCCATTCCCGGTAGTCGGTGTAGTTGCCCGGATAATCCCGGATTTTGCCTTCACCTTCAAAGACGAACGTGTGCTCCACCAGCCGGTCCATGAAATACCGGTCGTGCGACACGAGCAGGATGCAGCCCGGAAACGAGAGCAAAAACTCCTCCAGCACGTTGAGCGTCGTGATGTCGAGGTCGTTGGTCGGCTCGTCAAGAATCAGGAAGTTAGGATTCTGTACCAGCACCAAAAGCAGTTGGAGGCGCCGTTTCTCCCCACCGGAAAGCTTATGAACAAAATCATATTGCTTTTTTCGATCAAAGAGAAAGTGCTGCAAAAACTGCGAGGCCGTGACGGTTTCGCCCGTTCCGAGCTTCATGACCTCGGCCACCTCCTGCACCACGTCGATCACCCGCATGTTTTCCGGAATGTCGAGGTCCGACTGGGTGTAGTACCCGATCTTGACGGTCCCGCCCGTGATGATTTTGCCCGAGTCCGGCCGGACTTCGTTGTTGATCATGTTCAGCAGGGTCGTTTTGCCCATGCCGTTCTTGCCGATGATGCCGATGCGGTCGGCCTTGCGGAAGGTGTAGGTGAAATGGTCGAGCAGCACCTTCTCGCCGTAGCGCTTGCTGACGTTTTCGAGTTCGATGATTTTGCTGCCGAGCCGCTGGGTCCGGATGTTCAGTTCCAGTTCGCTCTTGCCAAGCTTCTGGTGGGCCTTGTCCTTCACGTCTTCGAAGGCGTCGATGCGGTACTGCGCCTTGGTGCCCCGGGCTTTCGGCTGGCGGCGCATCCAGTCGAGTTCGCGGCGGTAGAGGTTTTTGGCCTTGTCGATTTCGGCGGCGGCAATGGCTTCGCGTTCTTCTTTTTTCTCCAGATAGTAGGCGTAATTGCCTTTGTAGCTGAACAGCGTCTGCCGGTCGAGTTCGACGATCTGGTTGCAGACCTTATCCAGAAAATACCGGTCGTGGGACACCATCAGCAGCGTCTGGTTCTGGGTCGTCAGGTAGTTTTCGAGCCACTCGATGGTTTCCAGATCGAGGTGGTTGGTCGGTTCGTCGAGGATAATCAGTTCTGGGTTTTCAATAATGACCCGCGCCAGGGCCACCCGTTTGCGCTGCCCGCCCGAGAGCGACCCGACCCGCTGCGTCACGTCGTGGATGCCCAGCACGCCCAGCACCTGCTTCATCTGCGTCTCGAAATCCCAGGCCTGCAGCGTGTCCATCTGCTGCATGGCGCGGTCCAGGCGGTCGTGGTTGCCTGATTCCAGCGCCAGTTCGTACTCCCGGATGGCGAGCAGGGCCGAATTCTCCCCCGAGAGGACAGTTTCGAGAACGGTGAGGGCGTCGTCCAGATGCGGCTGCTGTTCCAGCACGCCCACCGACACGTCTTTCCGGATGCTGACGATGCCTTCGTCGGGCGGCTGCAGACCGGCCAAAATGGAAAGCAGGGTGGATTTGCCCGTTCCGTTGGCGCCGACAATGGCTACTTTATCGCCCCGGCTGAGGCCGAAGGTCAGGTTCTGGAACAGGTATTTGTCGCCGTACGACTTGGCGATATTTTCGGCTGATAAAATATTCATGAATGTGGTAAAAGCTTTTTCTCGCAGATGTCCGCCGATTTGGTGACGCCGATTGTCGCTGATGAAACGTTCGTCAACGGTGAGCAGCGTCAATCGACGGCCAGTGTATGGGTCTGTAGAAGAACAAAATGGGTTAACCTTCGGCAGGTTAGAATAATTTTTCACAAAAATACAATGAAATCCCGTCACCTTTCTGCTTTTGACAGATAGCCTGGCTATTGGAAACCTGAATTATGCGCAGTACTGTACTTGTTGGATTGCTAAGCCTTGCCTGTTCCTTCACCGGACTGGCGCAGGGAACGTTGAAAAGTTATACGCAGGATATACCCGGAAGTGCTTTAAAGTACGAAATGGTCGCCCTTCCCGGCGGCAAATTTACGATGGGCAGCCCGGCGGCCGAGAAGGGCCGCAAGCCCGACGAAGGGCCGCAGCACGCGATGCAAATGGAACCGTTCTGGATGGGAAAGCTCGAAGTGACCTGGGACCTGTACGACCTGTTTGCGTTTGAGAACATGGAAAAGGAGATGGCGGCGCGCAATCCGGGATTCGACATGACCAAAATGAATGCCGTGACCCGTCCCAGCCCGCCGTACGTGGACATGTCGTTCGGCATGGGCCGCGAAGGGCACCCGGCGATCAACATGACGCAGTACGCGGCCATCAAGTTCTGCGCCTGGATGTACGCCAAAACGGGCATTTTCTACCGCCTGCCCACCGAAGCGGAATGGGAATACGCCTGCCGGGCGGGTACACAGACGGCGTATTCGTTCGGCAACGATCCGAAACTGCTCGACCAGTACGCCTGGTTCAACGGCAACAGCGGCGGGGCGTACAAGAAAGTAGGGCTGAAAAAACCAAACCCCTGGGGCCTCCACGACATGCACGGCAACGTGATGGAATGGACCCTCGACCAGTATTACCCGGATTATTACGCCAAAAAAGCGAAAGGCGAGGTAAAAGAGCCGTACGCGAAAGTGACGCAATTGTACCCGAATGCCGTTCGCGGCGGCTCGTGGGATGATGATCCGGCAGTTCTGCGCTCCGCCGCCCGGACGCCCTCCGCTCCGGCCTGGAAGATGCTCGATCCCCAGGCTCCTAAAAGCGAGTGGTGGCTGACCAGTGCGTCGTTTGTCGGTTTTCGGGTGGTACGACCCGCCAAAAAGCCGTCGGAAGAAGAAATCAAGGCGTATTATAACCCGCCTTTGATCGAGGAGTATTGATGACCGGTTGCTTATTGTTCTTAACTAGACGCTATTGATGGTATTTCTAAACCTTGTTCTTTATGTCTAACGAATCAAACCGTCGGGATTTTCTGAAACAATCCGGCTTGCTCACGGGGGGAGCCCTGTTGACGACCCTGCCTTCTTTTGCCTCTTCGTATGGGTTCCATAGCTCGGCCGATGATACCATCAAAGTGGCGCTCATTGGCTGCGGTGGCCGTGGAAAAGGGGCCGCTCTTCAGGCCTTGAAGAGCAGGCAAAATGTTAAAATTGTGGCGATTGCCGATGCCTTCCGTGATCGGTTGGACGACGCGTATAAAACCTTAAATCAAAATCCGGAGCTGGCTAAGCGGGTCGATGTGCCGGAAGAACGTAAGTTTGTCGGTTTCGATGCGTATCAAAAAGCCATTCCTTTGGCGGATGTTGTGATTCTGGCAACTCCTCCGGGTTTCCGGCCGATGATGTTTGAAGAAGCCGTGAAACAAAACAAACACGTCTTCATGGAAAAACCGGTAGCGACCGATGCGCCGGGTGTTCGTCGGGTGCTGGCGGCTGCGGAAGAAGCCAAGAAGAAAAAGCTGAACGTAGTCGTTGGCCTGCAGCGTCATTACCAGCCCAACTACCGCGAGATGATCAAACGGATTCACGACGGTGCTTTGGGCGACATCATCGGAGGCTCGGTTTACTGGGTCAGCGGGGGCGTCTGGGTGAAACCGCGTCAGGCTAACCAGACCGAAATGGAACACCAGATGCGGAACTGGTATTATTTCAACTGGCTCTGTGGTGATCACATCAACGAACAGCACATTCACAACATTGACGTTGCTAACTGGGTGAAGCGGGGCTATCCGGTGTCGGCACAGGGCACCGGCGGTCGTCAGGTCCGCACCGGCAAGGAATACGGCGAAATTTTTGACCACCACATTGTGGATTACGTCTACGAAGATGGAACGCTGATCAATAGCCAGTGCCGCCACTACGAAGGGACTTTCAGCAAAGTGGACGAGCAGTTCGTCGGTACGAAAGGCCGGGTCGATTCCTTCGGGCGACAAAGCATCCTGAAAGACCACAAAGGCGGTTCGATTTACACCCACAACGGCAAAGGCGACGGCGATCCGTACCAGATCGAGCACGACGAACTGTTTGCGGCCATTGCCAAGAACGAATACAAGTTCTGGGATGCCGAAAACGGCGCCAAAAGTACCATGACCGCGATCATGGGCCGTATGGCGACGTATTCCGGCAAAGTGGTTAAATGGGACGAAGCCCTCAATTCAAACATTGACCTCTTCCCGGCTAAACTCGCCTGGGACGCCATGCCGAAAGTTCTTCCCAACGCCGACGGCTTCTACCCCGTGGCCGTGCCGGGGAAAACCGTGACGGTGTAGATGAATGACTGAATGACCGAATGACTGATTAGCTTCGCAATGCTAAGATTTGCGGAGCTAATCAGTCATTCGGTCATTCAATCATTCAGTCATTTCAATTCTCATCTTCGGCAGGCTGCCCGGAAACGCTTCCTGCACGTAGGCCAGCAGTTTTTCGCGGACGATGCAGCGCAGGTCGAAGGCGGAGGGGGCGTCGAAGGAGGAGACGAGGACACGGACCTGCACGCAGGTCGGCAGGGTTTCGGTCACCTGTACGGCGAAGGACTGCTTGTCCCAAAGCGGCTCCTGCTCGACAATCTCCCGCGCTTTCTGGCGCAGTTGGTCCACCGGCACGGTATAGTCCAGGTGCAGCATGACGGCCCCGATGATGGTCGATTCGTTGCGGGTCCAGTTCTGAAACGGCGTCTCGACAAAATACGTAATCGGCAGAATCAGCCGTCGCCGGTCCCAGACCCGCACCACCACGTTCGTCAGGTTAATTTCTTCGATCCGGCCCCATTCGTTTTCCACCACCACCGCATCGTCCAGCCGAATCTGCTGGGTCAGGGCAATCTGAATGCCTGCCAGCAGGTTTGCCAGCGTTTTCTGCGCCGCAAAACCCACCAGGACGGACACAATACCGGCCGAGGTCAGGACGCTCAGGCCCAGTTTCCGGCTTCCCTGAAACGAAATCAGCAGCAGCGATACGCTGATGACAATCACCCCCAGCGACACGACCCGCCGGATAAAGTGCAACTGCGTAACGAACTTGCGCTGGGACAGATTGGCGTCCAGCGTGGTGTCGTATTTGCGGATAATGTACAGTTCGCCGACGCGCAGTAGCCTCAGAATGAGCCAGGTGGCAGCAATTAGAAACAGGATTTCGGAGAGCCGGTCCACGTTCGGATGGCGTCGTAGAAAAGTCCGGGACTGTAAGTTGGTGGCAATCAGGAAAAAAAGCGACGGGACAAACAGGTAGAAAGCCTGTTTGGCATTGAGCCGCAGGAGTTCAAGAAGACCGCTGGGCCGCCGCCGCTGAATAAAACTCGCAATCTGGGTGACAATGAAGCAGACGAGCAGGCCCGCTACAGACGCGGATACCAGCATCACCCAGCCGTTGCGGGTAAGCGTCCGCCAGGTCAGCTCCCAGTCGATGTTGTTCCAATAGTCAATGATGGGTTCCATAATACCGTACCGCCGGGACTTCGCACGGGCGAAAAGCCGGGTAGTGGGAAGAGATGTTTCCGGTAAAACTACAATTCTGCGTGATTTTGTTAAGGCTTTCTGCCAAAACGTTGCTGTACGGAGCTTTGAATGCTTTCACGCAGAGGACGTTGTGCGGCGGCTGTCCGGGCTTGCGTAACCCGCGCAATTTTAACCCCTGACGGAGTCGTTGCGCTCCTGAAGGCGCTCGGCCGTTCGGGCGGCTTTGGGGTCGGCAATGAGCTTGCCGCCGCGCACCGTGGCACCCAGCACCAGGCCCGCCGCCACCAGCACGAGGTTTTTGATAATGTACTGCCCTTCGAGCGTCGGAACCAGCAGCGGAATGGTCCAGCTTTCTTTCGGAAAAAAGACCAGAGGGAGAAATGTGCCGATCATTTGCAGAAACAGCAGACCGAGGGTGACGCGCATCCAGACGCCCGTCAGCAGGCCCAGCCCGATGGCCGTTTCCCAGGCCGCCAGCAGGGGACGCGAAATCTCAGGCTTGACATAACCGAGCGAAAGCACCGAGATCGTCCGGGTGGCCAGCGTTTCGGCGACGCTCGTGCTTGGAAAGAACTTCAGGATACCAAACCAGAAAAAGACAATACCGAGGGCCACGCGCAGCACCGTCAGGCCGTTCTGGGCCATCCAGTCCACGATTCGGGCATCCAGCCGCCGGACGGGCTTCGGGGCTTCACTTGTTTCCATAAGGTTGAGTGTTAGTAGTTCTCGCAGATGATCGCAGATTTTCAGCGCAGATTTTCGCAAAAAATCTGTACTAATGTGCGCCTTGAAATCAGCGATTATCGGCGAGAAACTTTTCTAAGCTATCCAACCCACAACCGTCAACCCGAACCGGTTGTTGATAAAAGTGAGGATTATGCCAGCAGCGGTTTCACCACCTTCCCGTGCACGTCCGTCAGCCGGTAGCGCCGCCCCTGGTGCTTGAAGGTCAGTTTTTCGTGGTCGACCCCCATCAGGTGCATGATGGTGGCCTGAAAATCGTGCACGTGCACGGGGTCGCGGGCGATGTTGTAGCCGAACTCGTCCGTTTCGCCGTAAACCATGCTCTTTTTGATGCCCGCCCCGGCCATCCAGACCGTGAAACAGCGCGGGTGGTGGTCACGGCCGTAATTATCCCTCGTCAGTTTGCCCTGCGAATAATTCGTCCGGCCAAATTCGCCGCCCCAGATGACGAGCGTTTCGTCGAGCAGACCGCGCTGCTTCAGATCCATAACGAGCGCCGCCGATGCCTGGTCTACACTTTTCGTCTGGATTTTGATGTCGTTGGGCAGATTGCCGTGCTGGTCCCAGCCCTGGTGGTAGAGCTGGACAAACTTTACATCTTTCTCAATGAGCTTCCGGGCCAGCAGGCAGTTGGCGGCAAACGTACCGGGCTTGCGGCTGTCGGGGCCGTAGAGGTCGAAAATGTAAGCGGGTTCTTTGGCAATATCGAGCGTTTCGGGCACGGAGGTTTGCATCCGGTAGGCCATTTCGTACTGCGCCATCCGGTGGTTGATCTCCGGGTCCAGCACCTGTTTGTACTGCTCCTGATGCAGCTTGCCGAGGTAGTCGAGCATGCGGCGACGGCTCGTTTTGTCGATGCCCGGCGGGTTGTTGAGGTAAAATACCGGATCCGGCCCCGACCGGAACACCACGCCCTGGTGCACGCTCGGCAGAAAGCCGTTGCTCCACAGCTTGGCGTACAGCGGCTGGTCGCCGTTGCGGCCCTTCGACAGCAGCACCACAAAAGCGGGCAGATTCTGGTTGTCGGACCCCAGCCCGTAGCTCACCCACGACCCGAAACTCGGCCGCCCGCCCTGCTGCGAACCCGTCTGAAAAAACGTCACGGCAGGGTCGTGATTGATAGCCTCGGTGTGCATGGTGCGGATGAAGCTCAGGTCGTCCACGATCCGGGACGTGTGCGGCAGCAGTTCCGACATCCACATCCGGCTTTGCCCGTACTGTTTGAACGAAAACCGGGAAGCGGCCAGCGGGAAACGGCTTTGTCCGGCCGTCATGCCCGTTAGGCGCTGCCCTTTCCGGACGGATTCAGGCAGGTCCTGCCCCCACATGGTCTCCAGTCGGGGCTTGTAGTCGAACAGGTCGAGCTGCGAAGGCGCGCCGCTCTGGAACAGATAGATCACCCGTTTGACTTTCGGCGGAAAATGGGGTTTGCCCAGCGCCCCGGTCTCGCTGCCCGAAGCGAACAGCTTGCCAGGGTTCAGCAGGGACGCCAGCGCCAGGGTGCCGATGCCCGCGCTCGTGCGACCGAGGAAGGTGCGGCGGCTCTGGATATCGTGGATTTCGTCTTCGAGGTCCATCTTGTGGCACGGAGCGGTGCCCCGTGTAGTTTTTATTGTTTTGAAAATCAAAGCGGAGCGGCGCTCCGCCTTACATTATCGCTTGACAATCGCCTCGTCAAAATTCATCACCGTACTGGCTACGACCGTCCGGGCGGCGAGCTCGGCGGGCGGCAGCTTTTTGTCCACCGGAAATTCGCCCACCGTCAGCAGTGCCTGCGCCCGTTTGGGGTTTTTCCGGAAATCGGCCAGTTCTTCGGCGTATAGTTGCCGCATCAGCGCCACCTCCTGCGGCCGCGCCGGCCGGCTCACCACCGCCTTAAAATAGGTATTGATCGCCGTCGCCACGTCCGCCGTGCCGAACGTTTTCTGCGCCAGCACCCGGGCCGCTTCCACAAACTGCGGGTCGTTCAGCGTCACGAGGGCCTGAAGCGGAGTCGAGGTTTTCTGACGCCGCACGGTGCAGGTATGCCGCTCCGCCGCGTCGAAATTGAGCATCATCGGCGGGGGCGACGAGCGTTTCCAGATGGTATACATGGAGCGCCGGTACAGGCTGTCGCCGTGGTTCTGCACGTATGTGGTGGTGTTGCGCGTGGCGAGCGCCTCCCAGATGCCCGCGGGCTGGTACGGGTGCACACTCGGTCCGCCGATCCGGCGCGTCAGCAGGCCGCTGGCCGCCAGGGCGTTGTCGCGAACCTGCTCGGCGGAGAGGCGGAAGTTCGGGCCGCGCGTCAGGTACGAATTGTCATAATCCGCCTCCCGAACGGCCGCCGGGGTGACGGACGACTGCCGGTACGTGGCCGACATCACGATCCGTTTGTGCAGGGCTTTGTAATTCCAGCCGCTTTCCCGGAAGGTCGCCGCCAGCCAGTCGAGCAGTTCGGGGTGGGTGGGGAGGTTGCCCTGGTTGCCGAAATCGTCGCTGGATTTGACCAGTCCCTGCCCGAAATACTGCTGCCACACCCGGTTGACCACCACCCGCGCAAACAGCGGGTTGTCTTCGTCCAGCAGCCATTGCGCCAGCCCAAGGCGATTTCTGGGGTATTTTTGAGGAAAAGCGGGCAACTGCGCGGGCGTGTTGGGGGAAACTTCTTCAGCCGGGGCATCGTACGAGCCGCGCTTCAGCACAAAGGTCCTGCGCGGAAACTTCCGTTCCCGCATCGTCATCACCTGATCGGCATTGGTGTACAGCATCAGCGCCTCGCCCCGCAGTTTCATGGCCCCATCGAAGGCGGCTTTATAACCCGGATCGACCGTTGTGACGTAGAAATTGTACAAACCGCTGCGCTGGGCCGGGGTTCGTTTGGCGGCCGGGGTACGGAGTGCGGTGGACAGCGCATCCGGCCCTCCGGCGAGTTGCGGCATCTCCAGTTCGGTCAGGGCGCGGTTGTAAATCCGCAGTTCGTCCACCGCAAAATCTTTGTAGAAATAGTCGTGCATCCGACCGATGTAGAACGAGTGCTGTGCCCAGTGGGTCTTGTCCTTGCCCCAGACGATGCTGTGCCGGAGGTTGTCGGTGATTACCTGCGTCCGCATCGGCCGCCCGTTCAGGTACAGCTTCAGGCCCGCCGTGCGCCCCGTGCCGTCGTAGGTCATGGCGATCTGGAACCACTTTTTTACCGGGACTTTGTCCAGCGATTCCACGTCCAGCGCGTTGTCGGGCCAGACGTGGCTGAGGGTCACCTTTACCCGCCCGTCTTTCAGCAAATCCATCTGATAGCCCCGCTGGCCGTCCATGGGGCCCGTGGTGCGTCCCATGAGGGTCATTTCCATACCCGGTTTCGCCAGATTGAACCAGCTGCTGAGCGTAAACGGCTGATTCTGTTCGAAAACGGCGAAATCGCCCGGCAGCTGAATCTGGCTGTCGCCCCGCAGGAACCGCGCCCGCCCGAAGCGACCCGGCACCGACAGGGCGTATTTTTCGGGGTCGCCGCCCAGGCGCGCCGGAACGGTGTCGTTGGCCCCGTTGATGAACAGATTGCGCGGGTCCTTGGCGAGTTCAGCGGCCGTTTTGGGCTTTTTCGGCTCTTTGGGCTTTTCGTATTTTTTGCCCATCGCTTCGGCCCGCTTCCGCTTTTCGTCGTCGAGCTTCTGTTCGGCTTTCCGCTTTTCCTCCTCCTGTCTGGTAAAGACCACGTAATCGACCTTGTCGGTTTCGTCGAAGGTATAATGCGCGATCAGGCCGGTTTTGAGGGATGAAACGGGCGTTTTTTCGGCCGCCGTCAGCCACTGCCCAAAGCGCTGCTGGTAGTCGGGGCGGGCCGGGTTCAGCTGCTGGTGGAGCGGCGTCAGTTTTTCCCGGATAAATTTCAATCGGGCGTCCGTTTCGGCACTCGTCAGGGTCACGGTCGGGGCGGCCTCGCCGTTGTATGGAATCTGGCCCCGGTCGTTGTTGCTGTTGAAGAAGGCAAAAAGCGAGAAATAATCTTTCTGCGAAATGGGGTCGTACTTGTGGTCGTGGCAGCGGGCGCACTCGACGGTCAGGCCCAGAAACGCCTTGCCGAAGGTGTTGGTGCGGTCGGCGACATACTCCACGCGGTATTCTTCGTCCACAATGCCGCCTTCCTGACTCTGCTGGTGGTTGCGGTTGAAGGCCGTCGCGACGAGCATGTCCCGGCTGGGCCTGGGCAGCATATCCCCCGCGAGCTGCCAGGTCGTGAAACGGTCGTACGACAGGTTCCGGTTAAAGGCCCGGATTACCCAGTCGCGGTAGGGCCACATGGTGCGCAGGCCGTCGTCCTGATAGCCGTGCGTGTCGGCGTAACGGGCCACATCGAGCCATTCGGCGGCCTGCCGTTCGCCGTAGTGGGGCGAGGACAGCAGCCGGTTCACCACTTTCTCGTAGGCGTTCGGGGAGTTGTCGGCCAGAAAGGCGTCCACCTCGGCGGGTGTCGGCGGCAGGCCCGTCAGGTCGAGGGAGACCCGGCGCAGCAGGGTGGCTTTGTCGGCTTCGGGGGCGGGACGCAGGGATGCAAGCGCGGGCATCTCGGCCCGGCGTTGCCAGACAAAACGGTCAATGTCGTTTTTCGCCCAGCCGTTGTCCTTCACCTGCGGCACGGCCGGTTTTTCGACTTTCGTCAGCGACCAGTGGGGTTTGTACTGGGCGCCCTGTTCGATCCAGCGGATGAGCAGCGCCTTTTCTTCCGCCGAAAGGGCAAGGTTCGACGACGGCTCGGGCATCATGTACTCGGGGTCGGTCGAGACGATGCGGTGGTAGAATTCACTTTTGGCGAGATTTCCGGGAACAATGGCCCGGTTGCCGCTTTCGGTCAGGGCTTCGTAGGCGCCTTCCGGCGTATCGAGGCGCAGTCCGGCCTTCTGCTTCGCTTTGTCCGGCCCGTGGCAGGCAAAACAGCGGTCCGACAGAATGGGCTTGATATGCAGATTGTAATCGACTTTTTCGGGCAGCGTGTGTTCCACCGCCACGATTTCGGCGGGTTTTTCCACATGACTGCACGCGCCCAGCAGCAGTCCGGCCAGGGCGTAAGCCGTCGAAAAACGCAATATCGACTGCCGGCTTTTCATGATAAGATAACGGGTTTAAGGTCAGGGCTTAGCAAAGATAAGGTTTTTGACTTATTATGCTAAGTTGTCAGAAGGTTTATCCTTCCCCTAAAAGGCCGGAGGAGTTGGTTTCTTAACCTTCGGGCGGCCGGTAAAAGCAAAATCTCCCGCTGAAAAAAAGGGCCGGAAAGCCCGCTTGGTAAAATCCGGCGGGCGTTTGAGCCTTTCCCGGTTCTGCTTCTGTTGAGCGTTTACCCGGCTCCTTTACCGGATGGACTACCGGAAAAGTGAACGGCAATTTTTTATGGTTAAAGAACTCTTTGAAATCAAAAAGTCAGACCGCCGCTGGGATTTTCCCGTGCTGGCGGGCCTGTGCGTGGGCATTCCCATGCTGGCGGGCTACCTGACGGGCAACCTGCCGGGCGGCAAGCTGGCTTCGATGGCCGGGCTGGTGATTCTTTACCTGCAATCGTCGAGTGTGGTGGTCCGGATGATCACGCTGATGAGCTGTTCGTTCGGCATCCTGGTTTCTTTTTCGCTGGGGCTGCTTTGCGGCTTCAACCCCTTTGTAGCCTCCGCTTTTCTGGGCGTGCTGGCCTTCACGGTGCATCTGGTGCTGTATTACCTGAAAATGACCCGTCCGCCCGGCAATTTTTTCTTCATCATGGTCGCTTCCGTGGCCCTTTGCATGCCGTACGATGTCCGGCTTATTCCCGAAAAAATCGGTTACGTGGCCATCGGAACGATGCTGTCCTGCACCCTGGGACTGGTTTACAGTATTCTCACGCTGTCGAAAACGAAGAGTGCGGCCGAGGTCATCAGCGTCGACAAGAACAAATACGTCAACTTTGTCGAATCGGTTACGTTCGGGCTGACTGTGGGCCTGTCGCTGCTGGTGGCGCAGTTGCTGAAACTCCAGAATCCGTACTGGGTGCCCACGACCTGTATGGCCGTGATGCAGGGCGTCAGTACGCGGCATGTCTGGCAGCGGAGCCTCCAGCGGGTGATCGGTACGCTGCTGGGGCTGGGTCTGGCCTGGGGCATTCTGCTCCTGAAGCCCACGCTGCTGGTGATGGCCCTCGGCATCATTGTGCTGCAAACGGTGGTCGAGTGGCTGGTGGTGCGCAACTACGGCATTGCGGTCATTTTCATTACCATCCTCACCATCTTTCTGGCCGAGTCGGGCGCTTCGCTGACCGCCAACCCGACGGAACTGATTACGGCCCGTTTGCTGGATATTGTCCTGGGAAGCCTCATCGGGGCCTTTGGCGGCTGGATGCTGTACAATGAGCGGCTACAGGACGTGGCGACCCGGCAGATGCGAAAAACGAAAATTGCGCTGACGAAAAGGCGTTAGGGGCGGGTCTGCTGCGCTTTCACCAACTCCGCTACGTCTACCATCGGGGCGACCCAGATGTCTTTTTCGTGCTGTTTCAGGTAGCGCAGCAGTTCGCGGTGCGCCGGTAGCGAAACGTTGAGGCCATGTCCGCCGCCCACGCCGTGAAAGCAGAACACCAGCAGACCCTGCCGGGCTTCGGCTTTCTTCACCTGCGCGATCAGCGCCTCACCCGACTGCCCGTTGACGATGAAGGCGTTGGTGTTGGTTAGGTCTACCTGGGCCGCCGGGGTGATGCCTGCCCGCACGCCCCGCGCCCCGACGAACAGCTCTTTCTGGCCGCTGAGGTAAGGCGTACCCCCGATTTTGGTATCGCCGCAGGGGTAGGCGAAGGTCCGTTTCGTTTTCCCGTCGATGGCAAACAGCAGGGCGTTCATAGCCCGGATGTCGGCCGTGATGCGTGGCAGGCTGTATTGGGTCAGGTCCGTATCCGGCTTGACGAACTCCCGCCCCGGCCGACCGCCTTCGCAGGGGTGCGTGAAGGTATGATTGCCCAGTTCGTGCCCGCTGGCCGCCGCCCGTCGCCAGCCGGGAATCTGCGCCTGAAGCGTGCCGAAAATGTCCGTGATGTAGAAAGTGCCCTTCAATCTGAGCGAATCCAGCGCCGGAATGGCATTGGTAAAATGCTCGTTGAGCGCATCGTCGTAGGTGAGCACCACCGCGCACCGCCTGCCGTTCCAGGGGCCGTTTTGCTGGGCGTGGGCCGAAACAGCTAGCGTCAGGAGCAGGGAAAAGAGGACAACGTGTTTTTTCATAAAAACGGGAGCTTCAGAGAACGGTCAGGTTCTTTCTTGTCAGGAAAGAAGAAACGAAGCGAATCTTAATCAGTTGTGGATATTTATGTTGGCTGCGATGATGGAATTCCTCATCCCTGAATCTGAATAAAGATTCAGGGCCGAGTTTGGAGGGAGTGGAGACTTTCTATACATTTGTATCGTACACGATATAATCTTATGCGATACAAATGAAAACGATTTATCAAACGACAGCAACGGCTGTAGGCGGCCGGGAGGGTCAGGTAAGCAGCGAAGACGGGGTGTTGACGCTGGAAGTACGCCCTCCGAAAGCGTTGGGTGGCCCTGCCGGGGACTTTACAAATCCGGAGCAGTTGTTCGCCGCCGGGTATGCGGCCTGCTTCGACAGTGCGCTGAACATGGTGGCGCGTTTGCGGAAAGTTAAGATTACTTCCAGCGTTTCCGCGACCGTTTCTCTCCAAATGGCCGACGCGACAAGCTTCAACATTGCCGTCGATTTGGCGGTTCGGATGGAAGGTACGGACCGGGCTACGGCTCAGGAACTGCTTGAGCAGGCTCACGCGGTCTGTCCGTATTCAAAAGCGATTCGGAATAATGTGGTTGTGACCCTGCACTTACAGGAGTAATGGACCAAAACGGGATTGCCGGGAATAATCAGGCAGGGACATCCACCTTTCAGAAGGTGGGTAGGGTATTGCTGGGGCTGAATCTGGCCTTTGCCGGGACAAGCCATCTCACCTGGGCACGAACCGAGTTTCTGGCGCAGGTGCCTCCCTGGCTGCCTCTGGATGGGGATCTGGTAGTTGTGCTGTCGGGTATCGTTGAAATTACCCTCGGGCTGGCGCTGGTATTCTGGTTCAGTCAGCGGTTTCTGGTCGGGTGGGTTGTCGCGGCTTTTTTTGTCGCCATCTTTCCGGGCAACATCGCTCAGCTGGTGCACCACCGGGACGCCTTCGGACTGAATTCGGATCTGGCGCGCACGGTTCGGCTGTTTTTTCAGCCGGTGCTGGTGATCTGGGCACTCTGGGCGACGGGCGCGTGGCAGACGTGGCGAGCTCGAAAACGGACGTCTTGGAAATGATTTCGGCTGAAATGGGTACCTTTATTCGTTAGACCTGACGAATAAAGATTTAGATCATGATGGTAGAACAACTCAAACTGGAAAATCAGGTTTGTTTTCCGGTCTATGCCGCCTCGCGCCTGATTATCCGGGAATACCAGCCTCATCTGGAGAAACTGGGCCTCACTTACCCGCAGTATCTGGTGCTGCTGGTGCTCTGGGAGACGGACGGGATTTCTATTTCGGAAATCACCCAGCGGTTGCTGCTGGAGACCAATACCATCACACCCCTGCTCAAGCGCATGGAGGCCATGAAACTGCTGGAACGCCAGCGCTCCACGGAAGACGAGCGGAAAGTGATTATCAAACTGACCCCCAAAGGCCGGGACTTACAATCCGCCGCCGCTTCGATTCCGGAAGAATTAGTGAAGGGGTTACGGTCGGAAGAGCTGTCCGTCGAGGGGCTGATTCAGATGCGAGACCAGTTGCAGGGGCTTATCCGGATGTTGTCCAGCAAATAAGGGCATTGCTGATTCCGGCAATGTCCAAAGCGAACCTGCCATTTCCCGTAAAAAAAGGCGAAACGGGTGTTACGGTTGCTCTTTGGCCGTTTCTTCACTTTTCACCATCTCCGCAATTATCTTTTCGTCCAAACCCGTATTGGCTTCCAGGCCCGGCACCGCTTTTTTCAGATTCGCCACGCCGGTTTCGGTCACCTTGGTCTGCCAGAGGTAGACGGTTTTCAGCGACTTCAAGCGGCTCAGGCTTTGCAGACCGGCGTCGGTGACCGCCGTACCGTAGAGATTCAGGTATTCGAGGTAGGGCAGGACTTTGAGACTGGCGAGACCGGCGTCGGTGACCGCCGTGCCTTCGAGGTGAAGCTTTTGCAGGTTTTTGAGCCGGGCTACCTGCGTGAGGGTGGCGTCGGTGATCTGGGTGTCGCCCAGCTTCAGCCAGACGATCTGTTCGCTCAATTTGCCCAGTAGCGCGGCCTGTGCGTCGCTGAACGAGCGGGCGTTCACGGCGCTTACCTCCAGCAGATTCTGGTCTTTCGCCAGCGGCAGCACCAGCAGGCCGGTCTTTTTCAGTTCTTCGACCGCCTTTGCGTCCGGAGCGGCCACCTTCAGCGCCAGCACCGGCGATTCACCAGTCTTCATTTTTAATTCTTCCTCATTCGTCCCACCCCCGCTGCCCAGCGACGCCAGCGCCGGTTTCACCGCTTCGTCCACTTTCAGCTGAGCGACTTTCTTGTCAAACGGCGCGCCTTCGTTGATCCACCAGCGCAGCAGGGCAAGCTGGTTTTCGGTCAGCTGCGTTTTGCCTTTGGGGGGCATGTGGTCGTCGTCTTCCAGCGGCAGCAGGCAGCGTTTCAGCATTTCGCTTTCGTCGGCCTTGCCCGGCACGAAAATAGGGCCTTCCTCGCCGCCTTTCCGGAGCATTTCGGGCGTGTCCATCCGCAAATCGCCCTTCGCCTTCTGCGGATTGTGGCACTGCACACAGCGGGTTTTCAGAATGGGATTCACAATCTGCTCGTACACCAGCGCCTCGTTGACGTTCTCAATCGGCTTGAGGGCCAGCACGTCTTCCTCGCGCGGCGGAATCCCGGCCAGCGTCCGGATCGGCTCGGGCGTGTACTGCGTCAGGTAATCGGTGCCGTGGGTGAGCGAGCCGCCATGATGCCCCGCCACCATCAACAGCAGCAGCGACAAGGCCAGCGCGGGCACGTACAGGGCCGAACTGAAAGGGATTTTTTCGGAAAAACGATCGGACTTCACCGCCCAGGCCACCCAGGCAAACGCCGCTACGCCGATGCCCTGCCACTGGTGTTCCTCCAGCAATTCGGCCTCGTAGCCGCCGCCCAGCGACAGGAAGTACCCGAAGACGCAGGCCACCGTGGCGCTCACCGCCGACCAGAACAGAATGGCCGTGAGGGTGCTGGCGCTGAAGCTGATCCGCCCCGTCAGCCGCCCGAGTTCGAGCAGCCCGGCCACCATCAGGAAACCAATCGGCAGGTGGACGATCAGCGGGTGAAAGCGGCCGAAGAAAAGTAACCAGTCAGAGGGGGCGGTGGCTTGAAGGAGCAGGCTCATGTAGATTCAGATTCAGCCGCATGACGGCTTGTAACGATACTTCCTAAAGGCGGAAATTTCGGGTAAATACTGATGCGGCTTCGATTGGAAGGGTCTGGTTCACGCAGATTTACGCGGATTTTTCCCGCAGATTCTCCCAGATTATTTCTGCGAAAATCTGCGGGAAAATCCGCGTAAATCTGCGTGAACCCCTGGGCGCCCGCTCAGGCAATCCGCTCCAGCTTCACCGGATACGTTTTTTTCGACGCCCACTGCGCCACGTACAGGCTTTCGTCTTCGTCCACCAGCACATCGTGCGGATGCAGAAAACTGGCAAACGTGCGGTCCTTGCGCTGTTCCTGCAACTGCCCGTTCTGGTACACCGGAGCCGAGCCGCCCGGCGTGGACACCACCTTGTCGGCCTTGTCCAGAATCTGCACGTAACCCGAATCCGGGTAGGCGTCCGAAGTGCTGCGGAAGACGGCCGCAAAGAGCATATCGCCGTGCAGAACGGGGCGGCAGACGTACGAGCCGGGCAGCGAGATGGTCGAAAGGTATTTTCCGTCCAAAGTAAAACGCTTGATAGCGTTGCGGCGGCGGTCGGTGACGAGCAGCGTGGGGTTGGCTTTGTTGCGGGTATCGACCAGCACGCCGTGGCAGCAGTCGAAATGCCCGTTTTCGGTCCCTTTCCCGCCAAAATACCGGATCAGTTTACCGTTGCGGTCGTACTGCATGACGTAGTTGGAGCCGTAGCCGTCGGCCACGTAAATGTCGCCGTTCGCGGGGTTGACGGCCGTTTCGGTCGGTTTGAACTGCGCGGGATGGGCGTAGACGCCGGTTTCGCGCGGGTAATCCAGTTTCAGCAGTTCCTTTCCTTTTAGGTCGGTTTTGATGACCTGGTGCCGGTCGGGGTCGCAGATGAACAGCACCTGTTCGCCGCCTTCGCTGGCCAGCGTCAGGCCGTGGGCACCGGGATAGGCGTTGCCCCAGCTGTCGAGTAGTTTGCCCGATTTGTCGTAGATCAGGACGTTGTTGCGGGTCTCGTTGGTGAGCAGCAGAATCCGGCCTTTGGCGTCCTGCACCATCTCGTGGCAGTCGTTGACGGGGTTTTTGCCCGCGTCCAGCACGCCCCAGTTCGGGACGGCCCGGTAGCGGTGCGAGTTGTGCCCGACGACGATCTCGTCCCCTTTCGGCTGTTTACCGAAGAGAACATTCGGAAAGCTGACGGCGGCGGCCAGCGTGGCAGTCTGCGCCAGGAAGACGCGGCGGGTTGGGTGGTTCATGGGGTTCAGGAAAGGTAGGGATCAGGCGGCTTGTCTGACGTGCAGGTGGACATCAAGTCCGGCATCTTCTAGCAATTGCGTCAGTTCTTCAAGGTACCGCTCACGCAATTCAGTGTATTGCTGGATGGCAAACCGGTCACGGTCCGCTTCTTCGATCGCTTGATGGCGGGCGATGGCTGCCGTGGTGCGTTGAATCAATTCGAGTAATCGAGCAATGAACAAGCCGCGCTCGTGCTCATCCCGTGGTTGTTCCATAGTCAGTATCGAATTACGATAAAACCTTTATTCCGATTGTCTCTTGTTCCGCTGAACTGAAAAAGCCAGTCGGCACGGTCCAGGACGTACAGGTGATGCAGCCGGTGGTTTTCGGGAAAAGTTTTTACAAAATAACCGTCAATTTGTTTTTTTCGACTAATCCGCTGCTGCCTTAGCTCGTTAATGATCGGCTCATGCTGCGTATACTGATTATAAGGGACGAACGTAACCACGTCAATATCCTTTGGATTCAGCTTTCGGGTAACAAAACTACCGTCAATCCACTGGGTAAATCCACCGGGGAGCCACTGTTTCAACTCCTGAACGTACGCACAATAATGCAAAAACAATTCCCGGCGGGATGCCGAGGCTGGAAACGCGGCGACAAATTCCTGCTCGAACGTTTCCAAATCCGCTAAAATCGGTTCGTAGGGCAGCAGGTGCCCGTATTCGTCAAACTGCATACAAGTTCGGTGGACAAACGTCTGTGCTACGACAGTTCCAGAAAACCATCCGCGCGGATGCCGCGCTCTTCCAGTTCCCAGTCCCGGTACCGGATCAGTTCGTACACGCTGGACCAGAGCGGGCGGTTGGCGTACCAGAATTCCGGGTCGATGGTCAGTACACTCTGTAAAAGATCGCCGGGGTAAAAATCTCCCTCTGCAAACAGATTGCCGCCCAGCTTTTCGATCGCCAGCGGGACCAGGTGGGACAGGGCGGCCTTGTGGGCGATCAGCAGGCGGATGTCTTCCACTGTAAAGCGGGCCAGCGGCGTGCGCCAGAGGGCATACAGCCGCTGTCCGGTATGGTCGTCGAAGTCCGGTTCCGGCCAGCTTCGCTGTTCAATGGTTTCGAGGGTTTGTTCTTTCCAGGTGGTTTCCATGCTTTTTTACTTATTCGCGTCGGCTACACTGCCCGCCGCGTAGGCACTGCCCCGCAGCAACTGGCCGGGCCGCTTTCCGTTGTGCCGACCGTCTTCAATGACCGGCTCGCCGTTGACCAGCACGTACGAGAATCCTTTGGCGTAGCCATGCGGCGCGTCGTAGGTGGCGCCGTCGGCCACGGTATTTTCGTCAAAAACTACGAGGTCCGCCGCGTAGCCCGGCCGCAGCAGGCCCCGGTCCGCCAGTCTGAAGCGCTGGGCGGGCAGGGAGGTCATCCGGCGGACGGCATCTTCCAGACCCAGCACCTTCTGTTCGCGTACGTAATGGCCCAGCACGCGGCTGTTGGTGCCGTAGGCGCGCGGATGCGGCATTCCCGACCCAAACCGCACGACCCCGGCATCGGAGGCAATCATCGTGTTCGGATACCGCATGATGGTGGTCACGTCCTCTTCCGACATGGTGTGGTAGACCATCTGAATCCGCTGGAGGTTAGCTTTTTCCATCAGCTCCAGAATCAGTTCGGCCTCCGTTTCCAGGTTTGCCTTGCGGCCCATCTGCCGGTTGATGGCCGTGATGCTCTTGCCGTTGAGGGTGGTATCTGCGCGGTAGTAGGCCACCACGGCGTATTCGTAGTTCTTGCGCTCGCTTTTTTTGAGGGCCGTCACCATTTCGTTGCGGATTTTGGTGCGGGTCGCTGCGTCGCGGAGCCGGGCGAGTAGGGCCGAGTCGCCGTCGGCCAGCGCCCAGGAGGGGAGCATGGTTTCGAGCGAAGTGCTGGACGCCGTGTACGGGTACTGGTCCACGGTCACGTCGATGCCTTCGCGGCGGGCGGCCTCCACCATGCCGACCGTTTCGCGGCTGGCGCCCCAGATGGGCTTGCTGGCGACTTTAAAATGCGAAATCTGAATCGGAATGCGGGCTTCACGGCCAATCTGAATGGCTTCGGCAATGGCTTTGCGGACCTCCTGGCCTTCGGTGCGGATATGCGAGGCGTAGACGCCACCGTAGCGCGCCGCCACTTTGGCCAGCCCCACGATTTCGCCCGTTTTGGCCCAGGTGCCGGGTTTGTAGATGAGCCCGGTCGAGAGGCCCACGGCGCCCTGTTTCATGGCTTCTTCCACGAGGCGCTCCATTTCGGCCTGTTCGCGGGCGGTAGGGTCGCGGAAGGCCGTTTTCATCACTTTCAGCCGGACGGTATTATGGCCGATCATGGCCGCGACGTTGGGCGAAACGCCCGTCAGCGCCAGCGAGTCGAAAAAGGCCCGCAGGCTGGTGGCCGACCCGCCGCAGTTGCCCGTGATGAGTGTGGTGACCCCGTCGTACAGGAAATTTTCGGCCCCCGGCCGCGGCCCGATGCTGCTTTCCAGATGCGTGTGGACATCGATGAAACCGGGCGCAACGATCTGGTTTCGGGCGTCGATGACCCGTTTGCCCTCCGCCGCCGGGATGGCGCCGATCCGGGTAATCCTGCCCGCCCGAATGCCGATGTCGGCGTGGTACCAGGCGTTTCCGGTGCCGTCAACGACCCGGCCGTTGCGGATGACGAGGTCGTACGTCTGGGCACGGGCCGTTAAGGTCATCAATACGAAGAGGAGTAAACGTAGTGTTGGCATTACGAAAGAGTTAGGTTGCTACAAGGTAGCAAAAGAACCGCGGGATGTCTACACAAAAGGCCCTTCCGGCCGCAAAGAAGCCTTTCTTTCGCCGAAAATCCGCTGAATCCGGGGTCGGGAGGACCAAACCGGTTCAGCGGGAGAGGAATAGAGTAAGTACGGTCCGGTGGCGGCTTTTTACGAAAATATCCAAAGACTAACCGCCTTTCCGCAACCCTTACTCGTATGAATAACCTCACCATCGACCGGCGGCGCTTCCTCAGCGCGTCGGCGGCACTGGCTCTGACCGCCTACGGAGCCAACGGCATGAACATGCTCCATCCGACGGCCCAGACCTACCGCGTTGGCCTGATCGGCACGGGCTGGTACGGCAAAAGTGACCTCTTTCGCCTTATTCAGGTAGCACCCGTGGAGGTTGTCGCCCTCTGCGATGTGGATAAAAACATGCTCGAAGCGGCCGGTAAACTCGTCAGCCAGCGGCAGAAATCCGGCAAGGTGCCTAAACTATACGGCGATTACCGGAAGATGCTGGACGAAAATAAAATGGACATTGTCCTGATCGGTACGCCCGACCACTGGCACGCCCTGCAAACCATCGACGCCCTGAAATCCGGAGCGCATGTGTACGTGCAGAAGCCCATCAGCGTGGACGTGATGGAAGGCGAAGCGATGGTGGCCGCCGCCCGCAAATACAACAAAGTGGTGCAGGTCGGCACGCAGCGCAAAAGCACGCCGCACCTCATCGACGCCAAGAAAAAAATCGTGGAGACAGGGCTGCTCGGCAAAGTCGCCCACGTCGAAATGTGCTGCTACTTCCACATGCGGGCCAACGGAAACCCGGAGACCCAGGCGGTTCCGGCCTTTCTGGACTACGAGATGTGGACCGGCCCCGCTCCCCTGCGCCCCTACGACGGACTGCCGCACATCCGCTGGTGGCGGACCTTCAACGAGTACGGCAACGGCATCATGGGCGATATGTGCGTCCACATGCTCGATACGGTCCGGTGGATGCTGGGGCTGGGCTGGCCGAAAAAAATCTCGTCCACGGGCGGGGTGTACGTGCAGAAAGAAGGCAAATCGAACATCGCCGACACCCAGACGGCCGTTTTCGAATACGACAACCTCAACTGCGTCTGGACTCACCGCTCCTGGGGGACACCCGCCAATGCCGATTACCCCTGGTCGCTGACGATTTACGGCGACAAAGGAACGCTGTACGCCAGCACCATGCAGTACGACTTTGTGCCCGTTGACAAAAAGGTCGAAAAGATTCACAAGGACGTGGTCTACGAAAAGGAAAAATACCCCGAAGACCAGACCGAGGAACGCATCGAACTGAACGCCGCCCCGGCCACGCGCCTGCACATGCTCGACTTCCTGAGCGCTATCGAGAAAAAAAGCCGCCCGGTGGCCGACATCGAGGAAGGCCATATCTCCACGGCCAGCTGCATTCTGGCGAATATTTCCATGAAAGTCGGCCGCCCGCTGGTGTACGATCCGCAGAAACGCGAAGTCGTCGGCGACAAAGAGGCTACGGCGCTGCTCAAGCGGCCCTACCGCGCCCCGTGGAAGCATCCCGAACCGGCGCGGGTATAAACAAATCGAGGCCGGTATTGCTACCGGCCTCGCCTTTTAAAGTCCTAGTTGGCCCGACGGCTTTCCTCTTCCGAAGCCGTTTGCCGCTGCCGGGCCGCTTTCACCTGCTGGTTGCCAAACGAGTACGTCAGGTTGAGCAGCACCACGCGGGTGTCAAATTTGATCCGGACGGACTGGGAGTTGCCCGGCTGGTCGGCCCCGCCGATCACCTGATTCGAGCGAAACACGTCCTGGGCGCTCAGTTTCAGCTTCAGGGCCGAAGTGACCGCTTTCTGCACGCCCGCATCCAGCGACCCGAGCCAGGGAGTCCGGAAGAGAACCGTCACCGAAGGCGTCTGGAGCCAGCCGTTCAGTTCGCCCGTCCAGCCTTTGCCAAACGTAAAGGCGTTGTTGGCGTTGAGACGTCCCGAAAAGTTGTCGATGCGCAAGTCGGTGCTCTCGTATCGGAACTGGTAGCGGTTGAAATACGCCAGCCAGTTGGTCTGCAACTGCCAGCCTTTTGTCACGGTAACCGGCCAGCCGAGCGTTGCGGTATAGCCCTGTGACCTTCCGATGTTCTGCGCAAAGCGGTAACCCGTATTTCCTTCTGTTACATACACCACATAGCTGAACATGTCCCGCAGGTAATTGGCCCCCGCCGAGACAAAAAGGCCGTTTTTGAACGCGTACCGAACTTCCAGCGCATGGGTGTACTGCGGCCGCAGAAAAGCGTTTCCCTGCGAATACGTGTACGGATCGACGTAGCCCCGGGCCGGATTCAGAAACTGGTAATTGGGCCGGTCGATGCGGTAGCTGTAGGACGCATTCAGCGTGCGGTCGCCGGCCAGCGGACGGGTCAGAAACAGGCTCGGAAACAGGTTCAGGTAGTTGCGCGTCACCACCTGCCGCATGGTCACGGCGTTGCCCTCCGAATGCGTGTGTTCGGCCCGCAAACCGGCCTGCACCTGCGTTTTGCCCCATTTCCCGGAAGCGCTCGCGTAGGCGGCATTCACCCGTTCGGTGTACAGAAACCGTGTCGACAGGTCCGGGTTACGGACGATTTCGCCGGGCGGGCCCAGGCTGAGCGTCAGGTCGTTGTCGGTCCGGACGGAAGCGGTTTTGAGGCCCGTTTCCAGCCGCCAGCCGTTACGCAGCGGGCGGGTGTAGTCTGCTTTTGCCGTAAAAATGTTGATTTCGGTCGGCTGCGTGTTGAGTAGCTCGCTGGGCTCCGTCTGCCCGTCCGGAATCAGAACCGTCGTCAGGAGGCGGTTGCTGAAATCGCGCTGAAAGTACCCGACATCCACGTCCGCGTTGAGCTGCCCGCCTTTTTCTCCTAATGAGTGCTGAAAATTGAGGTTGCCGACCTGATTGAGACTGTTGGTGTTATAGGTTTTTTCGGTCCCGGTCCAGAGGTAGACGGGGCCGTTTTCGGTCCGCCGGAAGGTGCCGTAAGCGGGGCCACGTTCGCGGTGGTCGCTCCATAGACCCGTCCAGACCAGCCCGATGGTCGTCTGTTTGGTCGGCATGAAATCAAATCCGGCTTTGGCATTCTGGCCCAGGTCGCGGAAGCGCAGGTAGGTGTACGTCTCCACCAGGTTGCGGCGGCCGGGGGCCGTCGGGCTGGGGTCCGGCTGGTTGCGTTTCAGCAGAAAATCGAAGAAATTGCCGCCCCGGTTGAGGCTGTACGAGCCGAACAGGTTCAGTTTGGCCGTCCGGTGATTCAGTTGCAGGCCACCCCGCTCGCGGTCGTAACGGCCCGTGCCGAGCGCCGCCGACAGGCTGCCGTTGGTGCCCAGACTGCGATTTTTCTTCAGCTGAATGTTGATAATGCCCGAATTTCCGGCGGCATCGTAGCGCGACGAGGGATTGGTAATGAGTTCAACCTTCTCAATGTTGTCGCTCGACATCGTCCGCAGCAGGGCAATCACATCCTGCGGCGAAAGGTAACTCTGCCGCCCGTCGATCTGCACAATGACGCCTTCCTTTCCGCGCAGTTGAAGCGTTTCGTTCTGATAGTCAACCGTTACGCCGGGCGACCGTTCCAGCACTTCCAGCGCCGTGCTGCCGCTGCCGATGATGCTGCCCGCCACGTTGACCACCATGCGGTCGATTTTCTGTTCCACAAACGGCTTTTTGATCGCTATGGTCACTTCGGACAGTTGGCTGGTGCTCTCCGCGAGCGTCAGCGTGGGGCCGGATGTGGAAGGGGATTCCACGGCAAAAGGCGGGGACGCAATTTTGCGGAAACCCACGCCCGAGGCCGCCAGCCGGTAAGCCCCCAACCGGACGTTCTCGAACGCGTACCGCCCGCCGGAGTCGCTGGCGGTGCTTTTCACCAGCGAAGAGTCCGGTTTGAGCAGCACCACCGTGACAAACGGCAGCGGTTTGCCCGCCGCATCCTTAACCGTCCCACTGAGCCTGGCCTGTCCGTAAGCAATGGTGCTCGTGGCCGCAAAAACGAGAAGGATAAATGTTTTCATAACGTCAAGCTCATCAGAAAGGGCCCGTGGATTCACTGTTGGTCGGCTTCAGACCGGGTCGCAGGAGGCGTAAAAAACTCGTTGGGGGAGGCCACGAGCGCAGGCAGGCATCAGGGATTCGGGTAGTTTTCATGGTTAAAAAAGAGGAGTGGATGGGAACGTTTTCGGGTGGAACCCGAACCGCTCTCCGCCCGAAGGCCGCAAACGGCCCGCCGGCCCGACAAACGGGTTAGTCGTAGCGTGGCGGTGGCGGGGAAACAAACGAGGCTATTTTTTTTGTGAAATCAGAAAAGAGCCATTGGAACGAAAAAAGAGCGCCACCGGCCTTTGCAGAAAGGGCCGGTGGCGCGGGTATAAACGGGTCGGATGAATCAGGCGAGGGCGGGCTTTCGGTCAAATTTTTCCTTGTAATAGCGAACGGTACGCCCGATCAGTATGCCGCCGACGACGGAAGGGACGATCCAAGTGGCCAGGTGCACCCAGTCGGGCGTGCCCGGGGGCAGCATCCGGGTGTTGTTGTTGACCAGAAACGCCGTGATGGCCGAAATGTAGGAGCCGCCCATCCGGGTTAGGTGCTGAAAGTACCAGGCCATTTTTTCGGCCGGTTGCCGGTAACGAAGCGCATCTTTCAGGGCGAAGGTTCCGGTCATGCCGCCGAAAACCAGGAACAGCACGTTTAGGTACGAGTACGACTGCGCGAGCAGCCAGAAGCCGAAGCCGATCATGCCCGCGCTGACGAGCAGCGTTCCGTAAGTCAGGACCCGGTCAAACGCCGTGATCTGCCCCCGCTTTTGCCGGGTTGCCCGCCAGCCGGTGGTGCTCAGGTAAAAACTAAAGACGGCAATTCCGCTCAGAAAAAGCCGGAACAGCGTGAACGGCTGAAGCACGCAAAGCAGTACCGACGAAAGGGCAATGTAGGTCATGCTCCAGACATAAATCCGGCCCGCGCGGTTGTGTAAGCGGCTGCCTTTGCGGGCGAACATCGGCACCAGCCCAATCAGCAGGGCCAGCGTCCCGGCGACGACGTGGGTGATGAGCAGGAAAGAAATCAGCATTTTCATGGCGGTTGTGCGTTTGCGTTTTGGTTGAGGCAAACGTACCGCCCTTCCCGGACAGAATGCAAAAAATAGGGTCGTACGGCAGGTTTTGGGACGTTTGACAAGGCCCGTTAGCCCAACCGGGGCGCTGACACTGCCCTTCTTTTGCAAAACAACTCCGACCCCCGCCGTTCAGGGCTTTACGCCAGCACCGCCTTCACGACTTTTCCCGCCGTATCCGTCAGCCGGAAATTGCGTCCCTGGAACGGGAAGGTCAGCTTCTCGTGGTCGAAGCCGAGCAGGTGCAGGATGGTGGCCTGAAGGTCGTGGACGTGAACCTTGTCTTTGACGCCGTAGTACCCGATGTCGTCCGTTTCGCCGTAGCTGAAGCCCCGCTTCACGCCGCCGCCCGCCATCCAGACCGTGAAGGCTTCGAGGTGGTGGTCGCGGCCCATGAACGGCAGCGTCTGCCCGTCGCGGTTTTCCTGCATGGGCGTCCGGCCGAACTCGCCGCCCCAGACCACCAGCGTTTCGTCCAGCAGACCGCGCTGTTTGAGGTCTTTCAGCAGCGCCGCCACGGCCTGGTCGGACGCCTGGCATTTGTTGCGGAGGCCGGTTTCAATCGAGCCGTCGGCCGAGGTGCCGTGGGTATCCCAGCCCCAGTCGAAGAGTTGCACGAACCGGACGCCCCGCTCCACCAGCCGCCGCGCCAGCAGGCAGTTCCGGGCAAACGAGCCTTTGTTGGGGTCGGCGCCGTATAGGTCCAGCATGGCTTGCGGTTCGCCTTTGATGTCCATCGCGTCGGGCACGGAGGTCTGCATCCGGAACGCCATTTCGTACTGCGAAATGCGGGTCAGAATTTCCGGGTCCTGTGCTTCCTCGTACTCCTGCCGGTTGATTTCGGTAATGGCGTCGATGGTCTGTTTGCGGATGTCGCCGGTCATGCCCGCCGGGTTGGAGACGTACAGCACCGGGTCGCCGTCCGTGCGGCACTGCACGCCCTGGTAGACCGTCGGCAGAAACCCGCTGCCCCAGACCGACTTGCCCGCATCCGGCTGTTTGCCGCCCGAAGCCAGCACGATAAAGCCGGGCAGATCGTCGTTTTCGGTCCCAAGGCCGTAGGTGACCCAGGAGCCGATGCTCGGTCGCCCGAGCCGCGCCGAGCCCGTGTGCATCATGAGCTGCGCCGGAGCGTGGTTGAACTGGTCGGTGTACATGGCCTTCAGGAACGTCAGGTCGTCGGCCATCGGCTGCAAATAGGGCAGGTAGTCCGAAATGTACGCGCCCGACTGTCCATGCTGCGCAAATTTTCCCTGCGGACCGAGCATCTTCGGCACGCCGCGGATGAAGGCGAATTTCTTGCCCGTCAGTAGTTCCTGCGGGCAGTCCCGGCCGTGGTATTTCACCAGCTCCGGCTTGTAATCAAACAATTCCAGCTGGGAAGGCGATCCGGCCATGTGGATGTAAATGACCCGTTTGGCCCGCGCCACGGCCGGAGCCACGCGGGGCGTCATGGGATTGTCCGCCAGAGCAGGCGCCTGGGCCGCCGGTTGTTTTTTGTCAAAAAAGCCGCAGCCGGTCAGCAGACCCGTCAGGCCCATAGCTCCCAGACCGGTGGAGCAGGTATGAAGAAAATGCCGCCGCGTCTCGCGCTGGAGGGTGGCTTGCTGAAGTTCGTGCAGAAGCTTGTTCATGTCTCTGTAAAGCGGAGTAGCTCTCCGCTTATTTTTTCAAACCATGAATATTGTCAAAAACACCGCGTTGCGGCCCATGTCGTCAAATCCATCCGCGAAGCGCCGCTTCGCGGTACATTACTCCTTCGTAATCACTTCGTCCAGGTTCAGGAGCGTATTGGCCGTCACGGTCAGGGCGGCCCGCGCGGGCGGAGCGTCGGCCCGGGCGAGCAGCTTTCGGGCATCGTCCGGGTGCTGCCGGTAATACGTTTCGGTTTTTCGGTACAGGTTCAGCAGAACGGCCAGTTTTCTGGGCGAAAGGTCACGGAACGTGACCGTCCGGTAGCCCGCCCGAATCTGGTCTGCGGGCGTCTTCGCCCTGTCGGCCATCGCGTCGGCCAGCTTTCGGGCCACTTCGACATAGACCGTGTCGTTGAGCGTCACCAGTGCCTGCAGGGGCGTGTTCGTGCGAATGCGGCGAATCTGGCAGAATTCCCGGCTCGGACTGTCGAAAGTGACCATCGACGGGTACGGAGCCGTGCGTTTCCAGTAGGTGTACAGCGCCCGGCGGTGTCGGTCTTCGCCCGTGCTGGGCTTCCAGGTCTCGCCGTTATAGGGCGATTGCCAGATGCCGTCGGGCTGGGGCGGCATGACGCTCGGACCGTACATTTTGGGGCTTAACAAACCCGTCACGGCGAGCGCCTGGTCGCGGACCTGTTCGGCCGCCAGCCGGACGCGCGGCCCGCGGGCCAGCCAGCGGTTGGTCGGGTCGTGAGCCAGTCCTTCGGGGGTGGCTTCGGAGCGCTGCCGGTAGGTGGCCGACAGCACGATGCGCCTCAGCAGTTTCTTCACCGACCAGGCATCCGTCGTGGCAAACTCCACGGCCAGGTAGTCCAGCAGTTCGCGGTGGGTCGGCGAAACGCCCTGCGTGCCCATGTCTTCCACCGTTTCGACCAGCCCCTGGCCGAAAAGCTGCTCCCAGAAGCGGTTGACAGCAACGCGGGCCGTCAGCGGGTGGTCCGGTGAGGTCATCCAGCGGGCCAGACCGAGGCGGTTACGCGGGTAGTCTTTCGGCAGAGGAGGCAGCGATTTCGGGACGTCGGGCTGGACAGCTTTGCCCTTCACCATCCAGTTGCCCCGTTCAAAAACATGCGTTTTCCGGGTCAGTTCGCCGCTGCTTTCGTACAGGACCGGCGTGCTGGGGGGGCTGGCGTTCAGCACCGCCATCAGTTTCCGGTCCATCTCGCCGAGGCGGTCGGCGGGCTGGCCGGGCAGGGCGGGGCGGAAAGCGACCCATTTCACCATGACCCATTCTTTCGGAGCCTTCGGACTGTCGAGCGTGAGGTAGAGGTTTCGGCGTCCCCGCAGGTCGGGCAGCGGGAAAGTCATGACCGAGTCGTTCCAGGCGCTGCCGGTTTTGGGCACCGGGAGCGTCAGCAGGGCGCGGCCGGTGGGACTGTTTTCGCGGATCGTAACGACGGCATTGTCCGCGTTGGTGCCCCAGGCGAGAATCAGCCGGTTTTTGCCGGTCAGGTCCACCTGCCGGATGCGAGCCGAGCCGCCATGCTGCACGCCGAAGTACTTGGCGTCGAGCAGGGAGGCGTTCTGGTATTCGTCGAAGTCGTGCGAATTGATTTTCGGTTCTATCAGCCGGACAAAATGCATCCATTCCTGCACCTGACGCGGGTTGCCGCTATGTTGGGTCACCCAGTTTTTCAGCTCGGCCACTTTTACCGAATCCTGATTTTTGTAAAAACGCAGCGTGGGCGTGTCGCTCGTTACGTCCTCGTCGCGGGTGTTGTTGAAGAAGGCGAGGTATTTGTAATAATCCTCGTGCACAAAAGGGTCGTAGGGATGGCTGTGGCACTGCACACAGGCGAACGTAGTGCCCTGAAACACGTCCCAGGTGGTGTTGACCCGGTCGATCACGGCCGCAATGCGAAACTCCTCGTCCTGCGTGCCGCCTTCGTCGTTGTTCATGGTGTTGCGGTGAAAGCCGGTCGCCACCAGCTGGTCGTCGGTGGGGTTCGGCAAAAGGTCGCCTGCGAGTTGTTCGGTGATGAACTGGTCATACGGCTTATCCTGATTGAAGGCCCGGATCAGCCAGTCGCGGTAGCGCCAGATCTGCCGGCCGGGGTCGCGTTCGTAGCCTTTGGTGTCGGCGTAACGGGCCAGATCGAGCCAGGAGCCCGCCCAGCGTTCGCCGTAAGCCGGGGAGGCCAGCAGGCTATCGACTGCCTTTTCGTACGCATCGGGACTTTTGTCGGACACAAAACGTTCGACCATCGCTTCGGTGGGCGGCAGGCCCGTCAGGTCGAGGGCCACGCGGCGGATCAGGGTGCGGCGGTCGGTTTCGGGTTGCGGCCGTATGCCGTCCGGACGCAGTTTATCCAGAACAAAAGGATCAATTTCGTTTTTTGCCCAGGCGTGGTCCGGGTGGTCGGTCAGACCCAGGCGGCTCCAGAACGTGCCGATTCGGGGTATTTCGGGCTTTTCAGGGCCGGTATAGGCCCAGTGGTCGCCCCACTCGGCTCCCTGATCGACCCATTTTCTGAGCAGGTCAATTTCTTCTTCTTTCAGCGGCGGGGCGTCGAGCGGCATCCGTTCGTCGGGATCTTCGGCCGTCAGGCGGCGGATCATCTCCGAAGCATCGGCGTCGCCGGGAATCAGGGCGGGTTTGCCGGACTTGGTCGGGGCGACGGCTTCGTGGCGAAACAGCAGCGAGAACCCTTCGACCTTTTTGACCCCGCCATGACAGGCAATGCAGTTTTTGTTGAGAATCGGTTTGATCTGGGTGTTGAAATCCACCTTCGATTCGAACGCACCGAAGGAAGAGAGCAGCGTGAGGGCAACCACGGCGACTACGCCGGTAATCGCTATGATTTTTACATTCATAAGGTTTGGAAATAGGCTCTGTCCCGTAAAAACAGGAACAAAGCCTAATTTACCCAAACTATTGATACAAAATACGTTCGACGCGGAGAAGTACGCCGGCTTTTCCGACAAACGCGTGGTGGTCCAACCAGCTCAACGGATGGAAACACCGTCCTGGCTGGTCCGAAGCAGCGGCTCCTCGCCCGGAAAACGGGTGGTGGGCTTTTTCTGGCGGGTCGTCATAAAAGGCCGTTCGCCGAGCAGGTAAAACCCGTAGGCCAGCGCCACTACGAGCGGAGTCCCGACAAACGCGTAGAAGAGGCTGGCCCCTGCCGGCGTCAGGCCGAGCGGGCGGATCAGGTACAGTTCGATGACCTGCAGCAGCGGGGCGTGAATCAGGTAAATGCTGTACGAAAACTGGCCTACGTACACCAGCGGGTCCCACGACAGCAGGCTTTTGAACCAGCTTCCCGTCCGGCGCGACAACCCGACCAGCAGGAAGGCCGTGGCGGCCCCCAGACTCAGGTCGACGGGCAGGAGGGTAAACGTTCCCGTCTGCGGTGTCAGCCAGATGTTCAGCGCCAGAAAACCCGTTGCCAGCTCGTACCAGGGGCCTTTGCGCGGATGCATGCCGAACAACTGCTCACTCGAAAACGCCAGATGCGCCGCCAGCATACCCAGCGCAAAAAGGCCAAAATAGTCCAGACAGGCCTCTTGGCTGATTCCCTCGACCGGATGCTGCCACAGCACGAACCACAGCACCGCCGACAGCGCCACGGTGACGAGGGTAGTCCCGCTGCCGCTCCAGCGCCGGAAGCCGAGCACCAGCAGCGGGAAAAACAGGTAAATCCGCCATTCGACGGCGATGGACCAGAGCGAGTGGTTGATTTTGTAGGCGCTGCCGGTCAGGTCGTGAATCAGGAGCAGGTGGCTGACGATATCCCAGGACGTGACCGGCAGGCAGATGGTCCAGTGCGTTGTGGTCGGCTGCCCGATGCAGGTCGCAATCAGCAGCAGCGAAAGGGCCAGACTAAGCAGGTAAGGGGGAACAATGCGCCGGAAGCGATGGCGGATAAACATCAGGTAATCGGTCCGGAGGTAGCCGTTGTTGCGCGCGACCGGCAGCATCAGGCAGTAGCCCGACAGCACAATGAACACATCGACGGCGTGACGGCCGTACGCAAAATACGGCAGCAGCCAGTTCTGGGCCAGATGGTCGCGCGGAATCTGCAGGGAGGCATGGTGAATGACGACGTAAAGCGCCGCCAGCGCCCTCATTCCGTCGATAAAAGCCAAATGCGACAACGCAGGCGAAAGGCTTTGCCTTGTCTGGTAATGCGTTTTCAAAAGAGTCCGTTACGGTTAAGATATAGACCATTTTCTGCAAAAAAGAGGCCATACTTGCGCTGAGCGGGCTTTCAGTTTAGCGTAAGGTGATTTTGATTTGTCTGACAAACCGACGGAGCGTTAATTTTTTGCTTTATAAGGCTCAAATGATTTATTTTCAGGTGGATTAAAACCTCCCGCGAAACTCAACTCTTCCCTTGCCGACCGTAAACGACAATTGGCTGCGTCTGGTGGGCGTGTCGCTCATGATGGTGCTGAACTACCTCAGCAACGGGTACTGGAAACAGCCGTTGACCGGGCCGCTCATCGCCAAACAGGGCCTGGCCCTGCTGACCATTGTGGCGTTCTGGGAAGCCGGGCGGTTTCTGATTTTGTTTTTCCGGAGAAAATACCCCACCGCCACCGGCCGGCGGCTGGTCACGACGGTGCTGGTCGGGACCGGGGCGACGGCCGTTCTGCTCCGGGGACTGGACGTGCTGCGGCACCTGCTGCTGACGGGTTCGCTGGAAAATATTCCCCCGGAACGCACGGCGTCCATCACCATCAATCACCTGAAGGTCTCGCTGACGATTCTGGAAATTGACCTGCTGCGGGCGTTTTTTCCGTTTATCGTCCTGCTGCTGGCCTACGAAATTTTCCTGTATGCCGCCGAATCCCGGGCGGTGGCCCAGCAGTTGCGGCGGGCCGAAGCCGAAAAGGCCGAGCTGGAAAAGGCGCACCTGCTGAGCCAGCTTGATGTTCTCAAACAGCAGATCAACCCGCATTTTCTGTTCAATAGCCTCAACGCCCTGAATGCGCTCATTGAGATCGACCCGCCTCAGGCCAGCCATTATCTGCAGGAGCTTAGTTCGGTGTATCGCTACCTGCTGCAGTCGAGCAACCAGCCCCTGACGACCCTTGCCGCGGAACTGCGTTTTATCGAGTCGTACGCCCACCTGCTGAAAACCCGGTTTGGGGAAGGGTTTCTGCTCGCCGTGGATGTGGCCAGAGAGTACGAAAACTGCGGTGTGCCGCCGCTGACGCTACAGCTGCTGGTCGAGAATGCCGTCAAACACAACGTCGCGCAGGAGCGTCGGCCGTTGAAAGTGTATATCGGGACCGACGAGCGGGGCTGGCTGGTGGTTCGGAACAATCTGCAGCGCAAAACGGTGGCTGTCGCCTCCAACGGCGTCGGTCTTCGCAACATCGTCACCCGCTATCGGTTCATCGGCCAGCCGGAGCCGGTCATTCAGGACGACGGGGCCGCTTTCACCGTGACCGTGCCGCTCGTTCCCGCCGCGGTTCAGCCCGAACTCCCGACAACCCGGGTCTGAGGCTGCGCCTATTACAAAAGTAGTTTTTTGGATTGGCTAATGGCCTCAGAGACAGCTTAGGACATGGAATAGCAAGGGCGGAGCGGGCTTTGGGACGAATCGCTCCGGGACTGTCTACCCATTCAGGAGCATTGCCTAGTTTTTAAAAAAATTTAAAAACAATCCGTTGCCGTTCCGACAAAGTTTGCTCAACTTTGAATTCTGGTAAACAACCTCTCCAACAAACACCGCCAACAGATTATGATTGCTGAACCTTCCGTTATCGACGGGGCTGGTATGGACAGCACGACGGCCCGTGCGGGTGAGCCGATTCAACAGGCGATTACCTACGAAAAAATTCCGACCAATATTTACGCGGATGCCAAAGCGGCGTCGCAGGCGGTAGCCAAAGAGATTGCGGCCCTGATTCGGCAGAAACAGGCGGAAGGCAAACCCTGCGTGCTGGGTCTGGCCACCGGTTCGTCGCCTAAGACGGTTTACGCCGAACTGATCCGGATGCACCGCGAGGAAGACCTGAGCTTCCGGAACGTGGTCACTTTCAACCTCGACGAATATTATCCGATGGAGCCGGATTCGCTGCAAAGCTACGTCCGCTTCATGAAGGAGCAGCTTTTCGACCACGTCGATATTCCGGCGGGCAACTACTTCATCCCGGACGGAACGGTGCCGCTGAACAAGGTGGCGGATTTTGTGCGGTCTTACGAAGACAAAATCGAATCGTACGGCGGTCTGGACTTCCAGCTGCTCGGCATTGGCGGCAACGGTCACATCGGGTTCAACGAACCGGGTTCGCTCATCAATTCGCACACCCGCCTGATGATGCTCGACCATTCGACACGAGCCGCCGCCGCGGGCGACTTCGGCAGTCTGGCTAAAGTGCCCAAGAAGGCCATCACGATGGGGGTTGCTTCCATTCTGAAAGCCCGTCGTGTGGTGCTGCTGGCCTGGGGCGAGCGCAAAGCGCCGGTCATCAAAGCCGCCGTGGAAGGCGTAGTGACCGAACTGGTGCCGGCTTCGTACCTGCAGACGCATCCCAACGGCCTATTTGTCATCGACGAAGCCGCCGCTTCGGAGCTGACCCGCATGAAAACGCCGTGGCTGGTCGATACGGTCGTCTGGGATAACAAGATGATCAAAAAGGCCGTCACGCACCTGTCGCTGACCCTCGGCAAGCCTATTCTGAAACTGACCAACAAGGATTATAACGACAACGGGATGAGCGATCTGCTGGCGCAGGTCGGGCAGGCGTACGACCTCAACATCGACGTTTTCAACCAGCTTCAGCACACGATTACGGGCTGGCCGGGCGGTAAACCGGCTGCCGACGACACCAACCGTCCCGAACGCGCCCTGCCCGCCAGCAAGCGCTGCCTTATTTTCTCGCCGCATCCCGACGACGACATCATCTCGATGGGCGGCACCTTCCAGCGCCTGCACGACCAGGGGCACGAGGTCCACGTGGCGTACCAGACCTCCGGCAACATTGCCGTAGCGGACGACGAGGCGCTGCGTTTTGCGGATTATGTGGTGGATTTCAACGAGCGTTTTGGCATCGAGAGTCCGCAGGCGACCCAGATTTTCCGGGATGCCGCCGCGTTCCTGCGCAACAAAAAGGACAGCGAAATGGACACGCCCGAAGTCCGGCACGTGAAAGGCCTGATTCGCCGGGGTGAGGCCAAATCGACCTGCCGTTTTGTGGGTATTCCGGTCGAAAACGCGCACTTCCTCGATATGCCGTTCTACGAAACGGGCAAAGTAGAGAAAAAGCCGCTGAGCGAAGAGGATATCCGGGTGGTGATGGACCTGATCGAGAAGGTCAAGCCGCACCAGATTTACGCCGCCGGGGACCTGGCCGATCCGCACGGCACGCACAAGGTCTGTCTGGATGCCATCATGGAAGCCGTTCGCCGCCTGAAGCACAAGAATTTCATGAAAGACTGCTGGGTATGGCTGTACCGTGGTGCCTGGGCCGAGTGGGATATTTACGAAATCGAAATGGCCGTACCGATGTCGCCGGACCAGTTGCTGCGCAAGCGCCTTGGCATTTTTAAACACCAGTCCCAGAAGGACGGGGTGGTGTTCCAGGGAACCGATTCGCGTGAGTTCTGGCAGCGGGCCGAGGAGCGCAACCAGGGTACGGCAGAACTGTACAACCGCCTGGGCCTGGCCGAATACGAAGCCATGGAAGCCTTCGTCCGCTGGAAATTCTAACTACAGTTTCCCGAAAAGAGAAATGCCATATCTGCGAGGTATGGCATTTCTCTTTTCGGGAAAATAGGTAATATAGACACCTGATACGTAACCTATGCAGACCGAACCTAAAGCGCAAGCGATAACTACCGAACGTAAACCACAAGGCAGTCCGATCGCGGGTGCGCGCCTGCTGTCGCTCGATACTTTCCGCGGCATCACCGTCGCGGCGATGATCATGGTCAACAATCCGGGCGACTGGGGGCATGTCTACGGCCCCCTACTCCACGCCCACTGGCACGGCTGGACGCCCACGGACCTGATTTTTCCGTTTTTCCTGTTCATCGTCGGCGTGTCGATCACCTACGCGCTGGCGGGTGGCGACAGGCCCGGCACGACCGGGAAAATCCTGAAACGCGGGCTGGTGCTCTTCGGCCTCGGTTTGTTCCTGAATCTGTTCCCCCGTTTTGACTTTGCCACGTTCCGCATTCCGGGCGTGCTGCAGCGGATTGCGCTGGTTTACATCCTCTGCTCCCTGATTTTTGTCCGGACGACGGCCCGGCAACAGGGCTGGCTGCTGGGAACGTTGCTGGTCGGCTACTGGCTCCTGATGACGGTGGTGCCCGTTCCCGGCGTCGGGTACGCGAATCTGGAGCCGGAAACAAACTTCGGGGCCTGGCTCGACCGGACGCTGCTGGGCGATCACCTCTGGAAAACCTCCAAAATCTGGGACCCGGAAGGGCTGCTGAGTACCGTCCCGGCAATCGGGACGGGCCTGATCGGTGTGCTGGCCGGAACGCTGCTGCGCTCGGCGCGCGCCGAAGCCGAAAAAGTGGCCTGGCTGTTTACGGCGGGCTGTCTGGCACTGCTCGCCGCCTACGTCTGGAACGGTTTTTTCCCGATCAACAAAGCTCTCTGGACGAGTTCGTACGTGCTGCTCGCGGGCGGACTGGCCCTGCTGGGGCTGGCGCTGTGTTACTGGCTGGTCGATGTGCAGGGCTACAAGCGCTGGACGCCGCCTTTTGTGGCTTTCGGGGTGAACGCCATCACGGTTTTTTTCCTCTCGGGCCTGATTCCGCGCATCCTGTCGATGATCAAAGTTGCCGGACCGGACGGAAAGGAAACGGGTGCGAAAGAGTGGATGTACCAGACCTTTTTTGTGCCGTACTTCGACAGTCCGTACAACGCCTCGCTGGCCGGCGCCCTGACCTTCATCGGCATCTGGTTCGGGATTTTGTACGGGATGTACCGGCGGCGGATCATCATCAAAGTGTAGTCGATTGTCTGGCGGCTTCTCCGCACAAAAACGATTTTCGGGCAGTGGTGTATCTTCGCTCCGGGGAAGGCGGCACCGCTGCTTTTCGTTTTTGCAACAGTCACCGCCGCCTGCACGTTTTAAGGGAAAAGTTTGGCTTTATTGACGCATATTGCCCCCAAAGCTTTGGCTCCCAACGCATGAACGTATTCCGCAAGTCCTTCCTATCGTTGTCTGCCGCCCTGGTGCTGATGGCTCCGGCACTCGGCCAGACAACCAAAGCCCGGAAAGCCTCGGCCAAACCCGCCGTCGTACGCCGCACGGCCGTGCCCGTTCCGGCCGAACTGAAACAGGCCATTCCCTTCGACCCCACCGTAAAACGCGGCAAGCTGCCCAACGGCCTGACCTATTATATCCGAAAAAATACCGAGCCAAAAGCCCGGGCTGAACTGCGGCTCGTCGTGAAGGCGGGCGCCATTCTGGAAACGGACGAGCAGCAGGGACTGGCGCACTTTCTGGAACACATGGCCTTCAACGGCACGAAGAACTTCCCCAAAAACGAACTGATCAACTTTCTCCAGTCGTCGGGCGTACGCTTTGGGGCCGACCTGAACGCGTACACGGGCTTCGACGAGACGGTGTACGAACTGCCCGTCCCGACCGACTCCGCCCGGGTGTTCGAGCGGGCGTTTCAGATTCTGGAAGACTGGGCGCACAACATCACGTTCGAGCCGGACGAAATCGAGAAGGAGCGGGGCGTGGTGCTGGAAGAGGCCCGGTCGCGGCGGAGTGCCCAGGAACGGATGCGCGAGAAGTACTTTCCGCTCATTCTGAACAATTCCCGCTACGCCGACCGGCTGCCCATCGGCAAACTGGACATCATCCGGACCTTCAAACCGGCCACGCTGAAGCAGTTTTACACCGACTGGTATCGTCCGGACCTGATGGCCGTCGTGGCCGTGGGCGATTTTGACGTGGCGCAGGTGGAGGCGACCATCCGCGAAAAATTCGGGCGCATTCCGGCTGTGAAAGGTCCAAAACCCCGCACGGAGTACACCATTTCGCCGCATAAGGACACCAAAATCGCGATTGTGACCGACCCGGAACAGCCCAATACGGTCGTGCAGATTCTCTACAAACGTCCCGAAACAAAGGAAAAAACGCTGCTGGATTTGCGCGAAGGCATGAAACGCAGTCTGTTCAACACCATGCTCGGCGACCGGATTCAGGAACTGACCCGCCAGGCCGACCCGCCGTTTCTGTTTGGTTTCAGCAATTACGGCAGCTTCCTCGGGAATCTGGATGCCTTCAGTTCGTATGTGGTGGCGAAAGACGCCGCCAGCCTGAAGCGCTCGCTCAACGAAATCCTGAACGAAAACGCCCGGGTCGAACGCTATGGCTTTACCGAAACCGAACTGGAGCGGGCCAAAAAGCAGTTCATGAAAACCATCGAACGCGCCTACCGCGAACGCGACAAAACCCGCTCGTCGGTCTACATCGGTGAATATGTGGACCATTTCCTGCACGACGACCCGGCCATCGGCATCGAAACGTATTACGATTTTCAGAAACGGTACATCGGCGGCATCACGCTCGGGGACGTTAACAACCTCGCCAAAGATTTTATCACGCCGGACAACCGCGCCGTGGTGATCATGGCTCCCGAGAAAGAAAAGGACAAACTGCCGTCGGAGGCCGACGTGCTGGCGCTGGTCAACGGGGCGGGCCGCGACGTGACGGCGTATGTGGATAAAGTGGTGGATAAACCCCTGTTATCCACCTTGCCCGTGGGCGGTCCGGTGACAAATGAGCGCGAAATCAGGGAAATCGGCGTGACGGAATGGACGCTCAAAAACGGCGTGCGCGTGGTGCTGAAGCCGACCAACTTCAAGAACGACCAGATCATTTTCACCGGCACCAGCTTCGGTGGCACATCGCTGTACGGCAACGAGGATTTCGAGTCGGCCCGCTTTGCCTCGACGCTGGCCCATCTGAGCGGCGTGGGCGAATACAACCAGACGCAGTTGCAGCGGTTCCTGACGGGCAAGTCGGTGAACGTAGGGCCGTACATTTCCGAAACGGGCGAAGGCGTCGGTGGTAACACATCGCCGGAAGACCTCGAAACGGCCCTGCAACTGCTCTACGCCTATTTCACGACGCCCCGCCTGGACACCGACGTCATCAAGGGCTTCCTGTCGAACCAGCGGGCAGCACTGCAAAATGCGTACGCCACCCCCACGCCGCAGAAGATCTTCAACGACACGCTGGCGGCCGTACTCGGCAACTACAATTACCGCCGGATGCCGCTCACGCTCGCGCGCCTCGAACAGGTGAAACCCGAGCGGGCTTTGCAGCTCTACCGCGACCGTTTTGCCGACGCCAGCGATTTTACCTTCTTTTTCGTCGGTAATTTCAAGGAAAAAGAAATCCGGCCGCTGCTCGAAAAGTACCTCGGCGGTCTGCCGGTGACGGGCCGCAAGGAAAGCTACAAGGACCTGGGCATCCGGACACCGAAGGGCCAGATCGCCAAAACGGTTTTTAAGGGCATCGACCCGAAAAGCACCGTGCAACTCGTGTTCAGCGGCGATTTCGACTGGAATCCGGAGAACGCCACCCAGGTGGACGCCCTGGCGGAAGTGCTGGAAATCAAGCTGACCGAAAAGCTGCGGGAGGAGGAAAGCGGCGTTTACGGCGTGAGCGTGGGCGGCGGCTACAGCAAGATTCCGGCGGAGCGTTACTCGTTCCGCATCGGCTTCACCTGCGCCCCCGAAAACGTGGAAAAGCTCATCGCCAAATCGCTGGAAACGATTGAAAGCCTGAAAAAGACCGGGGCCGACGAACGGGACATTGCCAAGTTCAAGGCCGAAACGCGCCGCGAAACCGAAGTGCAACTGAAGGACAACGGCTTCTGGCTCGGCTACCTCTCCAGCCAGTACCTCAACGGAGACGACCCGACCGAAATCCTGCGCGAAGACGAACTGCTGAAAAAAGTAACGGTCGAAAGCACGAAAGTGGCCGCCAACCGCTATTTCGCCGGGAATTACATTCGGGTGGTGCTGATGCCGGAAAAGACAGTTAAGAATTAAGAGTTATGAGTTAAAAGTAGGCTCCGCTGGCTGACGAGTTTGTTGGTTGGCGGGGCTTTTTAGTGCTTTTATTCGCCAACTACCACGTTCTGATAAATCTCCGAAAGCGGCAGCTGGAAGTCCAGATGTTCGAAGGCAATCTGCTGGCTGGGCTCGGTGAAGACTTCGTATTTCCAGAAATCAACGTTGCGGCTGTAAAGTTCGGCCCGGTACTCGTTCTGAAAAATGAGTAAATAATGCTTCAGGGACGGAATTCGCTGGTAGTTCTGCCACTTGAAGCCCCGGTCGTGGTCGGCGGTGGAATCGGATAAAACTTCCACAATCAGGCCCGGGTGCTTCACCACGTACTGCGCCCGCAGATCGTCGGGATGGCAGGTGAGCATAATGTCCGGATAAGGATAATACACGTCCCGGATGACTTCCAGCTTAACACTTTCCGAGAAGACGCGGCAGCCTTTGGGCCGAAAATGGTCCCGCAGGGCAAACGTCATGTTCTGCACAATCTCGTTATGGTTGAGCGTTGCGCCGGCCATCGCGAAAATTTCGCCCCGGTAAAATTCATGCCGGAGTTCGCTGGTCTTTTCCAGTTCAAAATATTCCTGAACGGTGTAGGTTTTCGGTGCGCTGAGAGCTTCCATGAGGTTTCCGCTACGTTTTGCTTTCCAAATATAGCGAAAAGGAAGATGAGTGGGGACACGACCCGGACAGCGTCGCCCGGTGGTCGTGCCACCCCACGGGGTTTAGCTTTTCCCGTCGTCGTTCGTGATCTTTTTGCGTTCGCGTTCGGGGGCGGCTTTCATCTTGCCGAAACGCCAGTTGACCGAGAGCCGGACGTTGCGGATGACGTTGTAGTTGATGCCCTCCGAAATAAACGTGGCCGTCTGGAACTGGTTCCGAACGACGTTATGCAGCCGGAAGACGTTTTCGGCATTGGCCACAAACGTCACTTTCTGCTTCTTGAACTCCTTCCGCGCCGAGAAGCCGTAATAATAATAGCCCGACGACTGGCCCTGCAACTGCACCCGGCGGGAGGTGTACGAGCCGTTGGCCTGCAGACTGAAATCCTTCGGCAGTTGCAGCGACGTGTTCAGGTTGAACCGGTAGCTCCAGTTCTGGTTCGTCGTCTGGAGGGCGGGGCTGTTGAGCAGGTTGTAGTTCAGCCCGACGGAGCCGTTCAGGTTCCATTGCTTCACCGGCCGCACGGAAGCGTACAGGTTGGTGCCGTAGGTGGCGTTGCGGGCGATGTTGCGGAACGTGCTGGTCGATACGCCGCTGCTGTCCACGGTCGTGACCTGTTCGATGGCGTTGTTGGTCTGCCGCCCGAAGAAGGTGGTATTCACCGTCAGGCCCTTCTGCGTGAACGTGTTGTACGACAGTTCGACCGAGTGGGCCAGTTCGGCGTTCAGGTACGGGTTGCCTGACCGGATGTTTTTGGGGTCCGAATAATTGACGTACGGGTTGAGGTAGGCAATCGACGGCCGCTGAATCCGCTGGCTGTAATTGAGCCGGACCCGCTGGCTTTTGCCCAGCCGCTTCGACAGGGTAATGTTCGGCATCAGGTTCTGGTAGCGGTCGCTGAACCGGGTATTGGTCGAGATAAAATTGGCGTTGATGTCAGTCAACTCGAAGCGCCCGCCGAAGGTAAAGCCCCATTGCTTGTCGGTCCGGAACCGGAACGAGCCGTAGGTGGCCCAGACCAGTTGCTGGTATTCGAAGGTATTGGCCCGGCGCGGGTCTTCCTGGTAATCCAGGGAGCCGTCGCGGGCGTTTTCGAGCCGAAAATCACTGTTCACATCCCGGTAAATGGCCTTCGTGCCCACCTCCAGCATCCGCCGTTTGACGGTCGAAAACGGGTAGGCGTAATCCGTCTGGATCGTCAGTTCGTTCTGCTGGTTGGTGTTGTTGTTGCGTTCGCGGTAATTGATCACGTCGCTTTCGGGCAGCGGGTACTGGTTCAGGTCGTACCGGCTGGCGTTGTCGTTGCGGTTGTACTGGGCCAGAAACGTGTATTCCTGTTCGGAACTGCGTTTGGCAATGCGGGTGTAGTTGAAATTGAGGTCCATGTTCCCGTTCCCGTTTTCGGAGCGGTTGTAACGGCGGAATTCCTGCGGATTCAGCAGGCGGGTCCGGGTGTCGCGCGTCGAAAACGTGTTCCGGCCTTCGCCGCCAAAACTGGCATCAATTCCCACCCGGTTGAGGGTGTCGATGTCGTAATCGACGCTGAACGAACCAATGAACGACCGGCCCGTATTGCGGTAGGTGCTTTGCTGCTCAACGGTGCTGACGACGCTGTCGGCGCGGAGATTCTGCCGGAACGACGACGCCCCGCCGAAGTAATTGCTGCCGTTGACGCCGCCGAAGCCCGTCACGCTCAGTTTCTGGCCTTTGAAATTGAAGTTTCCGCCGAAATTGCGCCGGAGGTTGCCCGCCGCCGCGTTGAGTCCGCCCGTCAGGCCCTGCAACTGGCTTTTGGTGATGATGTTGATGACCCCGGCCGTGCCTTCCGAATCGTATTTGGCCGACGGCGCCGTGATGACTTCCACCGTTTTGATCATTTCCGCCGGAATCATTTGCAGCGCCTCGTTGATGTTCCGGGCCATGATGCTCGACGGCTTGCCGTTGATGAGCACCTTGATGCTCGAACTGCCTTTGAGCTGGATCGTGCCGTCGGGGTCAACGGTCAGCATGGGCACTTTTTTGAGGAGGTCTACGGCCGTGCCGCCGGCGGCGGTGGGATCTTTTTCGGCATTGTACACCAGCCGGTCTTCCTTGTCTTCAATCAGTTCTTTCTGGGCCGTGACGGTCACTTCGCCGAGGGTGCGGTTGTCGGCCTTCAGGGTCAGCACGCCGAGGGCGGCTTCGGGCTTCTGCACCGTGATGGACACGGGGTCGACCGTACGGGTTTCGTAGCCCATGAAACTGATGGCAATCCGGTACTGCCCGGCGGCCACGTTGCTGAGCTGAAACTTGCCCGTTTCGTCGGTCGTGGTGCCGGTGATGGGCTTGCCGGTCTCGGCATTGAGCAGGGCCACCGTGGCAAACTCCACGGGTTTGTTCGTGACGGCATCCAGCACGGTTCCGCTGATGCGCCCGGCGGCGATGACCGGACTGCGGACCGACGGCGGTGCCGGAGCCGCCGGGGTTTGTGCCTGCGCCTGCAGACAAGCCAGGAAAAGCAACAAAAGTAAAGGATGTTTCATGCGCTGGCGGTCGGCTGGCGGAATGAAGTTGGGAATAGCTTAATATCGAAGTACCCCGCTCTGGTATTCTACTATGTTGTCGTCAGCAATCCCGTTTAAATTTTTTAAAGGGACTGCGGGTGGACCGGGCTTCGGGCGGGTTACCCGGAAACGGGAATACCGGTGCAATGTTATGGAAAATGATTCTGCGCAATCTTCCGGAAGTAAACCTCCCGGTTATATAACAAAAGAAAGATTTATTTTGAATGAGAGCGTTTCCAATTGTAAAGTTTCCTATAAAAAAGTCTATTGAAGGTTAGATAGCGGGATCGTCAAACTTTTTGAAGGCATAACAGCAGTCTCTCCCCCGTAAAGCGTTAACAAAATCCATTTCGTACACACCCTGCCGTATAAATTCTGATTGATCCCGCTTTTACCGGTTCAGTCAAAAAGATATTTGTTTTTTATCATAACCAAAACTAAACGATCCCTTCTCCATGCTCCCCGAGATGACTTAGAAAACCGGTAATCCAGGGCGGATTACCGGCTCCGGAGATTTTTTACCGTTGGTTACGAGTTGGCGCTCAGGTACTTCGGTAAAGTCTCCATGATTTGAATTGTGCAATTCAAACCATTAAAATTATGGATTTAAAACCTTTACTACAAATTGTAGCCAGACCTCGCTATGCACTGACCGGAGTACTTCTCCAATGCCTTTTCGTGGGGCAGCTGGTTGCAAAGGGAGACGATCCTGAAAAAAACAAGGCGGGTTCGGCGGCCGGAAAGGTTGCGTATAAGGCCAACCGGATGAATCCGCCTCGAACCATTGATCTGAAAGTGCTGGCCGTCACGATTACCGGGGTCGTTAAGGGCGACGACGGGGGCGTGCTGCCGGGCGTGAACGTGGTGGAAAAAGGAACCATGAACGGTTTCTCCACCGATAAGGACGGGAAATACAAGATTACCGTCGCCAACGAAAACTCGATTCTGGTTTTCAGTTACATTGGATACACCTCTCAGGAAGTTCCGGTAAACAAACAGCGGACCATCGACGTCAAGCTGATTGCCGAAAACAAATCGCTGCAGGAAGTGGTCGTGGTCGGCTACGGCACGCAGCGCAAGGAAAGCGTCGTGGGGGCCATCACGCAGGTGGACAACAAAGCCCTGATGCGCTCCGGTACCACCAACATCACCAACGCCATCGCCGGTAAACTCTCGGGCGTACTGACCATGCAGCAGAGCGGCGAACCGGGCAGCGACCACTCCGAAATCATTATCCGCGGTCTGTCGAGCTGGAACGGCTCCCAGCCGCTGGTGATGGTCGACGGTGTGGAACGCGACTTCCGGGACATGGACCCCAACGAAATTGCGACAATCTCGGTCCTGAAAGACGCCTCGGCCACGGCCGTTTTCGGGGCGAAAGGGGCCAACGGCGTCATCATCGTGACGACCAAGCGCGGCGTCATCGGCAAACCGAAACTGGACTTTACGGGCTCGTACGGGGTCTCGAAGGCCACCCGCATTCCGGACCACATCAGCTCGCACACCACCATGTCGATGTACAACATGGCGCTGATGAACGGCCAGCAGTTTCAGGACCTCATTCCGCAGTACGCCCTGGACCAGTACCGCAAGCCGTCGACGCCGCTGAACGCCCTCCGTTACCCGGACGTGAACTGGTTCGACATCATGACGAAGGAGTTTGCGCCGACCGGCAATGCCAACTTCAACGTGTCGGGCGGGACCAACTCCGTGAAATACTTCGCCTCGCTGGGCTATTCGTACCAGGGCGACTTTTTCAAGGCGTACAACCAGGGCTACGACGATACGCGCTACTGGTACCACCGGTTCAACTACCGCACCAACATCGATTTCAACCTGACCAGCAGCAGCACGCTGTCCCTGAACGTGGGCGGCGAAACGGGTCTGAAAAACCAGCCCAGCAGCACGCCCTGGCGGAACCTGTACTCCACGGGCCCGTCGCGCTACCCGGCCTACTTCCCGGCCTGGGTGCTCGAACAGGTGCCCGACCCGGATTATCCGAACGACCGCGGCGACCGCCTGGCGATGAACTTCGGGGAATTCACCGGCAACCCGTATACGTCCATGAACCAGGGCTCGTTTAACCGGTACCTGGATTCCAAGCTGTTTACGGACCTGATCCTGGACCAGAAACTCGACTTCCTGACCCCCGGCCTGACCCTGCGCGGGAAGGTGTCGATGAGTACGTATTACCGCAACCGTTCGCTCACGGCGACCTATACCTTCCCCGAATACCAGCTTAATTACGATAAGATTGGGACGGAAGAAAACCCCTGGTTCCGCAACGGGCAGGGCAATGAAATGTTCCAGCAGGGGCCGCTCGACATCAACGTGGGCGAACTCGAAAACGACTATTACAAAGACCTGTACCTCGAAGCGTCGATGGGCTACAGCCGCACGTTCGGCAAAAGCAGCGTAACGGGTCTGGCGCTGGTGAACCGGCAGCAGAAGGACAAAACAACCGAATTCCCGTATTACAACCAGGGCGTTGTCGGTCGCGGCACGTACGATTACGACGGCCGTTACCTGATGGAGGTGAACGTCGGCTACACGGGTTCCGAACGCTTTGCGCCGGGCCGCCGGTATGGTTTCTTCCCGTCCGGAGCCGTCGGCTGGGTGGCGTCGGAAGAGCGGTTCATCAAGGAATCTCTGCCCTGGCTCAGCAAACTGAAGTTCCGCTACTCGGACGGAAAAGTGGGGAGCGACATTGCCGCCAACCGCTGGCTGTACCTGAGCGATTACTTCAAGGACAACTCCGGATACATTCACGAAGACCTCGGCCCCAACCCGATTTCGCAGTGGGAGGAAGCCCGCAAACGGGACTTCGGCGTGGAGATTGGCCTGTGGAACAACCGCTTCAACTTCAGCGTGGACCTCTTCGACGAACAGCGCGAGAAAATGCTGCTCGTGCCGCGTACGGTGACGATGCTGGTGGGCAACTCCTTCAAGGAACTGAACCGCGGGCAGCTGAAGAAACACGGGATCGAGATCGAAACCGAGTACCGCAACAGCACCGGCATGGGCCTGAGCTACTTCGTGAAAGGGATTTTCGGCTTCAACGAAAACCGGATTATCTTCAAGGATGACCTGCCCTATGCCTTCGACTACCAGAAAGAGCAGGGCAAACCGCTGGGCGCGCAGCTGAGCGGGGTGCAGCTGACCGGCAGCGGGTACTACACGTCGATTGACGACATTCACAACAATACGGCGGCCATCGACCTCCAGAAGCTGAACGTTGGAGACTACAAATTCCTGGATTTCAACGCCGACGGCCGGGTGACCAACCTCGACAAATATCCCATCCGGGGTTCCGACTACGCGCCGCTGACGTACTCGTTCTCGTCGGGTTTCTCGTACAAAAAGTTTGATTTCAACTTTATGTTCACGGGCAACGTCGGCAAGTACGTGGAGTTCAACCAACCCTACGAGGTCGAGTTCATCAAAGGCGACTGGCGCGTACACTCTTCGCAGCTGGACTACTGGACGCCGACCAACCCGGGAGCCAACCACGCCACCCTGCACTATTCGGGCGGCGGCAGCACGGACAACCTGTTCTGGGGCGGTGGAGAAGCCGACCGCGGCTTCGACATCATGGTCGAGAACCGCTTCTGGCGCAACTCCGACTACCTGCGTCTGCGGGAAGTCTACGCCTCGTACACGTTCAACTCTCCGATGCTGAAGCGGGTGCTGGGAACGTCCAATCTGGTTTTCTTCGTGACGGCCAACAACATCTGGACGGCCACCAAGCTCATCGAAGGCGACCCCGAGCGCAAGGACTTCAACCAGGGTTTCTACCCGACGATGGCCTCGATCCGATTCTCCCTCAAAGCGGCATTCTAACGTAAAATTTCTACGTCCATGAAAAAGATTTTTGCCCTCCTGTTCGCGCCGTTGCTGCTGATGGTTCTGACATTTTCCTGTAAGAACGATTACCTCGACAAGGCACCCGAATCGGGCCTGACCACGGCCGACGTGTTTTCCAAGTACGATAACTTCAAGCGTTATTTTGACGATATCTACGAAGGAAACCGGAACGATGCCGGAACCTGGCGCGGCTATAACATAAAAAATGCCTTCTCGCTCTATTTCGACTTCTGGGACCAGAAGTACACCATGGAATCGCTGACGGACATGAGCGACATGGGCCGGAGCATGGATGCGCAGGTCATCAAAGCGGGCCAGATTTCGGCCATTATCAACAAAATGACCTACGACCAGGCCCGCCGGCCCATTCTCGGTTCGATGTTCTACATCATCCGGAAATGCAACCTCTCGCTCCAGAACATCAAGATGCTGAAGGATGTGAACGAGACGGATATCAACGATTTCAAGGGGCAGGCCTACTTTATCCGGGGATTCGCGCACTTTGAACTCTTCCGCCTCTGGGGAGCGATGCCGTACCTGACCAAGGTGATTGGTCCGGATGACGAATGGGACATTCCCCGCCTCTCCAAGCACGAAACGCTGATCCGGATCGCCGCCGACATGGATACGGCCGCAATGTACTTCGAGAAAGCCGACCTCATGCGCCGCGACCCCGGTCCGGGCGTGGCCGGCCACCTCAACAACCCCGAGCAGAAACGTCCGACGGGCGTAGCGGCCAAGGCGATGAAAGCCCGGGCCCTGCTCTATGCCGCCAGCCCGCTCAACAACGAACTGGGCGCCAAAGACTGGGAAGAAGCCGCCAAAGCCAACTGGGAAGCCATCAAACTGGCCGAACAATATGGCTATACGCTGCTGCCGCTGGCGGATTACAAGAAAAACTACATCGGAACCACCTACTCCAACGAGCAGCTCTGGGGCTGGTATGCCGGCACGAAGGCGTACAACGCGGGCGATCTGCAGGGGCAGGTCAACGGCATTTTCGGCGGCAGCAAAACCGGTTTCTCCGGCGAATGCCCGACCCAGAACATGGTCGACAAATTTGAGACCAAGTGGGGCGAACCGCTGAATACGGAAGCCGACCGGGCCGCCGCCGCCGCCGCCGGGCACTACAAGGAGCAGGACCCGTACGCCAACCGCGACCCGCGTTTCTACATCGACATCATTTACAACACGGCTCCGGTTCCGGGCTACGGCACCGCCAAGATTTACTACGAAACCAACAACGGGGCGGCCGTTTACGCCGAAATGCTGGACCAGTCGTATGCCGGAGTGACGCGCACGGGCTACTACGAGCGGAAAACCTGGGGCGAACAGAGCGTCAAGAACAAGACGACACCCCAGTACACCGACCCGCTGATCCGCCTCGGCGAGCTTTACCTCAACTACGCCGAAGCGGCCAACGAAGCCTACGGTCCCAACGGGGCGGCTCCGGGTTCGGCCCTGACGGCGATGCAGGCCCTGAACAAAATCCGCAACCGCGCCGGAATGCCGGACGTGCTGGCGGCCTTCGCTTCGTCCAAGGACAAGCTCCGCGACCGCATCAAAAACGAACGGACCATCGAACTGTGCTTCGAAGGCGGACACTATTACCACGATATCCGCCGCTGGAAAGACGTTCCGCGCATCATGTCCGGCACGCTCTACAAGGTGGAAATCGAAAAGGTGCCGACGAGCGCTACTTATCCGACGGGCTACAAGTACACCCGTATGCCGTTGCCGGCCGACCGCCAGGTGCGCTGGAAGGAAGCCATGTATTATCTGCCGTTCAACACGGACGATATGTACAAGATGAAAAAATTTGTGCCCAACGAAGTGTGGTAGCCTAAATCCTTTACCCTGATGATTATGCGAGTGAAAAACCTTTACCAAAACCGCGGCTTTATCGGGTTGCTGCTGTTGCTGCTGTGCCTGACGGGCGCGACGCAGGCGCAGGACAAAGCAGGCCGGAAAGCGCGGGTCGTGAAAATACATCTGAAGGTGACCGACGAAAAGGGCAATCCGGTTCCCAAAGCCGCCGTGGTGGTGGGCGAGGGCCGTCTCTACGCGGAAACCAATGCGTTCGGGGATTACGATTTTGAGGCAGCCCCGGAGGAAGTCGTTACGGTCAGTACGTTCGGATACGACAAATTTGTGTCGCCGGTGGGCGAAATCGTGACCCGCAGCGTCATCGAACTGAAGCGGGCCAACCTCTTCGGGACCTTCGACGACGTGGTGCCGATGCCGTTTATGGACATCAAAAAACGGAACGCGACGGGCGGCTACAACGTCCTGCGCACCACCGACCTCGAAAAATACCCGTCCAATGACCTGCGCAACGCCTTCACCGGGCTGGTGCCGGGTCTGGACGTCATCGAACGGGACGGCTCGCCGGGGCTGAACGCCGAGGAACAGCTGGGCTTTTTCCGGGTGACCGAAAAAATCAGCAACGCCACCCGCGGCCGTAACCCAATTTACATCATCGACGACATTCCCACGGACGTGACCGAAATGCCGCTCGACCCGCAGGAAATCGAAACGGTAACGGTCGTCAAGGACATTGTCGGAAAAACAATGCTGGGCCCCCGCGCCGCCGACGGGATTATTTACATCAAGACCAAACGCGGCCGCAAAAACGAACGCGTCCTGAACGTCAACGCCGAACAGGGCGTCAGCGTCGTGGACCGCTTCCCGGGCTGGGCCTCGGGTGCCGAATACGCCCGCCTGAACAACGTGGCCCGCACCAACAGCGCCCTGCCGGCGCTCTACAGCGAATCGGCCATCGGGGAATACGCCAAAAACGACCCGTACAACATGTACTACCCAAGCGTGGATTTCCGGCAGATGATGCTGAAAAACACGAAGGCGTTTCGGCGGTACAACCTGTCGTCGACGGGCGGTAACGACGTGGTGCAGTACAGCGCCTACCTCGGTTACAACGGCGAAGGCGACATCTACAAGATGGGCGCGAAGTCGGATTACAACCGGCTCAATGTCCGCTCCAACATCGACGTCAAGATCAACGACCTGATCAAGATCAAGTTCGACTTCTTCGGCGGGGTGAGCTTCCGGCGGTCGTCCAACTACGGATACAACTCCAACTTCACCAGCGACGACGGCAACACGAACACCGCCCTCGACCTGGTCGAGCTCAATACGGCCCTGAACGACATCACCAACACGCCGCCGATTGCCTTCCCGGTCTACGCCGCTTTCGGCGACAATCCGGTGGCACCCTGGTACGCGGTCAGTTCCAACTCCAGCTTCCGCCAGAACCCGATCGGTAACCTGATGCACAACGGCTACTACACGGAAACCGGCCGGACGGGCGCGTCGAACATGACCTTCGAGTACGACATGAAGGAAATGGTGCCGGGCCTCAAATCGCGGACGTACGTAGGCTTCAACCTCTACAACAGCGTGCGCATCGGGAAGGCCGAAGACTACATTGCCTACATCGTGACGCCGGGCAAAACGGCCTCCGGTGCGGACACCACCCGCCTGTCGAAGGTACACGACGGCGTAGACATGGCGGGGATGGCCAAGCTGCACGATTACTACACGCAGCGGTTTGTGGTCTACCAGAACCTGAGCTACGAAAAAGCCTGGAACGGGCACGACCTGCAGGCCGGGGCCACCTACTACATTTCCAAAAATGCCCGCAACGGCATCGAGGAACCGCAGCGCCAGCAGAACGGCATCTTCACGGGCCGCTACAGCTTCCGCGACCGCTACATGTTCCACGGCGTGCTGAACTACGCCGGGACGTCCGGCTTCGCCAAAGGCAAGCGCTATGCCCTGTTCCCGGCCGTGGGTCTGGGTTGGGTGCTGTCCGAAGAGCCGTTCATGCAGAAAATCAAAGGCATCGATTACCTGAAGCTGCGGGCAGAAGGCGGTGTGCTGGGCTTCGAAAGCTTCCTGACGCCGTTCCTGTATCTCGACCGCTGGGGCGTCAACACCAGCGGCTCGGCCTTCGGACCGTATTCGACCGGGCAGTGGTTCGGCAGCAACACGGACAACTCCGTTTACCGGACTACCCCGAGCCGCATCGGCAACCCGGACCTGACCTGGGAAACCCGCAAGGAGTTCAGCGTGGGTCTGGATGCGCTGGTGCTGAACCGCAAACTGTCGCTGGAACTGACCTACTTCAATAACCTCCGCGACGGCATTGTGTCGCAGCTGGCCAACACGGTGCCGTTCGTCGGCGGCATTTCGACCGCGCGGCCCTGGTACAACTACAACAAAGTCCGGTACTTCGGCGTCGAAACGGGCCTGCAATACAGCGACCAGATCGGCGCGCTGCGGTTCTCGGTAGGGGGGAATGCCGCCGTTCAGAGCAGCAAAATCCTGATGTGGGATGAACCGAAATACCGGTTCGAGTACCAGTCGCGCATTGGCCTGCCCATCGACGCCTTCTGGGGACAGACCTACGTCGGGAAATTTGCCAGCGATGCCGATACCCGCCAGGTGCCGCAGATTTACGACGAAGTGCTGATGAAAGGTGACCTGAAATACCAGGACATGAACGGCGACGGCGTCGTGGACGACAACGACCAGAGCCGGATCGGCAACACCACGCCGCGTCTGACGTATGCCCTGAACCTGAGGGTCAGCTACCGGAATTTCGAACTGACCGGCCTCGGCACCGGCCGGGCGTTCTACGACATTCCGATGACCAACAAGTACTTCTGGAGCGGCTGGGGCGACAACAACTACTCGAATTTTGTGAAGAACAACATCGACGGCCAGTATCCGCGCCTGACGTATTACAAGGTGAACAACAACTTCATCAACTCCAGTTTCTGGCTGCGGGACGGTGGTTTCTTCAAAATTCAGAACGTCGAACTGGCTTACAACCTGCCCGTGGGCGCCGGCAACATCTTCGGCTCGCGGGGTGCCCGGCTGTTTGTCCGGGGCGCCAATCTGCTGACGATCTCGAAGATCAAGGATGTTGATCCGGAATCGATCAACTCCGGCGTGACGGTGTACCCCCTGTTCAAAACCTTCACCGGAGGCTTTAAACTTACTTTCTAGCAGCGTATCGGTATGAAATTCAGTTCAATATATTCCAAAAGCGTCGCTGTTCTGGCCCTTTCGGGCTTCCTGTTTGCTTCCTGCGTGGACTATCTGGACCCGTTCCCGAACGGCAACCGGACCACGGAGGATATCTGGAAATTTCAGGACATGGTGCAGGGGCTGGTCGGCCAGTGTTACGACAACATGCCCCGGAACTACAACGACAACGAAGGCGTCTACCTCGACGGCACGACGGACGACGTGGTCATTACCAGCACCACCAACAGCATGACCCGCCTGGCCGTGGGTGCGCTGCCGACCAGCCAGGACCCGTTCCGGACGTACTGGGACCGGGATTACCGCTCGATCTACCTCGTCAATCTGTTCCTGAAAGACCGGCGCGGTTACAACACCCGTTTTCTGGTGAACGAACACCTCGACAGTCTGGTGAAGAACCGCCTGCAGGGCGAAGCGTTCGCGCTGCGGGCCTGGTTCCAGTGGGACCTGCTGCAGAAATTCGGCGGCAAAGCAACGAACGGGCAACTGCTCGGCTTCCCGATTGTGCTCGACCCGATCGACATCAAGACCGAGACCAACCTGGCCCGCAATACCTATGACGAATGCGTCCGGCAGATCATCGCCGACTGCGACTCGGCTTACAAATACCTGCCCATTGCGCACCGCGATTTCCTTGTTCCGAACGTAAACGACCGTGTCTATGCCGGATCGCGCTACTGGGGCCGCTTCGACGGCATCACCACCCGGGCGCTGAAGGCAATGGTGTACCTGACCTGGGCCAGCCCGCGCTTCAATCCGTCGAACGACCTGACCCGCTGGGATCTGGCCGCCAAAAACGCGAAGGAAGTGATTGACTTCAAAATGAAAGTGGACGCCGTCACCAATGGCTTCAACGCCACGCGGGCCGTCAACTGGTTTGATCCCAACCACCCGGGGATCGTCTTCTCGTCGCGGTACAACAATGCTAACGACGCCATGGAGCGGATGTTCTACCCCGGCGGATTCCAGGGCACCGGCTCGGTCGGCGCGACGCAGGAACTCGTGGACGCCTTCCCGATGAAGAACGGCTACCCGATCACCGACCCGCGCAGCCTCTACGACCCGGCAAAACCGTACGAAAACCGCGATCCGCGTTTCTACGCAAACATCTTCCACAACGGAGCCAAAGCGGTGAAGATCAACACGACCACGACCATGTACACCTTCGAAAACTGGGCGAACGGCGGGAAGGATGCGGCCGGACCGGCGGTCAACAGCCGGACGAATTACCACATCAAGAAAATGGTGTTCATGGGGCTGAACTGGGCCGATAACTCCATCAACCGCCAGCCGCACGCCAAGTATTTCATCCGCTGGGAGCACATGCTGCTGACGTTCGCCGAAGCCGCCAACCAGATGGATGGGCCGCTCAGCGCTCGTTACGGTATGTCGGCCAAAGACGCGATGGGGTATCTGCGCGCCCGCAACAACAGCGACGGCGGCCGGGGCTTTACGTCCGATCCTTACCTGACGGAAGTGGCCGCGGGAGGCAAAACGGTGTTCGACCAGTTTGTCAAAAATGAGCGGCGGATCGAGGTGTGCTTTGAAGGCATGCGCTTCTACGACCTGCGCCGCTGGTCAACCAACCTGACGGACCTCAACAAGCCGGTGCACATGGCCAAAATCACCCGTAATCCGGACGGCACGTTTACGTACAAGATGGACGAAGTGGTCGAAACGCGCTCGTATAAATCCGCCTACCTGCCCATTCCGTACGACGAAATGCTGCGGATGAGCAGACTGGTGCAAAACGAAGGCTGGGATACCTGGAAATAATTGAAATTGAAGATGCTATGAAAAAGATTCTATGCGTGTGTGCCTTGCTTTCGGCCCTGCTGTCGTCCTGCTACGAACCGTATATCAAGGATTTTGACTACACCTCGATTTACTTCATGTACCAGACCAACGTCCGGACGTTTGTGGTCGGCGAAGGCATGAAAATCGAAGTGGGGGCGGCCTTGGGCGGCATCCGGGAAAATACCCGCGACCGGGTCGTGAACTTTACGCTGGACCCCAAACTGGTGAACGCCGAGGCGCTGGCCGCCATGAAAACCGGGGCCGCCTACATCAAGGATGCGGTGCAGACGGTGGACACGCTCAAAGTGATTCCGTCGAATTACTTCACCATTTCCGACAACGCAAAGATGGTCATCAAAGCCGGGAAACACTCGGGCTCGGTGGTCATCAAAGCGGATTCGGCCCGGTTCCTGCAGGACGCCGCGACCCTCCGGCCGGTGTATGCACTGCCGTTCTACATCGTTTCGGCCGATGCCGATTCGCTCGTGCGGGCCAAGCGGTCCGCCGTGATTGCCCTCAAGTACGAGAACATGCTTTTCGGAAACTACTGGCATGGCGGCGTTACGACGGTGAAGGATGCGACGGGCAAGGTTGTCCGGACGGTGAATTATTTCACGACCATTCCCTCGCCGGAAGGCAAGGTGATGGCCCTGAAGACAATCGCGCCGAACGCTCTGGTGACCAACAAGATCAGCGACCAGACGGGTGCCATGAAACTGACGCTGCAAGGCAACAGCGTGATCGTCAGCCAGGCCCCCGGCTCGCGGGTAATCGTGGAACCCGATGGCGAAAGTGTTTTCAACCGGTCTAAGCTACTGCAAAACCGGAAAATCATCCTGAAGTACAAATACGCCAACGCCGACGGCACCACCTCCTTCGCCCAGGACACCCTCACCTTCCGCAACCGCATCCGCGACGGCGTGAACGAGTGGCAGGACGAAAACCCGGCGAATTATCAGTAATTGTTCTCGGGAAGCAGCCGTCGCGCCCGAAAGGCAAATGCTCATAAAAGTCAAGAGCCCATCTCAACCGAGATGGGCTCTTGCTGTTTTACTCCAGAGGTCTATTGTCTCTTGTCTTTCCTCTTTTGTCTTTCCTCTTTTGTCTTTCCTCTTTTGTCTCAGAAACTATACCTCGCTCCCAACTGGAACTGGTACGGGTTGCCCGACGGCGCTACCACCCCCGCCGTATTGACGCGGTAGTTGAACTGCCCGGTCGTCCGGTCGAAGTTCGGAACGGCCGGCGAGGTGGCCGTAGCCGGGATGCCGAGCGCATACAGCGCCTGCGAGCTCAGCGATTTGTTGACGCCCCACGACTTGTTGAGGAAGTTGGCGAAGTTGAAGCAGTCGGCCGAAATCTCCAGGCTGTGCTTTTTGTAGAACGTAAACCGCTTGCTGGCCCGGATGTCCCACACGCCGAAGAAGCCGTTGATGCCGCCATTCCGCTCGGCCATCCGGCCGTTGTACTTCGTGATGTAGTCCTTGATGCTCTGGCTGGCGTCCGGGTTGTTCAGAATCGCCTGCAAACCCGCTTTCACATTAGCCGGTACATTCTCACCGTTGCGGTCGAAGATGTAGGCCAGATCGTTGGTGCCCACGAAGTCGGCGTTGGTGTTGGCACCCGACAGCAGCGAGTAGCGCGTCCCGCCGATGCCCGAATACCGAACGCCGACGCTGATGCCGTAGAACGTGGGCAGCGTGCCGAAGAACACAACTTTGTGACGGAATTGGTTGTCCGAATACGTTACCCGGCTCAGGTCGCGCGGATCGTCTTTCACCGGCAGTACCAGCGTGGCCGTGTTGGCGACGTTGCCATTAAACGAAGTATTGTCCCGGGTATCGTTCCAGGTGTAGCTGACCGTAATTTCGCCGTCGCGGAAGTACTGGTACGTGGCGTCGGCCACCACGGCGAAGTTATTGACCTTGCCCGTGCTGTTGAGTTCCAGAACGCGGCCCAGCTTGTTGCTGACGCGGCCCTGCAGCCAGTCGCCCGCGCCGTTGGCCGGCATGGTGTTCAGGGGCACGTAAACGCCCCGGTTCTCTTCGTTTGCCAGGCGGAAGTACGGGTTGGCCACCATGTTGCGGTCCACGTAGACGTAGTTGTTGCGGCCCAGCGTCATGAAACCGGCCACACCCACCCGGAATTTGTCCGTCAGGAAGCGGTTGTACGAGAGGTTCGCCTTGTACATGATGGGCACCTTCGCGTCCGGACCGTTCAGGTTGATGGTCGGCAGCTGGAACTGGGCCAGCGTCGGGATGCTCGCGTAATTGCTGCGGTACGCCCGGAAGTCAGGCGTCGGAATGTTCGGGGAGCGAACGTCCACCGTCGCCAGGTGCTTGCCGTCGAAGGTCAGGTTGTTGATAACCATGTAGTTGTTGATGTCGGACGCAAAAATCCCGGCTCCGAATCGGATGATGTCGCGGCGCTGGTCGTTCACGTCCCAGGTCAGCTGAATCCGCGGCTGGACCACAAACGACTTGATTTTGTTGTCGGTCCGGAGCTTCAACTCGTCGTACACCAGCTGGTTCAGCGGGGCCGACGGGTAACGCGCCAGGTCGAAGCGCAGACCGGCGGTCAGGTCGAGGCCGGTGGCGAGGCGGGTGCTCATCTGTCCGTAGGCCCCGGCGTTCAGGATGCCGCCTTTCACGGTCAGGTCGTCCACCAGCGGCACTTCGCGGTAGTAGCGGTAGGGCTGGAGCCGTTCAAAATTGTCGAGGGCCGAGGTGTTGCCCGATACGTTGTAATGAAAACGCCCGTTCACTTCGCTGCCGTAGATGGAAGAGGCGTGGGTGTACATCAGGTCCAGACCAAGCGTGTACTGCACCTTGTCGGTGTTGTAATACAGGTTATCCACCAGTTGCAGCACGTTGTTGCGGAAGCTTTCCTGCGCAAAACGGTGACCGCCCATCTGGATGTTGGTCGAGCGGGTGCCCCCGGCGACGGTGGAAACTACGTTCTCGACGATGGCACGCGGAATGTTGGCATCCGGCAGCTGGTCGCCGGGGCTGCTGTCCTGGAAGGTGTACAGGTGCTGGAGCTTCAGTTCGTTCGTGACTTTCGGATTCAGAGAGGTCCGCAGCGTTGCCAGCAGGCTGTTGTCCATGTTGTAGTCATTGCCGTACGACTCGTAGATGTTGATCGCCGTATTGTCGGCCAGACCCAGTTTGTTGCGGTCGCTGGTGTAGTTGTTCCGGATCGTCAGCAGGTTTTTCGGGTTGATCTGCCAGTCGAGGCGGAGAAAGGCCGCGTCCGAACCGCGCACTTTGTCGAAGGAACCGTACTGCGGCGAGGCCGACGTCCCGTACTGGTTACGGGCGATGGACACAAAGCGGTCGAGGGTCGTCCGGGTGGTGTTGAAACGGTTTTCGTCGGTGGCCGACTGAATGTCGGCGATGATCAGCGGGCGCGAGTCCTGCTGGTGGTCCCAGACGGCAAAAAAGTGCAGCTTGTCCTTGATCAGCGGACCGCCCAGGGCGAAGCCGTACTGGTTGGTCGAGAACTTGTTTACGCGCTTGTTGCCCCGGATGTCGTACGGGCTCGACAGCCAGTCGGCGCGGGTGTAGTTGAAGGCACTGCCGCTCAGCTGGTTGGTTCCGGCTTTGGTCACGGCGCTCACCGTACCGCCCCCGGCCCGGCCGAAGGTGACATCGTACTGGTTCGTGACGACCTTGAATTCGCGGACCGCTTCAATCGAAATGGAGTAGGGCGCACCGCTCCGGCTGGTCGTGGCCCCCGCCGAAGTCGGGTTTTTGGCGTTCATCCCGTCGATGGTGTAGTTCGTGGATGAACCGAGTTGGCCGGAGAGGTTGCCGCCGCGGCTCAGGGGCGACAGGTCCATCAGGGAGGTGAAATTCCGTCCGTTGACCGGCAGCGTGGCAATGGAGCGGGCCGAAATGGTCGTGGCCGCGCCGAAGTTCTCGACCTTGTTTTTGAGCCCCGAGGCCACCACCTGCACCACTTCCAGCGTCTGGTTGTCTTCTTGCATGGACAGGTTGACGCGCACGGCATCACCCTGGTTGAGGGCGTACCCGGTCCGTTTCTGTTCGCCGAATCCGATGAACGTGACCTTTACGGTGTACGGCCCGCCGAGCGGCAGTTCCTTGAACAGATACTCGCCCTTGGCGTTGGTCACGGTCCCGGTCGTGAAGCCGGTCGATTCGTTGCGAACCTGAACCGTGGCGCCCGCCAGCGGCGACTTGTTCGTTTCGGTAATGACGCCCGCGATGGACGCCTGGGTAGTCTGGGCCAGCGTTTGGCTCGTCGCCAGACAACCCATTAGGATAATAAGAAGAGAGAATAGAGTGTTTCTCATGCAGCAAATTGGTAGGTTTTACTGCTGCAAAGTGACCAAATGAGTGTTAAGCGTGTGTGAACGGCAGGTGAACTGTCTGTTATGGTTTTGGAGGCTGCTTAAAGAAAAAGTAATCTGAGAGTGCCTTAAGCGCATTTTTCGAACAAAAGTCATTCCGAACTAGTCTGTTTCGGAAGTATCTTACCGCCCGAATCTGAATCTAACCCCATGACCTTTCGTACATTTCCCGATTATCTTTCCCTTTCCCGCCAAACGGCCTGCTGCATGGCGGATTTATTAAAACGAAAACCAGCCGCCCTTATCTGCGTCGCTTCCGGTGATACGCCGCTGGGTGCCTATTCCGAATTTGTAAAGCTGGCGCAGGCCGGAGAGGCCGATACCAGCCAGGTCACTTTCGTGGGGCTGGACGAGTGGATGGGCATGGGCCCTGAAGACGAGGGAAGCTGTAGCTGGTATTTGCAGCGCGGCCTGTTCGACCCGCTGAAGCTCCGGCCGGAGCAGGTACAGCTGTTCAGCACCCAAACGGACGATCCGCAGGCCGAGTGCGACCGGATCAACCGGCTGGTGTCCTGCAACGGCGGTTTCGACCTGATTATCGTCGGCGTGGGCCTCAACGGGCATATTGCCATGAATGAACCGGGTACTTCCTTCAAAAGCGAAGCGCACGTTTCCGACCTGCACGAAACGACGATTGCCGTCGGACAGAAATATTTCAACCGCCCGACGCCGCTCGAAAAAGGCCTGACTGTCGGCCTGCGGCACGTGGCCGAGGCCCGGGAAGCCCTCCTGCTGGTCAGCGGGGCCAAAAAGGCGGCCGTGCTCAAAACCGCGCTGAAAGGGCCGGTGACGGAGGAGTTCCCGGCCAGTCTGTTCCAGATTCTGCCAAACGGCAAGGTCTGGGCCGATGCCGAAGCGGCGGGGGGATTATAACGGGTTGGTTCCCGCAGATTTACACGGATTTTGTACGCAGATCTCCGCAGATTTTTTTCAATAGTAATCTGTGTAAATCTGCGTACAAAATCCGCGCAAATCTGCGAGAAACCAATCTGTGGGAACCCCAATCGCGTCACTTCACAAACTGCCTCACTTCGTTCACAAACCAGTCTCCGCCTTCCTGAAACGGGCAGTGACCGCCGTCATAAACGGCCACCCGGCTGTTGGGAAACCGAAAGGCTTTGTAATGCTCCGGCCCGACGGCAAAGTCCCGGGCACCCGTAACGACCAGCGTCGGCGCGGAGATTTTCGCCGTCAGCGGCGTGTAATCCTGCATGTATTCGGGGTTCCCCCAAACCTTTTGCCCGTATTCGAAATTAAACTCCGGAAAACTCTGAAAGCTGACCGAGTCGCTTTTGGCCTTGGCCTCCGGCGTGGCGAACATGAGCTTGTACCAGACCCCTTTTTCGTTTAATTTTTCGCTGATAAGACCCATGCGCTGCAAGGCCGGAACCGCCGGGTCTTTCAGCGCCTTCGTGTCCTGGAGCTTTAATTCCCGGATGCCAAAATCAATCCAGCTTTCGGCGGAAGCGGTCAGGTTGAGCGTGCAGTTGACGTACACCAGCGACCGGATGCGGTCGGGATGGTAGGCGGCGTAATTCGTCAGCAGCAACCCGGCGAAGGAATGGCCCATGACGGTCCATTTCGCATGGCCCAGATAGCGCCGCAGTTCTTCCAGGTCTTTTTCCAGACGGGCAATCGAGTAATCGCCCGAAGGCGCGCTGCCCGAACGGCCGCTTCCCCGCAGGTCGATGTAGATCATCTGCATGAAATCCTCTACCCGGCGCCCGTCCGAAGCTTCGAAATAATGGCTCGTGGAGCCGGGGCCACCGTGCAGAAACAGACAGGGCTGGCCTTTCCCGGCAACCCGGACGTACAGCCGGGTACTGTCGGAGGTCGTGAAGAAAAACGAACCGTTATCCGCCGCTTTCTGGGCGACGGCGGCCATTGCCAGCAGGCAGGCAACCAGGGTTAAGAGCAATCTCATGGCGTTCACCGAAGTTGTTGTTGGCAACAAAGTTCAGCAGACGCCGCCAGAGCCGCCCGAAAGAAAGGACGAAACCGCCGGATTCTTCACCCAATCCGCCCGGAGCGGCGACAAAGCTAGTTGATCTCGACCGTCACGACGGCCTTGCCCGTCGCCCGCCCGGACCCGCAGCCGCTTTTCATGCTGGTAATGGTGTACTCGGTGGTCGTCGTCGGGGCCAGTGTCAGAACGTACGGGTTGAGGAACGTCCCGTTGATCTGCGTTCCGTCCGAGAGCGTGAACGAGTACGGCGGCATGCCGTTGCGGAACGCAATCCGGGCGCGGGTCGTCTGTCCGGGCCGGATGGTCGCTTCGCCGCCGAGGGTCGCCAGGCCCGCATTCGGAGCCAGCATTTTCACGGTTGTCTCCGAACCGATCACGGCCGGGCTGGTCGAAATGACCCGCACCCGCACGGTGCTGAGCGTATCCCGCAGCGAGGGCGGACTCAGCGTGGCTTTCAGCACGCCGTCGCGGTAGGTGGTGGCCATGCTGTGGAAAGTCCCGCTGGTGTCGGCCACCTGCACGATGTACTTGTTGCTGGCGTAGAAACGCCCTGTTGTGGTAAACGGAATGGTGAGTTCACTGCCGTAGCAGACGGTCCGGGAGGCCAGATTGCCCGTGGCAATGCCCGACGGCGGCACGTTGACCCGCACGAAAGCCCGTCCGCTGAAGTCGCCCACGCCGCAGGCCCCGCCGGCCGAAGTGATGCCGTAGGCCGTCGAGTTCTGGGGCGTCACGCGGAGGGTGTGCGGCGTTTTGGTGATGCCGTTTTCGTAGGTCCCGTCCGTTAGCAGCACAAACCAGGGGCCGCCGCCGCCCAGGTCCAGTTTCAGCTCGGCGCTTTTTCCTTCGTCGATCCGGATGGAGTCGGGCCGGAGGGCGACCGTGGCCTGCTGGGCGATGGTCAGCGGGGCCGTTTCGCTGGTCAGCGTCGGGAAGGTCGACACCACGCGCAACTGGTAGCTTTTCTTCGGGTCGATGCCGTAGGGAAGCCGGGCCGTCAGCGGACTGCCTGCGCCGCCGCCGGAAATGTTGGTCCAGGCTCCGTCGGCCCCGGCCAGTTGTACGACGTAATTATTTCCGGCGTTGAATTTGCCCGTTGCGGTAAAGGCCACCTGAAACGGCGTCCCCGTGCAGACCTGCCAGCCGCCGGTCGGTGCTTTGAGGGTCAGGGTCGGCGTCGGATTTTCGTTCACATTCACGATCACTTCCCCCGAAACCGCGCCGCTGCCGCAGGGACCGCTGACGGTCAGGACTTTGTACACGGTCGGCTGGTCGGGCGTGATGGTCAGTTCATAAGGCGTCTGCATGACGTTGGTCACTTTGGTGCCGTCGGAGAGCGCAAACGACCAGGGTCCCTGGCCGCTCAGGGCCACGCGCAGAGTGGCGGGCTGGCCGGGCACGATGGTCGTGGTGGTGCCGCCGTCCGGCAGTTCGATGCGGGCCGTCGGGGCGGGCAGGATGCGCAGCCGCCGCAGCGTCCCGTTCACGACCGGACTGGTGGACGACACGCGCAGGGCGTAGAAACTGCCCGCGGGCGTCTGCAACGGAATATGACCGGTCAGCAGGGCCGCGCCGGGGGCCGGACGGGCGGGTTCGGTCAGGTTGGTGACTTTGCCCGTTGGATCGACCAGTTGCAGTACGTACTGGTTGTCAGGGGCAAACCGGCCGGTGGTGCCAAACGGGACGGTGACGGGCGAACCCGGACAAACAGCCAGCCCGTTGAGGTCGCCGGTCAGAATGTCGGGCGTATCCAGCAGATTGGAATCGGCACGGGCGGCCTGCCCTTCGTCGGCTTTAAAGGTGGTATCGCGCTTGAAAACGGCCCGGTACGCGCTGTCCTTGACGAAGCGGTCGATCAGCGTGTCGGTGCGGATGATGAGGGTGTCCGAAGCGACCGGCATCTTTTTCGGAGAAAGTCCAGCGCCGCGCGCCGCCATGAGCACAACGGTAAGGACGACCCAAACACTTCCTGAAAATGTAAACTTATTCATGTTGATAACGTTAAGCCTTTACGGTCCTGATTCCGGGCTGCCTACGTCCTGCAAAGTTACAAACCCCTGATGAACGAGGAATTGATTCATCTTCATGTGTCGGAAATTCTTATCGAAACGTCCGGCACCCGCCACATTACGGCGAAAACCCTTGTCCTGCAACCCGTTGATAACCGCCCCGTGCGCTACCGGGCCGGTCAGTTTCTGACCTTCGTGCTGCACATATCGGGCCATGAAGTCCGGCGGTCGTATTCCCTCAGCTCCACACCGGGCGTCGATGCCGACCTGCGGATTACGATTAAACGGGTGGACAACGGGGAGGTTTCGCGCTACCTGCTCGACCATGTGCAGGTGGGCGACGTGCTGACCAGCCTGCCGCCGCTGGGCCGTTTTGTGCTGGAAACCAGCCCCGGCACGCCGCGCGACATTGTGCTGATGGGCGCCGGGAGCGGCATTACGCCGCTTTTCTCCATTCTAAAACAGGTGCTGCACGAAGAACCCGACAGCCGGGTAACGCTGCTGTACAGCAACACCAGTGAGCATTCGGTAGTGTTTCGGGACAGCCTCAATGCGCTCCGGCAACGCCATGCCGACCGCTTCCGGCTGATTCACCTGCTCAGCCAGCCGACGGGCGACGGGGGGCTGAACGGAGAGGTCCGCCGGGGGCGGCTGAACAACCTGCTGCTGGAACTGATGCTGCCCGGCCTGACGACTTTTGACCGGGCCGACGCCCGCTGGTACATCTGCGGCCCCGGCGACTACATGCGGATGGTGCAGTTCACGCTTCTTTTTTTAGGAATAAAGCAGGAACAGATCCGCAAAGAAAATTTTACCGTGGACGTCGTCAGCGTCCCGGCCATCAGTCCGGAGCGGGCAAGGGACCACCGGATTGCGCTGACCTTCCGGGGGACCGAATACACACTGCAGGTGCCTGCCTATCAATCGATTCTGGAGGCGGCGCTGGGGCAGGGCATTCCGCTTCCGTACAGTTGCCGGGGCGGGCGGTGTTCGGCCTGCGCGGTGCGCTGCCGCCGCGGCCGGGTGGCCATGACCATCAACGACGTTTTGACTGAAAACGATTTGGCAAACGGGTGGGTTCTTACCTGCACCGGTTATCCCGAAAGCGACGACGTCCAGCTTTTTCTGGAAGAAATCCCTGATACATAAGCGGCTGGCTGTTCACGACATCTTGATTCGCCTGATAGAATGTGTATTTTTGCCGACTGCCCAAGTTAAATGAACACTACTCAACGGACAAAAGCAACGCGTCGGAACTACCGACAGGCCAGTATCCTGGTTGTCGAGGACGATTCCGCCCAGTGGACCATCATTCGGATGGCCCTGCAACAGGTGATGCCTGAGGTTGGGCTGTTCTGGGCCGCCAGCGACCAGGAGGCGATCCGGTATTTGGAAACGTGTTCTGACGACAAAACCGATTATCCCAAGCTGATTCTGCTGGACCTGTACCTCCCCAGACGCGAAGATGGCTGGCGGCTGCTGGGCTGGTTCAAAAACAAAGACGGGGCGCTGCACCGGATTCCGGTTGTGGTGCTGAGTAATTCCACCGACCAGGCCGACGTACGGGCCGCCTACGAGCAGGGCGTTACCTCTTTTCTCATCAAACCGCTCGATTACGACCACTGGCTGGACTACTTCCGGACCCTGAAACAATACTGGTGGGACACCGTCACCCTGCCCGATTCGCGCTCCTGACCATTTTGCACTTGGATTCCCGGTGGTTCCTGACGAAATTTAAGGGTTGTTTTCCCCTTAAAACCATCAACGCATGCTAAGACCAACGCTAATTGGACTGTCCGTTATGCTTTCTTCTCTTGCCCAGGCTCAATTGCAGTACCCTCAAACCCGCAAAATTGATCACGCCGACGAGTACCACGGCACCAAAGTAGCCGACCCTTACCGCTGGCTGGAAGACGACCGTTCGGCCGAAACCGGCGAATGGGTGAAGGCCCAGAACGGAGTTACGTTTGGCTATCTGGAGCAGATTCCGTACCGCAGGCAGCTTCAGAACCGCCTGGAAGAGGTTTATAACTACCCCAAATTCTCGGCTCCGGCCCGGAAAGGCGAGTGGTTTTATTTTTACAAAAACGACGGCCTGCAAAACCAGTCGGTGCTTTACCGCCAGAAGGGCCTCAACGGGGTGCCGGAAGTGGTGATCGACCCCAACAAACTGTCCGCCGACGGCACCACCCGCCTGACCGTTTTCCGGCTCTCCAAAAATGGCCGGTATGCCGTGGTGGGCTTCTCCAAAGCCGGTTCCGACTGGCAGGAGTACCAGGTCATGGACATGCAGACGAAGCAGTATCTGCCCGATAAAATCGAATGGGTAAAAGTATCGGGAGCGGCCTGGCAGGGCGACGGGTTCTACTACAGCCGGTATCCGAAGCCGGAAGGCTCGGCGCTGGCGGCCAGAAACGAAAACCATCAGGTTTTTTACCATAAACTCAACAGCCCGCAGTCGGCCGACCGGCTGGTGTACGAAAACAAGGCGAATCCGCAGCGCTTCAACATCGCGTCCACCTCGGAGGATGAGCGCTTCGTGTTCCTGAACGTCAGCGACCGGGGCCGGGGCCTCGACGGCAACGCGCTGTTTGCGATGGATACCAAGGCGGGTCAGAAGGAGTTTGTGCCCGTGGTGGCCGACATCACCAACTTCAGCTATGGCGTGGTGGAAAACGAAGGCGACCGCCTCATCCTGCTGACCAACGAGAACGCTCCCAACCAGAAAGTAGTCTCGTTTGACCTCAAAACGAAGAAATTTGCGACGCTGATCGCCGAAAAGCCGGAGCCGATCACGGAAGGCGGCGTCGGTTCGGCGGGCGGTAAGCTGTTCGTCGAATACCTCAAGGACGTAACCTCCCGCGTGGCCGTGTTCGACCTGAACGGCAAACCTGAGGCCGAAATCAAGCTGCCCGGTCTGGGCGAAGCGGGCGGCTTCGGCGGCGAAAAAGAAGATACATTCGTGTTCTACACCTTCTCCTCGTTCACCGTCCCGCCGACGATCTACCGCTACGACATTGCGACGAAGAAAAGCAGCGTTTTCCGGGCGCCCGAAGTAAGCTTCAACCCGGCCGATTATGAAACGAAGCAGGTGTTCTACACCAGCAAGGACGGCACCAAAGTGCCGCTGTTCCTGACCTACCGCAAGGGCCTGCAACTCGACGGCACCAACCCGACGCTGCTCTACGGCTACGGCGGCTTCAACATCAGCCTGACGCCTTCGTTCAATTCCCTGCTGGTGCCGTTCCTCGAACAGGGCGGCGTGTATGCCCAGGCCAACCTGCGCGGCGGCAGCGAATACGGCGAGAAATGGCACGAACAGGGCATGAAGCTTAAAAAGCAGAACGTGTTCGACGACTTTATCGCGGCGGCCGAATACCTCATTAAGGAAAAATACACGTCTTCGCAGAAACTGGCAATCCGCGGCGGCTCCAACGGAGGTCTGCTCGTGGGGGCGGTGATGAACCAGCGTCCGGAGCTGTTCCGGGTGGCGATTCCGCAGGTGGGCGTGATGGACATGCTGCGGTTCCACAAGTTCACCATCGGCTGGAACTGGATTGCCGACTACGGCAGCAGCGACAACCCGGAGGAGTTTAAGGCGTTGTACGCCTATTCGCCGATTCACAACCTGAAAGAAGGCCAGAATTACCCCGCTACGCTCGTGACCACGGCGGACCACGACGACCGCGTAGTGCCGGCGCACTCGTTCAAATACGCCGCGACGCTTCAGGAAAAATACAAAGGCCCGAACCCGGTGCTGATCCGCATCGACACCAACTCGGGCCACGGGGCCAGCAACACCAAAAAGAGCCTCGAACTGATGGCCGATATCTACGCCTTCACACTCTGGAACATGGGTGTCAAGAGTTTGAAGGAAGTGGCCAGCAAGTAGTGACGGATCCCGGCTGGTGCAACAAAAAGCCCGCTTCACAGAACGTGAAGCGGGCTTTTTAAATTAAAGAGGAAGATTAGAATTTGACTGTCAGACCGAGTTGGAGAGGAGCGACTCCGAAACCGGCTTCGGCAAAACCACCAATCTTTTCGCTGAAGAAATAGCGGGCACCTACGTGGCCACCCAGACCAACACCGCCGTACGAGTCCCGGAAGCCAATGTAGCTTTCGTTCCACGACCAGCCGCTGTAAATCAGGCCCAGACCACCATACAGGTCAACCTTGTCGTTAGCAATGCTCAAAATTTCGTTGAAGTGGTAAGAACCGCGGGCGCCGATGCTGTAGTATGCGCCGTAGCCGCTGTAACCACGGTAAGCGCCAATGCCACCAACGGTCAGGTTAGGAATAACGCCAACTTCAAACGAGGCGCCTAGAGCAACGCTGCCCGAATAACCGATGCCACCCCAGCCGCCTAAACCGATACCTGCGTTAAGGAACTTGGTGCCCTTATCGACAGAAAGCTGTCCAAAAGACTGTACACTAATGAGTAAAAAGGCGGCAACGAGGAAGGAGAAAATCTTTTTCATTTTCGTGGATTGTTTTGCTTTTGGTTGTTTGTGTGACACAAAGGTAAAGGCAAAGAGAACCGGAATTCAAGCGCAATGATACGGTACTTCCATGAAGGGTATAAAACCGTAGGTAGACCCGCATTTTTACGGGTTGAACTGTGCATAGGATGAATGTATGGAGATAAGTTGACAAAGTCAATAGGTGGTTACAGGCCAAAAAAGCAGTATTCTCCAGAAAGTTTGTAGATTAGGGCGTCCAATCCACATCCTTGATGAACAGCGCATCAGAACAGTTTTTTCAGCGGATCGTCGACCACATGCCGGTTGGACTGGTATTGTTTCGGTGCATTCAGAATGCAGAAGGGCGTGTGGACGATTTTTCGTACCAGTTTGTCAATAAAACCTACGCCCGCCTGACCGGACGTTCGGCGGGAGAGGTGTCGGGCCATCGGCTGTCGGAGGTGTTTCCGCTCGCCGTCGAGACGGGTTTTCTCGACCGCCTCGGGTACGTCTGGGAAACGGGCGAGCCGATGCAGTACGAAGAAGAACTGCACGAAGTGGAGGCAGGCCGCTGGATCATGGTCAACCTCTCCCGGCAGGACGAAGGCGTGCTGTTTACGTTTGAAGACATTACCCAAACCCGGTTTTTGCAGCATGAGGAGCGTCGCCGCCGCGAACAGCTGGAAGGTATTCTGGACGGCTGTCAGGCCGCGCTGATGCTGGCCGAAGCCCTCCGCGACGAGACGGGCCGCATCGTGGATTTCCGCAACCTCACCCAAAACGAGGCCAACCGCCAGCTGGCCGGAGGAATGAGCGGCGACCACCACACCCAGACGCTGCTCGAAGTGCTGCCCGGACTGAAGGAAAGCGGCATTTTTGAACGCTACACGGAAGTGGTGGAAACCGGCGTTCCGACCCGCTTTGAACATGTATTCGACCAGAACGGTGAGAGCCGCTGTTACGACGTGTCGGTGGTGCGGCAGGGAGACGGGGTGGTGGTCTCGGTGATTGACGAGACGCCGCTGCGGCAGGCGCTGGTCCGTTCCCGGGAACTGGTGGCCGAACTGCGGGAGTCCAACCAGGCGCTGGAACAGTTTGCGTACGTGGCCTCGCATGACCTTCAGGAGCCGCTGCGCAAGATCCAGTCGTTCAGTACGCTGCTGCGCGAGCAATTCAGTCATTCATTGCCGGCCGATGCGGCGGACCTGCTGCGGCGCATGGAAGCCGCCGGCGGCCGGATGCAGACGCTGGTGCGGGGCCTGCTCTCTTATTCCCGCCTGACGACCGGCCAGCCCGCTTTCGAAATGGTTTCGCTGGCCAAGATTCTGACCGAAATTCAGCAGGACCTTGAAATGATGGTCCGGGAGAAAAACGCCACCATCCAGCTCAGCCCGCTGCCGATTCTGAAAGGCAACCCGCTCCAACTCCGTCAGTTGTTTCAAAACCTTATCAGCAACGCCCTGAAATTCACCCCCAAGCATCTTAAGCCCATCGTAATCATCAAGGGCGAAATCATCGATAAAACGGCTGTTCCGATTGCGGCATCGGCCCACGCCAGCTGGGTGCGGGTCGAAGTCACCGACAACGGCATTGGCATTGATGAAAAACACTACAAGCGCATCTTTCAACTCTTCGAACGCCTCCACGGACGCAGCCAGTACGAAGGCACCGGCATCGGGCTGGCGATGTGCAAAAAAATCGCCGAACTCCACGGCGGCAGCATCAGCGTCCGCAGCAAAGTCGGCGAGGGAACCACGTTCACCGTGTACCTGCCGGGGTAGGGAACGATTGAATGTTGAATTTTGAATGATTGATTGGCTTCGCCTCAATTTAAAGCTTGCGAAGCCATTCAACCATCCAGCCATTTAGCCATCCAGTTATTCAACATTCAATCATTCAAAATTCAATCATTCACTCATACCTCAGCCTCAGGCTGTTCATCACCACCGACACGGAGCTTAGGGCCATGGCGGCTCCGGCGAGCATGGGGTTCAGCAGGAAGCCGTTGATTGGGTAAAGGATTCCGGCGGCGAGCGGAATGCCGATGAGGTTGTAAATGAACGCCCAGAACAGGTTTTGCCGGATGGTCTGCACGGTGCGCCGGGACAGGTGCAGGGCTTTGGGGATGCTGCCGAGGTCGGAGGTAATGAGCGTCATTTTGGCCACGTCCATCGCAATGTCGGAGCCGCGGCCCATCGCGATGCTTACGTCCGCCAGCGCCAGCGCCTGGGAGTCGTTGATGCCGTCGCCGACCATAGCGACCACCTTGCCGCGCTGCTGCAGTTCTTTCACAAAATCCGCTTTGTCGGACGGCATAACTTCCGCCCGGAACTCCCGGATACCAACCGACTGCGCGACGGCTCCGGCGGTCTGCCGATTGTCGCCGGTCAGCATGAACACGTCGATGCCCCGGCTTTGCAGCGTTTCGATGGCGGCTTTCGACGTAGCTTTGACCGGGTCGGCAATGGCCATGACGGCCAGAATCTGCGTTGAATCCGCGAAATAAACGACCGTTTTGGCTTCGGCGCTCAGGCGGGCAGCCAGGCTCTCCAGCGCCGCATCCGGGCGGATGCCGTGTTCGTCCAGCAGGCGGCGGTTCCCGACGAGGTACGTCCGTCCGGCCTGCGTACCGATGACACCCCGGCCCGTCAGGCTTTCGAAACGGTCCATTACCAGACTTTCTGTTCCGGGCAGATAGGCGACCACGGCCGAGGCCAGCGGGTGCTCCGAGCGGGCTTCCAGCGCGTGCAGAATCCGCGTCAGCCGGGGCTGGTCGGCGTCGGCGGCGGTCCATTCAAAGTCCGTCACGCGGGGTTTGCCTTCGGTAATCGTGCCGGTTTTGTCCAGAATGACGGCGTTGACGCGGTAACCCAGTTCCAGACTTTCGGCATCCTTGATCAGAATATTGTGTTCGGCTCCTTTGCCGACGCCGACCATGATGGCCGTGGGCGTCGCCAGGCCGAGGGCGCAGGGGCAGGCAATGACCAGCACGGTCACCGACGCCAGCAGGGCGTGCGTGAGGGCATTGTCGCCGCCGAAAAGCATCCAGGCGGCAAAGGTCAGAAGAGCGATGCCGATAACGACCGGTACAAAAATCCCGGCAATTTTGTCCACCAGCTTCTGCACCGGCGCCTTGCTGCCCTGCGCTTCCTGCACCAGCCGGATAATCTGGGCCAGCACCGTATCGCCGCCGACTTTTTCGGCCACAAACCGGAAGCTGCCTTTCTGGTTGATCGTTCCGGCAAAGACCACCGCGCCCGCCGTTTTCTCCACCGGCACCGGCTCGCCCGAAACGGTGCTTTCGTCTACGTACGACGACCCTGATTCGACGCGGCCGTCTACCGGAATCCGCTCGCCGGGGCGCACCACCAGCAGCTGCCCGGTCCGGACCTGCGCCAGCGGAATCTCCGTTTCGGCCCCGTTTTCGACCACGCGCACCGTTTTGGGTTGCAGTCCCATCAGCTTCTTGAGGGCCGCCGACGTGTTCGACTTGGCCCGTTCTTCCAGCAAACGACCCAGCAGAATAAAGGCCACGACGACGGCGGCGGCTTCAAAATAAACGTGCGGATGCAGTCCCCGCCGGTGCCAGAACTCCGGAAAAGCCGTATTGAAGGTACTGAACAGAAACGCAATGCCGGTCGAGAGGGCGACCAGCGTGTCCATATTGGCTTTGCCGTGCCGCACCTGCTTCCAGGCATTGGTGAAAAACGTCCCGCCCAGGCCAAAGACCACCGGGGCCGACAGCACGAGCATGAGCCAGTTGGCGTACGGCATGTCCATGAAGAACATCCCGATAACGACCACCGGCAGCGCCAGCAGACCCGCCCAGAGCGTCCGTTTTTTGAGCGCCTCGTAATGCCGCTGCTGGGCGGCCCGCTGGATTTCCTGCGGACTTTCGGCATCGGGTTCGGCGCTTTCGAGCACCAGATCGTAGCCTGCCGAACGCACGGCCTGTTGTAGCCCTTCCGGCGTTACGGCTTTCGGGTTGTACTGGACCCAGGCGCTCTGGTTGGCATAGTTGACCCCCGCGTCGCTCACGCCCGGCGTGCTTTTAAGCATCGACTCGACGCTCACCGCGCAGGCTGCGCAGGACATTTCCAGGACGGGAAAGGTCTTGCGGACTTCGGTTGGCTGGGATATGGTTTTGGTACTCATGGTTGTAAAAGAATAGCACTGCAGCGCGAATGGGTCCGCGCCAGAGCCAGTTGACCCCACAAAGGTCATACGGATAACACCCAAAAGCGTTACAGAATTTCCGCCGGTATGTGCAGGATTTTTACCGGGAAGACGAAAGCTCCGTGGAGAGGCTCTGCCGCCGTTTGGCTTCCCGTTCGGCGAGTTTGCCCTGTTTGACCAGTTCGAGGGTGCGGTGCAGCAGATAATCGCGGCCCTGCAGGATGTCGTCCAGCGTCCGGTCGACCGTAAAATCCGGCTCTACGGTGAACCCGTTGGCGTTTTTCGGATTGACGGCGTGAATGAGTTTCTTGAGCGGAATCCGGACCCGGATGCCCGAATTCGGCAGGGTTACGTACTGAAACTGCCCGGCAAAATCGCCCCAGTAGGCCCCGCCCGACGGCTCGCCGACAAACGTACCCAGCCCGGCGTCCAGCGTCTTGGCGAGTACCGACGTCGTGGCCGAGTATGACGCCCCGTTGACCAGAAAATACAGGTTGCCCCGGTAGGCCAGTTCCTGCTGCGGTTTGCGCTTGGGCGGCGCGGGCCGTTCGCGGAAGCCGCCGGAAGGGTCTTTTTTGTAAAAAACCGGAAACAGCATCCACGTGAACGGATTCCAGGCTTTCACGTAGGCCGAACGTCCGCCCCGCTTGATGACGCCGGGCTCCATGAGCTGAAAGGGCTGGGGCATCCAGTAACTTAGCAATCGTACGGCGTTCAGAACCGTGCCGCCGCCGTTGTTGCGCACGTCGATCACCAGATTCTGCACGTTCTGGTCCTTTATTTCGGTAAACGCCTTCCGGAGCTGCCGGTTGTAGCGCAGCCCAAACCAGTCGCGGGACGAATTGGAAAAGGTCTCGATGCGCAGCACGGCCGTTCCGGGCAGGCTGTCGATTTTTCGCACGGCCAGATTCGGCAGGGTACTTTTCATCTCGCTGCGGTACCGGCGGACGGCGTAGCGGTGTAACTGCCCCGACGTGAGGCACGACACGGTGGCGTCGCGGACGGTGGTGTCGCCGGGCGTCCGGCAGGTGAGCGTAACGTAGGTCTGCGGCCCGTACCACCAGAGGTAATATACCGGAAAATAAACCAGGCTGCGGGTGCGGGCCCCGGCCGTCAGGTCGCCGTCGTTGCCGCCCCGGTGGTAGCGTTGCAGGGTTTCGTGGATGGCGGCAAACGGCTCGCCGTTGAGGGCCAGAATCTCGGTGCCGCGGCGGAGGCTGGTGTCGGCAGACAAATTATGGGAAATGTAATACCGGCTGCCCACCTGCCGCACCTCGAAAGGAAAGTAGCGGTACGGCCGGATGATGTAATCCCGCGCGTGCATGACCGCCAGGTGCCCGTCTTTCAAAGACGCAATCAGCGGGACCACCTGACGCTGAAAAAAGTCGTGGTACGAAACGGGCGGAGCCGCCTGGTTGACCAGCGAATCGTACAGCCGCTCGTAGTTGGCCTGGGGCGCATAATGACCGATGCCCGGATAGAGTCTGTCCAGTTTTCGTTTCAAAAACTTCATGTCCGCCCGGGCTTTTTCGGGGGTCAGCGGCTGCGCACCGACGGAAAGCCAGCCCAACAGGCAAAGCGCCCAAATCAGAAATTTCATTCCGGTATCAATTTCTAATTCAATATACATGTTTGGCAGCGGCTTTGCAACGAATAGGGGCGGTAGGTGTGTTACGTGTCAAAGCGGTGACAAGGCATTTGGCCGGAATACAACCCGTGAGAAACAAATAGTATTGAAAAAAGTTAGCAAAAGGATTACCCCCCAACCTATGATGAAAGCCATTCTACTGATTTTCTGCAGCCTGCTGACGGGCATTCTGTCAGCGCGGGCGCAGGACAAACGGACCGTCAGCGGCTACGTGAAAGACGCCGCCAACGGCGAGGGCCTGATCGGCGTTTCCGTTTACGGGAAAGAAGCCGCCACCGGTGCCGTAACCAACAATTACGGATTCTACGCGATCACCGTGCCGCCCGGCACCTACAGCCTGATCTTCACCTTTGTCGGCTACCGGAAAGAAACCCGCACCGTCGATCTGACGATGCAGAACGTGCGCCTGGACATGGAACTGCGCGAGGAAGGCCGCGACCTGCAGGAAGTGACCGTCTCGGCCCGGCGCGAGGACGACAATGTGAAAAGCATTGAAATGAGCGTCAACAAGATCGAGATGAAGACCATCCAGCGCATTCCGGCGCTGCTCGGCGAAGTGGACGTGGTGCGGAGCATCCAGCTTCTGCCGGGCGTTTCGACGGTGGGCGAGGGGGCTACGGGCTTCAACGTCCGCGGCGGGGCCATCGACCAGAATCTGGTGCTGCTCGACGAAGCGCCGGTCTACAATTCCTCGCACCTGTTCGGTTTTTTCTCGGTCTTCAATCCGGACGCGGTCAAGGATGTGAAACTGGTCAAGGGCGGCATTCCGTCGCTGTACGGCGGGCGGATCTCGTCGATTCTGGATGTGCGGATGAAAGAAGGCAACGCCAAACGGCCGGAAGTGAACGGCGGCATCGGGGTCATTTTCAGCCGCCTGACCTACGAACGGCCCTTGTTCAAAGGCCGCGGGTCGTTCATCGTGGCGGGTCGCCGGTCCTACGCCGACGTGCTGGCCCGGCCGTTTCTGCGCGGCGACCTCAAAGGCACGCGCTTCTTTTTCTACGACTTTACGGCAAAAGCCAATTACCGGATCAACGACCGAAACACGGTTTTCCTGTCGGGCTACCTCGGCCGCGACGTGTTTGGAGCCGACTTTGGATTTAACTGGGGAAACGCGACGACTTCCCTGCGCTGGAACCACGTGTTTTCGGACAAACTGTTTCTGAACACGACCGCCTTCTACAGCAATTACGATTACCTGCTCGATTCGGACCTGCGCCGCACCGATACCCGGGATTATTTCCGCTGGAAATCCCGCATCAAGAACTACAGCGTCAAACCGGATTTTACGTATTTTCTGAAAAACAACACCCTGACCTTCGGCGGACAGGCGCTGCTCTACGAATTTGAACCCGGAACGGCCACGGCGGCGACGGGCGGCGTGGAGCGGTCGTTCGGACTGGAACGCAAATATGCCCTGGAAAGCGCCCTTTACGTCGGCAACGAACAGCAGGTGTCGCGGCGGCTGCAGCTCCAGTACGGACTGCGGTATTCCTTTTACAACTACATCGGTTCGGGCGTGGCGTACACGTTTTTCACCAACGAAACGCCCGGCCAGCGCCGCGACGTGATTCCGGGCCTGACGCAGCGATACGGCCGGGGCGAGACAATCCAGACCTACGGAAACTGGGAGCCGCGTTTTTCGGCCAAACTGGACCTGGGAGCCCTGAGTTCCCTGAAACTGAGCTACAACCGGCTGGCGCAGTACATCCACCTGGTGTCCAATACCACCGCCTCGACCCCGCTCGACGTCTGGACGCCTTCGACCAACAACATCAAACCGCAGATTGCCGACCAGGTCGCGGGGGGATATTTCCGGAACTTCGGCCGGACCGGCACCGAGTATGAAGCGTCGGTAGAGGTGTATTACAAATGGCTGCAAAATCAGATTGATTACATCGACGGGGCCGATCTGCTCCTGAATCCGCTGCTGGAAGGCGAACTGCTCAACGGCCGGGGCCGCGCCTACGGATCGGAGTTTTTCCTCAAAAAGAACAA